>DATLUD010000044.1:0-14212 GCA_035533275.1 Candidatus Dormiibacterota bacterium | reverse complement strand
CGCTTCCAGAAGTCGAGCGAGCGCTGCCAGGCGAGCTTGGCCTCCGCGTCTTTGTAGTTCCCGAGGCCGCCGGGATTGCAGAACGCATGGCTCGCGTCGTACCAGAAGAACTCGTAGCTCACCCGGCCGGCCTTCAGACGCTCCTCGATCTGCTTGACGCCCTCGGCGTTGAAGAACTCGTCGTGCAAGGCCCAGTGACCGATGAGCGGAATCTTGATCGTCGCGGGGTCGCCGGTCTCCGCGGGCGGAAAGCCGTAGAAGACCACCGCGGCGTCCGCCTCCGGGACATGCATCGCGCTCGCGAGCGCCAACGCGCCACCCATGCAGTATCCGGTCACGCCGACCTTGCCTCCTTGCGCCTTCAGGAACTGGACGGCGCCGCGGATGTCTTGCGTGGTGGCGTCGGTGAAGTCGAGACCCTGCATGAGGTGATTCGCCTCGTCGCCGGTGGCGGCGACGCGGCCGCGATAGAGATCGGGGACGAGCGCGCGATACCCGACGGCGGCGTAGGCATCGGCGATGCCCTTGAGCTGATCGTTGACGCCCCACCACTCCTCGATCACCACGATGCCCGGTGCTTCCTGCGCGCGCTCGGGGAGAGCGAGATAGCCAGGCGCCTTCTTACCATCGGGGCGCGTGAACTCGATCATCTGACCCATCGGATCGCTCCTTTACGACGTGGTGAATGCTCTCGAAGCGGTGCATCCGACTTGGCGGGGCAGCGCTCCTGCTGCGGGGCCCGCGGGATCCGCAGCAGGGTGCGAGAACCCGGAGCCCATGTGCGGTCGTTTCACGATGCACACTCCGCTGGATCGCCTCCAGAGGCTCTTCCCCGGATGGAAGATCTTCGAAGGGATCGGCGCCCGGTACAACATCGCCCCGATGCAGGAGGTGCTCGCGGCCCGCAATGACGGCCGGCGCGTCATCGAGCCCCTGCGCTGGGGGCTGATCCCGTTCTGGGCCAAGGATCCCGCGATCGGCTCGCGGATGATCAACGCGCGGGTGGAGACCGTCGCCGAGAGGCCGGCGTTTCGCGGCGCGTTGCGCCGGCGGCGGTGCCTCGTGCTCGCGGACGGCTACTACGAATGGCAGAAGTCCGGCCGCGGCAAGATCCCGTTCTACATCACGATGAAGTCGGGCGAGCCGTTCGCGGGCCTGTGGGAGTCCTGGGGCCCCGAGGAGCACCCGTTGCGCAGCTGCACGATCATCGTCGGCCCCGCCAATCACGTTACCGCGCCGATCCACGATCGCATGCCCGTGGTCCTGCGCCGCGGGGACTACGCGGCGTGGCTCGCGCCGGAGGAGCAGAAGCCGGAGAATCTGCTGCCGATGCTGCAGCCGTACCCCTCCGAGGAGATGCGGGCGTGGCCGGTTTCCACCGCGGTGAACTCGCCGCGCAACGACGCGCCGGAGCTGATCGAGCGCATCACGCCCTGATCCGGCCGCGTACGACGAAGGTCCACAGCGCTTGCGCCCACAGCGCGACGGCGAGCAGGGCGAGCCCAACCGCGAGCGGCGACCAGGCGCCGTAGGCGGCTTGCAGGACGAGGTACCAGCTGATGCGCCAACCGAGGTAGATCTCTTGGGCGAAGAGGTACGCCAGTGCCGCGAACGGCGCCGGAGCTGCCAGCAGCAGCAGCGCGTTCACGCCGCGACCGCCGGGGCCGGCGGGCCGCACCACGAGCAGCGCGGTAAGGAGCAGGACGCCGAGCATGAGCCATGCGCCGTAGGCGTTGACGGCGAGGGCAACGGCCATCGCGGCGAAGATCCAGACGTAGAGCGCCGTCTTCCGGGTCGCGAACGAGGACCGGCCGAGCGGGAGCCGCCGCCGGGTCCATGCCACGGCCACGATGGCCGCGACGAGAACCGCGGCCAATGGCACGGCGACGGTCGGCGAGACATGATAGAGGAACGGATCGCGCGGCGTCGCCGGATAGAGCTCGTAACGCGGCAAGACGTTCGCCGCCGTCAAAGCGTAGAGCGTCAGCACGCAGAGATACGGGGGAATGACCCAGATGCCCGGCGCCAACAGGTGCAGCCACCGCGAGGGTTGAGCGCTCCCGGTAAGGTTACGCAGCGCGAGCAGCGCCGCCAAGGCGAAGGGCACGAGCGCGAGCAGCAGCGCGCTCCGCATCGCGAGCGCCGGAACGTACCGCCCCGGCCGGATCAGAAACGCCCCGGCGCCGCCGGCTCCGCGCGCGGGAATCGCCTGGTTCGCGGGCATCGCATCGAGAGCGGCGATCGCCCGCTCCACGGTGCCGCCGACCATGGCGAACGTGCGCGGCTCGAAGCCGCGGAAGACGTCGGCGGGCGTGTGGTAGCGCGCGCGTGCCGCCGCACGGTCGGCGGGAATCGTGAGGACGTTGACGGCGGGAATGCCGGCACGCAGGAGCGGCCCTTGGTCTTGGAGCGAGACCTCCAGTGCCCGGTCGATCCACTCCTGGAGTCCGCTGGGCTGGGAGACGGGCGTGCCGTTCGCCGCGCCGGCGGCGACCAGGAGCTCGCGCAGCCACAGCGGCGCGTAGCCGCCGGACTGTCCGGAGCAGGTGAGCTCGAGCCCGAGCGCATCCCCGGCCTTGACGTCGTCGATCGAGATCGCGGCGGCAACGCCCTGGTCGCGCAGGCGGTGCGCAAGCTCTCGCGCGCCGATCATGCCCCACTCTTCGGCGTCGGTGGCGGCGAAGATCAGCGTGCGGCGATGCGGGGCATCGCGCATGACGCGCGCCAGCTCCAGGAGTACGCCGATGCCGGCGGCGTCGTCCGCGGCCGCCTGCGGCGAGGTCGTCGGAGCATCGGCATGCGCGAGAATCGCGATCGACTCCGGCATCGCGCCGGGCCAGACGGCGACCACGTCGGCTCCCCGCACGCGGCGGCCGCCGAGCCACATCTCGAACGGATAGCGCTCCACGCGGTAGCCGAGCGCGGTAAAGGCCGCCGCCAGCGCGTCCGCCGCGCGGCGCGCCCCGGGGCTCCCCGTGACGCGATGCAGATGGTTCGTGGCGAACCAGCGCGTGTCGGCCATCGCGGTGCGCGCGTCGAACGCCGACCGGCTCGGGGGCGCCAGCGCGGGCGGCTGGACCGGCACGGATGCCCAACCGATCAGCACGGCGATGATCGCGGCGCATCCCAAAGCCGTCAACGATACGATGATGCGCTGATTGCGGAGAAGCATCGTCAGCCTCGCGGCGCCCCGGTCACGTTCTGCGCGCTCTGGCGCGCCGCGTCCAGCGTGAGGCCACGCGGTCGATGCGGCGCGCATGCGGCGCCAGCTCGCGCCTGCGGCGCGGGCGGCGCGGGGCGCGGAAGAAGTAGGCCTTGGCGCCTTCGACCAGCAGCAGGTAGACGACGATCATCGCCACCAAGATGGCGAAGAAGGCCGCGGGCAACGGCACGAAGCCGAGCAGGGCTCCGAAGGGCGTGAAGGGCACGGCGGCGCCGACGGCCACGCAGGCCAGCGAGGTCACGAGCAGCGGCACGCTGGGGCGGCTACGGAAGAAGGGCACGCGCCGCGTGCGGATCAAGAAGATCACGAGCGTCTGCGTCGCCAGCGACTCCACGAACCAGCCTGAACGGAAGAGCGCCGGTCCGGCATGGAAGACGACGAGCATCACGCCGTAGGTGAGGAAGTCGAAGATCGAGCTGATCGGTCCGAAGAGCAGCATGAAGCGCCGGATGAAGTGCATGTCCCAGTGGGACGGCCGATGGAGCAGCTCGGGGTCCACCTCGTCCGTGGGAATCGTCATCTCGCCCACGTCGTAGAGCAGGTTGTTGAGCAGGATCTGCGGCGCAGTCATCGGCAGAAACGTGAGAAACAGCGAGGCCCCCGCCGCGCTGAACATGTTGCCGAAGTTCGACGACGTGCCCATCAGCACGTACTTGATGGTGTTGGAGAAGATCCGCCGCCCCTCCACCACGCCGTCGGCCAGGATGCTCAGGCTCTTGTCCAGCAGCACGATGTCGGCGGCGTCCTTGGCCACGTCGGTTGCCGAGTCGACGGAGATGCCGACGTCGGCGTCGTGCAGCGCCACGGCGTCGTTGACGCCGTCGCCGAGAAAGCCCACGTCCTTGCCCAGCGAGCGGTGGAGGCGGATGATCCGCGACTTCTGCTCCGGCGTCACGCGCGCGAAGATGGTGGTTCGCGGGAGCGCCTCTTTGAGGTCGGCGTCGCTCATCGCGTCGAGGGCCGCGCTGACCAGCACCCCTTGCACCGCCAGACCCAGATCGCCGCAGACCTTCTCCGCCACGTGCTCGTTGTCGCCGGTCACCACCTTGACGTCCACGCCCAGCGCGCGCAGTCGCTGAAGGCTGGCCGCGGCATCGGTCTTGGGCGGGTCGGAGAAGGCGATGAATCCTTGCAGCTGGAGGTCGCGCTCGTCGCCGGGGTGCAGGTCGGTCAGACCCGCGCCGTCGCGCGTGGCCAGGGCGACCACGCGGGCCCCCGCCGCGAAGAGCTTGGTCAGCACGTCGCGCGCCTGGCGGTCGACGCTGGGGCAGCGCGCGATGATCGACTCGGGGGCGCCTTTGGCGATCACCAGCCGTTGACCGGACGGCGTGGTCACCAGCACCGACATCAGCTTGCGCTCGTGATCGAACGGTGCCTCAGCGAGCACGGCGTACCCGGCGAGGGGGGCGGACCGGCTGGCCGCGGCTTCCCACAGCGCGCGGTCGAGCGGGTTCCCGCCGACGACGGAGCCGTTCTGCACCACCGCGGCGTTGCAGAGCAGGCCCAACGTGAAGACCTGATCCGCGGCGCGGCCCGCGCAGTCGATGGCGCGCTCGTACGAGATGCTGCCCGTGGTGAGCGTGCCCGTCTTGTCCGTGTACAGGACCTCGATATTGCCCAGGTCCTCGATGCTCACCAGGCGCTTCACCACCACGGATCGCTTGACGAGGCGCTGGGCGCCCGTGGCCAAGCTGACGGTGACGATGGCCGGCAGGAGCTGCGGTGTCAATCCCACCGCGATGGCCAGCGAGAACAGCAGCGAGTCGAGCCACGGATGATTGAGGGCGGCGTTGACGACGAAGATGCTCACGGTGAGCACGGTCGTGACCCGAACCAGGAGCGAGGAGAAGTCCCGCAGGCCGATCTCGAACGCCGTTTCGGGCGGTCGCTCTCCCAGGCGCAGGGCGATGGCGCCGAAGGCCGTGGCTCCGCCGGTCGCGACGACCACGCCGCTCGCCGAGCCGGATTTCACCGTGGTGCCCATGTACGCGCAGCAGGAGAGGTCGCTCGGCGGGGCCCCGGCTTCCGGTGCGTCGCTGGACTTGGCCGCGGGTACCGACTCGCCGGTCAGGATCGACTCGTCGCACTCGAGGTCGTGCGCCGCGATCAAGCGCAGGTCGGCGGGAACGATGTCGCCGATGGTGACGCGCACGACGTCGCCGGGCACCACCTCCGTGACGTCGATCGCGGCGCTGCGCCCGTCGCGCACGACGACGGTGCGGTGGCGCACCTTGGCATGGAGATCCTCGAGCGCGCGCTCGGAGCGGTATTCGTTCACGAAGCCCAGACCCACGCTCAGCGCGATGATGCCCAGGATGATGTAGGCCTCGGTGTGCTCGCCCAGGATGAGCGAGACCAGCGCGGTGGCCACCAGCAGGATCAGCATCGGATTGCGCAATTGACGCCGGAGCACCGCCGCCGGCTGCGTGCCGTGCTCCCTCAGCGCATTGGGGCCGAAGCGCTGGAGGCGGCTGGCGGCCTCCGCGGACCCCAGGCCCTCCGCGGACGTCGCTAAGCGCTCGAAGACGGCATCGACCGGAAGCTTCGCGGCATCCGGCAGCGAGAGAGGCGGGACCGGCTGGGCAGGCGTGGTCGTTGGCATGGAAGTGGCTCGCTCGTCCTCTCCCACGAGCCTACCCGGAATATGTGAACGCGGCGGGAAGGACGGCTCAGGTTTCGGGCACCGCCGCCCTGCGCGGGGCGAAGAGTCCACCCGCCACCGTCAGCGCGATCGCCGTGACCACGAGGACCATGCCCACGAGCTCGTGTTGGCTGGGAATCTCGCCCAGTTGGAGCCACGCGGCGGTGATGCCGATGATCGGCGTGAGCAGGGAGCCGATGCCGGCGGTGCCGGCGGGCAAGCGCGAGACGGCGTAGAACCAGAGGCAGAAGGCCAGCGCGCCGCCCGCGATGGCGCTGTAGAGCAATGCGCCTACGAAGCGCGGCGTCCAAGCGACGGGGTGCTCGGGAACGGCCAGCGCGATGACCGCCAGCGGAATGCTGCCGAGCAGCATCTGCCATGCCGTCAGCGAGAGGGTGTCGATCGAGGCGACCGTGCGAAGGCGTTTCGCGGCGACCGTTCCGCCCGCCCAAGCCAAGCCGCTGAGGATCGCCAGCCCGTCCGCGGCCACGTTCTGGAAGCCTAGTCGCCGTTGATCGACGATGGTGATCAACCCCAAGAGCGCCAAGCCGATGGCGATCCACTGCGCCGTGCCGATGCGCTCGCCCAGCACGGGCCAGGCCATGAGCAGCACCCAGAGCGGCATGGTGTATGCCAGGACGACCACCTTGCCCGCGCCGCCGAAGGTGAGCGCCCACGTCGAGAACGCCATGAACCCGGTGGTCTGCAGGAGGCCGACGAGCGCCGCGCCGCCGATGGCGGCGGGGCGGAGCGGCCGGCGGAGCGCGATCATCGCCGCGAAGAGCGCGAAGGCGCCGAGCAGCGCGCGCAGCGCCGCGAACGCGAAGGGCCCCGAGTCGGCGAGGCCAACTTTCATCACCACCCAGTTGTAGCCCCAGATGGCGGCGAGAGCGAGGATCGCGAGCGAGGGGAGCAGAGGAGTGTGGGATCGTCGAAGCGGCGTCACCTCCACGCTCTTCGCTTCCGAGCAAGGAAGCAACTGCCGCCCGGCGTACGAGGATCACGATGTCCACCTACGTGTGCGTGCGGGAGCTGATGGAGCGGCTGCCGGGTGCCGTGCCGCTGAGCCGCCCGCGCGCCACTCGCTGGCGCAGCCACGCACTACGACGCGCTGGGCATCTACCGGCTGCTGGTGGAGGCGGCGGACCCCAGGGCGCTGGCGGCGTTCCGCGCGGAGCAGCCGGGCGTTGCTCGACCTCCACGTGGCCGTCGAGATCGGCGACCTCAGTTGAAGCGAATGGGGATGAACCGCTGGTCGCGCTCTCCCGCGGCGTTGCGGGCGATGATCTGCAAGACGTAGCCGCGCCGGTACTGAGGCGGCAGGTCGAGCAAGTGGACGGCGAACGAGAACTGCCCGAAGGCCTTGCGTTGCGCCGTGAACGAGAACGACTCCGTGCGCACTTCCACGCTGGCCACGTTGGTGCTCGTGGCGATGCGCCCGCGCCAGAAGTCGCCGTTGGCGATCGTCGTCTCGTTCAAATGGATCGCGACGATGCGCGGCGGCGCCGTGGGAGCGGCTAAAGGCGCGGTGGGCCATGGCTGCGGGGCGCGCGCGACGGCGGCGTCGCTGAGCATCTCCGATTTCGGCGGCTGCGCTCCGCACGCCGTAAGCGAGGCAAGCGCGAGCGATGCCGCCAACACGAAGCATCCATTCCCGGAGCGCCATCCACGAACCGAAATCTTCATGCTCCCTCCAGGTGACGGGAGGAGGCTTCCGACCGGACGGCAGAAGTCCCTCGTCGATCCACACGACGCTTGCGATGGAGTGAGCCACGAACGCCACCGACGCACCGCCGGATAGTGTGCTCTTCGACTGGGCCATCGCCGTCGCCAGTCTCTGGCTCGGCGCGGGCATCTTCATCGACGCGTGGTATCATTTCCACAACGACGTCGAGACGTTCTTCGAGCCCGCTCACGCGCTGCTCTACGCCGGGCTGCTGGCCGCCTACGTCTTCACCGCCATCGCGCTGGTCCATTACCACCGCCGCGGCTATCCGTGGCGGCGCGCCTTGCCCGCGGGCTACGAGACCACGCGCGCCGGCCTGATCGTGGGCCTGTTTGGCGGCGTGAGCGACATGATCAAGCACACGCTCTGGGGCTTCGAGCAGGGCTTCAATGCGCTGCTCAGTCCCACGCATCTGCTGATCGGCGCGGGGATGTTCCTGATCGTCGCGGGGCCGATTCGCGCGGCGCTGAGCCGCGACCGCGCGCGGAGTCTCGGCGCCCAGCTGCCCATGCTGATCGCCGCGGCCTCGTTGCTCGAGCTGCTCCACTGGGGGACGCAGTTCATCTTCATCAGCGAGGCGTCGCGCATGAACGCTCCGCTGGCGCCGTACAGCTCGCCTCCCGACGTTCTGACGCTGCTCACGCTCCAGTACTACAAACAGGGCATCGGCTTGCTGGCCGTGATGGTCCAGAGCTTGTTGCTGGCCGGCTTCGCGCTCTATCTGAAGCGCCGGTTCGAGCTCCCCGCCGGATCGCTCGTGGTCTTCATGCTCCTGGGCAACCTCTTCATCGCCGGCGCGCACTCCAACCACCTCGGGGAGTTCGTCGCGGTCGCCGTCGCAAGCGCCGCATGCGGGGCGGTGGGCGATGCCTTCCGGCTGGGGCCCACGCGCAGCCGAGCCGACGATCCGCGCTGGTACGGCTTCGCCTTCGCCGTTCCCGCCGCGTACTGGACGGTCTATCTCGCCGTGCTGGCCGTCACGATGGGCGGGATCTGGTGGACGCCCGACGTGACGTCGGGATCCATCTTATTCGCGGGCTT
Organism: Candidatus Dormiibacterota bacterium; assembly: GCA_035533275.1. Classification (GTDB taxonomy): domain Bacteria; phylum Vulcanimicrobiota; class Vulcanimicrobiia; order Vulcanimicrobiales; family SCRA01; genus SCRA01. The sequence goes on along the minus strand of DATLUD010000044.1, from coordinate 5,581 downwards.
GGTGGGCGTCTTCCTCAACGCGCTCATGGTCGATTCCCGGGCGCCGCGCGCCGCCGCCTAGCCGCATCCGACACTCCTCCCCGCCCAAGGATGTCCGCTCCAGCAGATGCGCCGGACGCGCGCCGGTGTTACGATGCGGTCGGGAGCATCGTCCGACAGGCTCCAAGGAGGACGGCATGGCAGAGAGACCCGGCTGGGAAGGCCGCTGTTACGAGGAGCGATGAGATGAGCAAGGGAGCAACGAGGATAGTGGCCGAGTACGCCGCCGGCCTGCGCTTCGAGCAGCTTCCCGCCGCGACGGTCGAGCATGCCAAACAGGCGATCCTCGACGTGCTCGGCATCGCCGTGCGCGCGCGCTTCGACGCCGAGTCGAGCGCCCCCATCGCGCGCGCGGTCGAGGCGCTGGGAGCCGCGGGGCCGTGCACGGTCATCGGCCACGGCGCGGGATTCGCGGCGCAATACGCCGCCTTGCTGAACGCAGCGTACGCGCACACGCTCGATTTCGACGACACCCACGTCGGAAGCTCGTCGCACCCCGGGGCCCCGATCGTGCCGGCGGCGCTGGCGATGGCGGAAGAGCGGGGCGTCTCCGGCAAAGCGCTGATCGCGGGCGTGGTCGCCGGCTACGACGTGATGATCCACGTGGCGGAGACGGCGAACCCGAAGGTTCATTACGACCGGGGCTTTCACCCGACGGCCACGGCGGGGACCTTCGGCGCCACGGCGGCCATCGCCAACGCCTTGGCATGCTCCGCCGACGCGTTGGAGAACGCCTTCGGCATCAACGTGAGCCAAGCCGCGGGCTCGCTCCAGTTCCTCGAGAACGGCTCCTGGATGAAGCGCCTCCACGTGGGCCTGGCCTCCCACAACGCGGTGCTGGCGCATCGCTTCTCGGAGGCGGGCGTCCTGGGGTCGGCCAAGGCGCTCGAGGGCCGCGCGGGCTTCTACCACGCCTACTCCGACGGCGTCGATCCGGAGGCGCTGCTCGCGCGGCTGGGCGCGCGCCACCAGATCGAGGAGACAGCCTTCAAGCCGTACCCGTCGTGCCGCTTCACGCACGCGGCGCTCGACGAGCTCATCGCGCTGGTGCGCGAGCTGGAGCTGCAGCCGGAGGAGCTGGAGTCGTTGCGGATCGCGTTGCCGCGCAAGGGGATGGACCTGGTCGGCTACCCCGAGCCGTACAAGCGCGACGCGCGCTCGGTCGTCGACGGCCAGTTCAGCATGTACTTCACGGCGGCGGCGGCGATCCTCACGCGCGGCTTCGGGTGGAGCGAGTACGCCCTGCTCGGCGATCCGCGCATCGCCCGCGTGGTGGAGCGCATCAACGTCACCGAGGACCCGGAGGTGGAGGCGCTCTATCCGAGGATGGCCGCGAAGGTGGAGCTGCGCGCGCGGGGGCGCATCCACCGGCGACTCTCCGATACGCCGAAGGGGGAGCCGGAGAAGCCGCTGACGTGGGGGGAGATCGTCGCGAAGTTCGACGATCTGGCGGGCGTGGCGTACGGACCGCCGCGGCGCAAGCGCATCGTCGAGCTGGTGCGCGATCTCGACCGCGCGGGCGACGTCCGCGCATTGACCGAACAACTGGGTGCGTAAGATGGAGTGGAGTGCCGACCGATGACGACTTCTGCCCTGCGGCTCACGCCCGATCAGCGGGACCTGCGCGCCGCGGTGCGCGAGCTCTGCGAGAGCTTTCCGCAGTCCTATTGGCGAGAGCTCGACGCCGAGCGCGGATACCCCGAGCGCTTCGTCCGGACGCTCACGGAGTCGGGCTACCTGGCGGCCCTGATCCCCGAGGAGTACGGCGGCGCCGGCCTTGGGATCACCGAGGCGAGCATCATCCTCGAGGAGGTCAACCGCGCGGGCGGCAACGCCGCGGCGTGCCACGCGCAGATGTACATCATGGGGACCGTGCTGCGCCACGGCAGCCCCGAGCAGAAGCGGCGCTACCTGCCCGATATCGCCGGCGGCCGCCTGCGGCTGCAGGCGTTCGGAGTCACGGAGCCCACCGCCGGCAGCGACACCACGAATATCCAGACGATGGCGGTGCGCCGCGGCGACCGGTACGTCGTCAACGGGCAGAAAGTCTGGACCTCGCGCGTCCAGCACTCCGACATGATGCTCCTGCTCGCGCGCACCTCGCCGCCCGGCAGCGGCGGCTCCGACAAGACCTTCGGGCTCTCGACGTTCCTGGTCGACCTGCGCACCGCTCCTCCCGGCAGCGTGGAGGTGCGGCCGATCCGCACGATGATGAACCACGAGACGAACGAGGTCTTCATCCGTGACTTGGAGGTCCCGGCCGAGAACCTGATCGGCGAGGAAGGCAAGGGGTTTCGATACGTCCTCGACGGGATGAACGCGGAGCGCATCCTCATCGCCGCGGAGTGCATCGGCGACGGCCGGTTCTTCGTCGACCGCGCGGTGAAGTACGCCAGCGAGCGCGTGGTCTTCGGGCGTCCCATCGCCCAGAATCAGGGCGTCCAGTTCCCGATCGCCCGCGCGCACGCCGCCTTGGAGGCCGCCGACCTCATGCGCCTGCAGGCCGCGGCGCTCTTCGACGGGGGCGAGAAGTGCGGAGCCGAGGCCAACCTGGCAAAGCTCCTCGCCTCGGAGGCATCGTGGCAGGCGGCCAACGCGAGCATCGACGCGCACGGAGGATACGGCTTCGCCGAGGAGTACGACGTGGAGCGCAAGTTCCGCGAGACGCGTCTCTACATCACGGCGCCGGTGGCCAACAACTTGATCCTCACCTACATCGGCCAGCACGTGCTGGGGATGCCGAGGTCGTACTGATGGTCCCCACCTGCCTGCTCTTCGTCCCTGGCGACCGGCACGACCGCTTCGAGAAGGCGCTGGCCGGCGGCGCGGGCGCCGTCATCTTCGATCTCGAGGACGCCGTGGCGCCGGAGCGCAAGGCCCTCGCGCGGGAGCACGTGGTGGAGCACCTGGCTCACGCGGCGGGCGGCGGCACGCGGCGCTTGGTGCGCATCAACGGCTTGCGCTCGCGGGCCGGGCTCGAGGATCTGTTGGCCGTGGCGGCGGCGCGTCCCGACGGGATCGTGGTGCCCAAGGTGGAGTCGTCGGGAGAGGTGGAGATCATCGCCGGGGCGTTACCGGGCGCGGACGTGGTGGCGATGGTGGAGTCCGTGGCGGGAATGGAGCGCGTCGAGGAGATTGCGCGGGCATCCGGCCTCACGGCGCTCGCCTTCGGCTGCGCCGATCTGAGCGCGGAGTTGGGCGCAAGCCTCACGTGGGAGCCGCTGGCCGCGTACCGGGCGCGCCTGGTGCTGGCGGCGCGGGCCGCCGGCGTGGCGGCCATCGACGCCCCGTTTCTGAGCGGCGACGTGCGCGACGGCGCCGCCGCTGGGGAAGAGGCCGCGCGAGCCGTCGCGGCCGGCTTCGACGGCAAGTTGGCCATTCACCCGGCGCAGGTAGAGCCGATCCGGACGGCATTTACGCCGAGCCCGGCCGAGCTCGAGCGCGCGCGCCGCATCGTCGCGGCCGCGGGGAACGGCGGCGTGGCGGTCGTGGATGGGCGCATGATCGATGCGCCGGTAGTGGCGTCGGCGCGGCGCGTGATCGCGCGCGCGGGTTAGGGAGCCTCCCTACCGGTCGCGCAGCTCGTACCAGGTGCCATGCGCGTCGGTGCGCAGCGGGCGGTACCGTGAAGCGAGGAACGCCAGCGTCTGCGGAGATCGGTTCCGCATCAGATCGGCGTAGTCGCGCGTGACGAAGACGTAGGGCGGGCGACGCGCCGTCAGCTCCGAGCGCAGTTGGTTCCACTGCTCGGGGAGAAACAGCTCAAGGGCCCAGCCCGTGAGCGCGACGGCCTGGTTGCGCTTGGCGAAGAGATAGTACACCGGATCCCCGCACACGTAGATGTCGCCGTCCTTGGCACCGGGCTCGCGCAGGAAGGCGGTCTCGTCGAAGGCTTCGCGATACTCGGGGGCGGTGCGGAACTGATAGGCTTGGCGTGCGGCCGCGGTGAGGAAGAAGCCATGGCTCGCGAACGCAGCCGCCTTGGACGCGGTCTTGACGGCGAAGAATCCGAACGCGAGCGCGAGGCCCGCTGCCACGACGGAGCGACGCGCGCGCGGATCGCTCCACCAGGAGAGGCCGGACAGCCGCGCGCCGATGGCCTCGAAGCCGAAGAGCGCGAGGAGCGCGACCGGCACCGACAACAGGAGCGTCTGGTACGGCCACCAGGAGAAGCGCTGCGAGAGGAGAGCCGCCGCACCCGCGGCAAGCCATGCCGCCAGCGGCACCGCCATGCCCGCGCGGCGAGATCGCAAGGCTTCGTAGAGGCCCACCGCGGCGACGACGGCCAGCGGAGCGAAGCGCTCGAGGAACCACGCGAACGCGTAGACGAGGCGATGGATCGGCGGACGCGGGAGCTGGGCGAGAATGAGCGCCGGATCGGCGACGAACGTGTCGTAGAGCGTCTTCGCGCCGACCGCGTGCGCAAGGGCGGCGGCGACGGCGGCAAGCGGTGCCAGCAGGCCGATCGTGCCCGCCGCGAGGATGGTGCCGATGCCCCGGAGTCCCAAGCCCGGCTCGCCACGCCGCGGGACGGCGAGGGCAGCCGCGACGATCGCCGCCACCGGCAGGAGATAGACGAGTTTGAAGATGGCCACGACCGCCGCGGCGGCGCCTGCGCCGAGGGCGAACGCGAAGCGCCGCCCGCCCGTGCTCTCCGCGGCGCACCGCGTGAGCCAGACGACGAGGTAGAGGGGAAAGCCGACCAGCGCCTCCAGTTGCGTCAACACGGTCGGCGAGGCGATTGCGTAATACGGGCCGATCACGACCAGGGGCGCCAGCGCCGCCGACCATGCGCTGCGCACGTAGCTTCGGAGCGAGACTTGCAGGACGGCGGCGAACGCCAAGAAGTAGAGGAGCTCGAACAGATGGATCGCGATCTCGGAGAAGCCGAAGAGCGTGCCCGCGGCGAGATAGAAGTAATAGATTCCGGGCTGCTTGAGATCCCAGAAGTCCCGGTAGAGGGCGGCGCCTCCGTGCAACTTCAGGGCGCCCAAGGTGAACAGCGCCTGATCGCCGCCGAACGGGCACGCGAGGTTGAGGATTCCCAGCCCCGCGAGAAAGGCGAGCACGACGACGTCGCGCCGGCTCGGGAACTGGTGCGGGAGCGAGCCCATGCCGCTATTCTACGGGCAGCGAAGCGCTTGGGCCGTGGGGCGAAGGCACCATTGGCCGGGGGCTTCTGTGCCTAGATGCGCGCATGCTAGAATGGCGGCGATGCTCGATCGTGCCGTGACGACTCGCGTGTGTTGACGCCGGAGCGGGAGTGGAGGCGGATCGCCGCGTGGTCCTACGTCGCCGTCGCGGCGCAGCTCCTGCTCACGGTTCCTCTGGCATTCGCCCTCAACATCGGGAAGGACGACGCCTACACGCTGGCGTCGACGGGCCAAGGGGCCGCCTACGCGCTGCACCAGGCGATCTTCTTCGAGCAGAACGCGCCGCTCTATTTCGTCGTGATGTCCCTGTGGCGGGCGATCGACGGTTCAGCGCCCTTCGCCCGGCTCTTCTCCGTCTTGTGCGCCGCCGCGACCGTCCTGGCCCTGCC
>DATLUD010000043.1:0-21741 GCA_035533275.1 Candidatus Dormiibacterota bacterium | reverse complement strand
GCAGACGAACACCGCGGAGACCGCCTCGTTCGCGATCAGCTCCCGGTAGTCCAGGGTCGCCGTCGCGGCGCCGGTCGCTCCGGCCACCTCGGCGAGCCGATCGGGTCGCGTCTCCGCGAGATGCAAAGCCTTGACCGCAGGGTACGTAGCAGAAGCCTCTGCACGGATCCCGCCGCACCAACCGGTACCGATGACGCCGACTTCGATCTGATCCATATGGCACCTCAACCAAAAGAAGACGAGGGCCCACAGTAGGCTAATTCATCGATCGATAATTTAGCCTATCCCGCCCCGGAACGCTTGTCAAGCCCCCGCTACAAGCGCGGCTTGATCAGCGCCTCACCGCTCAATGCGATTGCGATGGCAAGTCCATCCAGATGCGAACCGGGGCGAGTAACCGCGTTGTTACCATCGTCACGGTACGTTCAGCCACGGCGCCCGACGTGCGCCGACTTCTTCACTCGATCGTTTTCGACTATCGCGATCGAATTGCCAATGGCGCCTTGCGCAAGCAAGAGATCCTACGTGAAGACGATCTGTCCGCCGGCTGCCTTCTCGTAGAACTCGCCCACGGAGATGACCTCGTCGACGCCGGACCAGAAGTCTTCCCTCTTGAGGTGGAACATGTCCACCGAAGCCTTGCACGCATAGACCTCGGCGCCCGCGTCGTGGATCATCTGCAAGAACTCGCGAACCGGAGGGATGTCCAGCTTCTCCATCTCCTTCTTCATCATCGAGGTGGCAAGCTCCGAGAAACCCGGCAGCATCCCGATCATCGTCGGTATGTGCATCGCCGGATTGCCCACGGTAGCCACCTGCATGCGGTCCAGGCGCCGGTCGATGATGGCCTCGAGCCCGAAGAACGTAAAGAAGAGCCACGCCTCAATGCCCTCCATTCTCGCCCCGTTCGCCATGATCAATGCCGGGTAGACGCCCTCGAGCGAGCCGTGCGAAACGATGATCGACACTCGATCCATGTCAGATGCATCCTTTCGGCTTCGGCAGCCCCGCGATCTTGGCCGCCTTCTTTGCCGGACCTTTCGGGAACAATTGGTAGAGCGTCTTCGTGTCGACACCGCTCTCGTGCGTGAGCCGGCGGATCGAGGGCGCCTCTCCGTCGCGATCGAACGCCATTTGCATGGCTCTGATGACCGCCCAGTGCAGATCGGTGAGCTCGCCGACCCCCTCTTGGACGGCGATCGCGCGCGCGAGCTCCTCGCTCCAGTCGGCGCGGTTGACCAGGTGGCCGTCCTTGTCGACGGCGAGGTGCTTGCCGAGAATCTCCAGCGTTTCCATGTTTATGCCACCTTCCCCACCATTGACATCTTCGAGTCGATCGGCAGCTCCGCGCCGCGAATCAGCACGTTCCAGTAGCTCCAGCGGAACGCGAGCTTGCCGTAGTGGTTCATCCGCGTCTCTTGCAGCAACGAGAACGGACCGATGCCCGGGAGCGGAAACTTTCCGGGAAGCGGCTCCACGTTATAGTTGAAGTCGATGAGCAACGCCTTGCCGAAGCCGGACTCGATGAAGCAGTTGGCATGTCCGTCAAAGCGGGCGCTCATCGGCCGTCCTTCGATGCGGTCGAGAAAGTTCTTGAACAGGATCTCGGACTGGAAGTGAGCGACGGAACCCGCTTTCGAGCTGGGCAGATTGCCGGCATCCCCGATCACGAAGATGTCATCGTAGGCCTGTGCCTGAAGCGTCTCCTTGTCCGTCGGCACATAGTTGAGCTCGTCGCCCAGACCGCTGCGAGCGATGGACTCGTCTCCCATGTTGGTCGGAATCGAGATCAGAACGTCGTACGGAACCTCGACCTCGTCATAGGAGACGATCGTCTTTCGCTCGTTGTCGACTCGCGCGATGCCGAAGTCGGGGGTCACCTTGATGTTCTTGCGTTCCAAGAGGTCGCCGAGGACCTCCGTGGCCTTGGGCTTCGTGAATGCTCCCGAGAGCGGTGTCGCCAAACGCAGCTCCACTTTGTCGCGAATGCCTCTGGCGGTGAAGTAGGAATCCGCGAGGAATAGGAACTCCAATGGCGCGACCGGGCACTTGATCGGCATCTCGGCGATGTTGAGCACCAGCCGTCCGCCCTGCCAGGACTGGAAGAAGCGGTGCAGCCGCTCCGCCCCCTGCAGGGTGTAGAAGTCGAACTTGGTCTTCCCCCATTCGTCATCGAGGAGACCCTCGGTCTGGTCCGGGCGGATCGTCGTGCCGGTGGAGATGATCAGATAGTCGTAATCGACGGCGGACTCGTCCTCGAGGATGACGCGCTTGCGATCCGCGTCGATGTGATCGACGTTGGAGATCACGACTCTCGCGTTCGGCGGGAAGAACTCACGGCGCGGCTTGACGACATCCTCCGGCCGGTACACGCCGAAGGGGATGAACAGGAAGCCCGGCTGGTAGAGGTGGGTCTCGGAGCCGTCGATGACCGTGATCTGCCATTGATCCCCGTTCAGGACGCGCGCGAGCTTGTTCAGCATCATCGTTCCCGCGGTTCCTGCGCCGAGAATGACCAGTCTGCGCATGTCTATCCTCTCACTTCCTTAGCCGACGAGTTGGAGCATCACAGCTTGAAGCGGAACTGAAGGCTCAGCTCGTCCTCACTCAACTGGTTTCGCACCATGCTGTTGGGAATCACCGCGTTGTTGCTGGTGTACACCGGGCCCGATACGGCATTGGCGAAGCCGTGCAGATAGACCACGTCGATCGTGCGTTCCCCGTCGAGCTTGCAGCCGAAGCCGGCGGAGACGCTGTCCTGTATGAGCGCGGGCGCGAAGACGTTGAAGAACTGCTGACTCGACGGAACGGGATTGCCACTGTGATTGTAGCCGGCTCGCACCGCGAGGCGGCTGTTCACGTCATACTGAAAACCCACGGCCGTGCTATAGATGCTGCGCCAGCCGAACCCGCTCACAGCGCCATTCGGAGCGAAGCCCGACTCGCAGAATCCTTTCGTGCCCGCGTAATCGATCCAGTGCTCGTCGGCGGCGACCAGCAGCCTGGGCGTGAGCCGATAGGCGGCTCCCGCACCCACGATCATCGGGTAGTCAAGCCTAAAGTCGAAGGCGGCCGGCGTCCCGTCCGGATACTGCGAGGTGTAGTGCATGGTCTGCATGTGCTGAGGACTCTTGAAGATGAGTCCCAACTCGAGCTTGTCGTTGGGCCGCCACGCGGCTCCCAGGGTAAAGCCGGAGCCAAAGCTCGACGATGCCGGGCTGGAGACGGGATAGCCGCTGGCATTGGGCGGGGTGGCCGCAAATGGGGAGACCTGCAAGCTTTGCCAGTCGACGTCGAGGCCGAGACCGAGCGAAAGCCTCGGCGTGACCATGTACGCGACGGTGGGCGTCACTTGCAGGAATTGCAGAGCGGAATAGATCGCCCCAAAGCCGCCGTAGTTCTGCGGAACCGCCAAGGGGTTGAACTGGCCGCTGGGATTGGGCAGAACGGCGGGGTAGCTCACGCCCATGCCGGCGATACCCAACGCACAGAGCGCGTAGCTGAAGCGGCCGTGGAGGGGCTTGTACACGAAGCCCATGGCCGGAATGACCGACTGTTGCGTCTGGCTCGTGACCGATCCGGCCCCTGCACCGGGAACCGAGGCCTCCATCGTGCGGTGCGGCGAGAACAGGTCCGCAGCGAACTCCGCGCTGCTGGACGGGACGAACGAGATGGAGCCGGCGTTGCTGTAGCAGGACCCGATCGCATCCATGGACGTCGCAATGCCCGCTCCGCCCATGGACTGGTTCACCGCACCCACGCCGATCAGGATGTGACCGTTGGTCGTCGCCTGCGCGGGAAGCGCCGTCAGCACCAGCACGAACTCCAGCACGCAGCCGCTGCGATGATGCGCACGTTCTACTCCTGAGCGCTCTCTCAGGTCGTTTGACCATGCAACGTCCTGCGGAGAGGACCGCTCGGATGCGCTTGGAGGTTGGGGGCCGCGCCACCGCGTGGTTCGCGAGCCTCCCAGTGCGTCCCACTTCACTGTACTGTACGTGGTATGGTACGGCGATGACTTTTGTGGCATGTCAGCTCGATGGAGAAACGGAGCCGTGGCTCGCTCAAGTCGTCGAAGGGATACGACAAACGAGCGATGAGCGCAGCACCCCCGGCATCGAGGGCTCGGCCCGTTGAACAGCCAGGAGTTCGGCGAGGAGATGCGACATGCGTTGGCGTGCCCGCCAACACGCACGGGACCAACCTCCGACGGCTCGCTCTCGCCTTCGCGATCTCGCTTGCGCTGCACGCCGCGGTCGTCGCCTTCTTGCATCCGGCGCGCGTCGCCGCTCCGCCGCAGCGGGAAGTCGTGGTCGTGACGCACCTGATCACGATCGCTCACCGGCCCAAGCCCACGCCCCGTCCCATCCCGAAGACCACACCGACGCCGCAGCCCGTGCGCCGGCACCCGGCGGCGGTAATCGCGCCCGCGCACGTCGCCGTGGCCACGCCGGGGCACGCGGCCCCGCCGCAGCGCGCGAAGCGCCGCGGCCAAGCGGCGCCGCGCGTGCAGACACGCTATCACTCCACGCCGTCTCCCGTACCCGTGGTCATGGGTGGTCAAGGCGCCGGCGCGGGAACAGGAGCGGCCCCGAGGGGCGGGGTGGGTCCCGGCGGTGCGGGCGCGGGTACCGGCGCAAGCGGAACCGGGAGCGGGGCGGCCGCCGCCGAGGAGCCCTGCGGTTTCGTCGAGTTCGTCGACGTCGGCGGCCTCAACGAGTTCGATCCGCGCACGGGGGGCTACGTCGTGAGGATTCGCATGATCGTGCACTTTCCCGACCGGCACGCGGAGGATGTCGTCCTCGATTACCCCTGGTACTACCCCGACGAGGCCTCGGATCCGTGGTCGCCACAGAACACCGAGAATCCCAATTTCCCGGTCACGTTCCAATGGCCGCCGGCGGCCAAGGCGCCGCTCGAACCGCCGCTCGTGCAATTCGTGATGCAGCACACGACGCGCGAGGGCTACACGAAGCTCCGTGACTGCCCAGGTAACTCCGGGGCGAGCGCGGCGCCGGCGGCCCGGCCTTCGCCCTAGCCGCTCGGCATGAAGCGGTCGACGAGGCTCAGCAGGCCCGCAATGTGGGTACAGATGCATCCGTACGAGCATCGATGGGGGTCCAACGCGACAACGGAGGTTATCCGAATATGCGTTTTCTTCTCACGGCCGCGGCGCTAGCCGCAACTCTTGCCTTCACCGCCGTCGGGGCGTCGGCTCAGACCGTCACCACCGGCACGCCGCTGAACGGAGCGCTCTCGCAGAGTCTCGACTCGGGGAAGGCCCAGGTGGGGCAACCCGTGACCCTCACCAACGTCACCTCCGCCGACGGCAGCGGCCGCATCGTCGGGGCGACGATGTACGGGCACGTCAGCGCGGTGCAGCGCGCCGGCCAAGGCCGGCCGGGTAGGATCGAGATCCAGTTCGACCGGCTCACCACCTCGGACGGGACCTCCTACACCGTGCAGGGTCAAGTCACCAATCTGACCGCCAAGGCAAAGAGCAACACGTTGAAAGAAGTCGGCGGCGCCGTGGCGGGGATGCTCGCCGGGAACTACCTCGGGAAGCTCATCGGCGTGAACGTCGGCGGCCTAGCGGGCGCCGCAGGCGGCTATTTCCTGGCCAAGAACAACCGCACGAACGTGGTCGTCCCCCAAGGTTCCCTCGTCACCGTGAGGCTCACCGAAGTCGCGCGCCGTCAAGCGCAGCATGGTTAGGGACACGAAGGCGGCGAGGCATCGCCAGAAAGGTAAGCCATGCACGAGAGCCTGACGATCGATCCGTCGCGCACGGCCGTCTTGATCATGGACTTTCAGGTAGACATCGTCGCGACCTACGCCAGCACCGACGGCACGTTGCTGGCGCGTGCCGCGAGCGTGCTCGAGAAGGCGCGCGAGGCTGCCATCCCAATCGTCTACGTAAAGGTCGGTTTTCGCCCGGGATATCCCGAGGTGAGTCCGCGCAATGCCCGGTTCAGCAAGATCAAAGAGTCGGGCTTTCTCTCCGGCCGCGGGGCGGACATCCACCCCGCGGTCGCACCCCGGCCCGACGATATCGTCGTCGTGAAGCATCGAGTCAACGCCTTTGCAGCCACCGACCTCGACTTGATCCTGCGAGCAAATACGATCGACACCCTGATCCTCTTCGGCATCGCCACCAGCGGGGTCGTGCTCTCGACGGTGCGCCACGCCGCGGATGCGGACTACCGGCTCGTCGTGGTCTCAGACTGCTGCGCCGACCGTAGCCCACGGGTGCACGAGTGCCTCATCGAGGACGTCTTCCCTACGCAAGCGACGGTCGTCAAGGCAGCGGATCTCCTCGAAGCGCTGCCGGCTCAACCCCGCCACTGACTACGAGAGCACGTTCGCCTCGCGAAGGTCCGCAAGGCGCTCGTCTGAGAGTTTGAGGATGCCTTTCAACACATCGTCGTTGTGCTCCCCGAGCCGTGGCGCGCGCGAGCGGACAGAGAGTCTCTTACCGTTGACGAGCCAGGGCAGGCGGTAGACCGGAACGCTCCCGAGCAGGGGATGCTCGACGTCCTCAAAGAGCCCTCCAGCGCGGACGCGAGGATCGTCGGCAAGCTGATCCGCGGTGGCGACCGCCTCGGCAATGCCGTGCCCGCGGAGCCGTCGCGCAAGGTCTCGCGCGGAGAACCGTCGCGTCTCCTCTGCAAGCGCCGTGGCGATCGCACGTCGGTCCTCGTCTGTCGGCTCCGCGGGGAGCGAAGCGGGGCCATCGAGCGCCGCGCGCAGCGTCGCCCAGCCGTTCGCATCCCGCACCGATAGCGCGATCCATTCGTCATGCCCTGCGGCCGGATAGCATCCGTGAACGATCCGGTCCTCGCGTGCCAGACCATTCGGGCTCGGCACGCGCCCATCCACGGACCACTGCGCCAGCGCCGCGTCGACCGTACGGAGCCCTGCCTGCCATTGCGAGAGGTCGATCCAACATCCCTCGCCCCCGTGCGCCCGCCGATAGAGCGCGGCGAGAATGGCGAGCGCGGCATGGAGGCTCGCATTCGGGTCGGCGTAGGAGGACTGAGATCCCAACACACGTTCGCCGGGGTAGCCGACCATCGAATCCAAGCCGCAGAGTGCGCCGATCATCATCGCGTAGGTTCGAAGGTCGCGCAGCACGCCGGTCGCGCCGGCGGCGGAGAGTGAGCACATGACCAGGCCGGAATTGACGCCACTGAGGGCCTTCCAGCCAAGATCGTGGCGATCGAGGACGCCTGGCGCGAAGTTCTCGATCACGACGTCGCTAGCCGCCGCGAGATCGCGCAGGATAGCTGCCCCCTCCGGCTTGGTCATGTCCACCGTGAGGCTCAGCTTCCCGCGATTGACCGCCTGGAACATGGGATTCTGTTCAGGGTCTCGCGCCGTACCGACGATGGGGCGTCCTTGCCGCATGTAGTCGAGCCGCGTCGAGGTCTCGACCTTGATGACCTGCGCGCCGAGATCCGCCAGTATGTGGCCGGGAACCGCTCCCGCCCAGACCCAGCCGAAGTCCAGCACGCGAACGCCCTCGAGCGGCGCGGCGGCGTCCCTCCCGAGCGTGAGAGGTGGTGCCGGGCGTCCCGCCCCGTGCAGGAGGAAGGGTGGATTGACGGCAAGGACGTCGGCCTCGCCGCTGCGGACGACACGAAAGGCATCGCGGCCCCGCAGGTGCTCCTGCTCCGCGACCTCGTCGATCGTGAGCACCGGCGCACCGGGCAGCTTCGCGGCAAGAAAGTCGCGTAGGATCTCGGCCTTCGTGCGGCGCGCGAACCACCCCGCGAAGGCGGCGTCGGCTTCCTCGCCGCGCTCGTCATTGGCCTTGATCCGGTCGGCGAAGAGCGCGTCCCCCTCCAGATCCGGGCGGTCCACCAGTTTCAGGAAGCGCTGCCAGTGATCCCGCGTCGCGCACTGCACCGCGAAGTAGCCATCCTCACACGCAAGGATCGTCCGCGGCCACGGGACGCCCACGCCGCGGTGCCCGCCCCGGCGCGTCTTCGACCGGCCGAAGCGCGCGTTGGCGACGTCCGGGCCCATGAAGAAGGCGATCCAAACGTCGAGCGCCGAGACCACGATCTCCTGCGGGACGTTGGATAGCAGCGATGCGCATGCGGCCAACGCAAGCGTCAACCCGCCCTGCTGCGCGCTCTGGTCGAGCGGGAGCTTCAGCGGAGGGCGCCCCGGCTCCCCGATGCCCGCGCAGATGCCTGCGGCGGCTTGCCAGAGGAGGTCGTCCACGCCCGCCGCGTCGACGCGCACGACCGTCGGTCTTGGGCAAGCGAAGCACCTCTCGACCTCGGGAAGGCTCGGATCCGGATCGCCAAGCAGCAGCATCCGAACCTTCCCGCCGTCAGCGACCTCTGACAAGTCGGCGGGGTCCCGAATCGTTTTGCCCTCGTCGAGCACGAGCGCCCACGCGGGAGACCTCGCCTCGACGCACGGCATGACCTTCGTGACGGTCGCACCGAGGTCGGCCAGCAACCGGCCCGCAACCGCAACCGCTGGGCCGCCGCCGGCTTCAACGACGCTCACGCCTGCAAGCAGATCTTTCGGCCCCATCATCCGTTGCCGCGTGCACTCCTACGCACGTCAGGCGATCACGCGAGCTTCCCGGTCGTCTTCTCCAGCATCTTCCAGCCGACGGGGTCGAACCGCGTTCGCCACTGCGCGTACAACCCCGAGTCGCGGATGACGGCTCTGAACGGCTCGAGCGACGGGCTATTGAAGACCATCCCCTGCGCGCGCAGTTTCCCCCCGACGCTGCTCTCCACGCCAACCATCGCATTCGTGGCGGCAACGGCAGCCCTGTTGAACTCCGCATCGACGATGTCTTGAAGCTTCTTTGGCAGGCGCTGCCATGCCGCAGTGTTGGCGACCATGAGGTAGTTGATGTAGTTGTGATTCGTCATGGAAACGTACTTGGTCTGCTCGTAATACTTGAAGTTCTCGACGGTGGCCAGCGGAACTTCGATCGCATCGACCAGGTGAGTCTGCAGGGAGACGTACACCTCGGTGATGGGTATGACCGTCGGCGATGCGCCGAATGCCTTGAAGATGCCGACGTCGAGCGGCCCGGGTGGAACGCGGATCTTCAGGCCCTTGAAATCAGCCGGAGCCTCGACGGGATGGTCGCGCGTCTCCGTCTGGAACGTCCCCCCATACCACGATCCGTCGAACTTCCGCAGTCCGATCTTTTGCGCTTGCGCCGCGATGTAGCTGCCGAGCTCCCCGTTCGCCGCGCTGAGCATCTCCTTGTACGAGCTGAAGGCGAACGGAATGCCTTCGAGTGCCGCCGACGGGATGGCACTCGCCAAGATGTTGTTGCCGATCTGCAGGAATTCGAGTGCTCCGGCCCGGGCCTCCGAGAGCATGTCGTTGTCCGTCCCGAGGGCGCTGTTCGGAAAGACGCGGATGTCCAATTGACCGCCCGTGGCCTCTCGCACTCTCGCCGCGGCCTTGATGGATTCGGCGGTCATCGGATGGGCCGCCGGCTGGTCGTTGCCGAGCTTGTAGGTGAACTGGGCGGCGCTCCCCGGATAGCGCAGGATACCAATGGAGGCCGCAACACCAGCGCCGGCCCCAGCGGTGAGCAGCCATTTGCGCGAACGTGTCATGTCGTACTCCTCAGCTCAGAAGATGACGCGCGCATGTTGAAGCATGCGTCGTTCGTCTTCGGCAAGCCCAAGCAGGTCACCGAAGACGTAGTCGTTGTGTTCACCGAGCGCCGGCGTCGTCGTCCGGAGCCCGCTTGTGGATCTCGAGAACCGGAAGAGCGTGCCGATAACGGCGCGCCGCTTTCCGTCGACGGGGACGTCGACGATCGTTCCGCGTGAGCGCAGGTGCCCGTCACTTGCGAGCGCAGCGGCGTTCCACGAAGGAACGGCGGCTACCCCCCTCTCCTGCAACCGGCGCGCCGTGTCGTCGGCGTCGCGGGTTCGCGTCCATTCCGTCACGACGGCATCGAGCTCCTCGGCGCCTGCCAGGCGTCCCGCGAGCGTGGCGAAGCGGGGCTCCCCAAGGCGGCTGTCGCCGACGGTCTCCACCAAGGCGGACCACTGCCGCTCATCGGAGATGCTGATGCTCAGCCACGAGTCTGGTTCGCGGCACGGATAGACCCCGTGGGGCGCCGTCGCATCGCTGGCGTTCCCGCTCCGCATCGGTACCTGCCCATACTCGGCTTGCAGGAGGGCCTCGCCGATGAAGGCGCTCGCCACCTCACGTGCCGCGACGTCCACGTGCTGCCCGCGACCGAACGTCCGCTGATGCCACAGTGCGGACATCGCGGCAAACGCCCCTATCATGCCCACCGAGTGATCCATCACGTGACGGATCTCCACGGGCGGGCCGTCGGCGTATCCGGTCAGGTAGCCGAGTCCGCCGGCGGCGCTGAAGAGGGGAGCATATCCGGGGAGCTCCCGGTCGGGTCCCGTCTGCCCGAACGCCGAGATGGAGACCATCACGACGTCCGGCTTGACGCGAGCCAGCTGATCATAGCCGAGCCCGAGACGCTCCATCACGCCGGGGCGGAAGCTCTCGATGACCATGTCCGAGATTCCCACCAGACGCTTGGCGAGCTCGACGCCGCGGGGCTCGCGCAGGTTCAGTGTTATCGAGCGCTTGTTGGCTGCGACCTGCTCGAACGGCGAG
This sequence comes from Candidatus Dormiibacterota bacterium, assembly GCA_035533275.1. Classification (GTDB taxonomy): domain Bacteria; phylum Vulcanimicrobiota; class Vulcanimicrobiia; order Vulcanimicrobiales; family SCRA01; genus SCRA01. The sequence continues at coordinate 11,103 of DATLUD010000043.1, read as the reverse complement.
ACGTCCATCCGTCCGTAGACGGGATGAGGCCGCCTGAAGATGTCGGGCCGCATGGCGCTCTCGATCTTGATGACCTCAGCCCCGAGCAGCGAAAGCACGTGCGCGCAGAACGGCCCGGCCGCGTGCAGCGTGAAGTCCGCAATGCGCACTCCCTCCAGCGGGCTAGCCATTGCCGGCCTCCGCCAGGCTCTCCGGAGCCACGGCAAGCGAGGGTGGACCCGACCGCAGCGTCGTGGGCGTAGCCGAGAACTGGAATGGGGCCAGCAGCATGTTCCGCGGCCCGTCACCGGGGATCGGAACGGAGGTGAAGAGGCCGCGCTCGCGCTCGTGCGGATCGGCGAGAATCTCCTGCGGCGACGAGTAGGGCGCGATGGGGACGCCACACTCCCGCCCGCGCCGCACCACCTCGTCCACGGGGTGCCGTTTCGCCCAGTCGCGCAGACACTGATTGATCTGCGCTCCGTGGCGCGCGCGCTCGAGCGGATCGTCCAGACGCGCGAGATCGAGCCCTTCCCACTCGCCGACGAGGCTCTTGAGCGCCTGCCATTGATGCTGTTCGAGCGTCAAGACCTCGACGTACCCGCCCTGGCATTCCAGGACGCCCCCGTATCGGAACGCCCGCGTTTCGCGCGTCTCGAGGATCCCATCACCCCAGCGCTGGATGGCGACAGTGCTCTCCGCCACGTTCGCGTCCTGAATGGAGATGTCAAGAAATTGGCCGCCCTCGACCGCGCGCGCATACAGCGCGGCGATCGCTCCCGTCGCGGCGGCCGTTCCGCCCTGAAAGCTCGCGAACTCTCCGTAGATCTTGACCGGCGGCCGATCGGGGAATATTTCGTTGGCGAGGCCGTTCGGCATGAGGTATCCCTCGCCGCCGGCATGCAGACATCCCAGCTCGCCCGCGCGCCAGTTCGCGCGCGGGCCCGCCGCGCCAAACGGCAACACGGAAACGAAGATCAGGGTCGGAAACGCCGTGCATACGCGCTCCGGATCCAAGCCGAGCGCTTCGCGGTCTGCCACGGGCGTATCGTCGATGAGGATGTCCGCGTTCGCGAGCATCTCGTCGAGCCCCGCCCTGCCGTCCGCGACCGTCAGGTCGCACACCGCACTCTCCTTACCGGCGGCGAGGTACGCGAACAGAGCGCTGATCCGCGGCTCTACTGCGACCAGCGGCGGCTCGCTCCGAAGCGGCGACCCCCCGGGCGGCTCGACCATTACCACGCGGGCGCCGCAGACCGCCAGCAGGCGCCCGGCAAACGCCGCCGCCGGCCCAGCGGCGCGTTCGATTACCCGAATCCCCGAGAGCGCGCCGGGCATCACCGTACCTGGGGCAGGTCGAGCGAGAGTCCCGCCCCGTCGTTCGCGACGACGGTCGTGATATCGCTGCTTGGCAGGATGACCGTCGCTATTCCCACGGCCGTCGTCTCACCTCGCTGGTTCTCCGCGCGGATATCGAGGTCAACCAGGGCATGGCCGTCCTTCTTGTACTTTCGGCTGACCGTTCCGCGGCACCACGTCGTATCACCCATCGTGTTGAAGCGCCGGAGCTCCGTGCGCACTCGCTTCAAGAACCCGGCCTCGCCCATCCAGTTCGTTACGAGCGAAGCAAGCCACGCCGAGCGCTGTGGCCCGTAATCGTACGTGCCTGGGACGCCCACTTGCTTGGCCGCGGAGTCACGATGGTGTCCGATTCCGGTGTATTCGATGCCGCCTCCGGCCTCCGGATTCCGGAAGAAGTGGCCCGGGTGGCGCACCGCGTTCTTCAGCACGATGCCGTGCGTGTGGCCGCGTCCGCAGCCCACGCAGAAGCCCATCGTGTCCATCAACGAGAGCGGGCCACGCGCTATCGGCTCGAGCTCATCGCCTACGCTCGTCTCTTCCCAGGTCCGGATGATCCGGCCGCGGATTCTCCGATCCTCCTCTAACACGGCCTCGTCGATCGCCTCGAGCTCCTGGGTCGTGTACTCGTGCGTCGTGATGTCTTTGTACTTACCTTTCTCACGCGCCGCTTGGCGCTCGTGCCGCGTGCACCATCCCAGCACGCGCGCCACGAGCTCGTCCCGCTGGTTCATGAAGTGCGCCTCGACGTATTGGAGGACCAACCGTCCCGAGAACTTGCTCTCCTTCTCCTCCACTCCAACGATGCGCTCCACGCAACTGATGCGGTCGCCGGGACGGTAGTGGCGGAAGAGCTCCCAATCGTTGCCCGCGTAGAACCCGTGGACGCCGGGGAGACCCCAGCGCGTCCGCCCGATCCAGCCGTACATCATCGGCAGCATCGGATGCGCGACCATGCTCCCGTAGCGCGATTGCCTGCCGTATTCGGTATCGCGATACAACGGGTTGAGATCGCCGATGCCGTTGCAGAAGTTCCGCATCGTGTCCGGCGTGACGTCCTGCAGATATGGCCCTTCGGGCCGCAGAACGACGCCGATCATGGCGCGAGCGGCGGCTACGGCTTCATCCGTGATCTTGCCTTCGGCCGGCGCGTCGGAAATCGTGGTCTCGGTCATTGGGGTCATATCCCTTCTTTGTCGCAGTGTGCTCGCCCATGGCTGGTTTGGAGCGGAGCCCAATGCGCTCAGCTTTCGTAGTGCATCATCTCTCGTACCAGCGGAACCAATGCGGCCATGCTCGCCGTCGCATAGACGCCGGCCTCGAGCAGCGCCTGCATCTTGGCCTCGTGCGTATCGCGGCGCGAGGAGACGAGGGCACCGGCGTGGCCCATCTTGCGTCCCGGCGGCGCGGAGCGCCCGACGACCAACGCGGCCGTCGGCTTCGCGTCAGGATGCGACGTGTACGCGGCGATGTCGTACTCGTCGCCGCCGCCGATCTCGCCCAAGTAGACGATCCCCGTCGTCTCCGGATCGGCGTGGAGCAACGCGAGCGCCTCTCCCGCGGTGAGCCCCTTGACGGGATCCCCGCCAATGCCGATCACGGTCGTCTGCCCCAGGCCGGCGACCGTGAGGCGCTTGCTCACCTCGTACGAGAGCGAGCCGCTGCGAGAGATGACGCCCAATGGCCCGGGAGCAAAGCACGTGGACGGCATGAAGCCGAGCTTGGCGCGCCCCGGCGAGATCAGCCCCGGCGTGTTCGGACCGAGGAGCACGGCGCCGCGCTCCTTGGCTGCCGCGCGCATCTCGATCGCATCGGCCACCGGGAGGCCGTCTCCCGGGTAGACGACGAGCCGGCAACCCGCGTCCAGCGCCTCGAGCACGGCGTCGAGCGCCGCCGCCGCCGGAACGTAGGTCAGCGCGGTATCGGCCCCTGTGCCCCTCACGGCCGCCGCCACGCTCTCGAAGACGGGAACCCCCTCGACGCTGGAGCCGCCACGGCCCGGCGCCGTGCCGGCCACAACCTTGGTCCCATATTCCATCAAGTCGCGTGCCGAGAAGCGCCCCATCTTTCCCGTGATCCCTTGGATCACCACGCTCTTCTCGGCGTCGAGCAGCACGCTCATCGCTCCCCCCCGACGATTGAGGCGCCCCGGGACCGCGCCAGGTCGACGGCATCGCGCACTGCGTCTTCGATGCTCGCGCAATTGACCAGGCCCCGCCGCCCGAAGATCGCGGGAATCTGATCGGCATTGGTTCCGTCGAGACGAAAGACGACGGGCTTCGTCGAACAGCGCTCGTCCATGATCTCCACCATCACGCGCGCCACGCGCTCCATGTGCGTCCCCCCGCCGAAGATGCTCACCAAGATCACGCCGATCGACGGATCGGCGTCGAGCATCTCGAATGCGAGCCGATAGCCGCTCGGCGTCGGATTGGCGCTGCAATCCAGAAAACACGCCGGCCGCCCTCCCGCTGCGTCAATCAAATCCATCACCGCCATCGTCATCCCCGCGCCGCCGGAGATAAGGCCGACATCACCCTCCAAGCGCACGTAGGAGAGTCGCCCTTGCAGGGCCAGACGCACAGGATCCGGCTCGAGATCCCACGACGACCGTATCGCCGCATCGATCTCCGGTGCACGAAAGCCCGCTGCGTCGTCGCGCACGACCTTCGCGTCGACGGCGATCAGCCGTCCCTCACTCAGGACGCCGAGCGGATTGATCTCGACAGTCAGACAATCGCGGGTCGCGGCCAGCATCAAGAGCCGGCGTGCGAGCAGCAGCACGCGCTCGCGCACGACGGAGTCGTGCTCGACCGGCGAGAGAACCTCGCGCAGTTCGTGCGCGCGAAAGCGTTGGAGCCGGCCGGGCGCATAACGGACCGGTGGCGCCCCGGACTCCACGTCAATCCCGCCGTGGGGCGAGTACAGCACCACATAGCCGCCCGCCGTGCCGTCGACGGTGACGGAGAGATAGAGCTCGCGCTCCAGCGGGAGCCACGGCTCCAGCAACACGGCTCGTGAGGCTTCGCCATCGAGCTGCGTTTCGAGGAGCATTGCAACGGCCCGCTGCGCGCCGTGCGCATCGTCGACCTTCACGACTCCGCCGCGCTTGCCGCGCCCGCCCGATGCCACCTGCACCTTGGCGGCGAGCGGATACGTGAGGGCGAGCGCTGCCAGGTCACGTTCACTGAAGACCACGTGACCCTGAGGCGTTTGAATCCCCACGCCCCGGAGGAGGCGCTTTGCCTCGTATTCGAGGAGCATCATCGGCGTCGACTCACCTCCGAAACGCAAGAAACGCGGTCGGGTACGCACGTGCATACCGTGACCACGTCTCCCGAAATGGCGTTTCGGCAGTGGCCTCGATGTGGATCAACTGCCCCGCTATCAAGCCAGGCAGGTCGGCGATCACATCTTCAAGTGCTGACGATTCTAGTCTTTTGCCGCCGGTTTGTCAAGCGCCCGCACCGTCTCCAACGCCGTAGCGGCGTTACGCTGCAACTCGACGACGGCGGCCAACACTGCCTTCTTCGCGCCGCCATGGTAGCCGAACTCGAGTACCCTCAAGATCGCGCCCGAATCCTCCAGCAGCCGCATACCCACGATCTTGCCGCGGACGAAGTTCCGCGCGGTCTCCGTGACGAGCGTGATGTCGGCGCTCAGCACGCGCGAGCTCGCGATGTCGACCTCCGCCGTGATCGAGAGGATATTATACAGCGCCTTCGCCGGAGACTCTTGCGGGATTCGAGCGTGCCCGGAGATCAACAGCGTGCTGCAGGGAAAGATTTCATCCATCCGCTTTGCCTCCATTCTCGCGCCTAGTCCGATGCGCGGGAGCGTAATCCCTCGGACAGCCGCGATCACCCTGCACACCCCGCGGCGGGTTGCGGATCAGGGCCTGCCGCGGCGCGCAGGACAAAGGCACGGCTAACGAGCAAGTCTCGCCCACGCATCCATGGTCCGCATGTCGGCCGGTCGTTGAGGAGCTCGCGATGTCGCACGTAGGTGACGTATCGGTACCGTTCGCAGAATATCTGGGACGCCAGGAACGCCGCACGGAGATGCTCTCTCCCCACCGAGTCGCAGAGATGGCCGCGCTGCTCGACCGAGAGGTGGCCGATCTCGCGCCGGGCGGCCGCCTCCCGGCCCTGGCCCACTGGTTGTATTTCACGTCTTGGGCTCCGCAATCACAGCTTGGCTCGGACGGTCACCCGCGGCGCGGCGGATTCATGCCGCCCATCGAGCTTCCGCGCCGGATGTTCGCCGGCGCGCGTATGACGCTGCATCGAGATCTCCGGGTCGGCGAGACCGCGGAGCGTCACGCGGAGATCACGGCCATCCAGCGCAAATCCGGTGGCTCGGGGACGTTGATCTTCGTGACGGTGCGTTTCCGGATTTTCGGCGTCGAGGGGCTGGCGATCGAGGAGGAACAGGACATCGTCTATCGCGACGTGACAGCTCCTGCGCCGGCGAGGCAAGAACCCGCACCCGAGCCGGTTCCCGCCGGGGCGCACACGCGCGCCATCCACCCGGATCCCGTCTTGCTGTTCCGCTTCTCGGCATTAACCTCGAACGCCCACCGCATTCATTACGACCGGCCCTATGCGGTCGAAGAAGAAGGCTATCCGGGCCTCGTCGTTCACGGACCTCTTCAGGCGATGCTTCTCCTCGATCTCGTGCGCGAGCACTTCCCTGGCCGCGGCATCTCCACGTTTCGCTTTCAGGCGCGGCGGCCAATCTTCGACACCGGCGACATGCTCTGCGTTGCGCAGGCGGGAGAGTCGGGCATCGATCTCAGCACCAGGACCAGCGAGGGACACGTTGCCATGTCGGCGCGTGCGCAACTGGACGAGGCATTTTCGCGGGGTTGACCCCGCTCAAGGCCCATGCTACGAATGTGGGACTTTGCTCATGTAGCTCCAGTCTTGCGTATGGGGGGACGATGAAGCTCGCCACGTTTCGTCATGCCGGTACGCGCGCCGTCGGGATCGTGGATCCCGCGGCCGGGCGCGTCTGGCCGCTGGCCGGGATCGACGACATGCTCGACCTCATCCGACGCTACGACGAGCTCAAGCGCCCTCTCGAGGCCGGCGCACGCACGGGTCAGGGCATACCGCTGGCGGAGGTGAGGCTCGAGGCGCCGATCCCGCGGCCGCACCGCAACGTCATGTGCGTGGCCAAGAACTACCACGACCACGTGCGGGAGTTCGGCCGCAGCGGCTACGACAGCAGCGCCGGCAAAGATCCCGACGCCGTCCCCACCGTCCCGATCATCTTCACCAAGGCCTCCGACTCGGTCATCGCCGACGGCGAGGCGATTCGCTACCCCGAGGGCGTGAGCGACCGCGTGGACTACGAGGCGGAGCTGGGCGTGGTGATCGGCACGGGCGGCCGTGGCATACGCCGCGAGGAGGCCTACGCCCACGTCTTCGGCTACACCATCATCAACGACATGACCGCGCGCGATTGGCAGGGCCGCCACAAGCAGTGGTTCCTCGGCAAGTCGTTCGACACGTTCTGCCCGATGGGGCCGTACCTGGTCACGGCCGACGAGATCGACCCGGAGAACCTGGACCTGCGCTGCTGGGTCAACGGCGAGTTGCGCCAGGAGGCGAACACGCGGGACCTGATCTTCGACATCCCGACGCTGATCGAGACGATCTCAGCGGGCGTCTCGCTCTACCCGGGCGACGTCATCGCCACGGGCACGCCCTCGGGCGTGGGCATCGGCTTCGACCCGCCGCGGTTCTTGCAGCGCGGGGACGTCGTCAAGATCGAGATCAGCGGGATCGGAACGCTCACGAATCCGGTGGCGTAAACCGCGTCGCCACCGGAGCGCAATTTCTCCATCAACCTCGACGTACTCGAACGTCGCTCGCCCGTCAGGACCGGAGAACGACCACGTCAGCTCGAGGATCCCAGGTGCTCCTTTCACGCGTTTGATGCGTAGTCGCTGTGGCCACGCCGGCACGCCCGTCGCTTCGGTGGCGCGATGGCGTTGGTAGGCATCACGCATCGCGGCGACGGCCTCACGGAAGAGACCACGCTCGCGTTCATCGAGCCTCCGATAGTCCGCCCGGAACGATCGAGTCTCGAGTTGCCTCACGCGCGGCGGGGGCGCTCGAGGTGCTCGAGGTGCGCGGTGAACTGGTCGAAATCGTCAAACTCCGCCACGCGGCCGGCGGCCACGTCCTCTTGCGCCTCCCTCTCCATCCGCTGCCATTTCGGCGTCCAGAACCACGCTTGGCTCTCGTCGATGGCGATCTGCGGCCGAAGCTCGATGACACCGTCGTCCCGGCGAACCGCGGCGAGCAGTGAGACCTGACCGCGGAGCTCCTTGGGAAGCGTGATCGTGCCCCGTGGGGAGACTTGGAGCAAGTAGTCCTTCTTGCGCGCTTTTGCCATGCCGCTTACAGCATAACGGTATTTCCGTATCTCTGCAAACGCCGACGGGAGGGTCTTCTTCTGCCGCAGTCTGTCGAAGCAAAATCGGTGGCACAATTGTGCCATTGCGGGCTATCATCGCTGTAGCGGTACTGCCTTTCGGCAGTCTGCTCTCAACCCGCACTCTTGGAACCAGCGAAAGGACACGACATGACCCTCCGCCTTGCGGCCCTCCTCCTCGCGGTCACCGCCCTCGCCGGATGCGGCGGCGGCGGCGCGGCCCTCCTCCCCAGCGGAAACGCGAACACCTCGCCTGCAAACTCGTTGATGCCTTCGGGCGGCGGGCAGCCCCCATACTCCAGCGCAGTCGCCTCCTCGACCCCGGCGCCGTCGGGCGGAGGGCAGCCGCCGTATTAGGCCCCGGAACTGACAGGGCTCCATGCGAGAGGCGCGAACGAATTATACCTATCGCCTTCTCGCTTGGAGCCTGCCGGGTACGTGACCAAGGACGATATCACGTTGGCGATCGCCGAGGCGCACGAGGCCATGCAGCTAGCGGAGCACGGACGCTGCCTCGAGCTGCTCGAGCCGATCGCTTCGGGCCAGACGGAGGCCTTTGCACAGGCGCTGCTTCTGCGTGGGCGTTGCCTGCTGGCCCGCAATCCGGGCCTGGCAGTCGCCGCGCTCAAGGAGGGCTCGCTCTTCATCACCGACTTTACCGAGGAGCACGTCGAGGCCCAGATCCTGCTGGGCCGCGCCTACGCCTTCACGGATCAGTTCGAGTTCGCCGCGGCGACGCTTCAGCGCGCGCTCGCCCGCGCGCGTGAGATGGGCTCCACACGCCTGCAGGCTTACGCCGGCTTCAACATGGCGACCTTGCTCTGGATGCGCAGCGATCACGCTGAAGCGGAAGTCTATGCGCGCCTTGCTGCCATAGATGTCCATCCGCTCGCGCAGGCTCGAGCGAAGATGATCACCTCGTGGCTTCGCGCGGGGCGCGATGACTTCGCCGGCCAGCTGGCACTGGTGGTCGAGGCCCTCCGTTGCCTCAAGGCCTCGCCGACGAAGGACGTGGCTCTGGAGGCCTGGCTCACGCATGTGCTAGCCGTGCTCGGGGCCGAGCTGTGCGATGCCGAGGCGCTCCAGCTGGCCTGGCGGCAGGCGGAGGAGCTGCGCTGGACCGCCGACGTCCGCGTCCCGCAGTTCCAGACGCTGCGCGCGCTCGGCACCGCGGCGGCGCTCACCGGGGACCGCCTCGCCGTGGTCCGCCACTTGCGCAAGGCCGTGGAGCTGGCGCCGTCGGCGGCGTGGAAGGCGCTGGCGCACCTGAACCTGGCCCGGCTGCTGCGCGAGTTCGACAACTGGAGTTGGGACGCCGAGCTCGACCTTGCCCACGAGGCGGCCGCCGACGTCGACTGGCAGTCCCTGCGGGGCGAGGAGCAGGAGGCCCTGGTGCTCTTCATCCAGCTCTTCTCGCACGCGCGCCTGCCGCTGGCGGGGCAGTACGCCACCCTGCTCCACACGGCCGCTCCGCTCGAGAGCCGTTACAGCTACCGCTGGGACCCACGGCTGTCCGCCCATCGCGACTTCGCGCTCGGTTCGATGCTCAAAGCGGAGGGCGACGCGTACCTCGCGCGCACGTACTACGAGAGCGCCTGGAAGATCTACGACCGCATCGGCTACGCATGGCGCGCCGCGGAGACCGCGCTCGCAATGCTCGATGTCTGCGATCCGCCTGATGCCTATAGGTGGCTCTCGCGCGCCAACCGGATCCTCTCGGTGGCCCCAGAGAGCTGGATCGCCGGCCACCTGGCCAATCGTGCCGCCGCGCCGTCCACCGGCGAGGTGAAGCTGAATCCCGGGCCGGCCCGCGTGTTGCAGCTGCTGCTCCAGGGAAAGACCACCAAGGAGATCTGCGACGCCCTCGGCCTGAGCCGCCACACCGTCAACAAGCACGTCGCGATCATCAAGCGCAGCTACGGCGTGACAAGCCTGAACCAGTTGCTCACCGGGGCCTTCCGCCAGCAGTCCGCTTAATGGCACACCGGTGCCATGCGGACTGGTCTCGGCGGAACAAAGGTGCCATACTTTATTCCGGGACGACGCTACGACAGGCCTCCGGCGCCTACCCAATTGGGTAGCCGGCGGGTCTCCGGCACGCCATACCGAGCAGGCGATCTACCCTAAGGCGTGCTCACGGGCGCGCTTCGGCGCATGTGAAGTCCGCGGCCCCACATGCACATGGCATGATTATGCCGTCCATCGGGCGTCAGGATGGCACTGTGCTGTCACCGTGCCGGCCTCGCGCGCCCAGCTACTAGCCCAATAGTAGCCGGATTAGGTAGGGGCGCCCACCTCCAGGATCGTCAGGCGGTATGCGAGACTACCAACTCGGCGATGAGCTGGTGGAGGCTGGCGGCGCCGTACGAGCGCTTGATGACGGCGATGTGCTTGTTGACGGTATGCCGGCTGAGGCCCAGGATCTGGCAGATCTCGCGCGGGGTCTTGCCCTGGGCCAGCAGCTCGCGGACGCGGGAGGGGCCGGCGTTGAGCCGGATCTCGCGCTCGACGGGGCGCTCCGAGCGCTTGGCGAGCCGCTCGACGAGCCAGCTCTGCGGAGCCACCGAGAGGATCCGGTTGGCGCGGTTGAGCCAGGCGTACGACTCGTCGGGCTCGCAGATGTCGAGCATCTCAAAGGCGGCCGCCGCGGCGCGCCAGGCGTAGCCGATGCGGTCGAAGATCTCCCACGCCCGGCGCAGGTACTTGGCGGCGAGGTAGGCATTGCCGTCGGCCTTGAGCAGCACGCCCTCGGCGAACTGCTGCTTGGCCTCGGAGCGGGCGTCGGTGCGGGCGCCGACGCGGCTCTCGAGCCGGGGGCCCGTGTGCAGGAGCGCGCTGTAGCGCGTGGCCTTGGCGGGGTCGTCCTGGGCGAAGAGCTCGATGAAGAGCAGCAGCGCCTCCTGCTCCTCGCCGCGGATGCTCTGCCAGTCGATGGCGGAGCCCACCTCGTCGGCGATCGCCAGCTCCACGGACCAGGAGCGGTTGTCGCCGGCGCGCAGGAGCCTGGCCAGCTCGAGATGGGCGAATGCCTCCCACGCCGGAGTCGGCGCCAGCGCGATGGCGCGCCGCAGGAAGCGCTCCATGTTGAACCAGTCGCCGACCAGCGCCGCGGCGGTGCCCAGCGCCCGCATCGTCTGGAACTCCTTTTGCCGCAAGTCCGGCGTCCAGCGCAGGCTCTGGGCCGTCTGCCAGGCGAGGGTCACCGCCTCTTCGTCGCAGAGGTTCATCCCCACGGCCGCCAGGACGTGCGTGAGCGAGGCCTCTAAGGCGACGTCCTTGGTCGATGCTGCTTGGGCTTCGCGCAAAGCCTGTTGCGCAAGT
>DATLUD010000042.1:0-18210 GCA_035533275.1 Candidatus Dormiibacterota bacterium | reverse complement strand
CGTCTCCGCGGGGACTCGGGCAGGTGGGCCGGGCAAGCGGGCGGGACGATGGGAAGCGGCGCGGCCCTTGATGCTCAGGCGCCCCTTTGCTATACTACCGGGGTTGTCCGCCCCGCGCATTCCGCGCGGCCGGCGTTTCATGGAGCAGAGCGATGAGCAACGCGGTCTCGCTGGTGCAAGAGGGCCAGCTCAAGGCGAACACCCCGGATTTCCGTCCGGGTGATACCGTCAAGGTCTATTCGAAGGTCGTGGAAGGCGGCAAGGAACGCATCCAGATGTTCGAAGGCGTGGTGACGGTCCGCAAGGGCGGCGGTCTCGGCGAGTCGTTCACCGTGCGGCGCACCGCTCACGGCGTCGGCGTGGAGAAGTCGTTCCTGATCCACAGCCCGCGCATCGACAAGATCGAGGTGAGCAAGCGCGGCATCGTACGGCGCGCCCGCCTCTACTACCTCAGCGAGAAGGTCGGCAAGGCCGCTCGCATCAAGGAGCGCAAGACCGAGCGGACTTCGGCGTAACCGGGTCCGCACGCACGTGACGCCACTCCAACTGCTCGGGCTCATCCTCCTCTTCGTGGTCGTGCGCCTGGTGATCGCCACGCGCCCGAAGCCCGAGCAGCAAGGGCGCACGCTCTCCGTCGTCCGCGAGTATCTCGACGCCTTCATCGTGGCGGGCGGCGTCGCGCTGATCCTCATCGCGTTCGTCGTTCGAACGTTCTACATTCCGTCGGGCTCCATGGAGCCCACGCTGCAGATCGACGACGTCCTGCTCGTCAACGAGCTGCAATACCGCTTCCAGAATCCTCAGCCCCTGCAGATCGCGGTCTTCAAGCCGCCGATCCCCTCCAGCAACGACTTCATCAAGCGCGTGATGGGCGTCCCCGGCGAGACTTTTTCGATCCGCAACGGCAAGGTGATCGTCAACGGCAAGGCGCTGAACGAGCCGTACATCGCGCAGCCTCCCGACTACGATCTGGAGATCAAGAACTGCCAGATCATCGTGGACGGAATTCCGCTCGAGTCGCCGCCCGCCGACGTCCCGCCGCGCAGCCGGTGGCAGTCGTGCGATCGCATCCCCGACGGCTACTACTTCATGATGGGCGACAACCGCAACAACTCCGAGGACTCGCACATCTGGGGCTTCCTGCCGCGCAAGGACTTCGTCGGTCATGCGCTGTTCCGGTTCTGGCCGCCGCGCCGCATCGGCTTCTTCGCCCACTAGGAGAAGGCTAGGCGCCAGGCTATCCCGCTGCCCACAGCGAAGCGACGAGGCCAACGTGCTCTCGGTTTCGCGCATCCGCACAGCCGCGAGCGTCGCCCTGCAGGCGGCGCTGCTCCTCGTCCTCTTCCTCGTCTTCTTCATGCGCGCCCCGATCGTCTCGGGACTTTCGATGGAGCCGCGCATCGAGAACGGGGAGCACGTCCTCATCGACACGCTCGCCTTTCGCCTGCAGCCGATCCGGCACGGCGAGATCATCGCCTTCCGCCACGACGCCAGCACGCCGATCGTCTACCTCAAGCGCGTGATCGGTTTGCCCGGAGACCGCATTCGCATCGTCGAAGGACGCGTCTTCCGCAACGGCGTGCCGCTCGACGAGCCCTACGTCCGCTTTCCCGATCGTCGCAGCTTCGCCGCGGTGACGGTGCCGCCGCGGAGTCTCTACGTGCTGGGCGACAACCGCGCCGACAGCGACGACTCCCGCGCCTGGGGCTTCGTGCCGAAGGCGCACGTGATCGGGCGGGCGGTGATGGTGGTCTGGCCCCTCCAGAGGTTTGGGCCGCTGTGAGTCTCCCGCCGATCCAGTGGTTCCCCGGGCACATGGCCGCGGCCATGCGCGACGTCGCGCGGCGTCTGGAGAGCGTCGACGTGGTGGTGGAAGTGCGGGACGCCCGCCTGCCCCTGACCAGCGCGAATCCTGCCCTCGCCGCCCTGATCGGGCGTCGGGAACACCTGCTGGTGCTGGCCAAGGAGGACTTGGCCGAGCCGGATCTCACGGCGCGCTGGATCGCGCGCTTGACGCGCGGGGGCTTGCGGACCGTGGCCGTCCACGGGAAGGAACAGCGGAGCGTCCAGCGACTCCAACGGCTGCTCTCCGCGGCCGGCGGCGGGCGCCCAAGCGTCCGGGCGATGGTGCTCGGCATCCCGAACGTGGGGAAGTCTTCGGTGATCAACGGACTGCTGCGCCGCGCGGCGGCCAAGACGGAGGATCGGCCGGGCGTCACCCGCGACCTGCGCTGGTTCCGCGTCTCCCCGCGCCTGGAGCTCATGGACACCCCCGGCGTGCTGGTTCCCAAGATCGACACCCCCGAGGCTCAGTGGAAGCTCGCCCTCTGCGGAGCCGTACCGATGGAGCGCTTCGACCTGGAGGCGGTGATCGCGTCGTTCGGAGCCTGGCTGACGGCGCATCCCGGGCACGCCCTCGCCGCGACGGACCTCACGGCCTTCGCGGTCGCTCGCGGCTGCGTCCGGCGCGGCGGCCTCCCGGACCTCGAGCGCGCGGCGACGATCTTCCTGCGCGACTTCAATCAAGGGAAGCTGGGCCGGTTCACCCTGGACCTGCCGGACGAGGCCGAGGCGCCGTGACCCCGCGCCGCCCCGCCGACCCGGGACGCGAGCGGCGCCGTCTGGCCGCCCTCAACTACTTCGAGCGCCAAGCCTTCGAGCGCGGCCTGCGCCTGGTGGGCGGCGTCGACGAGGTCGGGCGGGGGCCCCTCGCCGGGCCGGTGGTGGCCGCCTGCGTCGTCAGCGAGCGCCCCTTGCTGCTCGAGGGCCTCGACGACTCGAAGGTCGTGCCGCCCCAGCGGCGGGAGCGGCTGGCCGTGACCATCCGCGAGATGTGCACGGCTTGGAGCATCGGCTCCGCCTCGGCCGCGGAGATCGACCAGCTCAACATCTACCGGGCGACGGTGCTGGCGATGGAGCGGGCGCTTGCAGGACTTGCCATCTCTCCCGATTGCCTACTCGTGGACGCGATGCGGATTCCCGCGTTCGGCGGCGAGCAGCAGGCCCTCATCCACGGCGACGCGCGCTCCAGCACCATCGCCGCCGCCTCCATCATCGCCAAGGTCCACCGCGACGGTCTCCTGGTAGAGCTCCACGAGCGCTTCCCAGCGTACGGCTTCGACGAGCACAAGGGCTACGGCACGCAGCGCCACATCGAAGCGCTGAGGGAGCACGGCCCCACGCCGGAGCACCGCCGCAGCTTCGTCGAGCATCTGCTCCGGGCCGTCCCGCTCTTCCCAGACGCCGCACCCGATCCGGGCGGCGCACCGTGAGCGCGGAGCTGGGGGCCGAGGGAGAGCGTCTGGCCGCCGCGCATCTGGAGGCGCGAGGCTACCGCATCGTCGGGCGAAACGTCCGGCTCGGTCGAGGGGGAGAGATCGACATCATCGCCAAGGATGGGGCTACGATCGTCTTCGTCGAGGTCAAAGCGCGCTCGTCGCGCCGTTTCGGGGGACCGCTCGGAGCGGTGGATGCCCGGAAACGAGCCCGGTTGAGGCAGCTGGCCGAGGAGTGGCTGCAGACCGCGGCGCCGAACGCCTATGCCCGATTCGACGTCGTGACGGTCGAACGAGTCGGTTCTCGGCTCAGCGTGCGTCATCTCGAAGGAGCGTTTTGACCGAATCGCCTCTCGGCTCGATCATCGCGGGACGCTATCGCGTCGACTCCCTCATCGGGAGCGGCGGGATGGCCGATGTCTATCGCGGCGTCGACACCACCCTCGACCGCCCCGTCGCGGTCAAGGTCCTCACCGATCGCAGCGGCGACATCCGCCAGCGGTTCCTGCGCGAGGCGCAGTCCATGGCGCGCCTCAACCATCCCAACATCGTCTCCGTGTATGACGCCGGCGAGTCCACGGGGGTCTCCTACATCATCATGGAGCTGGCGGAAGGGCGCACCCTTCGCGCGCTCAGCGACGAGGGCGTCTCGACCGAGCACGCCATCTCGCTCTGCATCGAGCTCTGCGAGGCCCTGCAGTATGCCCACGCCCAAGGCGTGATCCACCGCGACATCAAGCCCAGCAACTTGATGGTCCTCGAAACCGGCGTCGTCAAGGTCATGGACTTCGGGCTGGCGCGCCGCACCACCGACGTCTCGATGACCGCGCAGGCGGGCGAGATCGTCGGGACGATCTCGTATCTCCCTCCCGAGCGCTTTCTCGGACGCGCCGGCGACGTGGCGGGCGACCTCTACTCGCTGGGCGTGGTGATGTACGAGCTCTTCTGCCACCGCCTGCCCTTCGAGAGCGTCGACGACGATCTGGTGGCGGTGATCTTCGCCCACATCAATCAGCCTGCCACGCCGCCGCACGCGGTGAACTCGGAGATCCCGGAGGCGCTCGACGCCTTGATCCTGCGCATGCTGGCGAAGGATCCGAGCCAGCGGCCGCAGAGCGCCGCCGACGTCGCGGCCGAGCTGCGCGCGATCCTGACCGGCGGCGAGGCTCCCGCGCGTCCGGCGCCGGTGGAGGCCGCCCCTCCGTTCCGCGCCCCGCAGGCCCCGCCGGCGCCCCGGGCCGCGACGGCCGCGAACGCCGTCAAGGGTCCCGAAGAGAGCACCCACAACGTACGTTCGCTGCTCGACGCCACGCTGCGCTCCTCGCGCACCCTCAACCAAGCATTGGCGGACGTGATGGGCGGGATGCTGGCCGCGCGCAATCGGCGCTACGAGGAGGCCGAGGCCTCCTACACCAGCGCGCTTGCCACGCTCGAACAGCTCGGTGGCCAGGAGACCGAATGGGCGAAGACCGCGCTGAAGTTCGGCCTGATGGTGCTGCAAAAGGCCACGGAAGGACGCGCGACGCAGCCGGAGATCAAGAAAGCGGAAGAGTTGCTGGAACGCGCGATCCCGATCTTCCACGCCCGGCAGCAGCGCTCCGAGCTCACGGACGCCGAGCGCATCCTGCAGGCTTTCCGGCGCATCTCCACGCGCCTCATGTGATCCCGACCGAACGAGGAGGTCCGATGAGACCCTTGCGCCCAGCGGCCTCGGCTGCGCTCTTGGCAACCATGCTCTCGCTCTCGTGCGCTCCGCCGGCGCGGGCCGCATCGTTCTCGGGGCTCGACGCCTTCGCTGCGGCGTGGCAGAAGGTCGACGACTACACCTGCAAGATCGTCACCCACGAGACCGAGGGGCAGCAGGTGCAAGACCGCACCTATGCCTATGCCTTCATGAAGCCCGACCTCGCGAAGATCGAGATCGAGCGGGGCCCCGGGCGAGGCGGGGGCGCCGTGTGGCACGGCGGGGATACGGTCAGCGGCCACCAGGGCGGCATTCTGAGTGCCATCCACCTCACGGTGAACCTCCACGACCCACGCGCCACCAGCTTGCGCGGTGACACCATGAACACCGCCTCGTTCGCCTATATCCTCCGGTACTACCGCGCCAACGAGGCGCACGAGAGCGAGGCGCCGGGCCCGTCGATCGACGGCTCGCCCACGGAGGAAATCCTCCTGGACGACCGCGCGCCCTCGCAAACGGGCGGCGTGACGCGCGAGCTGCTCTTCATCTCGGACAAGACGCACCTGCCCGTCGTGCGGCAACGCTTCGACGGCACGACGCTCGTGAAGAGCGAGCACTTCATAGACGTCGTGCTCGATCCGGGGCTCTCGGCGGGAGACTTCTAGCGACGAGGGTCTTTGGCGTCAGAGCAGCGGGGACTCGGGACTCTCGAAACGGTGGTCGGTGTAGGCGCCTACCATCAGCGCCCTGCGCACGCCTTGAGCGATTTCGGCTCCGTCAGCCTGCTTCGTCAAGACGCAGTTCGCTCCGGCCAGGTGGCACGCCGACGCCCAAGCCGGCCGGCTGTCGCCGGTGTAGACGCAGATGACGGCGTGGGGAAGCATGAAGCGAGTCATCCGGATCGACTCCAGAGGATCCGCATCGATGAAGTCGAGGTCCACGAATAAGAGATCTGGCGCCAGATGACTCATCAACTGGAGATCCATCGAACTCCCGACATGTACGACGTCGAGCCCGGCGTCCGCCAAGACTGCCACGAGAAACGGAGCAAAGATGCCCTGTGCCTCGACGACGTAAGATCGTATGCGATCCACGGCACCTCCCGTCCGAATCGTGCGCTGACCTTCAGTCTAGCGCCTGTCCGGACGGGAGCGTAGTGGCCATTGGGACCTACGAAGGGGTCCGTCGGCTCTATACGAGCCCAGTCTTGATGGCGTGTACCGCCGCCTGGGTGCGTGCCGTGATGTTCAGCTTGGAGAAGATCCGGCTGATGTGGTTCTTGACCGTTTTCTCCGAGAGCTTCAGCCGGGCACTGATCTCCTTGTTGGACAGCCCCTCGGCGATCAGGCGGACGACCTCCGTCTCGCGGAGCGAAAGCTCGTTGAGGTCGCCGCGGCCGTTGCTCATGCTCCGGCGGCGCAGCACATGACCGGCGATGCGCGGGTCGACGTACGACGAGCCGGCCGCTAGCGTCTTCACCGCACGGATGAGCTCCGCGGGCGTCACGTCCTTGACGATGTAGCCATCGGCCCCAGCCGTCAGGCAACGCTGCATGACCTCGGGCTGCAAATGGGCCGAAAGGACGCAGACTCGGGCGTTCGGCACGGCGGCCCGCACCTGCCGCATGGCCTCCCCGAGCTCGACGGCATGTCCGTCGAGGTCCAGAATGATGAGATCGGGATGCAGGGCGGCCAGTGGAGCCGTCGCAACGCTCTCAGCATCACCGACGACCTCGATGTTCCGATCGGTCGCCAGAACCTGACACAGCGCCTTCCCGAATAGTGCCTGCCCCTCCACCACGACCACCCGAATCGTGCCGGTCATGACTTCCATTCTCTTCCGCCTACCTCTCTGAATTGAGCATCTTAGGGAACAACCAGCGGACGAACCGCCAGCGCAGTCCCTCTTAGGGGGGTCGAAGGTATTTGTGGGGGAGAGTCTCCGGAGGGGGACCAGGAGACTGTGGACTGGTTATAGCATGGCCGAAAGTGTGATTTAAATCCCTAAATTTGGGGAGAGATGGTACCATCGTCGGGGCTATCTATCC
The DNA here is from genome assembly GCA_035533275.1 of Candidatus Dormiibacterota bacterium. Lineage (GTDB taxonomy): Bacteria > Vulcanimicrobiota > Vulcanimicrobiia > Vulcanimicrobiales > SCRA01 > SCRA01. The sequence goes on along the minus strand of DATLUD010000042.1, from coordinate 11,204 downwards.
CAAAAGACTTGCAAATGACCTATTATGAGACCGGGGTAAACATTGACGCCTTTGAACGATCCTATCAACGCTGCCGCGGCCGACGTCCTGATCCGGACCGTCGCCGATCTCCCAGCCTCGGATCGCAGCCGAGCGCTCATCGAGACGATCGTCGAACTCGTACCCTGCTCACGTTGGGCTTATGCGCGTTACGCCGAGAATGACTCGCTCTGCGAATTTTTATTATCCGAAAATATCTCCGACGTCAACGCCACGCTCCGCCTCCTCGAGGAGGAGCGCACCCGCCAGCGCCAAGAGGCGCGCAGCGGGCCCCGGACGGCGGCGACCTTGGCGCCGATCCAGCCGTTCTGCTATGGGGTGACGCTGCTCTTCGCGGACCGCCGGGCCACGTACGCGATGCTCGTCTGCATGCGCAACGAGATCGCGGGCCCGTACTCCTCGGGCGACGTCCAGGCGCTGTGGAGCGCCACCCTGGGGGGATCCGAGATGCTGGCCCGCCTGCGCCTCTTCGATGCCGGCGGGGACCCAAAGCGGCACGCGCTCGAACGCACGATCCCCACCCTCTTCGTCGTCGACCGCGAGATGCGCGTCGAGTCGTCCTTCACCTCGGCGACCGAACGGACCAATCAGCTCGGCGCGTTGCTGCGCGTCGAGCACGGGCGCCTCCCACCGATCCTCGACAAGACCGTTCGGACGATGACCGAGGGCTGGTTCACCCACCCCGAGCGGCGGACGGTCCAGATCGCCATGCCCTTGCCCTTTCTGATCGTGCGCGCGGTACCCATGGACGGCGCGAGCGGTCCGCGCATCGGCGTGTTGGTGGAACCGTACCAGCCGAGGAACTCTCTGATGTGGGCGGCGGAGCGCTTCTCCATCTCGGACCGCGAGCTCGAGGTCCTGGCCCTGCTCCTCAAGGGCGAGAGCAGCGCCGAGATCGCCGCGCGGCTCTCGATCGCCGAGTCGACGGCCCACGACCATGTGAAGCGGCTGCTGGCAAAGACCGAGTCGCGCAACCGGGCCGAGATGATCGCCAAGATCCTCGGGTGGCGCATGGACCGCCGCCAGCGCTAGCGCCCCAGCGGCGCGCGCTCACCGCCTAGCTCCAGATGCGCTTGCGCACCTGGTCGAGTATCAGGGCCAGCAGGATCACCGCTCCCAGCGCGATGTCCTGGGTGTAGCTCTCGACGTTCGCCAGATTCATCACGTTGTTGAGAACCCCGATGAGCAGCGCCCCGACGAACGTGCCGGCGATGGTCCCGGAGCCCCCGAAGAGGCTCGTCCCGCCCACCACCACCGCCGCGATCACGGTGAGCTCGAAGCCATAGCCCGTCTGCGGGGAGCCGGACTGGAAGCGCGCCATCAAGAGCAGGCTGGCGATGGCCGCGCAGACGCCGCTGATGACGTAGACGGCGGTGATGACCACGCGATTGGGGATGCCCGCCAGCCGCGCCGCCTCGGCGTTCCCGCCGATGGCGTAAACGTAACGCCCGAAGCGCGTGCGCGCGAGCAGGACGCCGCAGACGATCAGGACCACGGCCATCCAGATGACGGCCACGGGGATGCCCGGCATCTGCAAGGCGCGTCCCAAGCCCTTGAGCGTGAAGCCGATGCCGATGGCGTTGAACGCGTCGCTGTTGACGGGGATCGGCCGCCCGTGCGCGAGCTTGTAGGCCAGGCCTCGCGCCATGAGCATCATCGCCAGCGTGGTGATGAACGGAGGCAGGCCCAGGCGCACCACGGGGAGGGCGTTGATGAACCCCGCAAGCCCGCCCACGGCGGCGCCGATGACCAGCGTCGCCGCGACGAGCGCGGCGCCGTGAAACGGCAGGGCATTGGCCGCCAGCGCCATGACCACGCCGCAGAGAGAGACCAGCGAGCCCACCGAGAGGTCGATGCCGGCCGTGATGATGACGAACGTCTGCCCCGCGGCGAGAATCGCGTTGTACGTGATCTGCCGCAGGACGTTGACCAGGTTGCCGGGATCCAGGAACGCCCCGTGCGTGAAGTGCGCCACCAGCGCCAGCGCAACGATCAGCACGAGGGCGACCACGCCGTAGCGGAGCCACGCGCGCCCTGCCGCGCCGGCCGCCCCTTCCTCGATCGCCTTGCTCCCCGTCATCGGCTCACCCCACTCTTCTCGCTCGCATCCCGCGAGGTCGTCGCCAGTTCCATCACCCGCTCGCGCGTCGCCTCCTCTCGCGGGAGCACGCCCACGATCGTGCCGTCGCGCACCACGGCCACGCGGTGCGACATGCCCAACACCTCGGGGAGCTCGCTCGAGACCATGACCACCGCCGCACCCTGCTTCGCCAGCTCCACCATCAGCTCGTAGATCTCCGCCTTGGCGCCCACGTCGATGCCGCGCGTCGGCTCGTCGAAGAGAAAGAGGCGCGCCCGCTGCGTGAGCCACTTGGCCAGCACCACCTTCTGCTGGGTGCCGCCGGAGAGGTTGCGCACGCGCTGCTCCACGGACGGCGTGCGGATGCGCAGCTCCCGCACCAGGTCGAGCGTGACCGCCTTCTCGCGGGCGCGATCGACGAAGCCCAGCGGACGCGAGAAGAGCCCCAGGTGGGGGAGCGTCACATTCTCCCGCACCGTCATGCCAAGCACGAGTCCCTGTCCCTTGCGGTCTTCCGTCACCAGCGCGATGCCGGCTTCGATGGCGTCGCGCGGCCCGCGCGCGCGCAGCGGCCGGCCGTCGATCAGGATCTCGCCGCCGGAAGGGACATCGGCCGCGGCGATCGCGCGCACGATCTCCGTGCGCCCCGCTCCGACCAGGCCCGCCAGCCCCAACAGCTCGCCCGCGCGCACCTCGAAGCCCACGCCGCGCACCACCGTGCCGCTGCGCAGGCCGCGCACGGAGAGCACCACGGGGGCTTGCGGCTCCAACGCGGGGAGCGGCGGATAGTACTGCTCGATCTCGCGCCCCACCATCAAGCGGATCGTCTCGTGCTGGGGCAGTTCGGCGACGGTGCCGCCCCCGACGACCCGGCCGTCGCGCAGCACGGTGACGCGGTCGGCGATGCGGGGCAGCTCTTCGAGGCGGTGCGAGATGTAGACGATGCCCACCCCCCGTGCCCGCAGGATGCGGATCGTCTCGAAGAGATGGTCGATCTCGCGGTCGGTGAGCGCCGCCGTGGGCTCGTCCATCACCAGCACGCGCGCCTTGCGCGCCAACGCCTTGGCGATCTCCACCATCTGCTGCTGGGCCACGGAGAGGCGCCCCACCGGGGCGCGCAACGGCAGCTCGATCCCAAGCAGCGAGACGGCCTCACGCGCCGCCGTCTCGGCGGCGCGGCCGTCGAGCCAGCCGCCGATGCCGGCCGGCTCGCGCCCCAGGACCACGTTGGCGGTGACGTCGAGCGCGGGCACCAGGTTGAACTCCTGGTAGATCATGGCGATGCCGTGGCGCTCGGCGTCCTTCGGGCCGCCGATGCGCACCGCGGCCCCGTCGACCAGGATCTCTCCCTCGTCGGCGGGCTGAGCCCCCGCGAGGATCTTCATCAGGGTCGACTTGCCGGCGCCGTTCTCGCCCACCAGCGCGTGAACCTCACCCGCGCGAACGTCGAACGAGACGCCGTCGAGCGCCTTCACTCCCGGGAACGACTTGGAGATGCTGCGCATCTCCAAGAGCACCGACTCCGCCACGGGTGCGCCGTCCTACTGCGCGTCAGCCTTCGTGAACGTGCCGACCGGGACCGCGATCATCGGCTTTGGCTCCTTGCCGGCGAAGTAGTCGTGGATCGCGTCGATCGTCAGCTTGCCGATCTGGTCGGGATGCTGGATCGCATCACCGTACATCGTTCCCGCCTTGATCGCCGCGCGCGCCTCCGGCGTGGCGTCATAGCCCACGATCGCCACTTTCCCGGAGCGGCCCGCCGCCTGCACCGACTTCATGGCGCCGAGCGCCGAGTCGTCGTTGATGCCGAAGATGCCCGAGAGGTTGCGGTGGCGTTGGAGGAGGTCGTCGGCCACGTTGCTGGCCTTCGTGCGCTGGCCGCCGGCGGAGACGTCGGCCACGATCTTGACCTTGGGGCAATCCTTGGCGAGCTCTTCCTTGAAGCCTTTGACGCGGTCCTGGACGCTGGTCACCTCGGGCTCGTCGATGATCGCCACCGTCGGGTCGGCCACGTCCTTGAGCGCGCGGCACATCAGGGTTCCGGCCTCGATGCCGCCCTGCACGTTGTTGGAGGCGATGTGCGCCACGACGTGTCCTTGCTTGGACGTGCTGGCGATGTCGGCCGTGAAGACCGGGATCTTCGCGTTGTTTGCCTCCACGATGGCGCTGCCGATGGCCGTCGAGTCGTACGGCGTGATCACGATGGCCGCCACCTTCTGGGCGATGAAGTCCTCCACTTGCGACTGCTGCTTGGCGTTGTCGCGGTTGGCGTCGACGACGTGGAGCGTGTAGCCGAACTTCTTGGCCTCCTCGCGCATGCCGGCTTCCATCGCCTGATAGAACTGCGCCTCGCGGTCCTGAATCGTGACGCCGATGGCCTTGCCGCCGCCTTGCGCTGCGCCGGCCTCGGGCGAAGCCTGAGCGTTCGAGGAGCCGCCGCTCGAGTTCTGCGAAGAGCACCCGCCGAGAACGGCCAAGGCGAGCGCGAAGGCGATACGCTTACGTGAGTACAAGGCTATCCTTTCTCCCGCGCGGCCTCGAGACCGCGCCGCAAGTCCTCGATGATGTCGTCGCCGCGCTCGATTCCGCACGAGAGGCGCAGCAGGCTCTCGGTGACGCCGAGCTTCTCGCGCTCGGCGGCGGGGATGCCGCGATGGGAGCTGGCGACGCTGTACGAGACCGTGGTGGCCACCTCTCCGAGGCTGTGCACCACCTCGATCATCGTCAAGCCCTTCACGAAGGCTTCGACGGCGGCGCGTCCGCCGGCGAGCTCGAAGGAGAGCATGCCTCCGCAGCCCAGCGGGAAGAGGCGCGCCGCGGCCGCGTGCTGCGGATGCCCCGGGAGGCTCGGATGATGGACGCTCGTAACCGCGGGCCCCGCGGCGTCCAGGAAGGCCGCGGCGGCCTCGGCGTTGCGCGAGTGACGCTCCATGCGCAGGGCCAGCGTGCGCAGGCCGCGGTGCGCGAGCCACGCCTCGAAGTGCGGAATGGTGGAGCCTGTGCGCACCAGGTAGGCGCGCGCGCCGTCGATCAGCGCGCGGCTTCCCGCCAAGACGCCGGCGCCGACGTCGCCGTGGCCGCCGAGATACTTGGTGACGCTGTGGACGACCAGATCGGCGCCGTGCTCCAACGGGTGGAAGAGCGCGGGCGACGCGAAGGTGGAGTCGACCACCACGATCGCGCCCGCGTCGTGCGCCAGCCGCACCGCGTCAGCACATGCCGGAACGCGCATCAACGGGTTGGTGAGGGCTTCGAGATAGACCAGCTTGGTCTGCCCGGGGCGGATGCTCGCGCGCAACGCTCGAGGATCGCAGGCGTCGACGAAGGTGCTCTCGATGCCGCGCTCGGGGAAGTCGCGCGTGACCACCGCGTGCGTGCCGCCGTAGACGTCCTGCGTGACCACGGCGTGGTCGCCGGCACGCAGGTTGGTGAAGAACGCCGCGCAGATCGCGGCCATGCCGCTGGAGGCGCCCACCCCGGCCTCGGCTCCTTCCAGCTCCGCCACGGCCGCGGCAAAGGCTTCGCCGTTGGGTCCGCCGTAGCGCCCGTAGATCTTCCCTTGCTTGCGTCCGCCGTAGATCGCCTCGACGTCCTCGAGATCCTCGAAGACGTAGGCCGACGCCTGATAGAGCGGCGGCGAGACCGGTGCGTTGAGCGGCGTCTCCAACGCGCCGGCGTGGACGGCGAGCGTATCGATCGGGTCCATGGTCAAGCGAGCGGCTTCGGGGCGCTCCCAAGGCGCGCCTGCGTGAGACTGGGCGGGCGCCCGCAGGGTTCCTCCGGCGCCGTACGTTAATCTCCGTCATGGCGACGACGCGCAACCTGCTGCTTCTGGTGCTCATCGCCTCCACGCTCGCCGGATGCGCGGCGCGCGACGGCGCGTTTCCCTACAGCGGCACCATCCAAGCGGAGCAAGCGGCGGTGGGGAGCACGGTCGGCGGCCGCATCGCGGCCGTGCTGGTGAGCGCCGGCGACCGCGTGGCAGCCGGAAGCGTTCTGGTTCGCTTCGACGACGCCGCGGAGCGCGCCGCGCTGGCCGCGGCGCAAGGGCGCCTGCGCGAGTCCTCCGCGGCGCTGGCCGACCTGGAGGCTGGGCCGCGGCCGCAGGACGTGGCCAAGGCCGGCGCCCAGCAGCGCGAGGCCTATGCGGCGTACCGCAAGCTGGAGCTCACGAGCGGCGACCAGCTGGCCGTGGCACGGCACCAGGTGGGAGTCGCGCGCGCCGAGGTGGTGCAAGCCGACGCCCAGCGGGTGGTCGCGACCCGCACGTACGCCCGCGACCGGCAACTCTATTTGGACGGCGCCATCTCGGCGCAGGCCGACGACCAAGCCTTGGCCTTGGCGCAACAGGCCGCGGCCGCGCTGCTTGCCGCCGAGGCCCGCCTGCGCACGGCCCGCGCCCAGCTCTCGGCCACCGAGTCGGGGCAGCTCCCGCAAGACTTGGCCGCCGCGCGCTCGGCGTACGCGGCCGCCGCCGCGAGCCGGGCCCTGGTGCTGGCGGGGTCGCGCCCCGATCAAATCGCGCAAGCCACGGCGGCGGTGGCGACGGCACGGGCGAACCTGGCTGCCGCCCGCGTGGCGCTCCGGGAGACGGTGGTTCGCACCCCGGCCGACGGCGTGGTGGAGAGCATCGACCTGCGCGCCGGCGACCTGGTGGCTCCCGGCGCGGCCGTAGCCACCGTCGATGAGCTCGTCGATCCGTACGTGCGGATCTACGTGCCCCAGCGCGCGCTGGCCGCCTTCACCGTGGGGCGGCACGTGCGCGTGCGCTCCGACGCGGATCCCGGGCGCACGTTCGAGGGCAGGGTGGAGCAGGTCGACGCCAACGCCCAGTTCACGCCGCGCAATGTGCAGACCGCGGAGGACCGAGCCGACCTGGTCTTCGGCGTGAAGATCCGCATCCACGATCCCCAGCGCCTGCTGCGCGGCGGCACCACCGCGGAGGTGGCCCCGCCGTGAGCGGCGCGGCGGCCATCGTGACGGAGGGACTCACCAAGCGCTACGGCGCCCACACGGTCGTGCGCGATCTCTCGTTCGCCGTGGAGCGGGGCTCCATCTTCGGCTTCCTCGGCCCCAACGGCAGCGGCAAGTCGACCACCATCAAGATGCTCTGCGGCCTGGTGCGACCCAGCGGCGGCGCCGGCAGCGTGAACGGCTTCGACGTGGAGCGCGAGGGCGAGCGCGTGCGCCGCGCGATCGGCTACATGTCGCAGTCGTTCTCGCTCTACGGCGATCTGACGGTGGACGAGAACCTGGAGTTCTACGGCCGCGCCTACGCCCTGGACCCGGCGCGGCGCGAACGGCGCAAGGGCGAGGTGGGGGCGCTGACCGGCATCGCCGGCTTCTCGCGCCAGCCGGCGGCCACGCTCTCCGGGGGATGGAAGCAGCGCCTGGCGCTGGCGTGCGCGCTGCTGCACGAGCCGCGCGTGCTCTTTCTCGACGAGCCGACGGCGGGCATCGACCCCGTGGCGCGGCGCGATCTCTGGGATCTGCTCTACCGGCTGGCCGAGGGCGGCGTGACGCTCTTCGTGACCACGCACTACATGGACGAGGCGGAGCGGTGCTCGCGCGTGGGCTACATCTACGACGGAGAGCTGATCGCCTTGGGCTCGCTCGACGAGCTGCGGCGCCTGCCCGGGGTGGAGCCCTCCGGCACGGTGCGCTACCGCGTGGAGACGGAGGAGGTGATGGCGGCGTTCGCCGCCGCGCGCCCGCTGCCGTACGTGCGCGACGCCACGATCTTCGGCCGCGAGCTCCACGTCATCGTCGCCGGCGAGGTGACGCCCGAGCGGCTGCGCCTCGATCTCGGCGGCGAGGCGGCCGGCATCGGTGAGCCCGTGCCCAGCGACGCCTCGCTGGAGGACGTCTTCGTTGCGCTCACGCGGGGGCGCGCGCCGAAGTGAGGCGTGCCTTCGATCTGCGCGGCTTTCTAGCCGTGCTCTACAAGGAGGTCAAGCACGTCACGCGCGACCCCGTGACGCTGGCGCTCGCGCTGGCGCTTCCCGTGGTTCAGCTGCTGCTCTTCGGTTACGCCATCAACACCAAAGTGCAGCACATCGGCTCCGCCTATCTGGACGAGGACCGCGGCGCCCTCTCGGTGCGCGCCCTCGACGCCCTGCGCGCCTCCGATCAATTCGACCTGGTCTACCGCGCCACGTCGCGCGCGCAGCTGCGCGCTCTGATCGTGGCCGGGCGCGTGCGCGTGGCCTTCGACATCGCGCCGAACTTCACGGCCGACGTGCGCTCCGGGCGCCCCGGCGAGATCCAGGTGCTCATCGACGGCTCCGACTCCTCCGTGGCCCAGCAGGCCTTCGCGGCGTCCACCGCCATCGGCTCGGCGCTCTCGGCCGCGCTGGGTCCGGGGACGCGCGGCGCGAGCGTGGCGCCGACGCTGGTCGACGTGCGCCCGCGCATGCTCTTCAACCCCAGCCTGCGCAGCGCCAACTTCCTGGTCCCGGGGCTCATCGGCGTGATCATGCAGGTCATCACGATCTTCCTGATGTCGCTCTCGATCGTGGGCGAGCGGGAGCGTGGCACGCTGGAGCAGCTGCTGGTCACCCCCATCGGCCCGCTGGGACTGATGCTGGGGAAGATCGTGCCCTATGCCTGCATCGGCTTCGTGGACTTCCTCTTCGTGCTGGGAGCGATGCGCTGGATCTTCGGCGTGCCGATCGCCGGGAGTCTGCCGCTGCTGCTGGTCTTAGGCGCGGGCTTCCTCATGGCGGCGCTCGGGCTGGGGCTCTGGGTCTCCGCCGTCGCGCGCACGCAGGTGCAGGCGATGCTGATGACCTTCGCGCTGACCATGCCCTCGATTCTGCTCTCGGGCTTCTTCTTCGAGCGCGACCTGATGCCGCCCGTGATGCAGTGGGTGGGCTACCTGATTCCGCTGACGTACTTCTTGGAGATCCTGCGCGGCATCGTGCTGCGCGGCGCGGGGATCTCCGCGCTCTGGCCGTCGGTGACGGCGATGATGGCCTTGGGCACGGGCCTGGTCATCTTTGCCAGCATCCGCTTCGCGCGGAGCACCTCGTAACCGCCGCTACGGCAGCGCCGCTTCGACGGCGGCGAGGAGCTGGGCGTCGGAGACCTTCTCGGCGCCGTCGTAGAGACGGCGGATGGTGCCGTCGGGGCCGACGATCTCGAGCATGTCGTTGTGCACGATGTCGTAGTTCACGTGGGCGCGCTCGGCCACGGCGTTGGCGACCGTCGGCTCCGCCACGTACGTCCCGGCGGCGCGCTCCTTGGCCGCCTCGCGCTCCTCCTCGGCGTCGCTCACGCGCCAGTAGTCCACCATGTAGCCGCGTTGCACGACGCGCATGATCTGCGCGGGCGTGCCGGTGAGGAACTGCCAGCGCAGGTCGCGCGGATCCCAGCCGTACTCCTGCATGAACGCGCGGATCTGGCGAGGGCCGCTGCCTGCCGGATCGACGTTGAAGGCGACGATCCGCACGCGGCCGTCCAGGCCGTTCCGCTGCAGCGTGCGCTCGAAGCGCACCAAGTTGGCGGCGATCATCGGACAGTAGCTGGTGCAGTAGGGGAAGAGGAACGTGACCACCTGAACCTTGCCCGCGAACGCGGAAGAATCGACGCCCTGCCCGAGCTGGTTGACCAGGCGGTACTGCGGCGCGGGGCGGCCGCCGGGGACCACCGTCCCGCCGGCGGCGCGCTCCAGGGCGGCCCGGTGTCGCGCGGCGAGGAAGAGGTGCGCGGCGAACGCCACGGCGAGAGCTACCAACAGAACGGCGCCGATTAACGGAAGGCGCGATGCGGGCGGCCGCGCGGGACGCGCGGTCGGGGCTGCGGAAGGGTCGGGGGTGGATGATGCGCGCGTCTGATCCATGGAGCGGTCTCGCCGAATGAGGTGGCTGGCTCTCGCCCTTCGCGGCGCCACGGTGATCCCCTCCGCATGGCGATAGACCGCGTGAAACACGCGCGGTGCTCTCTGCGTATAACGAGCGGCTCGGGAAGCTCGTCTATCATCGAGGGCTCGCGCATGCACGTTTGCCGGGTGCTGCGGTTTCTTCCGGTCTTCGCTGCTCTTGCGGCGGCGGGCTTCGTCCTGCCCACGCGCGCCGGCGCTGCGCGGCCGGATCGATGCGTCGTGGTCGGGCGCGGCCCGCGTGAGACTGCGCTGGGATTTCTCCTTACGAGCGCCCCGCCGAGGAGAGGACCGTCGTCTACGTGGCTCAGTACCGCGGCGCGTTCTACTTGGCGTTCGACGCTCGCCAACGCGAGCCGCTGACGGAGACGCAGCGCACCAACGGCTCGGCGACCCTTTCCAACACGTGCGCGCCGCGCAGTAGGAGCGCGAGATGCTCGCACTCGGATTCTCCGCCGCCATGCACGGGATCGACGGCTACGTCGTGCGCGTCGAAGCCGACGCCTCCCCCGGCACTCCCTCGTTCGTCCTCGTGGGTCTCCCCGATCGCGCCCTCGGGGAGGCGCGCGAGCGCGTGCGCGCCGCCATCGCCAACTCCGGCTTCCGCTATCCGGCGGGACGGCTGATCGTCAACCTCGCCCCGGCCGACATCCGCAAGGAAGGCCCCGGCTTCGACCTCGCGCTGGCCTGCGCGCTGCTGGCCATCGACGAGCAGGTCGACCGTCTGCTCTTCCAAGAGTTCGTGGTGCTGGGCGAGCTCGCGCTCGACGGCGCGGCCCAAGCCGTGGCCGGCGTCTTGCCGATGGTGCTGGGGGCGCGCGCCAGCGGCTTCACCAAGATCGTGCTGCCCGAGGCCAACTTCGAGGAGGCGGCGCTCGTCGAGGGAATCGAGCTCTATCCCGTGCGCACGCTGGCCGACGCCGTGGCCGTCTTCTGCGGCCACGGCGTGAAGTATCGCCGCACCATCGGCGCCCTGCGCGCCCCCGAGCAGGCAACGTTCCCGCACGACTTCGCCGACGTGCGCGGACAGGATGGCGCCAAGCGCGCCCTCGAGATCGCCGCGGCCGGCGGCCACAACGTGCTGCTGGTGGGGCCGCCGGGCTGCGGCAAGACGATGCTCTCGCGCTGTCTCCCCTCGATCCTGCCTTCTATGACCGGCGACGAGGCGCTGGAGGTCACCAAGCTCTACAGCGTGACAGGCCTGCT
>DATLUD010000041.1:0-7920 GCA_035533275.1 Candidatus Dormiibacterota bacterium | reverse complement strand
TTCAGCGTGCAAGTGCCTCCCAACACGCCGCTCAACAGCGACGTCTACATCGCCACCGCCGCCAGCAACTGGCTAGCCGACGCCATCAAGCTCAATCGCGTCGACGGCCTGGATTTCCAGGTGACCGCGCGCATCCCGTCGGGCACCATCTTCTACTACCGTTACACGCGCGGCTCGTGGCAGACCGAGGAGCGCAACAAAGCGGGACTCGAAGGCCCAGTCCGCCACTTTGTGGTGCCCGAGGCCGATACGGCCACGCGCTACGACCAGGTCTACAACTGGGCGGACATGCTCCCCGGCGGCACGGTGCCGCAGCTCCTCACCGCTCCGCCCACGCCGGCACCCATCATCAAGGCGCCGTGAGCACCGCCGCGCCGCCGCCAAGCACAAGCGCGAGCGCCAGCGCAAGCGCGCGCGATTCGTTCCAAGCCGCGCGTATCGGCCTCTACATTGACGCCGGCGTGATCGAAGGCCAGGGCGGCACCCGCGTCACCCTCGGCGCGGCCGCAGGCGGCCAATGCGCCGCCACCGCCGACGCGTTCACCTACGATCTCAGAACCGGGCGCCTCTTGCTGGCCGGCCACGTGGACCTCACCGACAACGCGACGCACCGGCACGTCAGAGCGGCGGCCGTCGTCAGCACGCCCACCGGGCAGATCTACGCGCTGGTCACGCAACCCACGCCGCGCAGGGAAGAGCTGAACCCGCAGACGCTCGAGCCCATCGCGCCGCACGCGCCAAGCGATGCCTTCGCGTTCCCCACGCTCGCGGGATCCCCGTGGATGCGGGCGAGCAGCGCCGAGGTCATCCCGGGCACGCTGGTCACGCTGCGGCACGCCACGTTTCTCTACCCCGTGCACGGCGCCACCGTGCCGAGCTACGTCTACGTCTTCTCGCCCAACCCGTACTACGCCGCCAGCACCCTGCCGTTCGCCAGCTTCGATCAGCCGTGGCCCTTCTACGGCAACGCCAACGCCCTGGACACGCTCCACGTCCGCTACGATCAAGGCGGCGGCGCCTCGCTGGGCTTCGACCATCGCGTGGTCTTCGGCGACCGCGCCTACGCGCTGTTCTCGCTGGCGCCGCTCACGCAGAGCGGACGCAACGCCGCGCTCACCCTCTACCAGCGCATGAGCCCCAGCCTCTATCAATCGTTCACCGCCATCGGCTACCGGCAAGGCAACCCGTTCACCACGCCCACGCAAGCCGACGCGTACCTGGCGTACAGCGTCACCGACGCGCTGCGCCAATCCTACCTTCAGCTCTCGCTCGACCAGGCGTACGACTCGCTGGTGGCCGGCGGCGTGCCCAATCACCCGAGCCAAAGCCAACTAGGATGGTACGGCTACGATCAGCCCCTCGGGCGCTCGGGGATCCACTACCGCCTCCACAGCTCGCTGGGCTTCGCGCGCGACGCATTCGGCCTGGGAGCGCAGGTCGCTCCCGCCACCGCGCAGCAGGCCTGGGTGAAGGGCGCGGGCCTCTCGCTCTCCAGCCCCGTGGTCACGGCGCCGCTGCAGATCCAGCTCTCCGCGTTCGACGACCGCGAGCTCTCGTGGTTCTCCACCGGTCCGGGCTACGGGCGCTGGTCCAACGACCTGGTGCTCACGGGCGCGCGGCGCGTCTCGCAACGGTTGGGCACCGTGGCCACCTACGAGTCGCAGCTCGCCTCGAGCCCCGCGTCGCTCTACCGCACCAGCACGCTGAACCTCACCTACGACGTGCCGGCCCGGGCCCAACTGGTCGTCTCGCTCCAGAACGACAACGACGTGCTCCCCGTAGGCTACTTCCCGCGCCCTCCGTACGTCGCATCGATCGATCTGCGCCTGCGCGTCACGCGCTACGGCACGCTCGACATCCAGCGCTCCTACTACTTCAACTTCGAAGGGCAGACATGGTCGCCGCAGTTCACGCTCTCGCTCTTGCCGTAGCCCTGCGCATCCACGCGCAGGTGCTGGCCCTGCAAGACGGCTTGCTGGTGCTCACCAGCGGCGACGCGCTGCGCGTGGCCCCCGACCTCGACCCCGCCGTGGAGCGCGAGGCGACCCCCGGGCGCTACGTGCTGATCTCCCTCGACGAGCGCGGCGTGGTCCGCGCCCTGCGCGTGGCCGACCGTCCGTTCACCCAAGGGGTCCCTCCCGCCGAGGCTCCCGCGGCGTTCTTCGTCACGCCGCCGCACGCGGCGGGGGCGCAGGCGGCACAGGCGCAGAGCGTCACCGTCACGCTCGACGTGCGCGTTCCCGCATCGACTCCGCCGGGGAGCGCCGTCTACGTGGCCACCGCGGCGAGCGGATGGAACGCCAATCAGGTCCGCTGCGCGCAGGTGGACGGCGTCACGTGGCGCTGCGCGATCGCCTTGCCCGACGGCGCCACGCTCACCTACCGCTACACGCGCGGCTCCTGGGACACCGCCGAAACCGATCCCGCGGGCGCGCAGCCTCCCGCCCGCACGCTCATCGCGCGGGCAGGGCTGGTCGAGCACGACACGGTGCGGCGCTGGGCCGATCAGCGCTGATGCTGATGCACCCTGCTAGTGGACGGTGATGGGGAGGTCGGTGCTGACGGTGCGCCCGTCGGGGGTGATGGCCGTGACCACCATCGTGTAGCCGCCCTTGAGGAAGAACGGCAGGTGCGGCACCGTGTACGTGAGCGTGAAGACGCCGTAATCCTTGCGGTCCAGCCCGATGGAGAACGTGGCGATCCGCGCGGTGACCGCGGCGACGTTGGTGGTGGTGACCACCTTGCCGGAGACCGTCTCACCCGACCCAGGCGTGTCGTCGGAGATCTCCACGCTGAAGATCTTCGGGGGATCGGTCGGAGCCGCCAGGCGCCCGGCGTAGCGGTCCCACACCGGCTCGACGTGCTCGGGGTGGACCGGCGCGCGCCGCACCTGGTGCACCGAGACGGCGATGACCCGCGGATGGTGATCCAGCGCCGCCGCCGGCGCAAGCGTGGGTGAGGGGCGCGGCGTGGCGATGATCTCGTAGATCCGGTGCGGCGTCGGGGTGGGCGTCGGCGTGGGGGTCGGGCTCGGCGTGGGCGCTGGCGTCGGGCTCGGCGTGGGCGCCGGCGTCGGGCTCGGCGTGGGGGCCGGCGTCGGGCTCGGCGTGGGGGCCGGAGTCCGCGTGGGCGTGGGCGTGGCGATCGGCGCGACCGACGGCACGGGGCTCGCCGTGCTCTGCGCGGTCCGTTGGGGCGCGCGCGAGCATGCGGCGAGCAGAGTACCGGCTACGAGGACGGCAGCCAGTAGGTGAACGGCCTTGGGCATGACCCGGTCTCTCTGCGCCACGGAGGGAGGCCGTCCCTCGTCCCTGCGCCAATCGTCCTCGCGATGATGAGCTTCAGACCGCTCGATCTCTCCGGCATTTCGGTCACCGATCTCGAGGAGCGTCCCTCGAAGGTTCAGCGCGACGACCTCGGGCGCAGCGTGAGCTCGAACGCCTCCTTCGCCGACTGGTGGGATGCTCTCCCCAACATTCTAGGCGCCGCCGCGATCAAGGAGCTCGCCGCTCGCACTGCACAGGCGCTCGACCGAGCGCGGCCGGTGCTGCTGGGCATGGGCGGTCACGTGGTGAAGGTGGGGCTGGCCCCGTTGGTGTGCGACCTGGTGCGCAGCGGCGCGATCTCCGCCGTCTGCGCCAACGGCAGCGTCACGATCCACGACGTGGAGCTCGCCTTGGTGGGCAAGACCTCCGAGGACGTCGACACGGCGTTGCAGGACGGCTCGTTCGGCATGTCCGGGCAGACCTCGGCGGCGATCCTCGAGGCGATCTCGCGGCGCGGCCCCGAGGTGGGGTTGGGGCGCGCGCTGGGCGAGATGCTGCTGGAGCGCAATGCGCCCTACGCCTCGACCTCCGTGCTGGCGACCTGCGCGCAGGCGGGCGTCCCTTGCACCGTGCACGTGGCCATCGGCACGGACGTCGTCCACATGCATCCCCAAGCCGACGGCGCCGCCATCGGCGCCGCGACGCATTACGATTTCCGCCTGCTCTCCGGGGTGGTGGCGGAGCTGCTCGACGGTGGCGTCTATCTCAACTTCGGATCCGCGGTCGTCTTGCCGGAAGTCTTCCTGAAGGCGGTGAGCGTGGCGCGCAATCTCGGCTACGGCGGCGACTTCACCACCGCCGACTTCGACTTCATCCGGCAGTACCGGCCCTCGACCAACGTGGTGCGCCGGCCGCACCTGGGCACGCACGGGAAGGGCTTCTCGCTCACCGGCCACCACGAGCTGATGTTCCCGCTCTTCTGGCAGGGCGTGAAGGTGCTGCGGACGCCGTGATCAGCGTGGTGATCCCGCTCTTCAACGAGGAGCGGATCGTGCCGGAGCTGGTGCGGCGCGTGGACGGCGTGCTGCGCGAAGCCGGCGAGCCGTACGAGATCGTGCTGGTCAACGACGGCAGCCGCGACGCCACGGGACCGGCGGCGCGCGCGCTCTTCGCGCAGTATCCGGCGCTGGTGCTGGTGGAGCTCTCGCGAAACTTCGGACACCAGATCGCGGCGACGGCGGGGCTGGACCGCACGCGCGGCGACGCCGTGGTGCTGATGGACGGCGACTTGCAGGACCCACCCGAGCTGATCCCCGAGATGCTGGCGAAATGGCGCGAGGGCTACGACGTGGTCTACGCCGTGCGCCGCACGCGCCGCGGCGAGAGCCCCTTCAAGCTGTGGACGGCGTCGATGTTCTACCGGGTGACGTCGCGGCTGACCAACGTGTCGATCCCCGTGGACGTGGGCGACTTCCGGCTCATGAGCCGCCGCGTGGTCGATGCGCTCCAAGGCATGCGCGAGCGCCACCGTTTCATCCGCGGGCTGGTCTCGTGGGTCGGCTACCGGCAGACGGGGATCCCCTACGACCGCGACGTGCGCTTCGCGGGAAACACGAAGTACCCGCTGCGCAAGATGCTCAAGTTCGCCTTGGACGGGATCACGGCGTTCTCGGAAGTCCCGCTGCGCGTGGCGACGTATCTGGGCTTCGCGATCGCCGGGTTCGCGTTCGTCTACGGCATCGTGGTGCTGGTGCTCAATGTGCTGGGGTACAACCTGCCCGGCTACACCTCGACGATGCTGGCGATCTTGCTGCTGGGAGGCGTGCAGCTGGTGACCATCGGCATCTTGGGCGAGTACGTCGGCCGGATCTACGACGAGATCAAGGATCGCCCGCTCTATCTGGTGGCCAGCGAGGACTCGGCCGCGGGCGTCACGGCGGGCGCGGGTGCCGCTGTTCCGCCGGAGGCCCACAACGGCTGACCCGGTAGGCGGGTTCGCGGCGGCGGGCGCGGTCGGCGGCGTGTTGGCCGTCATCTGGCTGACCCTGCTGTGGGCCGCCGCTCCGTTGCTCGGCGCGGGCGACGAGCGCTCCGCCGCGGCGCGCCTGGCCGACCGCGTGCGCAACGCCGTCGTGCTCGGCGTGGGCATTCCGTTCGTCTTGGGATTCGCGCACGCGCTCTACGGTTGGACGTGTCTGGTTGCGGCGGCGCTCTTGGCGCTCGCGGCGCGCGGTCTGGCGCGCCGTGCGGCGCGCGGCGGGCCCGCCCCACGTGCGGCCCGCTCAACGGCGGACGTCACGGGTCTGGCGATCGCCGTGGCGGCGGTGGCGCTGGCGGCGTGGCCTCAGATGGTGCGCCCGCCGCTGGACGGCGACACGCTGGCGTATCACCTGCCCAACGCGCTGGCATGGGCGCACGAGCACTCGGTGTGGACCACCGGCACGCGCTACTGGTGGTACCCGGGCGGCTCCGAGCTCTTCGCCTCCGGACTGATCGCCGTGGGGGCACGCTGGTCGGTGCCGCTGGCTGGCGCCGTGGCGGCGCTGCTGCTGGTGCTGCGCATGTCCGCATGGGGATCGACTCCCGGCGCGCTGGCGGGTGGGCTTGCCGGCGCGCTGGTTGGCGCGGCGCTCATCGCCACGCCCGTTGCCGCGCCGCAAGCGGGCTCGCTGCAGAACGACGTGTGGCTGGCGGCGGCGCTGTTGGAAGTGCTCTGGGTTCTGCTGCATTCGCGCTCCTCGCGCGCGACCATCGGAGCCGTGGCGCTCTGCACGCTGATCAAGCCTTCGGGCGTTCTGGTGGCGCTGATCGCCGCGGTCTCGCACTTCGTGGCGCGCGCGACCGTGCGATCCGGCGGCCGGTGGGCGCCGGCGCCCGCGCCCGCGCCCGCGCCCGCGCGGTGGCTCTTCTCCGAGCGCGTCATCGACGTGTTGGGTGGCTTCATCCCGGTCTGTCTTTGGATCGCGCGAGACGTGGTGCTGGCGCCCAGCGCCGTGGTGCCGATCGCCAGCACGTCGGTTGCCGAGCCTTGGGCCACGACGATCGCGGGGCACGGCTTGGCCGGGCTTGCGCTGTTGATGTCGGCGTTGTGGCGCGCGGGTCTGCCGGCGCTGGCGTTGGCCGTGGTTCCGTGGGTCTGTCTGGCGCTGTGGCCCGCGCTGTGGCCCGCGCTGGCGGTCGGACGGCGTGGCGGAGGCCGGGGGCCGGAGGATGCGCCGCTCCGGGACGGGCCGACACCCTTGGACGCTTCGTCAGACGTTTCGTCGCGCGCGGCGTGGGTGAGTTTGACGGTCGCCGGTGTGCTGGTGGGCGTGCTCTACGTGGTCTCGCCGTTCGGGTTCGCAGGCAGCGTGCCGCAATTGGCGTCGGGCGCCTCGTTGCGGTTCGATCTCCCCGCCATGGCCTGCGGCGCCGTGCTGTTGACGCTCTCCGCCACGTGGGCGCCGCGTACCCCGCGTGCGGCGCTTGCGGCGCTTTCGGCGCTTGCGGCGCTTGCGGCGCTGGCCGCCGCGGTGGGCCTGGTTCACGTACAGGCGATCTTCTGGAACGACGCGGTGACGCGCAGCACGGTGCCGGTGGCGGCGATGGCCGTGGTGCTCTTGCTCGCTGTGGCGCGCTATGGCGGGACCGGGCGCAGCGGCGCTCACTCCGTTGGCGATCCACCTCCTGGCGATCCACGGGCCGGCGGTCCGCGTGCTTGGGACCCGCGCTCTTCAACCAGCGGGGACGGCAAGCGCCGGCGAGGCACGCAGACTCGCGTTGCGGCTGCCGCCTATGCGTTGGTCACGGTGGCTCTGGCCTCAGCCGGGGCGCTAGCCGGCGGGCGCGCGGTGGCGTTCTACGATGCGCAGCTTGCTGCGGCGGTGCGCGCGACCGGGGTGACAACGGCCGGCGGCGGCGCCGCGCATGCCGGCGGCGCGAGTGCTGGCTTTACCCCTATTGGCGATGCAACCGCTGCCGGGAGCGCGACCAAGGCGGCGGCCGGCGTCTATGCGACGCTCCTGAAGCTGCGCCCGCAGAGGGTGGTGACGTGGGACCTCCGCGCCGGCTCCGTGGGCATGCTGCTCCCGGAAGCGCTCGTGTACGACGCGTTGGACCACGATGCGTGCGGCGAGGCCCTGCGACTCGGCGCGGTGCTGGTCCTGGGCACGGATCCCGACGTTCCGGCGACCGTGCGCGCCGCGCGCCGCGCGATGGCCGAGCGCTATTGCGGCCGCGTGCTCTACCACGATGCCGGTGCCGTGATGGCGGACCCTGCAGCGGCGCCCGCGCCGTAGCTGACGATGAGCAGCGCGGCGCCGCGCCCGCCGAGGGCGTGCGCGTAGACCGGCTCCGCGCCCGGCGTGAAAAAGAGCACTTCGCTGGGGAGAAGTTCTTCCCGGCCGCCGGCATGGATGGCGGCGATCTTGCCGGCGATGACGACGGCGCACGCTTGCGCGGCGGGCGAGTCGATTTGCGTCAGCGAGCCGTCAAGCCGCTTCATCTCCAAGCGAAAGCCGTTGGCGGCGACCTCCGTGCGCTCCTTGACCAGAGCGTCGCGGGTGGGAAGCCGCACCTGCTTCGGAATGGCGAAGAGCTCGGGAGGCTCGACGCCGAGGTAGGCGGCCATGCGCTCGAAAAGCGCGGCGCCTGGCCAGTGCTTCCCGGACTCGAT
>DATLUD010000040.1:0-59753 GCA_035533275.1 Candidatus Dormiibacterota bacterium | reverse complement strand
CACAAATCAATACACACCGTGTCGCCCATCCGAATATTACACATCTACGCAAGTCGCAGCGCAAGGTACGATCCAGCAGATCCTTGGCGGTCAAACAAGCCAAAATCGCGGCCCCGGTAACGCCTGGTGGGCCGATGTCGTCGCGGTGCTACAAGGCCTAGAGCAGCAAGGTACGCCGTCGAGCCAACTTGTCATTGTGTCGTATTCTATCGACCACGTCTGCAATGACCTCGGCAGAGGCTAGTGTCTTCGTGGTCGCGCGGCGACATGGCCTGCATTCACGGGTCTGCGACCTCGACCGCATACGAGTACGTCGACGGGTTTCCGCTAGGCGCGCCTTGTCCAACTCCGATCCAAAGCGCGGGATTATCCGATAGCGCTTGATACGCAGGACCGCCTATTCCGGAGATCAACGCTTCGAATGACTGCCAGCTCGCCGCACATCCTTGGACATTGCTATTCGCTCCAGCACGATAAAGCGGCAAGCTCTGTTCGTACGTCGTAATCTGGGCGTCAGTCAAGCCGCAGGGATTCCCGCTTGCTGCCGCCGTCGCGGCGCCGTAGCGGGCGGCCAGCAGATAGCCTGCGTCGAGTTCGACCGGGGGGAGAGCGCCCATGGCCTGCCGCTCGGCGTTGATCTCGGCAAGCCAGGCCAGGTCGTCCGTGGTCGGCCGCGGCGCGGTGAGATCCGGTGCGCTTCCCATCGCGTAGAGCGCGGCATGGACCGTCGCGTGGCCTTGCGCGAGGACTACGATCGGGATGAACGTCGCACCGTTGACCGTCGCCGCCGACGCGGACAATCCGCCGATCGCGTATCGTCCGTCGGCTGCCGTGGTCGCGCTGGCCACCGGCGCCTCCGCGTCCCCCCGGGTGACGATGGTCGCCGCGGTCACCACCTCGACCGTCGCGCCGGCGATCGCGTTGCCTGCTTCGTCCACCACGCGTCCCGAGATCGCGACGGTGCCCACCCCGGGGCTCGGCGAACCAGCGGGGGACGGCGCGGCCGTCGCAGCCGCGCCGCCGCCGGGCGTCACGCCGGCGGCGGCGCCCCCGCCGCCGCACGAAGCGGCTGCCACAGCGATCGCTCCGAACGCCGCGGCGCGAGCCACGCCCATCACGGGTCGCCGACGCGTGGGAACTGTCATCGCTTCTCCTCCGCTGCGCCCCCTCCGCCGGTCGATACCCGGAGCTACGGCGGGCTCTTCCGGAGAATGCCCCGGGAGGCGCCTCCCGAGACCTGCCTTCGGCAAGGACGCCGCGCGCGGATCCGTGAAGGTCAATCGTGTGAGCGAACTCCCCTTGGCGATTGGCGCCGTCGACTACCACACGGCGGGCGAGCCGTTCCGCATCGTCAGCGGCGGTCTCGCACCTCTGCCCGGGCGCACCATCCTCGAGAAGCGGCGCCATGCGATGGAGCATCTCGATCGCGTCCGCCAACTGCTGATCTTCGAGCCCCGCGGCCACGCCGACATGTACGGCTGCTTCGTCACGGCTCCGGAGGACGAGGGCGCTCAGCTCGGCGTGGTCTTCTTCCACAACGCCGGATACAGCACCGCGTGCGGGCACGGCACGATCGCGCTGGTCACGTGGGCGCTGGAGAGCGGCGTCATCCCCATGACCCAAGGCGAGCAGACCGTAACGGTCGACGCTCCGTCCGGCCGCCTGCGCTGCACGGCTCGCTGCGAGGGGGCGCGGGTCCGCGACGTGCGCTTCGTCAACGTGCCGTCCTATGTGGCGCACGAAGGTCTGGAGGTTCCAACCTCGCGCGGCCCCGTGCGCGCCGACGTCTCCTTCGGCGGGGCTTTCTACGCCAGCGTCGACGCGGATCCGCTGGGGCTCGCGCTCACCGGGGACGACCTCCCCGAGCTCATCCGCCTCGGCCGCGAGATCAAGGCCGCCATCGAAGGGGCCTACCGGATCGAGCACCCCGTGGAGCCGGAGCTGCGTGACGTCTACGGCGTCATCTTCCCCCGCACGCTCGGCGAGGGTCCCGAGCTCCGCCAACGCAACGTCACCATCTTCGCCGACGGCGAAGTCGACCGCTCGCCATGCGGCAGCGGCACCTCCGCGCGTCTGGCCCTTCTGGACCGTAGCGGCCGCCTGCCGCGCGGCGCGCGACTCGAGCACGAGGGAATCACGGGAGCCGTCTTTCAGGGCCGCGTGGTGGGCGATGGCCGCGTGGCGGCCTACGAGGCGGTGATCACCGAGGTAACCGGCAGCGCCTACCTCACCGGGTACCACCAGTTCGTGCTCCAGCCGGACGACCCGCTGGGCACGGGCTTTCTGCTGCGCTAGGCGCTCTTGGCCATCTCCGTCTCGGCGTGCGCGAGCTCCTCGAGGCGCAGGAACCGCAGACCCGGGTTGCGCTCGCGCGCGATGTCGATCGCCCACGGCGCCGTGAAGAGCGCCACGGACCGGCCCGCGGCATCCTCCACCAAGCGCGCCCCGGTGGGAAGGCGGACCTCCCCGATCTGCTCGCGTTCACCCGCGATCCAGCGGGCCTCCTCGTAAGGGAGGGTCTCCATGATCGTCTGCGTGTTGTACTCGCTCTCCAGGCGGAAGCGCACGACGTCGAACTGCAGGCGCCCCACGGCGGCGAGGATCGGCTCGCTGCGCAAGCCCCCGCGCGGGAACATCAATTGGATCGCGCCCTCGTCGGCGAGTTGGGCGATGCCCTTCTGGAAGCGCTTGTAGGCCGCCGTGTCCGTCACGCGCAGCGCCGCGAAGCACTCCGGCTGGAACGACGGGATGGGATCGAATGCCGGCGCGGAGGCGGCATCGCTCCCCGCCGGATCGAAGAGCGTGTCGCCGATCGCGAAGTCGTTGTTGGCGATGCCCACCACGTCGCCGGCGTACGCGGCCTCGAGCGTCTCGCGCTCGTTGCCGAAGAGCTTCATCGCGCGGGTCAGCTTCGTGACCTTCCCCGTGCGCGAGTTGCGTACCGTCAGGTCCCGGTCCAGCACTCCCGAACAGACGCGCACGAATGCCACGCTGTCGTGGTGGCGCGGGTCCATGTTGGCCTGAATCTTGAAGACGAAGGCGCTGAAGCGCTCGTCGACGGGGTCCACGTAACGCCCGCCGGCCTTTCGGCGCGTGGGCGGGGGCGCCATGGTGACGAAGCGGTCGAGAAAGAGCTGGACGCCGAAGTTGGTGACCGCCGACCCGAAGAACACGGGCGAGACCTTGCCCGCCAGCACGTCGTCCATCGAGAAATCGGCGCCGGCACCGTCGAGCAGCTCGAGCTGGGCCAGGAACTCGTCGTAGCTCTCTTTGTCGAGCAGGGCGCGCACGCGCTCGTCGTGCGGGTCGGCCACCCGCACCGGTGCCATCGTGGCCCCGTGCGCCGTGCGCTCGAACAGATGGACCGTCCGGTCGCGGCGGTCGTAGACGCCCCGGAACGACGGCCCGCTGCCGAGCGGCCAGTTCATGGGGTAGGCGCCGATGCCGAGGACCGACTCCAGCTCGTCGAGCAGCTCCAGCGGATCGCGGCTGGGGCGGTCGAGCTTGTTCATGAACGTGAAGATGGGGATGCCGCGCTCCCGGCAGATCGCGAAGAGCTTCTTGGTTTGGGGCTCCACGCCCTTACCGGCGTCGATCAGCATCACGGCGGCGTCGGCCGCGATGAGCGTGCGGTACGTGTCCTCGCCGAAGTCCTGGTGGCCGGGGGTGTCCAGCAGGTTGATCGTGTAGCCACGATAGGGGAACTGCAGCACCGTGGAGGTGATCGAGATCCCGCGTTGCTTCTCCAGCTCCATCCAATCGGAGGTAGCCTGCCGCTGCCGCTTGCGCGCGGCGACGCTGCCGGCCACGTGGATGGCGCCGCCGTAGAGCAGGAGCTTCTCGGTCAGGGTGGTCTTGCCGGCGTCGGGGTGCGAGATGATGGCGAAGGTACGGCGCGCGGCGACCGCGTCTTTCAGGATCACAACTCTCCCACTCTACGGGAGGAGCGGCCTGCCGTCAAGAAGCCGTCGGTGATGGATGCGAGCGAGCGCCGGTGGCGCATCACCGAGTCCGAGGTCGTGATCGACACCCCCTGGCTGCGCTTGCGGCGCGACCGGGTCGACCTACCCGGCGGGAGAACGATCGAGGACTACTACGTCCGCGAGAGCCGCGGCTTCGCCGTGATCTTCGCCGTCACGCCGGCCCGCCGCGTGCCGTTGGTGCGGCAGTACAAGCACGGCATCGGCGAGGTCGTCCTGGAGCTCCCCGCGGGGATGATCGATGCCGGCGAGACGCCGCTCCAGGCCGCCGTCAGGGAGCTGCGCGAGGAGACCGGCTACGCCAGCGAGGCGATCGAGCACGTCGCCACCTATCTGACCGACCCCACGCACAGCGACGCCCGCATGCACCTCTTCTTGGCCCGCGACGCGGTACCGGTGGCCGCGCAGGACCTCGATCCCACCGAAGATATCGACCTCGAGACCGTGGACCTCGACGCGTTGGAGCCGCTGATCCACAGCGGCGCCATCAGCGTGAGTCACCACGTGGCCGCCATCTATACCGTCTTACACGCCTTGAGCGCCGATCGCTCGCGGTAATCGTCGCCGCCGCCGTAAGAAAGGCACATCGATGGGTTGGATGTACCTCGTGTTTCCTCTGCTCGCGCTGGTCGCGACCGCCATTCACCTTGCCGTCGAGCCCCGCTCGCGCAACGGCGCCGGCGTGGTGGAAGCGCTGCTCATGTACGGGCTGGCCTTCGTGGTCGGTCTCGGCGGTCTCTGGGCGGCTAGCGGCCACCTGTTGATCCCCAACCGCGTGGCGGCGATGATCGGTTGGCCGCCCGGAAGCCCCTTTCAGTTCGAGGTCGGTATCGCCAACGCCGCGATCGGCGTCCTCGGCATTCTCGCCCTCTGGATGCGCGGCAACTTCTGGGTCGCCGCCGTCATCGCCAGCACCGTCTGGCTCTGGGGTGATGCCGTCGGCCACGTCCGCCAGATCACCGTCGCGCACGACTTCGCCGCGGGGAACGCCGGCCCGGTGCTGGTGTCCGACATCCTCCTGCCCGCCGTGCTGATCGGGCTGTTGATCTCGCACCTCGGCCACGCGCGCAACGCCCGTCAGACGAGCTTCGTCCGCCCTTACCGCTGACGCAGCGCGGAGCGCAGCCGCCGCAGCGTCTGGAACTCCAACAGCCGGTCGTCGCTCACGGCCGCCACGCAGAGCGTCTCGGGACGCTGGACCCAGGCGCGCAGCGCGTGCAGGCACTCCGGGCTCAGCACCGAGAGTCCCGGAGAGTAAGGCGTGAGGGCCGGCAACACGACCAGCCGCTCACTATAAAGGAAGACCGGGGCGCTGCGTGAGCCGCCCAGCCGCAGGCTCGGATGGAGATGGCCGATGATCGCTCGTCCCTCGCGGGCTGCCGGACGGTCTCCGTGCAGCAGATGCCAACCGTCGCGCATCACCGACTCCACGGTCCGCCCCAACACCTCGACGCCGCGCGAGCGGCCTTCGTGATTGCCCGCCACCGCCACCACCGCGCACCCGGCACGCTCGACGGCGGCGAGGCCTGACCGAATGCAGTCGGCGGCCGCAAGACTCATCCGCGAGCCGTGCAGGGCGTCGCCCAAGAGCACCAGCTCGCGAGCCCCGACCTCGCGCGCCGAACGCTCGAGCGCCGCGAGTTGCTCCGCCGTGCTCCAGAGCGGGAGCGCTCCGCCGACCACCTCTTCGTAGCCGAGATGGAGGTCGGCGGCGACCAGCGTGCGCGCGCCTTCGAGGAGGAGCAGGCCCGGAGCCAGCGCCGTCACGCCGTCGACGAGCCGGAGCGCCCCGGCCATCACGAGACCTCCTCCATCAGCGCGAGCACGCGCTCGTGCAGGGCCTCGACCAGCGTGGCCCGGTCGTCGACCACCACCGTGTCGGAGAACGACGAGGTGACGATGCCGAACGAGAACGGCGAGGCGGCGGGAGGGTGGATGACGCGCAGCTCGTCGGGAAGCGCGGCGAGGAAACGCAGCGTCCCCGGGAGGTCGAGCAAATCGTAGAGCACGTGACGCACGGTCTCGCGGATCAACGGGAAGCGCTGGTCGGCGCGCCAGAGGCGTTCGAAGATGCGCTCCGCCTGCCAGGATTGCCGCGTCACGCGCATGCCGCCGGTTCGCCGCAGGACCAGAAGGCCGGTGTTGGCGACGTGGCGGAACTGGCCCCGGAGCAGGTACGAGCTCAGCAAGCCCTCCATCACGTCGTCTTCGAACCCGAGCGCGTGCAGCAGGCCGGCCCACTGCGCGTCGAGCAGGCGCTTGCGCGCGGGAAGGTTCACGATGAACCCGTTGTCGTCGCTGGCGATCCCGCAGTTGGCGCCGATGACAGCGTGCACACGCGCGGCGGCAGCGCGCGCGAGGGTCTCGTTCACGCGGCGTCCGGCGCAGGTGTGGTAGACGGCGCTCTGCGCCCCGTCGAAGCGGTAGATCTCCACCACGGCATGACGGTCGTCGGCGACGTCGGAGACGGCGAGCTGCTGGGCGACATAGCGCACCACGTGCGCCGACTCGTCGCTCTCCAGCTCGTAGCGCTCCCGCAGATAGGCAGCGGCCGCCGGAGTGCCGCCCGTCCGGAACGCCTCAGCACACTCGCGTCGCAGGCGGCCGATCTCGCGCGCGAGCGGCGCGCTCACGCCGCGCATGTGGCTGGACCATCGCGGCACCGTCGGCTTGCCGCGGTGCGGGGCCACGCGCACGATCGCGCCGCGCGCCTCCACCACTCGCAGCGCCCGCCCGAAGAGCAGGAAGGCGTCGCCGGCTTGGAGGCGGTGCGCGAAATCCTCCTCGACGCGCCCGATGGGCTCCCCGTGCGTGTCGACCACGGTTACCATCGTGGTATCGGGGATCGTCCCCGCGTTCTCGTAGTACGCCGAGGCGGCCTCGCGCCCGGGGCCGCGCAGCACCTCGCCATCGAGCTCCAAGCGCCGAACGGTGGCGCGCTCACCCGCCACTCCGCCGCCGCAGAGGTAGGCGATCGCCTCGCGCAACTCGCTCTCCTGCAGCTCGGCATAGGGCAAGGCGCGGCGTGCGATGCGCAGGGAGTCGGCGACGGCCAGCTCGCGGTCGGGCACCACGCTGCCCACCAGCCACTGCGCCAGCACGTCGATCGGCGCGCGCGGGATCTCGATCTCCTCGACCACGCCGTCCGCGATCAGCCTGCGCGTCGCGGCCGCCTCGATGATGTCGTCGCGATCTTGCGCTACCACCACGCCTTCGGCGACCCCGCCCGGCGCATGTCCGGCGCGCCCGATCCGCTGCAGCGTGGACGCCACGCCGCGGGCCCCGCCCACGATGCAGACGCGCTCCACGAAGCCGACGTCGATCCCCAGCTCCAGCGAGGCGGAGCAGACCACCGCGTGCAGCTCTCCCGAGCGCAGGCCGGCTTCGACCCGGTGACGGAGGCTGCGCTCGATCGCGCTGTGATGCACGCCGATACGCCGCTCGGGAAGGCCCGCTTCAGGCGCGCGCTGGAGGTCCTCGCCGCCGCGCGGGTCCGGATCGAGCGACGCCGGACCGAGCACGCCGGGGCCCGCGAGCTCATGCGCCACGCGCTCCGCCTGCGAGCGGACGTTGCAGAAGACCAGCGCCCCGCGCACCCCCTCGATCCGGCGAGCGACTTCTTGCGCGACCGCGGGCATCGGAGCCATCGCGCCCGCGAACGGCACGGCGATCCGCAACTGCGTGCGCCGAAGCTCGCGGGCGTCGACGATCTCGCACGGGCGTCCCACGCCGGCGAGAAACGACGCCACGCGGTCCAGCGGTGCGACGGTCGCCGAGAGGCCCACCCGCTGGAGCGGTCGCCCGCAGAGCTCCTCGAGGCTCTCCAGGTGGAGGGCCAATTGGGCGCCCCGCTTGCTGGGCGCCAGCGCGTGGATCTCGTCGACGATCACGCACTCGACGTGGCGCAAGTGGTCACGATGGCTGCGCAGCGCCAGCATCAAGGCCAGGGACTCCGGCGTGGTGATCAGCACGTGCGGCGGACGCGCCTGCATCAGCCGGCGCTCGGCCTGCGGCGTGTCGCCGGTTCTCACCCCGGTGCGGATCGAGCGCTCGCGCAAGCGGCCTCGCCTCCGCTGGGCGCGCTCGCCACCCGGCCGCTCGAGCAGTCCCATCTCCTTGAGCGGCCGGCGCACGTTGTACTCCACGTCGTAGCCCAAGGCGCGGAGCGGGGAGACGTAGAGCACCACCGGGCGCGGGAAGAGTTCGTCCCGATCGATCCTCTCGGCCAGCCGAGAGAACTGCGGAAGGAACGCCGCGAGGGTCTTCCCGGTGCCGGTGGGACTGCAGACGAGCACGCTGCGGCCCGCGGCGATCGCGGGGATCGCCGCGACCTGCGGCTCAGTCGGCCGCTCGAGCGCGCGCTCCGCCCAGGCGGCGACCGCCGGGTGGAGCCGGGAGAAGACGGTACTCACGGCGCCCAGGCCTTCACGCCGCCGAACTCCGCTCCTTCCGGCGCGCGCATCGAAACATCCGGCGCCGTGCCGCGGTAGGACGGCGTGGAGGTGCGGATCCGCATGGAAAGCTTCGTGAAACTCACGCTCATCGTCACCGCGGCCATCGTCGCCCTGATCGTGCTGGCGTTTCTGTTCAAGATCGTCTTCGTGGCGGCCATCGTCGCCGCCGTCATCGTCGGCGTGGCGTACGTGGTGCGCACCTGGGGCCGGCGCATGCGGAGCGGTCCGCCGCTGGAGTGACGTCACCTACTTTTTTTTGAATTCTCTGCAAAAAAAGAAGGCACTCCAGGTTCGGAAGTCTAATTTTGGTCCTAATGCCCGGCGGAGATGTCCGCCGAGAAAGGACCTCTGACGTACATGGCAGTTGCCAAACGTAAGAAGGCCGCCAAGAAGAAAGCGGCCCCGAAGAAGGCCGCGGCTCGCAAGAGCACTGCTCGCAAGGGCACGGCCCGGAAGAAGACCGCCAAGAAGAGCACGGCCCGCAAGCGGGTCGCCCGCAAGCCGGCTGCTCGGAAACCCGCTGCCCGCAAGGCCGCCGCAAAGAAAGCGCCGGTCGTCGCGATGTAGCCCGGCGGGCTCCCCCGGCCCGTCAATCCTTGCGAGGCGCGTTCGCCTCGCTTTTTTTCGCTCTGGAGCGCCCGCTAGATTTGGCGGACCTGAGGCTTTGCGAACCAGGTCCAGACGCCGATCGCCACCGTGGCCAGACCCGACGCGACGAACGTCCATCCGATGCCGATCAGCGAGCCGAGCGCCCCGAGTCCAAGCGCCCCTGCCGGCAAGATCCCCAGCAGCACCATCGAGTAGACGGAGATGGCGCGCCCGCGCATGGCGTCCGGCGAGAGCGTCTGAATCAGCACGTTGCTGGAGTTGACGAACACCAGGGTCAGCGCGCCGATGGCGATCAGTTCGACCACGGCAGCGTAGAGGTGGTAGGTGAAGCCGAGCGCCGCCACACCCGCGCCGACGCCGATTCCGGTCCACGCCCAGATGGCGCCGCGCCGGCGCACGCCGCCCAGGAACGCCGCGAGCAGCGCCCCGAGGAAGCCGCCGAGGCCGTTGGCCGTCACCACCCAGGTGTAGCCGATCACGCCGGTGCCCAGCTGATGCAACGCATACGACGGCAGCAATTGGAAGAACGGGCGAGCTAAGACGGCGGAGGCGGTCAGGTAGAATACGACCCAGCGCAGGGCGGGATGGCTCAGCAGAAACCGCAACCCGTCGCGAATCGACTCGAACGCGCTCTCCTTGCTCGCGGACGAAGGGGGAGCGTGGCGCATGAAGACCACCGCCACGACGACGGCGAGATACGAGACGGCGTTGGCGGCGAAGCACCCGGCCACGCCGACGCCGGCAATCAGCGGACCGGCCAGCGCCGGACCGAGGACGGAAGGCAGGTTGAAGGCGACGCTGTTGAGCCCGATGGCGCTGGCGACCATGCGCCGGGGCACCAGAATGGGAACCCAACTCTGGCGCGCCGGGGAGTCGAACGAGAGCGCGCCGGCCAACCCGCCCGAGATCGCCAGGATGGAGAGGAGATTCGCGCGGTGCGCGTAGGTGACCGCGGCCAGGATCCCGGAAAGGAGCAGCATGGCGGTGTTGGTCACGAGCAGAACGCGGCGGCGCGGCAGGCGATCCGCCACGAGCCCCGCGATGGGAGAGAGCGCGATCACGGGGATCGCGCGGGAGAGACCCACCAGTCCAAGGTAGAGCGGCGCGAGGTTGGGATGCGGAGCCAGGGTGGCCACCAGGTAGCCCATTCCCGTGATTTGCATCCAGCTGCCGAGGTTGGAGAGGAGCAGGCCGCTCCACAGCAGGCGAAAGTCGCGATGCGCGAGCGGCTCGAAGGCGGCCAGACGTCGCGGCGGAGGGAGCTCCTCGACCTCGCTGGGGACGCTGATCGGCTCCTTCATGCAGACGACTTCGCCCGCACGGCGGCGACGATCGCCGCGCTCGCCGCCTCGAATCCCAAGGCCTCCGTATCGACCACCAGGTGGTAGAGGCCGGCGTCGCTCTGGCTCACGTGGTAGCACTCGTCGATATACGCCTCGCGCGCGCGGTCGACGCGCTCGGTCTCGGCGCGCGCGACCTCGTATCCGACCTTCCACCACTGCGCGATGCGCCGGGCACGCCACTCCAAAGAGGCGCGCACGAGCACGGTCAGCACGTCGGATCGACCGCGCAGAATGGCCGTGCTTCCGTGGCCGACGATCACGCAGTTGCCCCGATCGGCGTACTCGCGCACCAGGCGCTGGATCTCGATCACCACCGCATCGTCCGCCGTGACCATCGAGGTGCTCACCTCGGGCGTGCCTGCTTGCAGCGAGCGCAGCAGCCGCTCGCCGAACGAGCGGGCCGACACCTCGCGACCGCGCACCTCCTCTGGACTGGTCTCCAAGCGGATGGCCACGGCTTCGGGCAGTTGATCGGCGACCAGCTCGTATCCCAGCTCCCGGGCCACCGACGCGGCGACCCGATTGGAGCCGCTTCCGAACTGACGCGCGAGCGCGACGACCATGGCGCACTCTTCCGCAGGGGGCGACGGCGGCGCCTGCCAAAGGTGCGTGATCGTGGAGCCGATCGTCAGCACGCACGACCTCCGGAAGGTCTTTCGCCGCCCCCGCCGCCGGCCGGGCGTGGCGGGGGCGCTGCGTGCGCTCTTCTTTCCCGATTACGCGGAAACGGTCGCCGTCTCCAACGTCACGATGGAGGTGCATCCCGGCGAGCTGGTCGGTTACCTCGGCCCCAATGGGGCCGGCAAGTCCACCACCATCAAGATGCTCACCGGCATCCTCGTGCCTACCTCCGGGTCGGTGCAGGTGGCAGGGCTGGTGCCATGGCGGCACCGCGCCGAGAATGCCCGCAACATCGGCGTGGTCTTCGGTCAGCGCAGCCAGCTGTACTGGGATCTGCCGCTGCGGGAGTCGTTCGAGCTGCTGCGCGCCATCTACGACATCCCGCGCCCGCGCTACCGCCAGAACCTCGAGGAGTTCATCGAGATCCTGGAGATGGCCGAGTTCCTGGAGACGCCTGTTCGCCAGCTCTCGCTGGGCCAGCGCATGCGGGGAGACTTCGCCGCAGCGCTCCTGCACGATCCGCGCGTGATCTACCTGGACGAGCCGACCATCGGCCTCGACGTGGTGGCCAAGGAGGCGATCCGGGAGTTCATCCTGCGGATCAACCAGCAGCGCGCCACCACCGTGCTGCTCACCACGCACGACCTCGCCGACGTGGAGCGCCTCTGCCGCCGCATCGTCATCATCGACCGCGGCAGCCTGCTCTACGACGGCACCATTGACCGCCTGAAGGACGTCTATGGGCGCACGCGCCGCCTGGTGGTGGTCTTCGCCCAGCCGCAAGCGCGGCCGGAGATCGCCGGCGCGACGCTCGAGGCCGTGGACCGCAACGTGGCCCGCTTCGCCTTCGACCGCGACGCGATCTCCGCCGACCGTCTGATCGCGGCCGTCGCCGAGCGCTATCCGGTGCAAGACGTCTCGCTCGAGGAGCCGGACCTCGAAGGCATCATCCGCCGCATCTATTTGGAGGGCATCTCGCCCTCGGAGGTTCTTCGCCCATGATCGTCGAGAGCAACGGCAAGCGCCCGCACGTCCATGACAGCGCCTTCGTCGCCGCCACCGCCACGCTGGTCGGCGACGTCGAGATCGAGGAGGGGTGCGCCGTGATGCACGGCGCGGTGCTGGTGGCCGAGGGCGCGCCGCTGCGCGTGGGCCCCAACTGCGTGGTGATGGAGCAGGCCGTCCTGAGGGCCTCGGGCGGCGCCGTGACGCAGTTCCCGCTCACCCT
Organism: Candidatus Dormiibacterota bacterium; assembly: GCA_035533275.1. Taxonomy (GTDB): domain Bacteria; phylum Vulcanimicrobiota; class Vulcanimicrobiia; order Vulcanimicrobiales; family SCRA01; genus SCRA01. Next base: position 47,518 of record DATLUD010000040.1, on the reverse strand, counting down.
CGGCGAGGCGTCTCTCGTCGGCCCCGGCGCCTATCTGGTGGGCTGCGAGGTTGGACCCGGCAGCTTCGTGGCATCGGGCGTCAAGATCTTCAACGGCGCGCGCCTGGGCGCCGGCTGCACCGTGGCCGTCAATGCGGTCGTTCACATCAAGAGCGAGGTCGGCGAAGGCGGGCAGGTTCCCATCGGGGGCGTGGTGGTGGGGCGCGAGCGCTTCACCCCAGCCGACGGCGAGCGCATCGACGCCGCGTTGCGGGAGCTCGAATTCGGCGCCTACGTCTTCAACGTGGCGCCCGGGCCCGACGCCGGCGCGGAGATCGCGGCGCGCTACAGCGCCTTCCTGCGTGAGAGCCATGCCGAGGATCGGCTCGTGCCCCCCGGCCTCGAGCCCACGCCCGCCAAGGGCGCACCGGCGAAGAAACCCGCCGCCCCAGCCGAGCCCGCCGTAAAGGCCGATGTCGGCAAGGTCTACGACGTCACGTTCTACGAGCTGGAGGAGATGGCGCGCCGCCGCGAGACCGGAAAGAAGAGGCCGTAGTGTCCAGAATCGGAAATAGCATGACCGCCGTCCGCCGCCCCGCGCTGCCGCGACCCGAAGGGCTGGGGCCCAGCGACGGTCACGGTATCTCCGATCCTGGGCACTAAGGGCGTGCGCCTGGAACCCTACCTGCAGTTCGCATCGAAGGCGTTCCAGCGCGAGGCGACCTACCGCGTGGAAGTCCTGAGCGAGATCGGATCTCTGGTCTTGCGCGTCTACTTGATCCGGGCGCTCTGGACCGCCCTCTACGCGCACAATCCCGCGCCGCCGAATCTTCCGCTCCATGCGATCATCACGTACTCGACGGTGGCTCTCCTGCTCTCGCTGATCTTCGAGGTAGACGGGACACGCCAGCTTCGCGAGAAGATCCGCTTGGGCACGATCGCGACGGATTTTCTCAAGCCGATCAGCCTCCCCGCATATCTCTTCAGCGACGGCGTCGGCATGACGCTCCTGCATGCGTTGAACGTGGTGCCGAGCTTGCTCTTCGCGCTGTTGCTGGTGCACGTGGACCCACCGGCGACGGCAAGCGCGACCGGCGCCTTCCTCGCGTCGTTCGCGCTCGGCTACGCCGTGAACTTTCTCTTGAACTTCTGCATGAATTGCGTGGCCTTTTGGACGTTGGAGACCTTCGCGCTGCAGCTCGTGGTGCGGTGGCTCTCCGACCTGCTCTCGGGAGCGATCATCCCGCTGGCGTTCTTTCCGGGCATCTTCCAGGCGATCGTCCTCCATCTGCCGTTCGCCGCCATCTACTCCACGCCGCTGCTCCTTTATCTAGGCATGATCCAGGGTCCGCAGATCGGCCGCGCGCTCCTGGAGCAGGCGCTCTGGCTGGCCGCCTTCGCGGGACTCGGCGCGCTGATCTGGAGCCGCGGGCGCGACCGCGTGGTGGTGCAGGGTGGGTAGCGCCAGCGGCGTCCTGGCCGTGATCGGCCAGACGTGGCGCATCCGCCTGCTGACGATGCTGGAGTACAAGGCGAACTTCTTCATGTGGTTCGCCTTCACCATCGCCTATCACGGCGTGGCGATCGCGGCGCTCGGTGCCACGCTCTACAACTTCCCGTCCCTGGCCGGTTGGAGCTTCCGCGAGGTCGCCTTCCTCTACGCGCTGTGGATGCTGGGGCACAGCACGCACAACTTGTTCTTCTTCAGCGTGGGCGAGGTGCCCGTCTACGTGCAAGAGGGCAGTTTCGACCGCTTCCTCGTGCGCCCGCGCGACGTGCTCTTCCAGATCGTCTCCGTTCCCAACCAGCAGTGGCCGGACGAGCTCGTGCTGGCGATCGCCTGGTTCGCCTTCGCGACGTGGTATGCGCACGTACGCGTCGATGCCGTCTTCCTCGTGGCGGTCCCGCTGGTGGTGGTGGGCGGCGTGCTCATCGATCTGGCGATCTCGCTGGCGATCGCCACGCTGTCGTTCTGGTTCGTGCGCGTCGACACACTGCGCTGGGTGGTCATGTCGCTGGAGCAGGAGTTCACCCGCTATCCGGTCTCCATCTATACGCGCGGCGTGCGCATCCTGCTGGCCTACGTGCTGCCGTACGCCTTCATGAACTACTTTCCCGCGGTGTTCTTCCTGCACAAGACCGGCCAGAGCTTGGCCGTGGTGCCGTGGCTGGGGCTCTTGGCGCCGGTGGTCGGCGGCCTTTGGTTCGCCGCAGCCTACGCGTTCTGGCACGCCGGTCTGAACCGTTACCAAGGAACGGGAAGCTAGGAAATCTCCGATCCACACTGTTCGCGCCGCATCGGCCCTTTCGACCTCCTATCTCCGGGCCGATGCCGGAGCGCCCTTCGTGAGGCAATTCCCGGCCGCTTGGCGACGCAGCGTGACGCAGATCCGAGATTTCCCGGTCGAGCGGGGTACAATCGGCGGTGAAGCCGTTTGGTTCGTTCCCTTTCGGCTTCAGGACGCCGTCGAGGCCACGAGGGCCGCGGCGGCGTCTTCGTGCTCGCCCTCGAGCGCAGCGAAAAGCCAGCCGGCGTCGTCGCGGCGCTCGCGCGCAGGCAGCAGCCAGCGCTCCATCCAGTTGGCGATTGCGCGCAGCCGCAGGATCCGGTTGCGCGGGTGGCCGTCGCGCGAGAGACCGTGCGGGTCCTTCTCGAAGCGCACCATCTCGACGGGCTTCTCCAGGCGCCTCAGGAGCTGGAAGAGCTCCTCCGCCTGCGAGAAGGGGCAGCGGTAGTCGCGCTCGCTGTGGATGATCAGCAACGGCGCGCGATAGGCACGCGCCAGGGCGATCGGCGAGGCCGCGTACAAGCGTTCAATCTCGCCTTCCAGCAGCGACGCTTCCAGCTCGCGCTCCAGAAACCACCCGATGTCGGAGGTCCCGATCATGCTGAGCATGGCGTTGACCGCACGCATGGAGATCCCGCAGGCGAAGCGCTCGGGAACGCGTCCCATCAACAGCGAGGTCATGAAGCCGCCGTACGATCCTCCCGCCACGCCGATGCGCGCCGGGTCGGCGTGAACGTGCGTGCTCGCCGCGTCCAGCAGCGTCAGGGCGTCCTCGACGTCGATGCCGCCCCAGTCTCCCATGATGCCGTGCGAGAAGTCCTCGCCGTAGGACTGCGAGCCGCGGATGTTGCCGTAGGCGACGGCCATCCCACGCCCCGCCAACATCTGGAACTCGAAGAAGAACGCGGTGCCGTAGCAGCCGTGGGGTCCGCCGTGGATCTCGAAGACCAGCGGCGGAGTCCCCGCGTCGGCACCCTCGCTCGAGGCGCGCCACGGCCGCATGATCCACAGGTCGAGCTGCGTGCCGTCAGCGTGCCGCGGGCGCAAGCGCTCCGGTGTGACCAACGCGATCTCCGCGAGCCACGGGTTCAGATCCGTCAGGCGTCGCTCGTTGCCGCCGTCCGGATCGCAGACGGCGACCTCGCCCGGCGTCAGCGGGTCGCCGAAGGCGAACGCGATCGCCCCGGCTCCGACGTCCGCTCCCAGCAGGGTGCGGCCGGCGTCTCCCAGCACGTGCGTGACGCCGCCGCCCGCGGCGTCGACGCGCACCAGGCCCGTGGCCCCCTCGACGGTCGAGAACGTCAGAAGCGCCGCGTCGTCCGTCGTCCACTCGAGGAGATCGCTGCCGTGACCGCGCGTGTCGGTGATGACGTGATCCCCGATGCCGTGATGGTAGTCGGCCGTCAGAGAGCGCGCTTCGCCGCCCGCGCGCGGAGCCACGAAGACGTGCAAGTTGCGGGCGCCGCCGGCGCTCTCGTCCCCGTGCTCGTGACCGATGTACGCCACGCGCCGCCCGTCGTGCGAGAATGCCGGCGCGGCGCTGAAGCCTCGCGCTCGCGTCAAAGGCCTGCGCTCGCCGCCGGCCGCGTCGACGATCCACACGTCGGAGCGGAAGCTCGTCTCGGGGAGGTCGATCTGCGCGGCGAAGGCGATCTCGGTTCCCTCGGGCGACCAGCACGGCTGTGCCGCATCGAACTCGCCGCGCGTGATCTGGGTGGTCTTTCCCGTCTCGACGTCGACGACGAAGAGGTGGCGCCGGCGACCGTCGGAGAGTCCCGCCTCGTCGGACTTGTAGCGTAACGTCCGGATGTGCCGCGCTCCGCTCCGCTCGTCGAGGAAGACACCCGCCTCCGGCGCGCGATCGGCCATGGCGACGAACGCGATGCGGCGGCCGTCGGGCGACCAGCGCGGATCGGAGATTCCCTCGCGCGTCTCGCCCAGCGCTCGCGCCTCGCCGCCGCCGACGGAGATGAGGTACAGACGCTTGCGCCCCTCCTGCTCGCCGCGCACGAACGCCAGCGTGCGCCCGTCGGGCGAGAATCGCGGCGCCGCGTCCTTCGTGCCGGACGTGAAGCTGCGCGCGCCGCGCTCGGGGTGGCCCGCGCCCGGCGGATCGGCCAGCCAGATCGAGGTCAACCGCTCGTCGTGCTCGCCGTCGTTCGTCTGCACGACGAACGCGACGCGCCCGTCCGGGGCGATCGCCGGCGACTGCGCAATACGCAAGCGCAGAAGGTCATGGGGAACCAACGGCCTCGGCATGCGCCGTGATTCGCGAGGCATCTCGGACTTCCCGTTGAACGAGCCGGACGTGGCCATCGACCGGCGCTACATGCTCTTTCCCCTGACCTCCGCCGCGCTCTGGGGCGCGATGTACGTGGTCAGCAAGTACGGCTTCAGCACGGTTCCCCCGATGGCGGCCGGCGTGGCGCGATGCGCGATCGGCGCCGCCGCGCTGCTGGCGGCCCTGCGCTTCGCCGGCGGCGGTCCATTCCCCGAGTCGCGGCGCATGGGCCCGCGCCTGGGCGTGTGGATCGCGATCACGATCGTGATGCAGTTCTACGGCACCGACCTCTCCGACGCGCACATCGGAGCGCTCGTGAGCAGCGCCGCCCCGTTGGCCACCGTGTTGCTCGGCGCGGTCTTGCTCGACGAGCGGCCAAGTTGGGTGCAGGGCCTGGGCATCGCAATCGGCGTGATCGGCTTCGCCGTCGTCGTCGGCAGCGGCAGCGCGCTCGACGCCCGTTCGCGGTGGGGGGTGCTCCTGCTGCTGCTCTCGGCCGTCAGTTGGGCGCTCTACACCGTCGACGGCGTGCGTGCCGTGCGCGCGGAGGGCGCGCTGCCCGTGAGCGCGTGGGCGGCGGCCTGGGGCTGCCTCTTCCTCGTGCCTCCAGCGATCGTCGAGTCGTTTTTTCGCCACACGACCTTCGATCTGCGCGCCCTGGGCGTCGTCCTCTACCTCGGCCTCGGCGCAACGGCACTGGCGTGGTATCTCTGGTACAAGGGCGTCGAGCGGCTCCCGGCGTGGCTGGCCTCGCTCTCCTTCTTCGCCCAACCGGTGGTCGGGGCGCTTCTGGGCGCGCTCTGGCTGGGAGAGCGGCTGGGAGCGACGTTCTACGCAGGTGGAACCTTGGTGATGTGCGGCGTACTCTTGGCGGCATGGGGAAGCCGTTGACGGCGATGGTGCCGCATCTCCCTGAGGGCATCCCCACCCAAGTGATCGGGATCCTGGTGCTCCTCGGCGTCATCTTCGTGGTGGGCGTCTTCTCGCGGCGCACCAAGGTCCCGTACATCGTTGCGCTGGTGGTGGTCGGGGCGCTGGTCAGCCTCCTGCCCTCGCGCCCCCAGCCGTTCGTCACCCCGGACCTGATCCTGTTCGTCTTCTTGCCGCCGCTGCTCTTCGAAGGCGCGCTCAACTTCGATATTCGCGAGCTGGCCCGAGAGTGGCGCGCCATCATCCTGCTCGCCATCGCGGGGACGCTGGCGACCGCGGGCCTCACGGCGCTGGGCGTGCGCTACTTCTGGAACGTCGGGTGGCCGACGGCCCTGCTCTTTGGCGCGATCATCGCCGCGACCGATCCGCTGGCCGTGCTGGCCGTCTTTCGCCGGATCGCCGCCCCGGCGGCGCTCTCCGCGATCGTGGAGGGAGAGAGCCTGCTCAACGACGGCGTCGCCGTCGTGCTCTACGGCATCCTGCTCACCGTGGCGGTCGGAGCGACGACCATCTCCCCCATCGCCGAGGCCGGGACGTTCCTACGTGTGACGGCCCTGGGCATCCTCAGCGGCACGGTGATCGGATTCGTGGCGACGGCGGCGCTCCGCCTCATCGACGACTACCTGGTCGAGATCGTGCTCACCACCATCGTCGCCTACGGATCGTACCTCCTGGCGGCATCGCTGGACGGCTCCGGCATCTTCGCGGTGCTCGCCGCGGGCCTCGTCTTCAACCGCTATGGCCGGACGCTGGCCATGTCCGAGCGCACCCGCACGGAGGTCTCCCACTTCTGGGAGTACGCCTCGTTCCTGGCCAACTCTCTGCTCTTTCTGCTGGTGGGGCTGACGATCGATCTCGGCTCGGTGGCCGGACAGATCGTCTCGGTCGCCATCGCCGTCGCCGCGACCTACGTGGCCCGCGGCTTCGCCGTCTTCGGGCTGCTGCCAGCGCTGCCGCGCCCGTTCCGTCCCCAACGGAGTTGGCGCTTCATCCTCGTCCTGGGCGGCTTGCGCGGCGGCATCGCCATGGCTCTGGCGCTGAGTCTCCCGGGTGACCTTCCGGACCGCGGCCTGCTGGTCGCGGCGACCGCCGGCGTGGTCTTGGCGACCGTGGTGATCGGCGGCTCGGCGATGCGCATGACGCTGGGGCGCCTGGGGGTACTCAGCAATCACAGCTAACGCGACGCGCTCCGTCTCGAAGTGGCACGTGCTCTATGCGGTGATGCTCGGGACGATCATGGGGCCGCTGGACGCCACCATCGCCAACGTCGCGCTCCCGGCGCTCGGCCACGCCTTTCATCACTCCGTCGACGACGTCGAGTGGGTCCTGCTCTCCTATCTGCTGGCGCTGGCGACGCTCTTGATCTCGTTCGGCCGCCTGGGCGACCTGGTCGGGCGGCGACGCGTCTTCTTGGCGGGCTTCGGAGTCTTCGGCGTGGGATCGCTGCTCTGCGCCTTCGCTCCGGGCCTCTGGTGGCTCGTCGCCTTCCGCGTGCTCCAAGGCGTCGGCATGGCGATGGTGCAGGCCAGCGGCCCCGCCATCATCACGGCCACCTTTGCCGCCCGGGAGCGCGGACGCGCGCTCGGCCTCAACGGCGCCTCCGTCGCCGCCGGCCTCGCGCTCGGGCCGATCCTGGGCGGCGCGATCGTGACGTACGCGGACTGGCGGTGGATCTTCTTGATCAACGTGCCCATCGCCATCGTCGGCAGCATCTGGGCGGCCATGGTGATCCACGACGACCGCACCGTCGAGGAGCGCTTCGACCTCGCCGGCGCGGGGCTGGCCTTCGCCACGCTCTTCACCGTCTGCCTAGCGCTCTCGCGCGCGCACGTCTGGGGCTGGGGCTCGCCATGGGTCGTCGCGCTCCTGGCGGCGACGCCCGCGCTTGGCGCGCTCTTCCTCCTGGTGGAGCAACGCACCGTCGAGCCGATGCTCGACCTCGCGCTCTTCCGCGATCAGGTGTTGGCGATGTCCGTCGCGGCGGCCGTGGGCAACTACATCTGCCAGTACGCGATCTTCTTCGCCGTGCCGCTGGCGCTGCAGCGCGGTCTGGGCATGAGCGCCCTCGACGCCGGAGCCACGCTGGTGCCGCTTGCGCTGGTCGTGACCTTCGGGGCTCCCATCGCCGGCGCGCTCTCCGACCGGGTCAAGGCCCGCTACCTCGCTAGCTTCGGGATGCTGCTGATCGGGGCGGGGGCGGGGGCGCTGCTCGCGATCTCGGATCACCCGACCCTCGGCGACGTGACGCTCCGTCTGATCGTGATCGGCGCCGGCGTCTCGCTCTTCAACCAGCCCAACAACAACACCATCATGGGACGAGCCCCGCGCGACCAGCTAGGCGTCGCCGGAGGCATCCTCAGCACCGCGCGCACGGTGGGGATGGTGCTCGGCATCGCCATAGCGGGGGCCATCTACTTCTTCACCGCCACGCGGCTGGCAGGCACGGCCGGCGCATCGCCGCTGGCGCCGGCGCGCGCCGTCTTCGCCGCCGTGATCGTGCTCTCGCTTGCGACCGCAGCGGTCTCCTACTGGCGCGAGTAGGCCGCGCCGACGATGAGGTGCTGAATCGGGGCGATCCGCGAGATGCGCCGCTCCCGCACGCCCGCCGTCTCGAACCCCGCCTGCGCCAGCAACGCGGCGGTGTCGCGGTTGAGCGAGCACCCGTCAGCCAGGCGCCGCCACACGGGGGCCAGGCGGTCCTGCCAGCGGCCCAAGCGCCCGGGCGATCGGACGTGCTCCATGACGACCAGGCGCCCCCTGGGCTTCAGCACGCGCGCGGCTCGCCGGAGCGCGCGCAGCGGATCGTCTATCGTGCAGAGCACTAAGACGAAGACGACCGCATCGACGCTCTGGGGCGGCAACGTCTCCAGCATCGCATCGTCCCCCACGCGCAGCTCGATCGCCGCTTGCGCGGCGGCCGCCCGCTTGCTGGCGCGCCGCGCCATGGAGGGATCGGGCTCCATGGCGAGCACGCGGGCCTCGGGAGCGTAGTAGCGGAAGTTCAGGCCCGTGCCGGCACCGACTTCGACCACGGCTCCGGTCAGCGAGGCGAGCAGCTCGCGCCGCAACGGTCCGAGCATGCTCCGCTCGATCATCCAGGTGAGCGCGTCGTAGAGCGTGCCGTTCATCGATACGGCGCCTTCGTCATGGGCGATTAGGGACCCCGTGCTATAATGGCCGACGTGAAGACCCGTCCCGATATCCGAAACGTTGCCATCATCGCCCACGTGGATCACGGCAAGACCACGCTCGTCGACGCCATGCTCAAGCAGAGCGGCATCTTCCGCGAGGGTCAGCATGTCGAGACCCGGGTGATGGACTCCAACCCGCTCGAGCGCGAGCGGGGCATCACCATCTTGGCCAAGAACACGGCGGTTCGCCACGGCGAGCTGAAGTTCAACATCGTCGACACGCCCGGCCACGCCGACTTCGGCGGAGAGGTCGAGCGCGTGCTCCAGATGGTGCAGGGCGTGCTCCTGCTGGTCGACGCCGCCGAAGGCGTGATGCCGCAGACGCGCTTCGTCCTGCGCAAGGCCCTGGAGCTGGACCTGCACGCCATCGTGGTGATCAACAAGATCGACCGCAAGGACGCGCGTCCCAAGGAAGTGGTCGACGAGGTCTTCGATCTCTTCATCGAGCTGGGCGCCAGCGACGAGCAGGCCGACTTCCCGGTCGTCTTCACCAACGCCAAACAGGGCACCGCCACACTCGACCTTGAGGTGCCGGGCACGAACCTGGAGCCCTTGTTCGAGACGATCGTGCGGCACATCCCCGAGGCCCCCGCCGAAGATGGCCCCTTCCAGATGCTCGTCAGCTCGATCGACCACAACGCCTACGTGGGGCGCATCGGCATCGGACGCGTCTTCCGCGGCGCGGCGACGGTCAACGCGCCCGTCGCCAAGGTCGACCGCGGCGGCCGCGTCGAGACGGGGCACCGCCTCACCAAACTGCTCTCCTTCGCCGGTCTCGAGCGCATCGAGATCACCGAGGCGAGCGCCGGCGATATCGTCTGCGTCTCGGGCATCGAGGGCATCAACATCGGCGACACGCTGGCCGACATCGAGACGCCGGAGGGCATCAGCGCCGTTCCCGTGGACGAGCCCACGGTCGCGATGTTCTTCTCCGTCAACACCTCGCCGTTCGCCGGCAAGGACGGCAAGTACCTCACCTCGCGCCATCTGCGCGATCGGCTGGCGCGCGAGCTGGAGTCCAACGTCGCCTTGCGGGTCAAGGAAACCGCCAGCGCCGACACCCTCGAGGTCTGCGGGCGCGGCGAGCTCCACCTCTCCATCCTGATCGAGACGATGCGGCGCGAGGGTTATGAGCTGGCCGTCTCCAAGCCCCAGGTCATCATCGCGGAACGCGGCGGCGTCAAGTACGAGCCGGTGGAGTACGTGGTGATCGACGTCGCCGAGGAGTACTCCGGTCCCGTCATCGAGGCGCTGGGGAAGCGCCGCGCGGTGATGTCGAACATGATCACGGTCGGCGAGACGCGGCGCCTGGAGTACACGATGCCCACGCGCGCCATCTTCGGCTTGCGGGGTGAGCTGCTCACGCTCTCCCGCGGCACGGCGGTGATGTCGCACACCTACTACGACCACCAGCCTCTGGCCGGGGAGATCCCCGGACGCCTCAACGGCGTGCTGGTGGCCAGCGAGACGGGCACCACCACCGGCTACGCTCTCATGGGGCTCGAGTCGCGCGGGCGCTTCTTCATCGGCCCCGGCGTCGAGGTCTACGAGGGGATGATCGCCGGCCGCGCCGGCAACGAGTACGACGTGGCCGTCAACGTGGTGCGCGCGAAGAAGCTCACCAACATGCGCGCCGCCGGCTCCGACGAGAACGTCAAACTCGCCCCGCCCGAGGAGCTCTCGCTCGAGCGCGCCCTCGAGTTCATCGAGGATGACGAGCTGGTGGAGGTCACCCCCAAAGCGATCCGCCTGCGCAAGCGTCTGCTGAACGAAGCCGACCGTCTCAAAGCCAGAAAGCGGGAGTTTTCCAAAGCGTAGCACCCTGCGGAAAGCCCCTCGCCAGAGGGGGGATGGCGCCCGCTTGGGTGAATCAGCCGGTGCCATGACCCATGTGAACGATCCTGATCCTCAAGAGACGCAAGAGTGGCTCGAGGCGCTCGACGGCGTCCTCTCGCGTGAGGGCCCCGGCCGGGCTCGCCATCTGCTGACGAGTCTGGTCGAGCGGGCACACCAAGGAGGCGCGCACGTCTCCCTGGGCGTGGGCACGCCCTACATCAACACGATTCCGCCGGAGCAGCAGCCGCCGTTTCCCGGCAACGACGCGCTGGAGACGCGCCTGCGCCACTATGCGCGCTGGAACGCCATGGCGATGGTGGCGCGAGCCAACAAGGAGTCGTCGGAGCTAGGCGGCCATGTGGCCAGCTACGCCTCGGCGGCAACGCTCTACGACGTCGGCTTCAACCACTTCTTTCACGCGCCATCCGAACATCACGGCGGTGACCTGGTGTTCATCCAGGGGCACTCCTCCCCGGGCATCTACGCTCGCGCGTACCTGGAGGGGCGCATCTCCGAGGAACAGCTCGAGAACTTTCGGCAGGAGGTCGGCGGCCACGGCCTGGCCTCGTATCCGCATCCGTGGCTGATGCCGGACTTCTGGCAGTTCGCCACGGTCTCCATGGGCTTGGGACCGATCATGGCGATCTACCAGGCGCGGTTCATGAAGTACCTGCACAACCGCGGCATCGCCGAGACCAGCGGACGCAAGGTGTGGGCGTTTCTGGGCGACGGGGAGACCGACGAGCCGGAGTCGCTGGGCGCGATCTCCCTGGCCGGACGCGAGCAGCTCGACAACCTGATCTTCGTGGTCAACTGCAACTTGCAGCGCCTCGACGGGCCCGTGCGCGGCAACGGCAAGATCATCCAGGAGCTGGAAGGCGGCTTCCGGGGCGCCGGCTGGAACGTCATCAAGGTCGTCTGGGGCACGAGCTGGGATACCTTGCTCGCCAAGGACAAGACGGGGCGCCTCGTCCAGTTGATGAATGAGTGCCTCGACGGTGACTACCAGACGTTCAAGGCTCACGACGGAAAGTACGTCCGCGACAACTTCTTCGGGCGCTATCCGGAGACGGCCGCCTTGGTGGCCGACTGGACCGACGAGGAGATCTGGCGCCTCCAGCGCGGCGGCCACGATCCGCGCAAGGTCTACGCCGCGTACAAGGCGGCGGTGGAGACCACGGGTCAGCCGACCGTCATCCTGGCCAAGACGATCAAGGGTTACGGCATGGGCTCCGCCGGCGAGGCGCAGAACATCGCCCACCAGCAGAAGCACTTGGACGTCCAGGCCGTTCGCGCGTTCCGCGACCGCTTCTCCATCCCCGTCTCCGACGAGCGGCTCGAGGACGTGCCGTTCTACCGGCCTCCGGAGAACAGCCCGGAGATGGAGTACCTGCGCGAGCGCCAGCGCGAGCGGGGCAGCCTGCCCAAACGCCGCCGCAAGTCGTTCTCGCTAGAGACTCCCGCGCTCGACGCCTTCGAATCGCAGTTGAAGGATTCGGGAGATCGCGAGATCTCCACGACGATGGCCTTCGTGCGCATCCTCAACACGATCCTCAAAGACAAGGAGATCGGCAAGCGCGTGGTGCCCATCGTCGCCGACGAATCGCGCACGTTCGGCATGGAAGGCATGTTCCGGCAACTTGGCATCTACTCGCCGTTCGGCCAGCTCTACACGCCGCCGGACATCAAGCAGCTGATGTACTACCGCGAGGACCAGCACGGCCAGATCTTGCAGGAAGGCATCAACGAGGCGGGAGCCATGTCGTCCTGGATCGCCGCGGCGACGTCGTACTCCACCAACGACCAGCCGATGATCCCGTTCTACATCTTCTACTCGATGTTCGGGTTCCAGCGCATCGGCGATCTCTCGTGGGCCGCGGGCGACATGCGCAGCCGCGGATTCCTCATCGGCGGGACCTCCGGGCGCACCACGCTCAACGGTGAGGGTCTCCAGCACGAGGACGGCCACAGTCAGGTCTTCGCCTCGTTCATCCCCAACTGCGTCTCCTACGACCCCACCTACGGCTACGAGGTCGCGGTGATCATCCAGGACGGCCTGCGCCGCATGTACGCCGAGCAGGAAGACGTCTACTACTACATCACGGTCCTCAACGAGAACTACCACCACCCGGAGATGCCCAAGGGCGCCGAGGAGGGCATCCTCAAGGGGATGTACCTGCTGCGCGATGGAGGCAAGGGCGACAAGAAGACGCCGCGCGTGCAGCTCCTCGGCTCGGGCGCGATCCTGCGCGAGGTGCTCGCCGCGGCGGATCTCCTGGCCGCGGACTTCGGCGTAGCGGCGGACGTGTGGAGCGTGACCAGCTTCAACCAGCTGCGCCGCGACGGCCTCGATGCCCAGCGCCACAATCTGCTGCACCCCGAGGATGAGGCGCGGCAACCGTACGTCGCCGCGTGCCTGGACCGCCACAAGGGTCCGGTGGTGGCGGCGACCGACTACATCAAGACCTTCGCCGACCAGATTCGTCCGTTCATCGACCGCCGCTACTACGCGCTCGGGACCGACGGCTTCGGCCGCAGCGACTTCCGGCGCAAGCTCCGCGAGTTCTTCGAGGTGAACCGCCACTACGTCGTACTCGCCGCCCTCAGGATGCTCGCCGACGAAGGGGCGGTACCGCTCTCGACCCTCTCGCAGGCGATTGCGAAGTACGGCATCGATCCGGCAAAGCCGAACCCGGCTACCGTCTAGGTTCACGAGGAGAAGAGAGGTTGAGCGAGTCGATCGAGGTACAGGTCCCCGACATCGGCGACTTCAAGGGCATACCGGTGATCGAGGTCCTGGTCAAGCCCGGCGACCGGGTGGAGCGCGACGATCCGTTGGTCATGCTCGAGTCGGAGAAGGCGACCATGGAGGTCCCGGCTCCGACCGCCGGCGTGGTCGAGGCGCTGCGCGTCGGCGTTGGCGACAAGGTCTCGCAGGGTTCGGCGATCCTCACCCTCACGGCGACCGACGCCCCCGTTGCGCCGGCGCCGGCTCCCGCCGCGCCCGCAGCTGCGCCGGGCGGCGCGGAGCGGCTCTTGGAGTTGCGCGTCCCGGACGTCGGGGACTTCCACGACATTCCCGTGATCGACGTCTCGCTGCGTCCGGGGGATGCGGTCGAGCTCGAGGACACCGTCGCGACGCTCGAGTCCGAGAAGGCCACGATGGAGGTGCCCGCGACGGCGGCCGGCACCGTGCGCGACGTGCTGGTGAAGGTCGGCGACAAGGTCTCCGAAGGCACCCTGCTGGCGATTGTATCCGCCGCGGGAGCGCCCGCGCCGCGTGAGCCGCAGGCGGCTGCTCCCGCTCCGGCGGCGGCCCCCGCCGCACCGCCTGCTGCCGCGCCCGCAGCGGCACCCATACCCTCTTCCGCCGGCGAAGGCGGCGTCGTGCACGCCAGCCCATCGATTCGGCGCTTCGCCCGCGAGCTCGGCGTCGACCTCCGTTCCGTCGAGGGCTCGGGGCCGAATGGCCGCATCACGCGCGACGACGTCCAGGACTTCGTGAAGCGCGCGCTGGCGACCGGCATGCCGTCAGGGGGCGCGGGTCTCGGAGTCGCGCCGTGGCCCAAGATCGACTTCGCGCAATTCGGGCCGATCGAGCTGCAGCCGCTCTCGCGGATCAAGAAGATCTCCGGCCCGAACCTCCATCGCAACTGGGTGATGATCCCCCACGTCACCAACCACGAGGACGCGGACGTCACCGAGCTCGAGGCCTTCCGCCAGATGCTCAACGCCGAGAACGCCAAGACCGGCGTCAAGGTCACGCTCTTGGCGTTCCTCATCAAGGCGGTCGTGGCGGCGCTCCAGCGCTTTCCCGACTTCAACGCCTCGCTCGACGGCGACAACCTCGTGCTCAAGAAGTACTACCACATCGGCTTCGCCGCGGACACGCCGGGGGGTCTCGTGGTGCCGGTCGTCAAGGACGCCGACAAGAAGGGCATCCTGGCCATCGCTGCGGAGACGTCGGCACTGGCCGCCAAGGCCCGCGACGGCAAGCTCTCGCTGGGCGAGATGCAGGGTGGCACGTTCACCATCTCCAGCCTGGGCGGGATCGGCGGCACCTACTTCACGCCCATCATCAACGCTCCCGAGGTGGCGATTCTGGGCGCTTGCCGCGCTTCGACGCGCCCAGTCTGGAACGGCACGGAGTTCGTTGCGCGCTCGATCCTGCCGCTCTCGCTCTCCTACGACCATCGCGTCATCGACGGAGCATCGGCGGCGCGTTTCAACGTCTATCTCGCGGCTCTCCTGGCCGACCTCCGCCGCGTCGTGCTCTGAAGGCCAAACCTCCGGGGTATGCCTCTCTTGGGGCCACTCGTCGGCCCACATCCTGTGGGCCTCCTGTTCGCGCCGCATCGGGCCTCTCGGCATCGTGCCCCCGGGCCGATGTCGGAGCGCCCCGCGGGAGGCATACCCCGGCCGTTTGGCCTTCAGTCTCTCACGGAGACGAGCGATGCTGTCTAGCCGTTCGTCGGTTCGATGGTGACGCGCTCCATGCGGTCGCCGACGCGGACCTTTTGCACCACGCCAAGGCCTTCGACGACTTGGCCGAAGACCGTGTACTGACGATCGAGGAAGCGCGCATCCTCGAGGCAGACGTAGAACTGCGATCCGGCGCTGTCGGGGTTGGAGGAACGCGCCATGGCCACCGTTCCTTGCATGTGCGGGCGCGTGTTGAACTCCGCTTTCAGACGATACCCCGGGCCGCCCATGCCCGTGCCCTCCGGGCAGCCGCCCTGGATCACGAAGCCCGGCTCCACGCGGTGGAACGTCAGGCCGTTGTAGAATCCGGCCCGCGCCAGCTGGACGAAAGCCGCGACGTGCATGGGCGCGTCCTGCGGATAGAACGCGAAGACGATGTCGCCGTGCGGCGTCGTGATCCGCGCCTGGAGATGCTCCGCCTCCGCCGCAAGCGTCGCGGCCTCCTCGGGCGCCGGGGGCTGATAGGTTGCCAACGTGCTCGTTCCTTTCAGTCGCCCGACGGGCAGAGCGCGAGCTTCTCGCGCCGCTTCATGCGCTTGATGCGCGCTTCGAGGCGCAACGCCTCCTGCCGCCCCGGGACCTCCCACGAGGCTGCCAGCGCCACCGGAAGGCGCGAGCGCGTGTAACGCGCCCCGCGTCCCTCGGCATGCGCGCGCAACCGCTGGGCGAGATCCGTCGTCCATCCCGCGTAAAGCGAACCGTCCCGGCAGCGCAAGAGGTAGACGAAGGCGCGCGATGCCCCGTCAGCCATGCATCTCCTTGATCGTGCCGTCCGCGCGGTAGATGTAGATGACGTACGCGTGCCGGATTCCCAGCATCTGGGTATAGATCACCTTAACGTGCGTTCCCGGCGGCAGCTCAGCCATCGCGTAGGTCTCGATCCCGTTGGGGTCCGTGAGGTGGTGCGGCGCGGAGAAGACCAGGAAGGTCAAATCGCGCTTCTGCGTCGGGCTGTGCACGCGCACGCTCTCGGCGGACGCGTGGACGACGTAGCCCTCCCACACGCGCGTCGGAAGATTGCTGGTGCGGTTGTCGTCGGGCACGCCCGGTGAGGCATCCCCGCCGGGATATCCCCGTGGAGGAGCGGTAGGCGCACCTGACGCCGTCGGCGATGGCGCAGGAGTCGCTACGGGGGGAACTTCCAGGTTCTGCTGTGCAACGGCAGGGGTAGCGAACGCCAGCATCGCCGGAAGCACGAGAGCGGCAGCGAAGTGTGATCGAAGCACGGCCACGCGGTTCGCTGGATACGAGGCCCTGCCCTGCGGCGGGGAGAAGCGAGGATACTATTATGATGGGTCTTGGAAACGCCGGACGCACGGCGATCTTCATCGATGGCTGGAACTTCGCCCGCGTCACGTACGAGGGTCTGGGGATCCGCGTCGACTTCCGCCGCCTGCTCTCGCTGCTCTGCGCCGGCTCCACACTGGCGCGTGCCCGCTATTACGTCGGTGAGTGGAGCGAGGAGTCGTACGCACTCTACGCCGCGGCGCGCCGAGCCCGCGGCCTCACCGTCGAGCACCCCGATCCCACGGAGGCCGAACGGCGCCGCCGAGACCAGCAAGGCTTCATCCGCATGCTCAACCGCAACGGCTATCAGGTGGTCCGGCGCGGAATGCGGGTTCACGTCGACGGCACGGTCAAGTCCGAGATCGCCATCGACCTGGCCGTCGACGCGCTCTGGATGGCCGACCACTGCGAGCGCGTCGTGCTGGTGATGGGCGATGCGGAATACGTGCCGCTGGTGCACGCCCTCGCCCTCAAGGGCGTGCGCGTGGTCGTCGCCGGCTCTCAGGCCAACTGGGCGTACAACCACACGGCGGAGCATCCGCGCCCCTTCCCCGGCCGCGCGTCCGACGATCTGCTCGACGCGGCCGACGAGTTCATCGAGCTGCGCGAAGCCGCCCGCGACATCGAGCTGCACGAAGAGAGTCGCCGCCCGATGCGCGCCGCGTCGACCCCCGCGGACGAGCTGGACGAAGCCTCGAACTCCTGACGCCTCAGACGACGCCGCGCTCGCGCATCCGCGCGAGCGCGGAGCGCGCCGCCAGCACCGTGCGGTCGACGTCCTCCTCCGCGTGCGCAGCCGAGAGGAACATGACCTCGTTCTGCGAGGGCGCCAGCAGCACGCCTTCCGCCAACATCTCCTGGTAGAACGCCGCGTACGCGGCGGCGTCGCCCTGCTTGGCCTCGTCGTAGTTGCGATGCGGGCGGTCGGAGCAACGGAACATGAAGTCGACGATCGACTCGTCGTGGACCACGGGGTAGCGCAGATCGCACGCTCGGAGCGCGCTCCGCAAGCCCTCGGCGAGGCGCTCTCCAAGGGCCCGCATCCGCGGCAAGAGACCGGAGTCGCCCTCGAGCACGTCGAGGAGCCGGTGCGCGATCTCGACGCAAAACGGGTTCCCGGAGAGCGTGCCGCCTTGGAAGACGCTCCCCTCGGGAGCCAGCACCGCCATGACCTCGGCGCGGCCGCCGAAGGCCGCGAGCGGGTAGCCCCCGCCCAACACCTTGCCCAGCGTGGTGAGGTCGGGCATGACGCCGCAGCGCGCCTGCGCGCCGCCGAGCCCCAAACGGAAGCCGGTGATCACCTCGTCGAAGATCAGGAGCGCGCCGACCCGCTCGGTGCGCCGCCGCAGCCCCTCGAGGAAGCCGGGAAGCGGATGCACCAGACCCATGTTGCCGACCACCGGCTCCACCATGATCGCCGCGAGCCGGGCGCCGTGCGCGCGCAAGGCCTCGTCGACGTGATCGAGGTCGTTGTACCGGCAGACGATCGTGTCGCGCGCCACGCCGGCGGGAATCCCCGAGGGGCCCGCCCCCGCCGCGTTGGCCGAAGCGCCGGCGTCGAGCAGCGCTTGATCGAAGTGGCCATGGTAGTTGCCCGCGAAGCGCAGCACCGCGTCGCGCCCGGTGAAGGCGCGCGCGACCCGGATGGCGCTCATCACGGACTCGGTCCCGCTGTTGGTGAAGCGGATGCGCTCGAGGGAGGGCATGTGACCGCGTAGCCGCTCCGCCAGCCGCACCTCTTCTTCGTGGGTGCAGCCGTAGAGGGTGCCGCGCGCGGCCGCGCGATCCAGATCGCGCGTCAGCGCCGGGTGGGCGTGCCCCAACAGCAGCGGCCCGTAGGCCATGAGGTAGTCCACCAGGCGCCGCCCGTCCGCATCGATCACGTAGGCTCCGGAGGCCTCCCGCACCATCACGGGGCCCCCGACCGGCTTCCCCGCGCGAACCGGCGAATCGACGCCTCCGGCCAGCACGGAGCTAGCGCGCCGCCAGAGATCGGCGCCGCGGGTCAGATCGAGCACGGGGGTCTCCTTACGCGGTGAGCAGCGCCAGCGGACGGAGGCAGGCGCGATGGAAGCGGTCGACGGTTCTTCGGTCGCCGTCGATCGCGATCTTTCCGGTGCGCTCCGCCTCGGCGAGCTCCGAGCGCCCGCCCAGCACGTCGAGCCATGCGGACTCCGTGCCGGCGAGGATCGCGGAGGGAGGCTCGTCGACGCTGCGGCCCACCAGACAGCCGCCGTTTTCGAACGTCACGAACCAGGCTCGGCTGCCGGCGCGGATCTCGACGGCCTCGCGGGCTCCCTGCGCCGCGGCGAGATCGTATTCGAAGGGAAGACTGAGCAGGCGCTCCGCGAGCGGATCGTGCTCGTGATGAGCCCCGTCGACGCCGCAGACGTTCCAGCGCTTACCCCAATCGGCCAGCGAGCGCAACACGGGCTGGAGGCTCCAGCCCTTCTCCGTCAGATGGTACTCGACGCGCGGTGGGACTTCGCGGAAGGAGCGCCGGACGACCAGGCCCTCGGTCTCGAGCTGGGCGAGGCGCTGTGCCAACAGGTTGCGAGGTATGCCGTGGAGGCGCTCGACGAGGTCCTTGAAGCGGTTGGTACCTTGGAAGAGCTCCCGGACCACCAAGAGGGTCCACTTCTCACCGAGCATCTCGAGCGTCCGCGCGATCGGGCACTCCTGACCGTAGCCTCGAGCCATGTCTTCAATCCCCCGGCGGCCCCGCGCCCGGGGTCCCCATCCTTGCCGACCTTGCGGCCGTCTACCGGCATCCGGCGAACGGCCAATTCCGACTTTAGTCGGGTGGTCGGGAAAAGTCAACTAACGAAAATTGCTTCACGCAACCTTTAGTGATCTTAAGATAGAGACCATTGACAGTTTAGATAGTGTACTTTAGGATAATCCCATCGGTAACCGGCCGTCAACGTCCTGGCAATCCGGGTGTTGGACGATACGGGCCGCTAGGAGAGACTCCGAGATGGATACCGCCGCCGAGAGCATCACCGTTACGGCGCTCCCACGCGTCGTGGACGGCCTCACCGCCGCCCGGCTCAAGAAGACGTTCCGCAATCACGTTGACGGTGGGCGGTTCTTGCACATCGTCGACCTGCTGCAAGTCGAGCTCCTCGACTCCACGGGATTGGGCGCGCTGATCGCGGCGCTTCGTTCGGTGCGCGAGGTCGGGGGCACGGTGCGCCTCGTGGCGACCAACCCGCAGATCCTCAAGATCCTCCACCTGACGGCGCTCGACAAGGTCTTCAGCATCCACTCCTCGATCGACGAGGCGCGCGAGCGCTTCGCGCAGTCGACGGCCCGCAACTCCGCCTAGCCGGAAGCTGGGATCTACGTCATCCCAGCTTCCGGGGGATTCTGTCTCAGCGGGCGCGTACCGTTCGTGCCATGGCACGAATTGCGGTAACCGGCTCGAACGGGACGATCGGCGTCCCACTCTGTCAAGATCTGCGCGCGCACGGCCATGAGATCGTGCGCGTCGATCTTTCCGACGCGGACGTCGTCGCCGACGTGCGCGATCTCGCGGCTTTGGAGCGCGCGTTCACCGGCTGCGAGACGGTCGTCCACCTCGCGGGCGTCGTCGACGTCTCGGCGTCCTGGGAGGACGTCTTCTCGATCAACATCGGCGGCACGTACAACGCCTTCGAGGCGGCGCGGCGCGCGGGCTGCAAGCGCGTGATCTTCGCGAGCTCCAACCATGCGGTCGGGCGCTTCGAGGTCGAGGCCAAGCCCGGCATCTACGAGCCGGCGGCGGGCATCGTCGTCGGCACCGGCGCGCCGATTCGCCCGGATAGCCTCTACGGCGTCTGGAAAGCCTTCGGCGAGAACCTGGGCCGCTACTACAGCGAGACGCACGGCGTGCAAGTCGCCTGCATGCGGATCGGATCGATCACCAAGGAAGACGATCCCAAGCACCCCAGCGTCCGCAACTCCTCGGGATGGCTCGCTCTGACCGATGAGCAGAAGTTCAAGCGGTACGCCGCTACGTGGATGTCGCAGCGCGACCTCGCGCGCCTGGTGCGCGCGATTCTGGAGCACGACGTCGCGTTCGCGATCGTCTACGGCGTGGGCGACAACGCGACGCGCTTCTGGGACTTGGAGCCCGGGCGCGCGATCTACGGCTTCTGGCCGCTCGACGGCACGAAGTAGGCCTCGACCCAATCCTGCAGGAGGCGCGCGCCCTCGACCAGACTCGGCCCGGGGCGCGCGAAGTAGCGGCTGCCGTCGAGCACGCAGACGGCTCCGTTGGCCACCGCCCGCAGCGCCTGCCACTCCGGAACGGCAGCCAAGCGCGTCAACTCGTCCTCGACCGCCGCCACGTCCATGCCGCACGGTGCCGCGAGGATGGCATCGGGATCGGCTTCGACGATCGCCTCCCAGGTGACGCGATGGGCATCGCGCCCAGGCGCGGAGAGCAACGTCTCGACGCCGGCCGCCTCCAGCAGCTCCGGGTTCCAGTGTCCCGCGTTCATCGGCGGATCGAGCCACTCCAGAAAGAGCAACCGCAGCCGGCGCAGCGTCGCGCCGCGACGGCGCAGCTCGTCGAGCTCGCCGCGAAACCTCTCGCAGAGCGCCAGCGCACGTTCGGGCGCGCCGACGAGCTCTCCCAGCGTCGAGAACGTGTCCAGCACCTCGTCGAGCGTGTGCGGATCGAGCGAGACCACGCGCGCGTCGTGCGTCATCCGCTTGACCGCCGTGCTCACCTCGGCATACGAGACGGCGCAGACCCCGCACAGCTCCTGCGTCACGACGAGATCGGGTCGCAGGCGCTCCAATGCGTCGCGGTCGAGCCGGTAGATCGAGGAGCCGCCGTGAACCGCGGCGCGCACGTGGCGGTCGATCTCGCCCGACGGACGACCCTGCTCCAACGCGTTGCCCGTCACCTTGGGGAGCGCCCTCGCGGCCTCGGGGACGTCGCACTCGTGGGTGACGCCCACCACGTGCTCGCCGACGCCGAGAGCGAAGAGGATCTCCGTGGCCGACGGCAGCAGCGAGACGATGCGCACCGTCACTCCCCCCACGCCTGGCGAGCGAGCCGCTCGCGCAGCCAGCGTTGCGGCGCCGGGAATCGCGGGTCGCCCACCATCGCGAGCGTCGCCCGAGGCGAGCCGAAGATGCGGCGAGCCAACGCGCGCACGTCGTTCAGGGTGATCGAGCGCAGCATGCCCAGACGGTCCTCGACGGAGGCCACGCGCCGCCCCAGCAGCGCCGCGCGCGCCTCCTCGCGGGCGATCAGCCAGGCGGACTCGGCGTCGAGCTGCATGCGCGCCTCGAGCGACTCCATCGCGCGCTCGTGCTCCTCGGCCGTCGGCGCCTCGCCGAGCGCCCGGGCCTCGCGCAGCGAGATCTCGAGCGCGCGGCGCACGCTCCCGCCCGCGACGCCGAAGGCGATCGCGAACGCTCCGGCGTCGCTGTAGACGCTGGTGTAGCTCTCGACGTTGTAGGCCAGCGCCGCATGATCGCGGATGGCGCGGAAGAGCCGGCTCCCGTCGGTGGCGCCGAGCATGGCGCTGAGCAGCGCCTGCGCTTGCAGCTCACGGTCGCCGGCGGCTCCGCTCACGCCGGGGAACGCCAGCACCACCTGCGCCGACGGCGAGGAGCGCCGCAGCACCTTGGCCACCGGGTACTCCGGCAACGCGGGCGGGACCGTCCGCGCGGGGCCCGTTCCGTGCCAATCGCCGAAGAGCCGCTCGACCTCGCGGGCGAAGCGGCGCCGGTCGAGGGCCCCCACGGCCACGACGACGGCCCGCTTCGGGGAATACGCGCGCCGGTGGAAGCGCCGGATCAACGCGCCATCGAGCGCCCGGACGCTGCGCCGGCTCCCCGCGATCTCGCGCCCCAACGCTCCTCCGAAGAGCAGCTCCTCGGCCAGGACGCAGCAACGGTCCTCGAAGTCCTCCTCCGCCTCGGCCAGCTCCTGAAGGACGATCCGCCGCTCGCGCGCGACGTCCTCCGCGCGAAAGAGCGGTTCGCGCACCTGCGAGGCCAGCAGATCCAGCGCGCGCCACGCGGCGCCTGCCGGCACGGTGGCCGTGTAGGCGGTGAACTCCTTCTCCGTCACCGCCTCGAAACCGCCGCCCATCCGCTCGCGCAAGTCCGTGATCTGGGTCGCCGAAAAGCGCGCGGTATCGCGGAAGGCGAGATGCTCCACGATGTGGGCGGCACCCTCTTCACCGGGGCGCTCGTCGCGCGAGCCGACGCGCAGCGTCACCCCGACGCACGTGGTGCGGCGCCCCGGGAGCGGGTGGTGAACCACGCGGAGGCCGTTGGGAAGGATCCACGAGGGCATACGTGTCAGGCTACGCCGAACGGGGACCCGCCACCCCCCGACGGCGAAGGCTCACCATTATGTCTTCCACCTTCGAGATCACCCCACAGACCAAGATCAACGCCTTGGTCGAGGCGATGCCGATCGCCGCCGACGTGCTGAGCCGCTTCGGGCTCCACTGCGCGGGCTGCGGGGTCAACAAGTACGAGACGATCGAGCAGGGCGTGAGCGCCCACGGCCTGCGCATCGAGCCGGTGCTGACGGCGCTCTCGCAGGCCCGCTTGACGGGCCGCGTCCCGCAGATCACCCACGAGGACACGACCCCGTTGCGCCGCGCGCCGGGGGAGTTCAGCCGCCGGGCGCAGATCAAGCACCTCGTCCCCATCATGTCGGGCAAGGGCGGCGTCGGCAAATCGCTCACCACCTCGTTGCTGGCCGTGGCCCTGCGCCGCAAGAACTACCGCGTCGGCATCCTGGATGCCGACATCACCGGGCCGTCGATCCCGCGCTTCTTCGGTTTGACCACCCCGCTGGGACTCGAAGAGGATCCGAACGCGCCGCCGCCGGCTCCGGGGCAGGCGCCGCAGGCCTTGATGGTGCCGGCGATGACCACCACCGCCATCCAGGTCGTGAGCTCCAACCTGCTCACCGCGAAGGAGGACACGGCGATGGTCTGGCGCGGCCCCATCGTGGCGGGCGTCATCCGCCAGTTCTACGAGCAGGCGCTCTGGAACGATCTGGACTACTTGCTGGTCGACCTTCCGCCCGGCACCAGCGACGCGCCGCTCACCGTGCTGCAGTCCCTGCGCGTCGACGGCGTCGTGCTGGTGACGATGCCGCAGCGGCTGGCGACGATGATCGTGCGCAAAGCCGCCAACCTCATCCACCAGCTCAAGAAGCCGATCCTCGGCGTGATCGAGAACATGTCGTACTTCGAGGCGCCCGACACCCACCGGCGCTACGAGATCTTCGGCCCCTCCTACGCCGACCAGGTGGCGGAGTTGGCCGGGGCGCCCGTGCTCGCGCGCCTGCCGATCGACCCGACCATCGTCGACTACGCCGATCACGGACGGATCGAGGAGGTCGAGGGACCGCTCTACGACGCCATGGCCGAGCATCTGCTCCAAGCCGTGGAGCACCTCCCCACGAGCAAGGAGACGATCTCGCTCATCTGACAGGGGGGAGTGGTGCCGGTACGCAAACGCCCATCGCACGAGAAGGCTCCCTGGCGCGACGCGGCGCTCCATGCGCTGCGCCGCGGGGGCGTCATCGCCCGCCAGCGGCGTCTGGAGCTGGGGTTCACGCTCGAGGATCTGGCGCGGCAGACGGGGCTCTCGGTGAGCTTTCTCAGCCGCCTGGAGACGGGCAAGCTCGCCCGCGTCACCGCCGTCGACCTCATGCGCGTGGCCACCGCGCTCCAGACGCCGGTGGTGACCTTCTTTTTGGACGAATCTCGCGACCGCGTCATGGTCACGCGCGCCGGCGAGCGGCGCCAAGCCGTGCGCAACGTCTCGCGGGCCGGCGAGGTGACGCAAGAGTTCCTCGTCGACGCCCGCAACGTGAAGATGGAGCCGACGCTGATCGACGTGCCGCCGCGAGCCGACAGCGGGAAGGCGATCACGCACGAGGGCGAGGAGTTCGTCACGGTGCTCCGCGGCGAGCTGGTCTTCTTCGTCGGCGACGACGCGCGCTACGAGCTGGCCGAGGGCGACACGATCTACTATCCGGCCACGCTGCCCCACCGCTGGGAGAACCGGACGCGCAGGCGTGTCCGGTTCATGGCCGTCTCCACGCCCCCGAGCTACTGACCTGGGCGGCCGCCCCTCAGCCGGCGGCCACCGCGTCCCCGTCGAGCACGTATCGCACCTCCTGGAAGCCCGCGCGGAACGCGCGCACCTCGTCGCCGATCGGCACGGGATCCTCCCGGCGAAGCAGCGCCCGCGCCATCCAGCCGGCGATGCGCTCCATCTCCGCGGGCCCCATGCCGACGCGCGTGACCTCTTGCGTGCCCAGACGCATGGCGGGCTGATCTCCCGGCCACGGCTCGTCGAGCGGCATGCCGATGCCGGTGGCCAGCACGTTGGCCGGCTCGAGCGCCAGCGATGCCGCGTCGCCGCCCCCCAGCGCGCGCGCATCGACGGCGACGTGGTGCGTCTGCGTGCGCTCGGGTCTGGGGCCCAGCACGGTGAAGCCCTCGCGCTCCAGCGCCGCCGCGAGCGCCTGCGCGTTGGCGACGGTCGCGCGCGCATACGCCGCCCCGTGTTCCAACAAATCCGCCGTGGCGACCGCCAGCGCTCCAACGCGCGCAACGTCGAAGTTAGCCGTCATGCCGGGAAAG
Organism: Candidatus Dormiibacterota bacterium; assembly: GCA_035533275.1. Lineage (GTDB taxonomy): Bacteria > Vulcanimicrobiota > Vulcanimicrobiia > Vulcanimicrobiales > SCRA01 > SCRA01. The sequence continues at coordinate 22,626 of DATLUD010000040.1, read as the reverse complement.
GCCACGGCGTCCAGGCGCTGGGCGATCGCCATGTCGTTGGTTAGGACCAAGCCGCCCGGAGGGCCGCCGTAGGTCTTGTAGGTCGACATCGTCATAAGGTCGGCCCCGTGCTCGAGCGGCGCTGGATAGACCCCTCCGGCGATCAGGCCGCCCACGTGGGCGGCGTCGAACATGAGCGCCGCGCCGCAGCCGCGCGCCACGGCGGCAACGGCATCGAGATCGTATGGACGCAGCACGAGGCTCCCACCCACGAGGATGATGCGCGGCGCGACCCGCGCGGCCAAGCGCGAGAGCGCCTCGACGTCGACGTCGAAGCGGACGGGATCCCACGGCGCGGCGTGGACGCGCAGGCCGTAGAGACCCGCGGTGCCGATGGTCTGGTGCGTGGCATGGCCGCCCGCCCCCGGCGAGAGCGAGATGATCGCGTCGCCCGGCTTGGCCAGCGCCATGTATGCGAAGAGATTGGCCATCGCGCCGCTGAGGGCGCGAAACTCCACATATCGCGCGCCGAAGAGCCGTGCGGCCAGCGACTGCGCGAGGTGCTCGACCACTTCGGCATGGGCGAGGCCGGTCTCGTATTTCTCCCCCGCGTGTCCCAGGCTCGGGCGCCCGGCCGCGGTGGACGAGAGGACGCGCTCGGCGCGCGGGTTCATCAGGTTCGAGGCCGCGTTCAAGTTGATGCTCCCGCGGTCCACCCAGGCGGCCTGCGCCTCGAGCTCGCGCTCCACGCACGCGGCCACCTCGCCCGGGGCCATGCGCCCGTAACGTTGCTCCAGCTCCGCCGCCCGGCGCTTGGCCGCCGGTGAGTACCAATCGAACACGCTTGCCGCTCCCTTCGCATCGCCGTCCCGGTCGGTGCCACCATACCAAATCCGCGCCGGCGCGGCAAGAGACCGACTCACAAATTTTTGCTGATTCAGCAAACTGCGGGACGGGGGAGGTCAGCCGCGGCGCGGATGCGGTAGGCGGCGGCGGTACAGGATCGTCGGGCGCACCAGATAGCCGGCGGGCAGGCTCCAGGCATGCACCAAGCGGCTGAACGGCCAAAACGCGAAGAGCAGCCAAGCGGCCAAGGCGTGGACCTGGTAGACCAACGGCACCGACGCCATCAGCTCGGGTCGAGGGTGGAGGAGGAAGAGGCCGCGGAACCAGATGGCGACCGTCGAGCGATAGTCGTAGCCGCCTCCCAGCAGGTTGACGCCGACCGTCTCCAGCATGCCCAGCCCGATGACGAGCGTCAGCAGCGCGTACGTCGCCACGTCGATGCGAGTGGTCGTGACGCGCACGCGCGGTACCCTGGTACGCCGGTAGAGCAGGATCGCCAAGCCCGCCACCACGGCGGCGCCGGCCAGCGTCCCCGCGGTCACCGAGATCACGTGATACGCGGCTTCCGAGATGCCCATCGCCTCCGTTACCCGCACGGGCACGAGAAGGCCCAAGACGTGGCCGCCGATGGCGGCGAACGCGCCGAGATGGAAGAGCAGCGTCCCCCAGCGTAAGAGACGCCGCTCGAAGATCTGCGTCGAGCGGCTGCCCCACGACTGCTGGTCCACGCGGTAACGCCACACGTGCCCGACCACGAAGACGGTCATGGCCACGTAGGGCACCACGATCCAGAGAACGCCTGACACGGCACTCATCGATCGGCTCCCGTCTCGAGCGGCGGCATGACGCCCAAGGGGGCGAAGGGCTCGACTCCCACCTCTTCCATCGGCGGCCCCTCGGCCGCGATGCGCCGCGCCGCCTCGATCTGTTCGCGCGTCGCCGGCGGCATGAGTCCGGCGACGGCATCGAGCACGTCGGCGTACGGACTCGCAAGATCGCGCGCGGCCCGCCGCACGAGCTCGAATGCGGGGCGCAGCTCGTCGAGCACCAGCGCGCCGTGCTCGGGCGCGGCCACGGCGGCGAACTCGAGTATCCCGGGAAGAAAGTCCGGGAGCTCGCCGCCGGCATGAGGAAAGCCGGCCGCGGCGTAGAGGCGCTTGAGCCGCAAGAGCGCCGGGCCGCGCTTGCGCTGGTCGCCGTGCAGGTGGAACGTCAGATAGAGGCTCGCGCGCTTCTGGAAGTCGAAGGACCGGACGTACTCCTGCTGCAGAGCCGTCATCGGCGTCCGCGCCGCGTGCGCCAGAAAGCGCCCCACAGCGGTGCGCGAGGGATCGGGCAACTCGCGCGCGGCCGCCTCGATCTCTCCGCTCGCCGCCGCGAGCTCGGCGTCGGGATACTGCAGCAGGGCCGAGGCGAGACGGAAGCCCAGAGCGCGCACCTCTTCCGCGGCGCGGGTGCTCACGACTCCGTCCTCGCGCCGGCCGAGACCCCGCAGCCTCCCGGCCCCCCGGGAAAGTCGAGCCCGCATCCGCCTTGCATCTCCAGCACCGCGCGCGCCGTCTCCATGTGCGCCGGCGGAATGACGAAGCGATCCTCGTACTTGGCGACTGCCAGGAGGCGGAACATCTCCTCGATCTGCTCGCCCGTCATGCCCACGGAGGCCGCCAGCCCTTCCTTCGGCTCGCCGCCCAGATTGCGCTCGCGCATGTAGCTGCGCATCGCCGCCAGGCGCTTGAGCACGAAGCGGATCGTCCGCTCGTCCCCCGCCGACAGCAGGTTCGCCAAGTAACGCACGGGGATCCGCAGATCGTCGATCAGCGGAAAGACGTCGTCCGGATCGGCATGCGAATCCGACCCCTCGACCAGGCCCATGACCGGAGAGAGCGGCGGCACGTACCACACCATCGGCAGCGTCCGGTACTCCGGATGCAGCGGCAGCGCCACGCGGTAGCGCAGGGCCAGCGCGTAGACGGGGGAGCGCCGCGCCGCCTCCAGCCAATCGTCGGGGATGCCGTCACGCCGCGCCTGCGCCGCCACCACCGGATCGAACGGGTCCTTGAAGACGTCGAGCTGGGCGTCGAGCAACGCGTGCTCGTCGCGCGTGGCGGCGGCCGCCTCCACGGCGTCGGCGTCGTAGAGCACCAGGCCGATGTAGCGGATTCGGCCGACGCACGTCTCCGAGCAGATCGTCGGCAGGCCGGCCTCGATGCGAGGATAGCAGAGGGTGCACTTCTCCGCCTTGCCGCTCCGCCAGTTGAAGTAGACCTTCTTGTACGGACACGCCGAGACGCACATGCGCCAGCCGCGGCACTTCTCCTGATCCACCAGGACGATACCATCCTCGTCACGCTTGTACATCGCTCCCGAGGGGCACGCGGCCACGCACGCCGGGTTGAGACAATGCTCGCAGATGCGCGGGAGATACATCAGGAACGTCTGCTCGTATTGCAGCCGGACGCGCTCCTCGACGCCGTCGCGCAGGTTCGGGTCCAGATGAGCGCGCTCGGGCGCCCCCGCCAGATCGTCCTCCCAGTTGGGTCCCCACGTGAGGTCGAGCGGACGCCCGGTGATGCGCGACTCCGGGCGCGCCACGGGCTGGTGCTCCGAGGGTCCGGCGTCCTCCAGCGTGTGGTAGTCGTAGGTCCAGGGCTCGTAGTAGTCGTCGATCGTCGGCAGGTCGGGATTGAAGAGCAGGTTGACCAGACGCTTCACGCGCCCGCCCGACTTCAACCGCAGCTTGCCCCGTCCGTCCAGCTCCCAGCCTCCGCGCCACCGCTCCTGATCCTCCCAGCGCTTGGGGTAGCCGATGCCCGGCTTGGTCTCGACGTCGTTGAACCACGCGTACTCGACGCCTGCCCGGTTCGTCCACACGTTCTTGCAGGTCACGCTGCAGGTGTGGCAGCCGATGCACTTGTCGAGGTTCATCACCATCGCCACCTGGGCCTTGATCTGCATCAGTACGCCACCTCGCTGCGACGCTTGCGGATCACCGTCAGCTCGTCGCGCTGAGAGCCCGTGGGTCCGTAGTAGTTGAATCCGTAGGAGAGCTGGGCGTACCCGCCGATCATGTGGGTGGCCTTCACGTAGATCTTCGTGAGCGAGTTGTCGGTACCGCCGCGCGTGCCGGAGACCTCGCTGAGCGGCACGTTGATGTGGCGGTCCTGCGCGTGATACATGATCGAGGTGCCGCGCGGGACGCGGTGCGAGACCACGGCTCGCGCCGCAACCACGCCGTTGCGATTGTAGGCCTCCACCCAATCGTTGTCCGCGACGCCAATGCGTTCGGCGTCCTCCCGGCTCATCCAGATGACCGGCCCCCCGCGGAACAGGGTGAGCATGGTCAGGTTGTCCTGATACTCCGAGTGGATCGACCATTTCGAGTGCGGGGTCAGGTAGCGCACCGTCACCTCCGCGCCGTCGCCGGAGCTCATCTCTCCCAGGTGACGCGCGAGGTTGAGCGGAGGACGAAAGGTGGGGAGGCCCTCGCCGTACTCGAGCATCCACTCGTGATCGACGTAGAACTGCTGGCGGCCCGTGAGGGTCCGCCACGGCACGGACCGCTCGACGTTCATGGAGAACGGCGAATAGCGCCGGTCGTGCTTCTCGATGCCCGACCACTCGCCCGACGTCATCGCCTTGCGCGGCTGGACCTGGACGTCGCCGAACGTGATGCGCTCGTCGGCGCGGTCCTCCGCCAGGTCGGCGAGCGGCGTACCGGTGCGGCGCTCCAGCGCCTTCAAGCTCTCCACGGCGATGCGGCCGTTTGTGGTAGCCGAGAGCGCGAGGATGGCTTCGCAGACGTGCTCGGCGCGCGCGAGCGCGGGCCGCCCGTCCGCGACCCCGCCCCGCACCACGCCGTTGCGCTCGCGCAGCCACGCCACTTCCTCCGCGGGCTTCCACGAGAGGCCCTTGACCCCGGTGCCCACCTGCTCCACCAGCGGCCCCAGCGCTGTCATCTTCTCGGCGATCTTGCCGTAGTCGCGCTCGACCACCATCAGCTTGGGCATGGTGCGCCCGGGCACGGGATCGCATTCGCCGTGCTTCCAATCGCGCACGGCGCCGAACGGCTGCGCCAACTCGTCGGGGGAGTCGTGGAGCAGCGGTGCGGCGACCAGATCCTTGCGCACGCCCAGTCGCCGCTCCGCCAACCGCGAAAACGCCGCGGCGATGCCGTTGAAGATATCCCAGTCCGAGCGTGCCTCCCACGGCGCGGGTATGGCCGGGTTGAACGCGTGCACGAAGGGATGCATGTCGGTGGAGCTGATGTCGTGCTTCTCGTACCACGTCGCGGCCGGGAGCACCACGTCGGAGTAGATGCACGAGCCGGAGCGGCGAAAGTCGATGGTGGTGAGCAGATCGAGCTTGCCGAGCGAGGCCTGTTCGCGCCATACCACCTCGCGCGGCCGTAGCTCTTCGGGCGACTCCTCGTTGCGCACCGCCGCGTTCTCCACGCCGAGCAAGTGGCGCAGGAAGTACTCGTGCCCCTTGCTGGAGGACCCCAGCAGGTTGGCGCGCCAGACGGTGAGCACGCGCGGCGCGTTCTCCGGGGCGTCGGGATCCTCCGCCGCGAAGCGCAGACGTCCAGCCTTCAGCTCGCGTACCACGTAGTCGGAGGCGCTCATCCCCTCCGACTCGGCCGCGTCGGCTAGGTCGAGCGGGTTGCGGTCGAAACTGGGATATGCCGGGAGCCACCCCAGCCGTGCCGCCTTCGCGTAACAGTCCGCGAAGTGCATGCCGGCCAGCGTGCCGCGCCCGAGCGGCGAGGCGAACTCGTCGGCGCCGAAGCGCTCGTAGCGCCATTGATCGGTGGCCAAGTACCAAAACGGCGTGGCCGCCTGCTGACGCGCCGGCCGCGACCAATCGGAGGCGAACGCGACCGTCGACCAGCCGGTGAACGGACGAACCTTCTCCTGGCCCACGTAGTGCGCCCAGCCGCCGCCGTTGACGCCTTGGCAGCCGCAGAGCACCACCATCTGGAGCACCGCGCGGTAGATCTCGTCCGAGTGGTACCAGTGGTTGATGCCGGCTCCCATGATGATCATCGACCGGCCATTCGTGCGCTCCGCGTTGCGAGCGAACTCTCGCGCGACGCGGATGACCAGGGCCGGATCCACGCCGGTGTGCTCCGCCTGCCACGCGGGGGTATAGGGCTCCGGGTCGTCGTAGCCCTCGGGCCACGATCCGGGCAGTCCCTCGCGCCTCACGCCGAGTTGCGCGGCGAGCAGATCGAACACGGTGGTGACGAGGTGCTCCCCCACGCGCTTGATGGGCACGCCTCGGCGCAGCGCGCTGCCGCCTTCGCTTGCGCCGGCGTCGAAGCGCGGCAGATCGATCTCGACGGCGCCGTCTTCGATGCCCAGCAGCGTCAACGCCGGATCGACTCCCTCGAGGTCGAGGTTCCACGAGCCTTCGCCCTCGGAGCCCCAGCGGTGGCCGATGGTGCCGTTGGGCACGACGGCGCGCTCGTTCGCCCGGTCGAAGAGGACGGTCTTCCATTCCGCTTGCTCGCCGCGGTCACCGAGGTCGGACGCGCGCAGGAAGCGGTCGGCCACGTACGCCCCGTCGCGCTCCCGCAGCGTCACCAGAAACGGCAGGTCCGTCGTCCGGCACGCGTAGCTCATGAAGTACGGCACCTGGCGGTCGACGTAGTTCTCTTTGAGGATGACGTGGGCCATCGCCATCGCCAAGGCGGCATCGGAGCCCGCGTGCGCGGGGAGCCAGTGGTCGGCGAATTTGGTGTGCGCCGAGTAGTCCGGGGAAACGACCACGACCTTCTGGCCGCGGTACCGCGCCTCCGTCATGAAGTGCGCGTCGGGCGTGCGCGTGACGGGGACGTTTGATCCCCACAGCATCACGTACGATGCGTTCCACCAATCGGCCGACTCCGGCACGTCGGTCTGATCCCCCCACACCTGTGGCGAGGCCGGCGGCAGGTCGGCATACCAATCGTAGAAGCTCAGGATCACGCCGCCGATGAGCGAGTAGAAGCGCGAGCCGGCGGCGTACGAGACCATCGACATGGCCGGGATCGGTGAGAAGCCGGCCACCCGGTCGGGGCCGGAGCGCTCGATCGTGTAGACGTGAGCGGCGGCGACGAGGTCGGCAACCTCCTCCCAACCCGCGCGAACGAAGCCGCCCTTGCCCCGCTCGCGCTTGTACCGGCGCGCCTTCTCGGGGTCCTCGACGATGGCGCCCCACGCTTCCACCGGATCCCCCGTGCGCGAGAGCTCCTGCCGAAAGAGGTCGAGCAAGGCTCCGCGCACGTACGGATACTTCACGCGCAGCGGGGAGTACGTGTACCACGAGAACGAGGCTCCCCGCGGGCAGCCCCTCGGCTCGTACTCGGGCATCTCCGGGCCGTTCGACGGGTAATCCGTCTGCTGCGTCTCCCACGTGATGATCCCGTCCTTGACGTAGATCTTCCAGGAGCACGAGCCGGTGCAGTTGACGCCGTGGGTCGAGCGCACGATCTTGTCGTGGCTCCAGCGCTTGCGGTAGAACGACTCCCAGTCGCGCGACTGGGTGGTGAGCTCGCTCCACGTGGTCGGCGAGGCCTCACCCTCGCCGACGAAGCGCCGCTCGCGCAGCAGTGGGCTGACGAATCCGAACATGCTTCCTCTCTACTTCTAAGAGGCCGAGGCCGCGCGGGGCATGCCGCCGCGCCGGATGATGGTCAGGTTCAGGCTCAGTGCTACCAGCGCGAAGACGCCCAGCAGCACGAACCCTGCCGCATAGGAGCCGGTCATCTGCTTGAGCACGCCCAGCACCAGCGGCGGAAAGAACCCGCCGAGGCCCCCGAGCGCGCCCACGAGACCGGTGACCGTGCCGACGTCGGCGGCGAAGAAGTGCGGCACCAGCTTGAAGACGGCTCCGTTCCCGAGGCCGAGCATCGCCGCCGCGCCGAGCGCCCCCACCGTGAACAGGACCATGTTGGTCGATATGAGGCAGAGCGCGAATCCCGCGATGACCGCATAGACGATCGTCAGCACCTGCGAGCCGCCGATGCGGTCGGAGAGCCATCCGCCGACGGGACGCATCGCCGTGGCCAGCACGACGAAGCCGGCCGTGCGCATGCCCGCGTCCTCGAGCGTCAATCCGAACTGTCCCTTCAGGAGCGTCGGCAGATAGATGCTCATGGCCACGAAGCCGCCGAAGGTGATGAAATAGAAGAACGCGAGCAGCCATGATAGCCGTTGGCGCACCAGGACCTCCACGATTCGCTCCATCGAGATCTTCCGCACCGGGCCCGCGTCGCGCGCGAACATCCAAAACGCCACGCCCCAGAGCGCGCTGACGATGCCGAAGATCCAGAAGACGCTCTCCCACCCGAAGAGGCGCGCGATCTGCGGCGCGAAAAAGACGGCGACCGATTGGCCAATGTTCCCGGCGCCGAAGATTCCCAAGGCAAGCCCCTGCTGCTCCGGCGGAAACCAGCGCGTCGTGAAGGCGATGCCGATGGCGAAGCTCGACCCGGCCAAGCCGATGAGCAGCCCGCCGATCAAGAGCATGGCGTAGGAATGCACCAGCGCGATGGCCGCCGCGGGGACGATCCCGAAGAGCAGGAGCGCCGCGAAGACGTACCTGCCGCCAATGCGGTCCGTCAGGATCCCCATCGGTATGCGGAACAGCGCCCCAAGGAGCACCGGGATGGCGACCGCCAACGCCGTCTGCGTCTCCGTGAGCCCGTAGAGCTCGCGGAAGCGAGGCGCCAGCGCCGAGACCACGCCCCACAACGCAAAGGAGATGGCGAACGCCATGGTGGCAAGGAACAGCTGCCGCCCTCTCATGTTGCCTCCGTTCAGGTCGACGAACGCGCCTGACGGCATTATGACGAAGCCCGCCGCGGAAGTTGCGAAGCGTCCGAGGAGATTCCGGGAAACCCTGCGACCTGAGTCACAGGTCTCCGCCGCGTGCCGTGGAGTCTGCCCGCTAGCCGCGCTTGAAGAGGAGGCGCCCGTCGCCCCACGTCTCGAGCACGCGGGTCGCCGCGAAGCCGCCGTCGGCCAGCGGATCCCGGTCGAGAACCACCAGGTCCGCGGCCAAGCCCGGGGCGATGCGCCCCGTGTTCTCCTCCGCGTGCCCCAGACGCGCCGCGGCGTACGTGTACATGGTGAGCGCCTCGTCCGGCGAGAGGCGCTCCTCCGGCTCGTGGTGCTCGACGCACGCCTCCATGCCTTCGAGCGGCGAGAGGCGGCAGACCGGGCTGTCGTCGCCCCCCGCGACCAACACGCCCGCGTGCACCAGCGTCGCCAATCGGTTCATCGTGCGCTTGCGGGCGCGGCCCAGACGCCGCTCGTACATGCCGCCATCGGCACCCCAGACGGCGTCGAACTGCGGCTGCATCGAGAGATGGATGCCGAGGCGGGCGCAGCGCGCGATCTGGTCCGGCGTCAGCAGCTCGGCATGCTCGATGAAATGCCGCGTGCGCTTCGAGGGCGCGCCGCCCAGGGCCGCCTCGATGGCCGAGATCGCCTGCTCGAGCGCGCGATCGCCGATGGCGTGCACGCCCGCGGAGATCCCACGCTCCTGTGCCGCCGAGAAGTAGGCCCGCACCTCCTCGTCGCCGTGGAAGAGCGTGCCGTTCCCTCCGCGATCCGCGTACGGCTCGCTCACCGCCGCCGTCCGGCTTCCGATCGAGCCGTCGAGGAAGACGTCGCCTCCGACGTACGGCAACCCCAGCAGCGCGGCGATCTCGACCTCCCGCGTGCAAAGCTTCCAGTGCAGCTTTCCCGCGAGCTCGGGCGCGAGGTCGCGCGCGAGCGCGGAGATACCCGCGATCTCGTGCGCGAACGCCTCGTATCCTTCGCGCCCCACGAGCTGCACGTGCAGGTGAAGGGCCCCTTGGCGCAGGGCCTCCTCCAGCGCCCGGCGCTCGGCTGCGCGGCGATCGCGTTCGGGGAGCGCCGCCATGAATATCGTCTGCGCGCGCCAGTTCGCGTCCAGGAAGAGCCGCCCCGTGGGGAGGCCCTCGGCGTCGCGCTCGATGCCCTCGAGCCCCGGCGGGAGATCGAGCCACGCCAGCGTGGAGCGATTCACCAGACACGAGTGCGCGTCCACGCGCACCAGCATCGCCAGTCGCTCGGGGAAGGCGGCGTCGAGCGGCCTCGCATCGGCCTCGCGCTCGTCATCCCAGCGCGCGTCGTCGTACTGCCCGGCGAAGACCGTCTCCCCGGCCGGGAGCCCGTGCACGCGATGCTCGAACTCGGCGTAGCCGCGCACCTGGCCAAGGTTGCGCTCTCCCAGGAACCACCCGGTATCGGTCAGGTGGAGATGGCTGTCCGCAAACGCCGGAAGCACCGTCTTGCCGCCGAGATCGATCCGCTCGACGCCGGCGCCCGCCAGCCCCCGTCCCACGGCCGCGATGCGCCCTCCCGCCACCACCATCTCGTCGTGGCGAAGGTAGCGGCCCGTCGCGGGGTCGAGGGCGTAGATCCGGCCGTTCACGAAGGCGCGCGGCGACTCCATGGCGCAACCTTCGCGTCATGCGCCGCTTTCTCATCGCCTGCTGCGCCGCAGCAGCGGGAGCCTACACGACGGTTCGTCTGGTCCAGAGCTTGCGCAGCCGGCGCGAAGCACCGCCGCCGCTCGAACGCGACCCGGCCGCCTACGGCAGGTACCGGCGCGGCAGGATGGTCGGCGAGCTGGTACTGGGCCTGGGAAGGCAGTACGCCTTCGTCTTCGGCGGCGGCGCCGCTCGGCTCGCGCGCCGCACGCGCACCGGACGACCGCTGGTCGATGCCGCCCTCTCGAGCGCGGCCATGCTCGCCCTCTCGGCAGTGGTCGATCTCCCCGGCGAGCACGCCGGCGGCCTCGTCGTGGAGCGGCGATACGGCTTGAGCGCTCAGAGCGACGGCGCCTGGCTGGCCGACCACGCGAAGGGGCTCGGCGTGATGCTGGCCATCGCGCCGCCGCTCGCCTCGCTCTTCACCCTCGCGGCGCGCAAGGCGCCGCGCGCGTGGCCGTGGCTCGTCAGCGGCGCGATCTTCCCGCTCGCCATGCTCGCCAACGTGGTGGGCCCGCTCTATCTCGCGCCCCTGTTCAACCGCTACGAGCCGCTCGAGGGCCCCTTGACGGACCGCTTGCGCGCGTTGGCCGAGCGGGTAGGCGTCCCGAGCGCCGCCATCTTCCGCGTCGACATGAGCCGCCAGACCGAGAAGGCCAACGCCTTCGTCACCGGGCTCTTCGGCGTCCACCGCGTCGTCCTCGGGGACACCTTGCTGGCGCACTTCTCCGACGACGAGATCGTCTGGGTGGTCGCGCACGAGCTTGGCCACTACGTCAGGCGAGACACGTGGAAGATGGTGGCCATCTCGCAAGCCGCGGGGACGCTGGTCGTCTTCGCCGCCAAGGCGTTGGCCGAGCGGGCGATCGCGCGCGACGCCGACGGGGACCTCGGTGTCAGCGCGCTCGACGAACCCGCTGCCTTGCCCTTGCTGCTCCTCGAGGCGACGCTGGCATCCACGTTGATCGGGCCTGCGGTCGCGGCGATCTCGCGCGAGATCGAGTGGGCCGCCGACCGCTTCGCACGCGCGGCGCTCCCCGATGGCGACGCCGCCGGCGCGAGCGCGCTGCGGCGGCTGCGCGACCGCAACCTGGCCGAGGACGAGCAGCCGCGTTGGGCGGAGCTGCTCTTCGCTACGCACCCCTCGTTGCGGGCTCGCGTCGAGGCCCTGGAGCGTCCCGCCAAAGCGTAGCGCCCGCGGCCAGCGCGCGCTCCATGCTCGCGGCGACGGCGTCCCAGCTCTGCGCCCGCGCGGCGGCGCGTGCGGCGCCGTCGCGATGCGGTTCCGGGCGCGCGCGCAGGCAGGCGGCGGCGAACGCCTCGGGCCCCTCCGCCACGCTCACCAGATCGCCGAAGCGCTCGACGACGTCGGGAACCGGCGTGGTCACCACGGGCCTGCCCGCCGCGAAGTACTCGAGCAATTTGGTCGGCGAGATGCTCCTCGTCGACTCGTTGAGGGCAAACGGCATGAGCGCCACGTCGAAGCCGGCGATCCACCGCGGCAGCTCCGGATAGTCCACCTGACCGGCGTAGTGGAGGTTGGCCGCGCTGGGCAACGTGCGCGGATCGATCTTCGCGATCGGGCCCACCAGCACGACGCTGGCGTTCTCGCCGCGCGCGATGCGGGCCACGATCTCGTAGTCGATGCGCTCGTCGATCACGCCGACGTAGCCCAGGACGGGCCGCGCGAGCAGCGAGAGCGCCACCACGGGCTCGACGGTGCGCGCAGCGGCGAACCGCGTGAACTCGACGCCGCTCGGCACGCAATGCACCTTGGGGCCGTATGCGATGCGCGCCCTATAGAGCGAGCGTCCCCCGCAGAAGACCACGTCGGCGCGCTCGAGCAGCTCGCGCTCCCGCGCCCGCATCTCCGGCGGCGCGAAGGCGAACGACGCGAGATCGTCCATGCAGTCGTAGATCAGCGGCGCCGCCGGGAAGGCATCGGCCAGCTCCGTCATCATCGGCGTGTAGAGCCAGACCGCGGGGCGATCGACGCCGAGACGCTCCAGCGACTCCGCGAGCAGATCGAGCGCTCCCGGCGCGATCCGCGAGGCGAGGTAGGGGCCCTCGGCGTCGACGACGGGGCGGATCACGGTAACGCCCGGCGCGGCCTCCTCCACGTCGAAGCGGCTGGCCGCCGAGGCGAAGAGCGGCTCCTCCAGCACCACCACGGGAAAGCGGCGCGCCAGGCGCGAGAGCAGATGATGCGGCCGTTGGTGGACGCCGCGCCAGCGCAGGTGCAAGCCGACGACGATCCCGTCGATCATGCCACGCTCTCCCCGCGCGCAAGGCGCTCCTCGGTCTCCCACCAGCCCGGCTCGTACGCCGGCGGCTCCTCGCCGCGGGCGAGCCCCTCGACGAGATCGGCCACGGCGGTGCGGCGCGGCGTCTCGTGCGCCGCGGAGAACGTGAAGACGCCGTCCTCCCGCCACCCTTCGCGCAGGCGCAGCAGCGAGCGCCAATCGACCATGCCGAACGCCGCCCAAGCGCCGACCGCCATCACGGGAATCCCTTCGTCCGCCAGCACCCGCGCGTCGCGCCACCGCTCCGCCAGCCAGCGGCAGCGCTCGCCCGCGTCGCCGTCCAGATGCACCTCGGAGATCGCCATCGGGAGCCCCAAACGCCGGTAGGCGGCGCGCAACAGCGGACGGGGCGAGATGCCCTGGCGGCGCGCGTAGACGGCGGCCACGTCGGCGCAGAGCGGCCCGCCGCGGTCGAGCAGCGACCGCTCCGAGTGCGGATAGTAATTCCATCCCATCAGGTCGGGAGGCGTGCGGTGCTCCGCGAACCACGCGAGATCAGCGGCGGGCACGGCGCACGCGCGCGTGAGGTAGGCATGCATCGGGTGGCCGGCGAGGATGCGCCCCATCAGCAGCTCCACCGAGAGGAACGACCGCTCGCGCTGATGGTCGCCGTACGCGGCGTGCGCGGGATCGGCGTGGAAGCCTTGCAGGTCTTCCGTGAGCAGGAGCCGCGCCGCGGGATTGACGCCGCGGATCGCGCCCATGGCCAGCGCGATCGCGCGCGCCTGGTTGACGATGGCAAGCCCGAAGGCGGCATGATTCCGGACGGTATTGGGATACCAGTGGCCGTAGAGCGTGGAGAAGCGCGCCGTGGTGAGCGGCTCGTTGATCGGCGTCCAGCGCTCGACCCACGGAAAGCGCTCGGCCGCGGCGCGGGCGTACGCGGCGAAGCGCGCGGGAAAGTCCGCAGCGACGAGGCTGGTGTCATCGGGCCCGCTGCCGTGGTGGAGGAGCGTGACGATCGGCGAGACGCCGCGCGCGCGCAGGCGCTCCAACCGGGCGGCCGCCCAGGTGAAGTCGGCGTCGCCCGGATCGCCGGGCGCCGTCTTCTCCCAGAGCACGGGGTAGCGCACATGGGAGACGCCCAAGTCCGCCAGCAGCTCCACGTCGCCCAGGCGCGCCCCGTGCCCCGTCTCGACGAGCTGGTCGCGCCGCACGCGCGCGGCGATTCGCGCGGCCGTCGGCTCCGGCGACGCCCAGATCTCCAGCGCCCCCACGCGCGCTAGGACTCCCGGGCCGCCGTGCGCCCCGCCCGGTCGGCTCGCAGCCACGCGGCCAGATCGGTCTTGCGCGCGAGACGCTCGCCGCCGTGGAGCTCCCGCCGGAGCTCTCCGAACGTGCCGCACGCTTCCGCGAAGGCGTCGTGCTTGTGGATCGATTCGTAGTTGACTTGCGTCGCCGCTATGAACGTCTCGTCGGGAAAGTCGGCATACATGTCGAGGGCACGCGCCAGGATGCCCCGCACCACGTCCTCCACGAACTTGGGATTCTGGTGCGCCTTGTTGACCACGAAAAACTCGTCGGGGCGCTTGAGGAGGCCGTAGGTCTCGCTCGACATCGAGTTCTCGACGATCTCGACCAGCGACTCGAGCGCGACGCTCTCGCGCACGGCGTCGGCGAACCCGATGAGCACGGTGCCGCGCCCGCGCTGGTTGTGCGTGGCGACCGGCAGCGCGTCGAGCGCGCGATTGGCCGCCTGCTCGTCGAAGCCCGCATCCATCAACGCGTTGAGCGAATGCTCCCGCACCATGAGCTGGGCGCACGGGCAAGCCGTCATGCCCTCGGCCTCCACGCCCACGGCGCGGCGGACCATCGGCTCCCCTCCGAGCCCCTCGCGCGCGTCGGCCACGGCCAAGGCGATCAGCGCATACGTCTCCTCGCCGCGCTTGCCCGAGACCGGCGTCCAGCGCTCGAGACCGAAATCGGCGCGCAGCCGCACCTCGGCGCGCAGCGCTCGCTGAGAGGTCACGATCTCGCGTGCTACCTGAGCCGTGAGGTCCTCGACGCGCGGCGCGCCCTCGCTGCGTGCCAGCACGTCGAGCAGCGCCTCCTCAAGCAGCTCCGAGAAGCGCGACATGTGCACGCCCGACTGCTCGGGGCGCAGATCCGCCACCATCGCGAACTCGCCGTTGAAGACCTGCTCGCGCTCGCCCACGCGCAGGCGCAGCACGCGCCGCACGGAGGAGACGCCGACGCGGTCGAGCGAGAGGCGCACCTCGGGCTCCTGGTTCTGGCGGTCGGTCTTGAAGTGCAGGGCACGCGCCTGGCGCACGATCCCCGCGCGGTCGACGGTGGCGGCCAGCTCCCCCACCGTGAGGCCGCTGCGCGGCTCGCGTACCTCGCCGGCGATCTCGGCGAGCGGAATCAGATTGTACGGCCGCTCCGCCAAGTACGGGTGCGGCACCGCGAAGCGTCCGAAATCGGCGACGCGGTCGCCCCAGAGCAGGACGTCGACGTCGATGCAGCGGGCCGACGTGGGCGCCTTCACGCCTACGCCCAGATCGCCGCGCTGACGCCCCACCGCTTCTTCCACGCGCCGGAGAGCGCGTTCGAAGGCGAGCGGATCGAGATCGGTCTCCACGGCGACGGCGGCGTTGAGGAAATCCGGCCCAGCAACGGCACCGTACGGCTGCGTCTGGTAGTAGCCGCTCACGCGCAGAATGCGCGCGTACGCGCGCAGCTTCTGCAGCGCCTGCATGATGTTGGCTTGGCGGTCGCCTAGGTTCGAGCCCAGGCCGAGATAGACGGTGTCCATGGAACGATTCAGTCTCCCGAGCTCAAACCCGCGGGCGGACGCGAGGGTGGCATCGCCTCGGCGCGCACCAGCTCCCGCTTGCGCTCCGAGGCCACGGCTTGGAGCATGGCGACCAGGCGCGCCGTGAACTGGACGTCGTGGGCGCGCACGATGCGCGCGCCGGAGAGGACGCTGCAGGCGGCGACGGCGGCGCTGGGGGCGAGCAGCTCGGCAGCCGGCAGGTCGAATATGCGCCCCATGAAGCTCTTGCGCGACGCAGCGACGAGCACGGGATAGCCCAGCACCAGCAGCTCGTCGAGCCGCTCGACGATGGCGAGATCGTCGGCAGGCTCCTTGCCGAACTCCAGGCCCGGATCCACGACGAGCGACTCGGCGCGCACGCCGGCCTCGAGCGCAGCCCGAGAGCGCACGTCCAAGAACCGCACGATCTCCGCGACCACGTCGTCGTAGACGTAGCTCTCCGGCTCGCGCACCTTCAAGCGCCCCTTGAGATGCATGACGACATCGGCGGCGGCGTACCGCGCGCAGGCCGCCGCCATCCGTGGATCGGCATTGCCGCTGCAGTCGTTCACGATCGCCGCTCCCGCGTCGAGCACGGCAAGCGCGACGCCCGAGCGCACGGTGTCGACGGAGAGAGGCAGGCGCGGAAAGCGCCGCACCAGCGCCTCGACCACCGGCACGACGCGCGCGATCTCCTCCGCTTCGTCCACCGGCGGCGTGAGATGGTTGTACGATTGCCCGCCGATGTCGATGATGCCGGCGCCTTCCGCGGCCATCTGCTCGGCGCGCTCCAGCGCGCGATCGACCCCCACGTAGCGCCCGCCGTCGTAGAACGACTCTTTGGCCACGTTGAGGATGCCCATGACCACGGCACCCTCGAGGCCGATGGCATGGCCTCCCGCGCGCAGCACGGCAGCCGGCTCCAGCGCGCGGCGCACGGCCTGGGCGGCTTGGCGAAGCGCCGCCGCCGCCGCGGGCACAGGGGAGGCCGAGCGTTCGGCTGTCTGGAGCTGGCGCAGCGTCCCGGCGACCTCGACCGCTCCGTCGCGCCGCACGGCCGCCATGCCGGCGCCCTGGGCATGCTCGAGGACGAGGGCGGCGAGGTCGTCCTGGATGCCTTCGAGCACGACGCAGCGGGCCGCGACGGCGTCGGAGAGGGAGCCGCGCCTCAATCGCGCGGCGGAAAGCGTGCGAACGAACATGGGGAAGCCCGTCTTCTCTGGCCCGCGCCCGCCCTCCCCTGGAGGAGCCGTCATAGGGCAAACGCCAACGCCGCGTCCATGACCAATCGGTACGACGAGCGCGAGGCGCAACGCTACATCGAACGCTACGGCGAGGCATGGGGCGAGCCGCTCTCGCTGCGCGTCTACACCTCGCGCCTGATCGGCGCCGATCCGGCTCTGGTGCTTCACGGCGGAGGCAACACCTCCGTGAAGGCGCTCGCGCAGGATGCCGTCGAGGGCGACGTGGAGGTCCTCTACGTCAAGGGCAGCGGGTGGGATCTCGCCTCGATCGAGCCCGAGGGCTTCCCCGCCGTGCGTCTGGCCCATCTGCGCGCGATGCTGACGTGCGAGCGCCTCAGCGACGAGCAGATGGTCAATCAGCAGCGCACCCACTTGCTGGACTACCGCTCTCCCAATCCCTCCGTGGAGGCGCTGCTGCACGCTCTGCTGCCGGCGGCGTTCGTCGATCACACGCATGCCGACGCGCTGCTGGCCCTGACCGACCAGCCCGACGGCGTCGAGCGTGCCCGCGATCTCTACGGTCCGCGCGCGCTCGTGCTCGACTACACCATGCCGGGCTTCGTCCTGGCGAAAGTCGTGCAGGAACGCTTGCGCGCCCATCCCGATCCCAGCCTCATCGTCCTCGGAAAGCATGGCGTCTTCACCTTCGGGGGGAGCGCACGCGAGTCGTACGAGCGCATGATCGAGGCCGTGGAGGCGGCGAAGCGCGCCGTGGAGCGCGGCCCGCTGGTCTCGCTCACCCCGCCCGCCCCCGACGCGGCCCGCCGCCGTCGCGTCGCGCTGGCCCTGCGCGGCGCGCTCGCGGCGCGTGGCATGCACGCCGTCATCGCGTGGTGCGAGGGCGATGCCCCCGTGGCGCTCTCGCTGCGCGACGACGCGGTCGAGCTCGGCTCGCGCGGCCCCATCACGCCCGACCACGTCCTGCGTACCAAGCCGTGGCCAATGGCGCTCGCGCCGGCGGGCGACGAGGATCCGCGCCCCGGCGTCGAGCGAGCGCTCGAGCGCTACGCCGAGCGCTACCGCGCGTACGTCGACGCGGGCGTCGCGCGCGTCGGCGCGCGCGTCGCGCTCGACCCGTTGCCGCGGCTGGCCATGGTGCCCGGCTTGGGCATCTGCGCGTGGAGCGAGACCATGCGCGAGGCCGTGGCCGTCAAAGAGATCGCCGAGCACACCGCGCTCACGATGCTGCGCGCCGAGGGGATCGGCACCTACCGCCCCATCACGATCGAGCAGACTTTCGAGATGGAGTACTGGTCGCTCGAGCAGGCGAAGTTCGCGGGTGCCCGCCGCGCCGGCGACCTCGCGGGCCGCGTCGCCGTGGTGACGGGCGCCGCGGGCGGGATCGGGTTGGCCACGGCCCGCGCGCTGGCGCGCGCCGGCGCGCACGTGGTGCTGGCCGACCGCGACGCCGGCCCGGTCGATGCGGCGCGCGCGTCGCTCGGCGTCCCGGACGCCCAGTCGGTCGCGGCCGTCTGCGACGTGACCGAGGAAGACGCGGGACGGCGCCTGATCGAGCGGGCCTGCGACGCCTTCGGCGGCGTCGACATCGTCGTGAGCAATGCCGGCATCGCCCCCTCGGGCACCCTGAACACCGATGAGGGCGAGGCCGCTCTGGCGCGCTCGCTCGAGGTGAACTTCCATGGTCACCGCCGCGTCGCGCGCGCGGCGTTCGAGGCGTATCTGGCCCAGGGGTCGGGCGGCGTCCTGCTCTTCAACCTCTCTAAACAGGCCTTTGCGCAAAGTCCCGGCTTCGGACCGTATGGCATCGCCAAGACGGCTGCCCTGGCCCTGATGCGCCAATACGCGATCGACGGAGGGCGCCACGGCATCCGCTCCAACGGGGTCAACGCCGACCGCGTGCGCACGGGGCTCTTCACGCCGGAGTTGGTCGCGGAGCGCGCGGCGGCCCACGGCGTGGACGTCGACGAGTACTTCGCGGGCAATTTGCTGCGGCGCGAGGTGACCGCCGCCGACGTGGCGCAGGCGTTCGTCCACCTGGCCGTGGCGCAGGCCACCACTGGCTGCGTGCTCACCGTGGACGGAGGCGTCGCGGCGGCGTTTCCCCGCTAACCCCGGCGCTCGCTACCCCGGCTCGCCGTCGAAGTAGTCGAGGACCGGCTCCTGTCTCAGGATCAAACGGTCCCGCGAGATGAGGACCTTGCGCGAGTCCGGATAATGGCAGACGTCGTCGCCGTCCGCGTTGTCGGCGACCATCAAGATGGTGCACTCGCGATCGCCGTCATTGCGAAGCTGGTGCGCGCCCGCGGGGCTCGTGGGAAAGGCGACGAAGTCGCCGCGGCGCACGGCGTGCTCGCCGCGGGGCGTGCGCAGCACGGCATCGCCGTCGACGACGAAGAAGAGCTCCTCGTCGAACTCGTGCCAATGCAGCGGACACCAGATCTGGCCGGGCGCCAAGCGCACCAAGTGATATCCAAGCCGGCGCGCGCCGATGCGAAGGCCGATCTCGGCGGAGGAGCCGCCGTAGCGACCCGGGTCGTCGTTCCAGCTCTCCCACTCCAGCTCGTCGACGTTGATGCGATTGGCGTAGACGTCCGCCCGCGACGTGAGATAGGCGCCGATGGCCGCCGTGGCGCCTCCGAAGATGCAGGTGCCGTCGCCGACGAGCAGGTGATCCGGCTGCAGTGCCCAGATGCGGCGCAGCGAGAGCGCGGCACGCTTGGCGTCGATCAGCCGCTCGTCGGGCAGCATCCGCAGCGAGCCCGGAGGATCACCCCAGAGGGCGTCGCCCAGCAGCGTCGTGCGCAGGCCGGGGAGGTGGAGCGCGATCTCGCCGGGGGACTTCATGCCCTCGAGCGCGATCACGCGCGCGGGACCGATGGTCTCGCCGTCGCGCAGCTCCCGGTCGACGGGGCCGCCGGCCAGCGGGAGGTCGGCCGCCGGAGCGGCGATCTTGGCACCCAGCCGCTGCGCGATCGCACGCGACGCCCGCTCGTGATCGCGGTTGGTGATCACGACCCAAGCCGCGCCGCCATCCGCCTCGACCGCGGCGAGATCGTCCTCCTCGAGCGCGAGCGGATCGACCACGATGGCCTCCGGCGCGCGCACGTGGAAACCGTTGAAATGCACGCCACGGTCCGGCTGCCAGCGCGACCACATGGAGATCCCCTCGATCACGGTCCGCTGTCGTATCATGCGCCGCCTCCTTGTCATGCGCCTCAGAGCATCACCCGGAGGAACGCCTCGCCGCCGCGCTCAAGAACCGGGCACGATGCCCAAGTTCTGCGCGAATCTCGCCTTCCTCTTCACGGAGCGCCCGATGCACGAGCGCTTCGCCGCGGCGGCCGCCGCCGGGTTCTCCGCCGTGGAGTTCCCTTCGCCGTACGAGGACGTCGAGGGCTACGGCGGGCTCATGCGCGAGCACGGCTTGGAACTGGCGCTCTTCAACCTTCCGATGGGCGACTTCGCCGCCGGTGAGCGCGGCTTCGCGCTCGATCCGGGGCGCCGCGAGGAGTTCCGCGCCGGCGTCGAGTCGGCGGTGGACGCAGCGCGCCGCCTGGGCTGCACGCGCGTCAATGCGCTGGTCGGCATCCGGCGCCCGGGACTGGCCGAGGAGACGATGTGGAGCACGGCCGTCGAGAACCTGCGCTACGCGGCGGCACGGCTCGGCGAGATCGGCGCGACGCTCATGGTCGAGCCGCTCAACGCAATCGAGACGCCGGGCTTCTTCGCCGAGACCACCGCCCGCGCGCTGCGTCTGCTCGACGCGGTCGGCGCCGAGAACGCCAAGGTGCAGTACGACTTCTACCACGCGCAACGCGGCGAGGGGAACCTCCTGGCCACGTTTGCGCGGCACGTGACTCGCATCGGCCACGTGCAGATCGCCGACTCACCCGACCGCCATCAGCCGGGCACCGGAGAGCTCGCGTACGAGCGGATCCTGCCGGCCGTCGACGCCAGCGGCTACCGCGGCTGGGTCGGCCTCGAGTACCGTCCGCTCGGACCCACCGAGGAGAGCCTGGGGTGGATGGAAGGACTCACTTCACCTTCGTGAAGCCGGGCGGAACCTCGAAGATCGCCAGGTCCGCCGGAGAGTCGCTCAGCCACTTCAGATTGCCCCGTTGCTCGACGAAGGCGAACTGCTGCGGACTCTTGCCGCCGCTCGCCGACATCCTCTGATACATCGCGAAGCGCCGCTCGTCAACTTTGGGGCCGCTGGTGCTCGACGAGTACGTCACCTTGCAGCTGGGCGTGCGCTGCGGTCGCGCGGCCGGCGGCGGCGGCGCGACCGCCTCCACGGGCCTGCGCGGCAACGGGCACTCCAGCCGCGGCGTATCGAACGAGGTCTGGTAGACCACGCGAGTCATGGCGTAGCCGCCGTTCGGGCACGAGCCCGTCCCCTTTGCGGTGAACCTCATCGTGGTGTCGTAGCCCGAGGTCCTCTGGCCGGCGACCGTTGCGGCGCCGAGGGACTTGGTCGTGACGGCGAAGGCGACCGTGCCCTGCCCCGGGCCCTCTCCGGAGCCTGCGATCTGCTGCGGTACCGGCGGGTGTCCGCTCGAGGGCACAGACGGCATTGAGGGGACGGCCGGACGCCGCGCCGCCGGCGGAGCAGGCGCCTCGCCGGCATCCATGGAGACGGTGCGGTACGTCTTCTTCGCCAGGTCGAGATAGATGATCTGGCGCTCGTCGCACTTGGTGATGACGGCGGTCTGCGACTTGAGGTCGTCGACCCGCTCCCAGTGGTGTCCGCGCGTCAGGATCGCGCGGCGCGTCCATGTCTTGAACATCGCGGGCCCGAGCCCCAGGTGCGAGAGGTCGGGTAGGCCCGGGATGCGCGGTGCGCCGGCCTGGGGCGACGCGCCGGCGGATGACCCTTCTCCGGAGCCCTCCGGCGCCGGCGTCTCCTCGTGCGCAGGCGTCGGGGCGCCGATCCGTCCCGTCACCGCGCCCACGATGTCGCCGAAGAGACCGCGGTGCTTGGGCGGCGCAGGCGTGGGGCTCGCCGTGGGAACGGCGGAGGCCTCGGGCGCCGCGGCCGCCGCCGGCGCCGGCGCGGCCGCCCCTCCGCGACCGAGCTCTTGCCGCAGCTCGGCGACCTGCTGGTCGAAGGTTCCAACGGCGGGGACGGGCTGCTGCCCCATCAGGATCTGACCAACCTCGTCCCACTGCAAACCGATTGGCGCGGCGGCGTCGGCTTGGAGCGAGGCGGGATGGAGGAGCAACTGGGCGACGGCGAGGACCGCGAACGCGGAGATACGGAGCACGGCTCGAGACACCTGCATCACCTCCCGGCGACAGGCGACCGCGGTGGGGGAGCACGCTGCGTCGCGTGACGCGGGCGTTCTACCTCACGGCAGAGGGCTCCTCGGCAGCGACGGCCACCGTGCGCGGAGCGGCGCGATCAGCGAGCGAGCGTCTCCTGCTCGGGAACGGCGGTGGTGAGCGTCATGCGGCACTCGGGATCGCCGTGCAGCATGCACTGCGGCTCGGAGATCATCACACGGTCGCTGCGCTCGACGCCGATCGACCAAGCGATGCCGCGAACCACCGCGCAGAGCATGCGCGGCGAGGTGTACGTGAGCGAGAGCTCGTGCGGCGAGACCAGCTCGCAGGCGATCTCCGCGGTGATGCCGGCCTCGTTCATCAACAGCACGCCGTGCGTCAGCATCTCCACTTTGGCGACGATCTCCAGCGTGCTGCGGCGGCTTCCGATCAGCTCACCGTACTTCTTCAGCAGCTCCGGCCCCATCTGGCGGCCGAACTCCTCGGCGACCTCGGAGAACGTGCGCGCGCGGCGACGGCTGACCTCGCGCAAGATCTCGTGGACGTCGTGATAATAATAGTAGTGCTCCGGGAGACCGTCGAGTCCCGGCTTGGAGTCCATGATCGCGCTCGGTGCGACGCTCTTGCCCAGATGCTCCGTGATGAACGTCGCGAGCTGCCCGGCTATGATCTGGTGCATGGCGGGAGTGTGTTCTCCGTCACGCACTGCCGGCTCTTGCCGCTTTGCTGAATCCTTACGTTCGCCGGCGCGCG
>DATLUD010000039.1:0-113679 GCA_035533275.1 Candidatus Dormiibacterota bacterium | reverse complement strand
CGTGGGCGTCGGTGCGAGCGTGGGCGTGGGCGACGGCGTGGGCGTCGGTGCGAGCGTGGGCGCAGGCGACGGCATGGGCGTCGCGGTCGGCGCGGTCGTGGGCGTGGGCGTAGGCGTGGGCGTGGGCGCGGGTTTGGGCGTCGCAGTCGGTGCGAGCGTAGGCGTCGCAGTCGGCGCGGTCGTGGGCGTGGGACCGATCGGATCGGGCACGGTGGGCAACAGCGTTCCGCCACCGCCGCCTCCGCCGCCGCATCCGGCGAGGATGGCACATCCGGCGACGATGGCGCATGCCGCGGATCCCAGAAACTTACGAGCCTTCATCGATACCATCCACAACCATCGCGAGCACCGCGAAACGTGAAGCGTGCGCGTAGCGCGCGTTGCTCGGCCCCACGTCAATCGCGTACCCTCGCCCATGGGCGGCGAATCCCCGCCGCACGGGACTTTCGGCCCTCCTCGGCATGCGGCGTACGGCCATACGATAGATGCACCGCTCCCGTCGATGCCGGGTCGGTGAGCAGGAAGGTCGGCCCGTGAGCCTTTGGCCATTCGCTGCTTCGCGCGACACCATCTCGACGGCGCTCGTCTTGAGCGAGGCGTTGCTGTTGGGTCCGGTCGGCGCGCCGCGCTTGGCGCCCAACGAGCCGCCCTACGGTCACCGCTTCGGCGTCTTCGGCGCCGCGATCTTCACCAACGAGACCTCGAGCCGGTTGGTGGCGGGCCTCTTGGTCGACAGCGACTTGATCGGCGTCCCGGCCACGCGCGTGCCGTTGCTCGAAGTGCCCACCGTCTTGGCAGCGCTGGTGAGCCTCTTCGGCTCCGATCTGTTGTGGCTGAACGACGCCTTCGCGTACAGCGTCACGCCGCCGAGCCTGCACGTGGGTCCGGGCACCATGCTCTCCGCCGCGAGTCTGGGCACCGTCGGCGCGCCCGTCACCTGGGGCGCCAGCCGCGGCGTGCTGACCGCGGGACACGTCGCCGGCCCGGTGGGCTCCGCCGCGTACATGGCGGGCGTCCGCATCGGCGACGTGGTCTTCTCGCGCGATCCCACCGGGCTGGGACACCAGCCCGATGCCGACGTCGCCGTCGTGGAGCTGGCGGCCGGCATCGCTCCGATCTCCGGCTCCATCACGGCCGCCGCGTCGATCTCGGACGCACCGTCCGTAGAGGTGCTGCAGCAGCACGGGCGCCAGTACACCACCGTCATCGGCAAGGCGGCGTGGCTCTACGTGCCCGGGTACAACGCCACCTACGCCGACGCGTACCTCACGTTGGCTGAGGTCACGCAGCCGGGCGACTCCGGCGCGCCGATGCTGGCGGCGGGGACCACGCACGTGGTGGGCCACGTGATCGGGTCGAGCCCGGGCGTCACCTCGTACGTCCAAGACATCGCGTTGCAGCTGGCGGCGATCCGCGGCGACCCGAGCTTCGCGTCGATCGCGATCTGACAGAGGGGAGCCTCGGCGCTTCGCGGTAGCAGAGCGCGATGCACGACGTCCTCTGGGATCCCGCTCCCGACGTCCGCGAGCGCGCGAACCTCACGCGCTATCTGCGCTGGCTGGAGAGGAACCGCGGCCTCCACCTGGCCACCTACGACGAGCTCTGGGAGTGGTCCACGGAGCGCGTCGAGGAGTTCTGGGCGTCGATCTGGGAGTACTTCGAGATCCGCGCCAGCGCCCCGTACCGGCGGGTGCTCTCCTCGCACGCGATGCCCGGCGCGCGCTGGTTCGAGGGAGCGCGCCTCAACTTCGCCGAGCACGTCTTCCGCAACGCGAGCGGCGAGCACCCCGCCTTGCTCTTTCAGTCCGAGCTCCATCCGCTCATGGAGATCTCGTGGAGCGCGCTGCGCGACGACGTCACCGCGGCCTCCGGCGCGCTGCGGGCGCTGGGCGTGACGCCCGGCGATCGCGTCGTCGCCTACCTGCCCAACGTGCCGCAGGCCGTCGTCGCCTTTCTCGCCTGCGCCGCCATCGGCGCGATCTGGTCGAGCTGCTCCCCCGACTTCGGCACGCCCAGCGTGATCGACCGCTTCCGCCAACTGGAGCCCGCCGTCCTCATCGCCGTGGACGGCTATCAGTACAACGGACGGCGCTACGACCGCGTCGACGAGGTGCGCGCGCTGCAAGCGGCGCTGCCCAGCCTGCGCCACACGGTGCTCGTGCCGTACCTCGACGAGCAGGGCGACCCCGCGCGACTGGCGGGCGCGATCACCTGGAACGATCTGCTCGCGCGCGGGCGCGGCGCCGCGCTCGCCTTCGAGCAGCTCGACGCCGACCATCCGCTTTGGGTGGTCTACTCCTCGGGCACCACCGGATTGCCCAAGGCCATCGTGCACGGCCACGGCGGCATCGTGGCGGAGCACCTGAAGTTCCTGGCGCTCCACGCCGACCTCTCGCCGGGCGACCGCTTCTTCTGGTTCACCACCACCGGCTGGATCATGTGGAACATCCTCGTCGGCGGTCTGCTCACCGGCGCCGCCAGCGTGCTCTACGACGGCAACCCCGCCTACCCCGATCACGGCGTGCTCTGGCGCTTGGCGGAGGACGCCGGCATCACGGTCTTCGGCGCCAGCCCCGCGTTCGTGGGCGCCTGCATGAAGGCGGGCGTGGAGCCGGGGCGCGACCACGACCTGCGCGCGCTGCGCAGCGTGAGCACCACGGGCTCCCCGCTCACGGCGGAGCAGTTCGCGTGGATCTACCGGCACGTCAAGGGCGATCTCTTTCTCGCCTCCGTGGCCGGCGGCACCGAGGTCGCCACCCCGTTCGTCGGCGGCTGCACGCTGCTGCCCGTGCGCGCCGGGGAGATCCAATGCCGCCTGCTGGGCGTGCGCGCCGAGGCGCTGGACGAGCACGGCCGGCCGCTGGCCGGCGAGGTGGGAGAGCTGGCGATTCTGGAGCCGATGCCCTCGATGCCGCTCTACTTCTGGAACGACGCGGACGGCGCGCGCTACCGCGAGAGCTACTTCAACGTCTACCCCGGCATCTGGCGCCACGGCGACTGGGTCTCCATCTCGCCCAGCGGCGGCGTGGTGATCTACGGCCGCTCCGACGCCACCATCAACCGCCGCGGCGTGCGCTTGGGCACCATCGAGATCTACCGCGCCGTCGAGGCCATCGACGAGGTGCTGGAGAGCCTGGTGGTCGACCTCGAGTTCCTGGGGCGCGACTCGTTCATGCCCCTCTTCGTCTGCCTGCGCCCCGGTGCCGCGCTGGACGAGGCGCTCAAGGAGCGCATCCGCGCCGCGATTCGCGAGCGCGTCTCGCCGCGCTTCATCCCCGACGAGATCCACCAGGTACCCGACGTGCCGAAGAACCTCACCGGCAAGCGCCTGGAGGTGCCGGTGAAGCGCATTCTGCTGGGCATGCCGCCGGAGCGCTCGCTCTCCATCGACGCGGTGGCCAATCCCCAATCGATCGCCTGGTTCGTCGACTTCGCGCGCGCGCAGTCAACGGCGGAGCGGCCATGACCTTGGACGTCGCCGCCCTCCGCCGCCAAACGCCCGGCTGCGCCCACGTGACGCACTTCAACAACGCCGGCGCCGCGCTGATGCCGCAGCCCGTGCTCGACGCGGTGATCGATCACCTGCGCCTGGAGAGCGAGATCGGCGGTTACGAAGCCCAGGCGCGCGAGCGCGAGCGCATCGAGGGCGTCTACGCCTCCGCGGCCGCGCTGATCCACGCCGCTCCCGAGGAGATCGCCATCGCGGAGAGCGCGACGCGCGCGTGGGAGATGGCGTTCTACGCCATTCCGCTGAAGCCGGGGGACCGCGTGCTCACGGGCGTGGCCGAGTACGCCAGCAATTACTTGGCGATGCTGCAGGTCTCGCGGCGCACCGGTGCCGAGATCGTGGTGATCCCCGACGACGAGCACGGGCAGATCTCGCTGGAGGCGCTGGCGCGCGCCCTCGACGAGCGCGTGAAGGTGGTGGCGCTGACGCACGTTCCCACCAGCGGCGGCTTGGTGAACCCGGCGGCCGAGGTGGGACGGATCGCGCGCGGCACCGGCGCGGTCTACCTGCTCGACGCCTGTCAGAGCGCGGGGCAGATGCCGCTGGACGTCGAGGCGCTGGGCTGCGACGTGCTGACCGCGGCCAGCCGCAAGTATCTGCGCGGCCCGCGGGGTCTGGCGTTCCTGTACGTGCGGCGCACGCTGGTCGAGACGCTGGAGCCGCCGCTGATCGACAACCATGCGGCCCGGCTGACCGGCCTGCACGGCTATGCGTGGCGCGACGACGCGCGGCGCTTCGAGCACTGGGAGCGCAACGTGGCGGGCGTGTTGGGCTTGGGCGCCGCCATCGACTACGCGCGCGGCGTGGGCCTCGAGGGCATCTGGGAGCGCGTGCGCATGTTGGGCGAGCGGCTGCGCTCAGCGCTCTCCGAGCTCCCCGGCGTCGCCGTGCGCGACGCGGGCGCGGTGCGCTGCGGCATCGTCACCTTCACGGTCGAGGGCGTCGCCGCCGGCGAGGTGCGGCGGAGCCTGGGCGACCGGCGCATCAACGTCTCCACGGCCCTGCGCGCCGAGACGCGGCTGGACATGGAGACGCGCGGCCTCCCCGACCTGGTGCGCGCGTCGGTGCATTACTACAACACCGAGGAAGAGTTGGCGTCACTCGTCCAGGGCGTGACCGCGCTCGGCGGCCGCTGAGAAAACAACGAGGGGCGGCCGTAGCCACCCCTCGATCGTTCCCTATGCGGCGCGCAGTCGCGCGCCGCCGCGTCGCTCGCTCTTAGTAGCGCGACGCGGGCTGGAAGCAGTCGCGGCAGTAGACCGGACGGTCACCGCGCGGCTGGAACGGCACTTGCGCCTCGTTGCCACAGCGGCTGCAGGTCACGGTGTACATCTCGCGCTGCGAGCGTCCACCGCCGCCGCCACCACCGTAGCTTCCGCCACCGCCGCCCCCGCCGCTGCCGCGCTGCGCCTTGCGGGCGCTGCGGCATTCGGGGCAACGTGACGGCTTATTGGTGAAGCCCTTCTGGGCGAAGAATTCCTGCTCGCCGGCGCTGAACGTGAACGGTCTGGCGCAGTCGACGCAGTTGAGAGTCTCGTCTTGGTACATGACGGTTGGTCCTTTAACTGAGTAGTGATGAGTTTGGGATTCGTCTACGTCAGCTAGGATCGCAACCACAAGACCGAGAGACTCAAACCCTTAGACTCCCGACTAAAGTAGCAGAAACCAAGTCTGCTGGCAAGCATTTTGCCCGGGAATTCCATACTCTAAAACACAGGATCAGAGGTGAGGGATGCGCCCCGAGGCGGCAAGTCCCGCAAAAAGCGGTCCGGTGGCCAGGGCTCCGGCCGCCGCGCCGAAGCAAAAGGCCGCCAGGCGCTGGAGCCAAGGGCGCACCCAGAGCAAGGGCACGAGCACGGTCGCCGCCAGCGCCAGGCCGCGCAAAAGGGCGTCGAGCGCCCCCAAGCCCTCGCCGTCGAGCCTGGCCAGGCAGCCTTCCGCGACGTGGAGGAGACCGCCGAAGACCAGCGCGCAGAGGATCAGGGCGAGGAGGAAGGCGCCGATCATACGGCCATCTCAACGCGCCAAGCCGCCAGATCGCTCAGGCTCACGTTGCCGCCGCACACCAGGATCGCGGTCGTGCCGTCGCCCGGCCGGTCCAGCGGGATCAGGCCCGCGCTCAGCGCGGCGTAGCAGCACGAAGCCGCCGGCTCCGGGAGCACGTGCAAGGCGTCCTGCATCGCGACCATGGCCTCCACCGCCCGCGCGTCGCTCACCACCACCACGTCCTCGAGGAGCCGCTGCGCCGCCGCGAAGGTGGTCTGCGCGACGTAGGGCGCCCCCAGCGTCTTGGCGATCGAGGTGATCGCCGGCATGGTCACGGGCGCGCCGGCGTCGAGCGCGCGGCGCATGGCGTCGGCGCCCTCCGTCTCGACGCCGTAGATGCGCACGCTCGGCCGCAGCTCCTTGACCACCGCCGCGATCCCCGAGATCAGCCCGCCCCCGCCGATCGAGACGATCAGCGTCGCGAGATCCGGCACGTCCTCGAGCAGCTCGAAGCCGATCGTGCCCTGCCCGGCCAGCACGAACGTGTCGTCGTACGGGTGAATGGTGCTCTGCCCCGCGGCCTGGCGCTCATCGGCCATAGCGAAGGCCTCCGCGATGGTCGGCACCAGGATCACGTCGGCGCCGTCGGCGCGCGCGCGCTCCACCGTCCGCGCGGGCGTGGTCTCCGGCATGATCACCGTGGCGGGGATGCCCAGCACGCGCCCCACGTGCGCCACGGCCAGGCCGTGGTTGCCTCCGCTCACCGCCACCACGCCGCGCGCGCGCGTGAGCGGGTCGAGCTGGAGCGCGGCGTTGAAGGCGCCGCGCACCTTGAAGGAGCCCGTGACCTGCAGCAGCTCGAGCTTGTAGGCCACGCCCTCGTGCGCGTAGGTGGGCGTGCGGCGGACGTACGGCGCGATGCGCTCGCGCGCCGCGCGCGCGGTGTCGATGGTCGGAAGCGTGCTCATCCCACTCGCTCCGTTACACTTCGCTCGCGGGAGCCCTGTTCTCTTGAAATCCCTCCGGGGGCGCAATCGCGCCAGACGCGATTGCTCAATGC
This sequence comes from Candidatus Dormiibacterota bacterium, assembly GCA_035533275.1. Lineage (GTDB taxonomy): Bacteria > Vulcanimicrobiota > Vulcanimicrobiia > Vulcanimicrobiales > SCRA01 > SCRA01. The sequence goes on along the minus strand of DATLUD010000039.1, from coordinate 107,125 downwards.
AAGAAGTACCTGTGGGTCGAGAAGACGAGCGCAATGCCGGCGCGGTCGGCGGCGGCGATGACCTCCGCGTCGCGGATCGAGCCGCGCGGCGCCACCACCGCGGTGCAGCCAGCGCCGGCGGCCGCCTCGAGGCCGTCGGCGAACGGGAAGAAGCCGTCCGTCGCGCAGACGGAGCCGCGCGCGTGCGCGCCGGCTCGCTCTCCGGCGATGGCCACGGCCCAGACGCGGTTGGTCTGGCCGCCGCAGACGCCCCAGCTCACCGCATCCTTGGCGATCACCGCGCCGTTGGATTTCACCCAACGCACGATCCCCCAGGCGAAGAGCAGATCGCTCCACTCCCGCGGACCGGGAACGCGCTGGGAGACCACCTCCCAGGCCTCGGGGGCGAAACCGGGGTCGGGCTCGTCGGCGAGCACGCCGCCCAGGGCGCTGCGCACGCGCAGCTCGCCGATCAGGCGGTGCGGCAGCGAGGGCTCGATGCGCAGCACCCGCAGGTTCTTCTTCTTGGCGAAGACCGCCAGCGCGTCGGGCGCGTACGCCGGCGCCGCCACGATCTCCAGGAAGAACTCGCCCAGCGCCCGCGCCGCCTCGCCGTCGATCGGCGCGTCGGAGGCCACGATGCCGCCGAAGGCGGAGATGCGGTCGGCGTCGAGCGCGGCGCGCACCGCCTCGCCCACGCTCGCGCGCTCGGCCACGCCGCACGGCACGGTGTGCTTCACGATCGCCACGCGCGCCGCGGCGCCGCCGTCCACCAGGCCCGGATGGCCGGCGGGGACGGTTGGGCGCACCAGCAGGCGCAGCGCGGCATCCAGATCGAGCAGGTTGTTGTAGGAGAGCGCCTTGCCTTGCAGCTGCTCGGGGAACGGCTGGCCGTTCGGAAGGTAGAAGGCCGCGCGCGCCTGCGGGTTCTCGCCGTAGCGCAGCGGCGACTCCAGCGGCATCGTCAGCGCCAGCGAGCCCGGCAGCGCCGCGCCGCTCTGCCCGGCCTCCATGTACCGCGCGATCGCCGCGTCGTACTCGGCCACGCGCTCGAAGGCGCGCACCGCCAGCGCCTTGCGCTGCTCCAGCGTGGGATACTCGCCGCGTTGGAGCAGCTCGATGAAGGCGGGATACTGCGCGGGCTCCACCAGCGCGCACAGCCCGCCGGCGAAGTTCTTCGCGGCCGCGCGCAACAGGCTCACGCCGCCGATGTCGATCTGCTCGACCGCGTCGCCGATCGTGACGCCCGGCCTGCGCACCGTCTCCTCGAACGGGTAGAGGTTGCACGCCACCACGTCGATGCGCGGGATCTGATGCTCCTCCAGCTCGCGCATGTGGCGCGGCTTCTCGCGATCGGCCAGGATGCCCGCGAAGACCTTGGGATGAAGCGTCTTCACGCGCCCGTCGGCCAACGGCGGAAAGCCCGTGAGATCGCCGATCTCGATGGCGGCGATGCCCCGCTCCGCGAGGAACGCCTGCGTGCCGCCGGTGGCGTAGAGCGTGTAGCCGGCGGCCCGCAGCGCGCGCCCAAGGTCGAGCAGTCCCGTGCGGTCCGAGACGGAGAGTAACGCGTTAGGCAACGTCGGCGGTCTCCAGGCGGGCGCTCACGATGGTGGAGATGCCGGGCTCGCGCATCGTGACTCCGTAGATGCGGTCGGCCAGCTCCATCGTGCGCTTGTTGTGGGTGACGAGCAGCAGCTGCGACTCCTTGGCGAACTCGCGCACCAAGTCGCTGAAGCGGCCGATGTTCGCCTCGTCGAGCGCGGCGTCGATCTCGTCGAAGAGGTAGAACGGGCTGGGCTTGACCTTCAGGATCGCGAAGATCAGCGCAACGGAGACCATCGCGCGCTCGCCGCCCGAGAGCGCCTGCAGGCTCATCATCTTCTTGCCCGGCGGGGCGATGGCGATCTCGATGCCCGTCTCCGAGATATGGTCGGGGTCCGTCTGCCACATGCGCGCGACGCCGCCGGGGAAGAGGCGCGCGAACGTCTCGGTGAACGACTTCTGCACCGCCTCGAAGGTCTTGTTGAACGTCTCCTGAGCGCTGGACTCGATCTCCTCGATCACGGCCAACAGCTTCTCGCGTGCGGCGTGGAGGTCGTCCATCTGCTCCTTGAGGAAGCGCTCGCGCTCGGCCAAGGCCTCCAGGTCGGCGTCGGCGTTGAGGTTGACGTTGGAGAGACGCGCCAGATCCTCGCGCAGCTTGGGCACCTCGCCGGCGGGATCGTCAGCGTACGCGTCGTAGCGCGCCGCGACGTCGGCCTGCTCCTCGTCGGTGGCGGGGTGCTGGGCGAAGGTCTGCGCCAAGAGGTTGAGCTCCGCCTCCACCTCGGCGAAGCGGATGCGCGCCGACTCCAGCGACTGCGCGAGCTCGCGCTCGCGCTGCTCGGCTTGGCGCACCGCGGTCTCCAGCTGGGCCACCTGCGCGACCAGCCGCTCGCGCTCGGCGCGCGCCTGCGCCGTCTCGCGCTCCAGCGCCTCCGCGCGCTCGCGGGCCGCGCGCGCCGACTGGTCGAGTGCCGCGCGCCGCTCGCGCAGCGCCTCCAGCTCCCCCTGGGCCGTCTCGCGCGCCGCTCGCGCCCGCTCGGCGTCGGTGTCCAGCCCCGCCAGGCGCGTGGCGGCGGCCTCCCGAGCCGCGGAGAGCGCGGCCAGGCGCTCGCGCAGGGCGGCGGAGGCACTCGCGCGCTCGCCGCGCAGCCGCTCCGCCTCGCTCACGGCGGCGCGCGCCTCTTCCAGCTCGCGCTCCAGGCGAACGCGCTCCACGTCGGTGTCGTCACTGGCGTAGAACGCGGCCTCCAGCGCCGCGGTGCGGCTCTCCGCGTCCTTCGACGCGGTCAGCAGGGCGTTGCCCTTCTCCAGCAGCACCTCGATCTCGCGGCGGGCGCGCGCCACCTCGCTCTCGCTCGCGGTCAGGCCCGTGCGCACCTGACCCAGGGCCACTTCCTCCTCGTTGTGGGCGCGGCGGGCGCGCTCCAGCTCCTCGGCGGCGGCCTGCCCCTCTTGCGCGATCGCGCGCTCGCTGTTCTCGGCGCTCTCCAGCTCGCCGCGCAGCGCTTGCAGCCGCGTGCGCAGCGCATGCGCCTGCGCCCGGCGCTCCAGGATGGCGCGCTCGCGCTTGAAGCGTCCGCCGGTGATCGCGCCGCCGCCCATGATCTGATCGCCGTCGAGCGTGACCACGGAGTCGTGCACCTCGCCGCTGCGCACGAGGGCGATGCCGGTGCGCAGCTCGTCGACCACCAGCACGCTGCCCACCAGAAAGGCGACGATGCCCGCGTACGCGGGATCGCACGTGATCAGCTCGTGGGCATAGGCGATCACCCCGCTGCGCCCACGCAGATGCTCCGGCAGCGTGCGCCCCGTGCGCTTGCCCAAGAGCTCCAGCGGCAGGAACGTGGCGCGTCCCGCCTCGTGGCGCTTGAGCCATGCCACGGCGTGCTCGGCGTCGGCGGAGGTCTGCGCCACGATGTTCGAGAGGCGCGCGCCGAAGGCCACGTCCAGCGCGCGCGCGTACTGCTGGTCCACCTCGATCACATTGGAGACCACGCCGATGAGACCGGGGGCGTCGCCGCGCTCCGCGGCTTGGACGATGGCGCGCGTGCCGGGCACGTGGCCTTCGTACGACGCCTCCAGCTCCTCGATCGTATGCAGGCGCGACGTGGCCGCGGCCTCCTCGCTGGCGAGCGCCTTGAGCGTGCTCTGCACCTGCGCGTAGCGCTCTCGCGCCTGCACGATGCGCTCCTCGGCGAGGTGCTGGCTGACGCGAGCGCGCTCCGCGCGCGCCTCCAGCTCGGCGATGCGCGCGCGCTCGGCGCGCAGGTGCTCTTCCTTGCGCGCCAGGTCCGACTCCAGCGCCTCGGCGGCGCGGCGCGCCTCGGCCGACTCGGTCAGCAGGCGCTCCATCTCCTTGCGCGCCGACTCCGCCTGCGCGCGGCGCTCCGCTTCGCGCGCGGCCTGCTCGGCCACGTTGGCCTCCAAGTCGCGCAGCGCCCCGAAGAGCGCCTCCAAACGGCGCCGCGCGGCGGTCTCGCTCTCTTGCGCCTGCGCCTCGTCGCGGCGCGCGCGCTCCACGTCGCCGGTCAGCGGCCCGTGCTCGCCGTCCAGCGACTGCACGCGCTCCAGCAGCGCGGCGCGCTCCTCCTCGGCGCGCATGCCGCCTTCGATGGCCCGCGCCGACTGCGCCTCCAGCGCCTCCAGACGCCCGCTGGCCGCCGAGAGCTCGGCCTCCAGACGCGCCTGCTCGGCGCGCGCCTGCTGGGCGGCGGAGCGCTGCTCCTCCAGCTGGAGCTCCTGCTGATAGGCGCGGTAGCGCGCCGTCGAGAGCTCGCCGCCCTGAGCCGCGGCCTGCGCCTCGGCGGCGCCGCGCTCGGCCTCGCCTTGGTCGAGCAGACCCTTCAGACGCTCGCGCTCCTCGCGCCGCGAGGCGGAGCTGCGCAGATACGAGAGGATCTCCATGTCGCGCAGGCGCTCGCTGACGCGGCGGTAGCGCTTGGCGCGCCGCACTTGCGTCTCCAGCTCCGGCACCTGCTTCTCCAGCTCGCTGAGCAGGTCGCTCACGCGGATGACGTTCTGCTCGGTCTGGTCGAGGCGCCGCATCGCCTCCTTCTTCTTGTTGAGGAAGCGGCTGACGCCCGAGGTCTCCTCGAAGAGCTCGCGCCGGTCTTGCGGCTTGGCGGAGAGGATCGCGTCGATCTGCCCCTGCGAGACGATCGCGTAGGAGCCGGGGCCCAGGCCCGTGCCCATCAGCAGGTCGAGCACGTCGCGCAAGCGCACCTGGTTGCGGTTGATGTAGAACTCGCTCTCGCCCGCGCGGTAGGCGCGGCGCGTGACGGAGACCTCGCGGAACTCCAGCGGCAACCGCCCGTCCTCGTTGTCGAACGTGAGCACCACCTCGGCCAGGCCCAGCGGCTTGCGCTGATCGTTGCCGGCGAAGATGACGTCCTCCATCTTGGAGCCGCGCAGGGAGCGGCTCGACGTCTCGCCGAGCACCCAGCGGATCGCCTCGACGAAGTTCGACTTGCCCGAGCCGTTGGGGCCCACCACCGCGGTGATCCCCGGCTCGAAATCGAGCGTGGTGCTCTCGGCGAAGGTCTTGAACCCGAAGAGCTTGACGGACTTGAGCCGCATCTACCGTACGTCCTGTTCGCGCGCAGCTTCCCGCTGCAGAAGATCGAGAGCCTGAGCAGCCGCCGCCTGCTGTGCCGAACGCTTGCTCGGCCCCGTGCCGGATCCCATCGCGCGTCCGGCCACGCTCACGCGCGACGTGAACGCGCGCTCGTGCGGAAGACCGGCGACGCTGTCCTCGTAGACCGGCAAGCACTTGACGTGCTGCGCGGCCCACTCCTGCAACGTGGTCTTGGCGTCTTTCCCGCTCACCCGACCCTCGTCGACGTGAGCGAAATGTTCTCGCTCGACGAAAGCCTGCGCCGCCGCCAGACCCTGCGCGCGGAAGATCGCGGCGATCAGCGCCTCGAAGGCATCGGCCAGCAGCGAAGGACGGTCGGCCGCGCCGGCCGCCGCGGCCCCGGGCGCCAGCACCAGCAAGTCGCCCAGACCCAAGCGACGCGCTGACTCCGCCAGCAGCGCGCCGGAGACCAGGCGCGCCTTGCGGCGCGAGAGCTCGCCCTCGTCGGCGTCCGGGAGCGAGCGCTCCAGATGGTCCGCCGCCGCCAGCCCCAGCACGCTGTCGCCCAGGAACTCGAGCCGCTCGTTGGAGCAGGCGCGGGCGCCGCCGTCGGGGACGGCGGAGCTATGCACGAACGCTTGCTCCACCAGCGGCTGAGCCTCGCCGGGGAGGCGCAGCCTGCGCATCAGCGCGCGGATGCGGCGGCGATACCGCTCCCCAGCCACCCTCGTGCCCTTACTCGGAGTACTTGCGGAACGCCAAGACGGCGTTGTGGCCCCCGAAGCCGAAGGAGTTCGAGAGCGCCACCTGCACCGTCATCTTGCGCGCCACGTTGGGAACGTAGTCGAGATCGCACTCCGGGTCGGGATGCTCGAGGTTGATCGTCGGCGGCACGATGTCGGTGTACGCCGCCATCACCGTGGCCACGCCCTCGATGGCGCCGGCCGCTCCCAACGCGTGGCCGTGCGCGCCCTTGGTCGAGCTCACCGCCAGCGTGTCGGCGTACTCCCCCCAGACCTCGCGGATCGCCTTGGACTCCGCCAGGTCGCCTTGCGGCGTGGAGGTGGCGTGCGCGTTGACGTACTGCACGTCGGCCGGCGTGATGCCGGCATCCTTGAACGTGCGGCGCAGAGCCAGCTTGACGCCCGCGCCTTCCGGCTCGGGCTGGACGATGTTGAACGCGTCCGACGAGCAGCCATAGCCGATCAGCTCAGCGTAGATGCGAGCGCCGCGCCGCTTGGCATGCTCCAACTCCTCGAGCACCATCACGGCCGCGCCCTCGGAGAGCACGAAGCCCTCGCGGTCGCGGTCGAAGGGGCGGCTGGCCTTTAACGGCTGGTCGTTGAGCGTGGACATCGCCTTCATCGAGCAGAAGCCGCCGACGCACAGCGGCGTGATGGTCGCCTCGGCTCCGCCCGCGAACATCACGTCGGCCTCGCCGTACTGGATCTTGCGCAGGGCCTCGCCCAGCGCGTTGTTGGAGCTGGCGCAGGCGCTGGCCGTCGACATGGCCGGGCCGCGCGCGCCGAACGCGATGGAGACGGTGCCGGCGGCGGCGTTGGCCATCAGCATGGGGACGAAGAACGGGGTCACACGCCCGGCCAGCTGAGGCCCCTCGACGCCGATGCGGGTCCCCCACTCGGCCAGCGTCAGGATGCCGCCGATGCCTGTGGCGATGATCACGCCGACGTCGTCGCGGTTCTCGTCGGTGACCTCGAAGCCGCTGTCGGCCACCGCCTCCTTGGCCGCCGCCAGCCCGAGCTGGGCGAAGCGGTCGAGACGGCGCGCATCGCGGCGGCCGATCACGGCGTCGGGGTCGAAGCCCTTGACCTCGCCGGCGATCTTGGTGCTGACGTACTCCGGATCGAAGTGCGTGATCGGCCCAATGCCGCACTCACCGGCAATCAGGCGACGCCAGAACTCCGGAGCCGTATTGCCGAGCGGTGTCATGGCCCCTAGACCTGTCACGACGACCCGACGACGATCAGTCACCTTCACCTCCGTTCAAACCGGACCAGGATTCGGGCGGTTTCGGGGGGCTCCTTCCCGCTCGCGTCGCCCCTTGGACCTGGGGAGGCCCGGTCCCTATGGATCCGCCAGGCAACCTCCCGGCCGATGTGGCACTCCTCCGGCGGGAGGTTGCCTGAGATGTCCGACGTCCGCGAGCGGGAGCTCCGAGCCGAGCTGGTGGCCACCGCGGCGTTTCTCTTCGCGCGAGGCTACAGCCACGGCAGCGCGGGAAACCTGAGCGCGCGCTGCGGCGAGCGCATCTTGATCACCCCCACGGGAGGCTCGCTGAGCGATCTGACCCCGGAGTCGATCGCCGCCATCGATCTCCGGGGGCAGGCGACGGGGGCGGCGCGGCCGAGCAAGGAGGCGCCGTTTCATCTGGCCGCCTACCGCACGCGCGCCGACTGCGGCGCCGTCGTTCACCTGCACTCGCACTACAGCGTGGCGCTCTCGTGCCTCGCCGAGCTGGACGAACGCGACGCGCTCCCGCCGCTGACCCCCTACTACGTCATGCGCGTGGGGCGCGTGCCCACGGTGCCGTACTTCCCGCCCGGCGACGAGCGTCTGGGGGCGGCGCTGGCCGAGCTCGCGGCCGGCGCGCGCGCGATGCTCATGCGCAACCACGGCCTGATCGCGCTGGGGCGCGACCTGCGCGACGCCGCCGACGTGGCGCAGGAGCTGGAGGCGCACGCGCGCCTCTTCTTCGAGCTCGCCGGGCGCGGGCGTCCGCTCACGCCCGAGCAGGTGGCGGAGCTGCACGCGAGGTTCGCGTCGTGATTTCCCCGGCGCTCGGCATCGTCGCCGACGACGACACGGGAGGCACCGACGTCGCGGGGATGCTCCGCGAGCGGGGCTGGCGGCCGCTGCTGGTCTTCGATCTTCCGGACGTGGGGCGCCTCGCGCGCTGGAGCGAGGGCTACGACGCCGTGGTGATGTGCGTCGGCACCCGCTCCGTGGAGCCGGAGCTGGCGCGCGAGCGGACGCGCACGGCGATCGAGCGGCTGCGGGGCGTCGGCTGCGGGGACTTCTACGTGAAGTACTGCAGCACGTTCGACTCCACGGAGCGCGGCAACATCGGCCCCTCGCTGGACGCGGCGCTCGACGCGCTGGGCGAGCCGCTCACCATCGTGGTGCCGGCGCTTCCGGTCAACGGCCGCACCACGTACATGGGCTACCACTTCGTGGGACGCCAACTGCTCTCGGACTCGCCGATGCGCGACCATCCCCTGAATCCCATGCGCAATCCCAACCTGGTGGACCACCTCTCGCGCCAGACGCGGCGCGCCGTCGGGCTGGTGGATCACCCCACGGTGCGGGGCGGCGCCGCCCGGGTGGCGGCCGAGCTCGAGCGCCTGCGCGCGAGGGGGGTGGCCATGGCCGTGGTCGACTGCATCGACGACGGCGATCTGGCGGCCATCGTCGCCGGCAACGCGCGCGCCGGACTGCGCCTGGTCAGCGGGGGCTCCGGGCTCGCGATGCGGATGCGGCCGCCGCGCCCCGCCGGAGAAGCCAGCTCCGCCTCCGCCGGCGGCGCGGCGCGCGGCGCCGATTCGCGCGCGGGGGTCCTCGTGATCGCGGGCAGCTGCTCGCAGGCCACGCGGACTCAGAACCAGCGCTTCATCGACGCCGGCAGCGGCGCAACGGCGCTCTCCGCGGCGGAGATCCGCGCGGGCGGCGAGGCGGCGGCGCGCGCCGTCTCCGAGGCGATCGCCGCGCTCGGCGCCGGGCGCGACTACCTGATCGCCGCCTCGGCTCCCCCCGAGGTGGTGGCCGGCATCCAGCGCGAGGCGGCGCGCGAGGGCCTCACCGCGGAGGAGCTGGGTGCCCGGATCGGCCACGGCCTCGCCGAGATCGCGCGCGCGATCCTGCGGGCGCAGTCCGTGGCGGGCCTGCTCATCGCCGGCGGCGAGACCTCCGGCTCGCTCTGCCGGGAGTTGGGCTTCGGGGCGCTCGCGGTGGGCGAGAACATCGCTCCGGGCGTCCCCTTGTGCTTCGCCCGGGAGGGGTTCGAGCTTCCGCTGGTCCTCAAGTCAGGCAACTTCGGGGGGCCGGACTTTTACGCCCAAGCCGGCGCGGCGATCCGCGCGGCGGCCGCTGGACACGAGGCGCCGCCGCTGTTATAATGCCTGGGTCCATTTTTCTCGAGGAGTGTAGACCACCGTGTTCGTCTTCGACCTTCAACTGTTCGCCCACAAGAAGGGCGGCGGCAGCTCCAAGAACGGCCGCGACTCCAACGCGCAGCGTCTGGGCGTCAAGCGCTACGGCGGCCAAGAGGTCATCGCCGGCAACATCCTCGTGCGCCAGCGCGGCACGCAGTTCCATCCCGGCGAGAACGTCGGCATGGGCAAAGACCACACGCTCTTCGCTCTGGCCCCCGGCCAGGTGGCCTTCCGCGAGTCGAACCGGCGCACGTACGTGACCGTCGTTCCCGCGGGCGCCTAGCACCGCAGCCGCGAGAAGACGCTGACGTGGAGGCCCGCGCGAGCGGGCCTTCGCTATTGGCGGGCCTTCGCGCATACGGAACGAATTCCGAATATCGTGTTTATCGACGAAGCGGCCATCGCCGTCAAGGGCGGTGACGGCGGCGACGGAATGGTCGCCTGGCGCCGCGAGAAGTACGTTCCCAAGGGAGGCCCGGCCGGCGGCGACGGCGGGCATGGCGGGAGCGTGTACCTCGTGGCCGAGCCCAACGTGAACACGCTCGTCGAGTTCCGTTACAAGAAGCTGTTCGCGGCCAAGAGCGGCGAGGCCGGCGGCACCTCCAACAAGTCGGGGCGCTCGGCCACCGACCTGATCGTGCCGGTGCCCGTGGGCACCATCATCTCCCGCGACGGATCCCCGTTCGCCGATCTCGGCGAGCCCGGCAAGCGCGTCTTGGTGGCCAAAGGCGGGCGCGGCGGCCTGGGCAACCAGCACTTCGCCACCGCGCGGCGTCAGGCTCCGCACTACGCGGAGAAGGGCGAGCCCGGCGAGGAGCACGCGCTCTCCATGGAGCTCCGCCTGCTGGCGGACGCCGGGATCGTGGGCGCCCCCAACGCGGGGAAGTCGACCCTGCTCTCCGTCATCTCCGCCGCCAAGCCCAAGATCGCCGACTATCCGTTCACCACCATCGAGCCCGAGCTCGGCGTGGTGCGCCTGAACGAGGAGACCAGCTTCGTCGCCGTGGACGTGCCGGGGCTGATCGAGGGCGCGCACGCCGGCGCCGGCCTGGGCACGCGCTTTCTGCGGCACATCCAGCGCACGCGCGTCCTCCTCCACCTGCTCGACGGCATGGGCACCCCGGACGAGGTGCGCGCCGAGCGCGCCATGATCGAAGGCGAGCTGCGCGCCGCGGGGCTGATCGAGAAGCCGCGCTTGCTGGTGCTCTCGAAGATGGACCTGCCGCAGGCGCGGGAGACCTACGCCGCGCTGCGCGCCGAGTGGCCCGACCTGCTGGCGATCTCCTCGGCCACCGGGCAAGGCGTGCGCGAGCTGCTCTACGCGGCGTGGAACGTCATCAAGGAGACGCCCGCCCCCTCGTTCGAGCCTGACGAGACGCCGCGCATCGATCTCACGCCGGCGGAGGCCTTTCACGTCGTGCGCGACGGCGACGTCTTCGTGGTCAGCGGTCCGCGCGTGGAGCGCCTGGCCGCCATGACCGACTTCGACAACGACGAGGCCATGGGGCGCTTCGAGCGCGCGCTCGACAAGATGGGCGTGGAGCGCCGGCTACGCGAGCTGGGCATCGCCACGGGCGACACGGTGCGCATCGGCGACGTGGAGTTCGACTACACGTGAGGCTCGGGGTCTTCGGCGGCACCTTCGACCCGATCCACTTCGCCCATCTCTACGTGGCGCAGGCTGCGCTCGAGGAGCTTCCGCTCGACGCCGTGCTCTTCACGCCCACCGGCTCGCACCGCCACCGCCGCGTCCAGCCCTGGGCGCCCCTGGCGGACCGCGTGGAGATGGTCCGCCGCGCGATCGCCGGAAACCCCGCCTTTCGCTTCGAGGACGCCGACATCGAAGGCACCGGCTACACCGCCGACCTGATCCCGCGGCTGCGCGCCAAGCACGCGGGCCACGAGCTCCACTTCATCGCCGGCGCCGACTCACTGGTGGCCACCCCGTGGCGCCGCCTCGACGAGGTCTTCGCGGCGCTCGACGGCTTCGTGGTCGCCACGCGCCCCGGCGTCGACGGAGCGCTGCCGCGCGAGATCGAGCGCCACGTCCGCCGCCTGGAGATCCCCGCGCTCTTCACCAGCGCCAGCAGCATCCGCCAACTCGCCGCCGCGGGCAAGCCGATCCGGTACCTCGTGCCGGACGAGGTCGCCGCCTACGTCGCCGCGCGCCGGCTCTACCGCTCGCACGAGGTCGCTCCGTCATGATCGAGTCGCTCCCCGCCGGCTTCTCGCAGGCGGCCGACGGCGTCGTGGACGCCTTCGGCGGGGTCTCCCTCGCCGCGCTGGCGCAGACGTACGGCACCCCGCTGGTGCTCTTCGACGGCGCCCTGTTCGACGAGCGCGTCAGCGCCTTCCGCGAGGCGTTCGGCCCTCAGACCGACCTCTCGTACGCGGGCAAGGCCTTCCTCTGCGTGGCGCTGGCGCGGCGCGCCGCCCGCCTGGGGCTCTCGCTGGACGTCTGCAGCCTGGGCGAGCTGCGCACGGCCCAGGCGGCCGGCTTTCCCTCCGAGCGCCTGCGCTACCACGGCTGCGGCAAGGGCGACGACGAGCTCGAGGCGGCCGTGACGGGCGAGGTGGGTCGCCTCATCGTCGACGGCGAGGAGGAGCTCGCGCGGCTGGAGAGCGTGGCGCAGCGCCTGGGCCGGACGGCTCCGGTGATCCTGCGCGTCAACACGGGCATCGAGGCCCACACCCACGAGATGGTGCGCACGGCCGGCGAGAACTCGAAGTTCGGCCTGATCCCCGAGCGGGCGCTGGGAGCCGCCCGGCGGGTCGCCGCCTCGGCGCACCTGCGCTTTCACGGCTTCCACTCGCACATCGGCTCCCAGATCTACGAGCCGCGCTTCTTCACCGACGCGCTCGAGCCGCTCTTCGACCTGGCGGCCGCGCTGCGCGCCGAGGGGATCCCGGTGCCGGAGATGATCGCCGGGGGAGGCTTTGCCGTACGCTATGCGCCCCACGACGAGGCGCCTCCCACCGCCGCGGCCTTGGCGCTCGGGCTCCTGACCGCGCTGCGCGCCTTGGCCCAGCGGGCCGGCGTCGCGGAGCCGCGGCTGGGCATCGAGCCCGGGCGGGCCTTGGTCGGCGAGGCGGGGATCTCGCTCTACCGCGTCCTCTCCGTGAAGGACCACGGGAGCCGCCGCTTCGCGATCGTCGATGGGAGCATGGCCGACAATCCGCGCCCCGCGCTCTACGGCTCCTACCACCACGCGCTGCTGGCGGGGCGCCCCGGCGGCGCGCCCGAGCGGGCCACCACCATCTGCGGCCGCTCCTGCGAGTCCGACGAGATGATGACCCTCCCGCTGCCGGGCGACCTGCGCGCCAACGATCTGCTGGCGATCTGCACCACCGGCGCCTACACCTACAGCATGGCGTCGAACTACAACCGCTTCGCGAAGCCCGCCGTGGTGCTCGTGGAACGCGGTCTGCATCACTTGTGGGTACGGCGCGAGCGTGACGCTGAAACGTTGCGCTTTGACGTCGATACCTAATTTGGTAGGATGGTGCTGCAGAGACTCGTCTCCGTCGTGCTGGCCAGCCGTTCTCCCCGGCGCATCGCGTTGTTGCGCTCGCTGGGACTCGAGGTGGTCGTGCGGCCGAGCACCTATGGTGAAGAGGAGGTCGCCGGATTGGCGCCACGAGAGCTGGCCCTCTTCCACGCGAAGGAAAAGGCACGCGAAGTCGCCGCGTCACTGCCGCGGGAGGCTGCTCTCGTGCTGGGCGCCGACACCATCGTGGAACTCGACGGGCGCCCCTTCGGCAAGCCCGCCGACGCCGCCGAGGCCGGGGCCATGCTCCGGGCACTCTCGGGGCGGACCCATCAGGTGCACACGGGTTACTGTCTGTGGGACCGCCGCGCCGGCGAACGCTCGGGCTGCGTGACCACCAACGTGACCTTCGTCACGCTGCGCGACGAGCAGATCGAAGAGTACATCGCCACGGGTGAGCCGATGGACAAGGCCGGGGCCTACGGCATCCAGGGGCGCGGGGCGCTCCTCGTGGACCGGGTGGACGGCGACTTCTACGCCGTCATGGGGCTCCCGCTGGCGACACTGGCCCGCGAATGCGAGGCCCTGGGGTACCGCTTGCTGTGATTCAATCGCTGTTCCCCGACGTCGGGATCGACCTCGGCACCGCCAACACCGTCATCTACGAGCGCCAGAGCGGGGTACTGCTCTCCGAGCCGTCGGTGGTGGCTCTCGACCTCCAGCGCGGCAACAACGTCGTCGCCGTCGGCCACGCCGCCCGCGAGATGGACGGCAGGGCCCCGGGGCGCATCAAAGTGGTCCACCCGCTGCACGCGGGGACCATCTCCGACTTCAAGGCCGCCCATGCGCTGATCACCACGCTGCTCCAGCGCGCGCTCAACCTCAAGGGAACCGTGGGTCCGCGCGCCATCGTGGGAGTGCCGGGCTGCGCCACCGACATCGAGTGCAAGGCCGTCGAGGAGGCGGTCGCGCAAGCGGGCGCCCGCAAGACGGTCTTCGTGCCCCAGGCCGTGGCCGCCGCCGTCGGAGCCGGGCTCGACGTCTCCCAGGCCCGGGCCGCGATGGTCGTCGACATCGGCGGCGGGACCACCGAGGTGGGGATGCTCGCGCTCTCGGGCGTGGTCGTCCTCCACTCCATCAAGGTCGGCGGCGAGGCGCTGGATCAGGCGATCCTGAACCGCCTGCGCGCCGACCACTTCCACATCGGCAACCTCACCGCGGAGCGGCTCAAGATTCAGCTCGGCTACGCGGGGCGCCCGCTCGGCCGGGAGCCCGTTCGCGTCAGCGGCCTCGACCAAATCGCCGCCGGCCCCCGCAGCCGTTTCGTCTCGGAGGACATGGTCGGCGAGGCCATGACCGAGTCGCTCGACGCCGTGGCGCGCGCGGTCCGCTTCGTCATCGAGGCCACGCCGCCGGACCTGGCCGCCGAGCTCTTGGAGACCGGCATCGTTCTCACCGGCGGCGGCGCCCTGCTACCGGGGTTGACGGGATTCCTCGGCGAACGAACGCGGGTCCCGTGCTCCGTGGCCTCGGAGCCGCTGCTCTGCGTAGCACGCGGCGCGGGCGAAATCTTGGCGACGCCGAGCCTGTTGGAGCGCGTGGCGCCGCAGGCCGACCGACTGACGAGGTGGTACCGATCTATACGTCTCGGGGTGAAGGAAAGCTACTCGCCGTAATCGCCGCCGTCATCCTGCTCGCGCTGGTGGCGTTGCTGCAGATCGACGCCGCGCGCAAGGGGCAGGAGAGCCTCCTCTCCCAACTCGTCACCACCGTCGCCGTTCCCGTCGAGACCGCGTTCACGACGACCGCTGCCGCGCTCCACAACACCGCGGCCGCCGTCGTCGACGTGCCCCGGCTCTCCGCGGAGAACGTTCGCCTGCGCGCGGAGGTCCGCCGCCTGCGCGCGGAGGACGCCGCGTTGCGCGAGGCCGCCTCCGTCGCCCCGCAGACCCTGCGCTTCGCGCAGCGGGCCGCCACGCTCAAAGAGGCGATCCCGGCCACGGTGATCGGCTACGACCCCGCCGGCGCGCAGAACGTCGTCACCATCAACCGCGGCTCGCGCGCCGGTGTCGTGCGCGACGCGGGCGTGGTGAACGCCGGCGGCGTGGTGGGACGCGTGGCGGCGGTGGCGCCTTTCTCGGCCAAGATCTTGCTGATCACCGACTACACGTCGAGCGTACCCGCGGTGGTGCAGCAAGGACGCTGGTGGGGCATCGTGCGCGGCTCGCAGACGCGCGCGCAGATGACCTACATCTCGCAGGACGCCACTTTGAAGAAGGGCATGCGCGTGGTGACGGGCCGGGGCAGCATCTTTCCCGCGGGACTGCTCATCGGCCACATCACCGCGGTGATCCGCAGCGATGCCAGCCTCTATCAGGTCGCCAAGATCGAGCCCTCCGCCGGGTTCGGACGCCTCTCGCGCGTCCTCGTGCTCCCCAAGCCCGGCTCGTTGACGAAATGAGCGACGTCGACCGTCCGGCGCGGTGGCCCAGCCTCACGGTCGCGGCCGCCGCCGCGATCGTGCTGCAGGCGACGTGGCTCCACGCGCTGACGTTGCGCGGCGGAGCGCTCGACCTGGTGGTGATCTTCGTCTCGTGGTACGCGGCGACGGCGGGTGCGGCGCGCGGCTTGATCTACGGGGTGCTCTGCGGCTTGGCGGAGGATGCCCTGGCGCTCCGCACCGGCGCCGCGCACGGCCTGGCGCTCGCGCTCACGGGCGTCGTCTGCGGCATGGGCTCGCGCTTCGTGCTGCCGGACTCCGTGCTCGCCATCGCGGGCATCGTCGCGATCGGAACCTTGGTGAACGCCGGCGTCTTCTGGAGCGCGATGTCCCTGGGCGGCTATCCCGCGGGTCTCGGCACGCTGCACTTCCACCGTGCCCTCTGGGGCGCGCTGCTGGACACGCTCGTCTTCCTCGCTCTCTGGAGCGCTGCGGCATGGCTGAGAAACCGTCAGAGCACGCGCTGAACCCGCGCCGTCTGTGGGGCTTCGTCGCCTCGCTCGCGCTGATCGTTGCGGCACTGGCCGGGCGTCTGGCCGACGTTCAGCTCGTGCACGGTCAAGAGTACGCGGCTGCCGCGCGCGCCAACCAGATCCGCCAGATCGAGATCGCGGCGCCGCGCGGCCTGATCTACGACCGCCGGGGCGTGGTGATCGCCCGCAGCCGGCCGTCGTTCGTGCTTGCCGTGATTCCCTCGGAGGTGGTCAAGGCGCCGCGGACGATCTCCCGCGTCGCCGCGCTGATCGGACGCCCGGAGCAAGAGCTCTGGCACGTGCTCCTTCACCATCGCGGGATCAACTACCGCAGCTTCGCCGAGCTGCAGACCTACGAGCCCTACGGCCCCGTGATCCTCGCCCGCGAGCTGCACCCCGACCAGGTGGCGCGGCTCGTCGAGGCCGCCGAGAATCTGCCGGGCATCGACGTCGAGGTGCAGCCCGTTCGCGACTATCCGTACGGCGTTGAGGGGTCGCACCTGCTGGGCCACGTCGGCCAGATCACCGAAGCGGAGTATCAACGTCTCAAGCACCTGGGCTACTCGCCCAACGACGTGATCGGCAAGGACGGGCTGGAGGCGGTCTACGACAGTTACCTGCGCGGCACGCCCGGCGGCAAGCGCATCGTCGTGGACGCGCAAGGCGACGTGGTGCGCAACGTGGGCTACGTCGATCCCAAGCCGGGCGACAGCCTCCTCACCTCGATCGACTGGCGGCTGCAGAGCTACGTCGAGACAGCGATGCGCCGCGAGTTGGCGCGTCAAGGGCGGCTGGTCGGGCGGCGGCTGGCCGGCGCGGCCGTGGCGATCGATCCGAACACGGGCGGCGTGCTGGCCCTGGTCTCGATGCCGAACTACAACCCCAACGACTTCGCCGACGGCATCAGCGAGAAGCAATACTCCGCGTACCTGAACGACAAGCTGCGCCCGCTTTACGACCGCGCCATCGCCGCGGCCACCGCCACGGGATCGACGTTCAAGCCCATCGTCGCCTCCGGGGCGCTGGCCTCAGGGGTCATCACCGCCAACGAGCGCTTCTTCGACGGCGGTCACTACGCGTGTCACGGCGCCGTCTTCCACGGCTTCGAGAACGAGGCGCTGGGCTGGATCGACATGTATCAGGCGATCGCCGCGTCGGACGACGTCTACTTCTATCACATGGGCGATCTGCTCGGTCACGCGCGCCTGCGCTATTGGGCGCACGAATTCGGACTGGCGCACAAGACCGGCATCGATCTCCCCGGCGAGTACGTGGGCAATTGGCCCACCAACGCCTGGACCATGAAGGTGTACGGCGTGCCGCTGGAGCCCTCCGACGCGTGCATCCTGGCCATCGGCCAAGGCGCCATGGAGGCCACGCCGGTGCAGATGGCCGACGCCATCGCCGCCATCGCCAACGGCGGCACGCTCTACGAGCCGCGCATCGTCAAGGCGATCCGCAACTGGCAGGGCAAGACGGTGAAGACGTTCCGCCCCAAGGTGATCCGCCGCGTCCCCGTGCCGGCGAAGGACCTTGCCGTGGTGCGCAAGGGGATGTCGATGGTGACCGGCGCCGGCGGCACCGCCTTCGGACTCACCATCCAAGGGCTGCCGTACGGCGGCAAGACGGGCACGGTGGAGACGGAGGGCGGCAAC
Source organism: Candidatus Dormiibacterota bacterium (assembly GCA_035533275.1). Lineage (GTDB taxonomy): Bacteria > Vulcanimicrobiota > Vulcanimicrobiia > Vulcanimicrobiales > SCRA01 > SCRA01. The sequence goes on along the minus strand of DATLUD010000039.1, from coordinate 89,739 downwards.
GGGCCGAACACCACGTGGTTCGTCGCCTTCGCACCGCTCGATCACCCCAAGGTCGCCATCGCGGTCTACATGGAGATGACCGGCGGCTACGGCGCCACCGTGGCGGCCCCGGTGGCCGCGTACGCGCTGGCCAAGTACTTCGACAAGCCCGTGCCCGCGGCGGCCGGCTTGGGCCGCTAGTCGTCTAGTAGTAGAACTGCAAGTCGTAGGTGATGGTGGCCGAGTAGGTTCCCGCGGGGATGTTGCTCGGCACGGTCAGCTGCAGGTCGATGCAGATGGTCCTGTTGGTGTTCGCCGCTCCCGTGAAGACCTGCTCCCCGGGGCTCCCGCTGTTGACGAACGGCGCGTACGTGGTGGTCACCGTCTCCGCCAGCCACGCCAGGTCGCTCTTCAAGGAGTAGTTGAACGTGGGAAACGGCAGCGATCCCGACGTCGAGGAGCCGTAGACCCAGTCCATCACGCGCCACAGGTACGGCGAGAACGCGTAGACCGAGTACGCGCATGCGTAGGTGTTGGCGCCGTACCCCGCGTTGAGGATCGTGTTGTTGGAGATGATGTGCAGGTACATGGAGGTGGGGTCGGCCTGCACGTTCATCGTCACGGGGACGGTGCCTTGCGTGACGGCCACCATGTGGTAGGCGCTCAGGAGCGCGGGGTTCAGCCGCGCGAAGACCTCGGGATGAGGCGCGGGATGCCTGACCGCCTGCGCCACGGTGCGCGGAACGTAGACGATGGGCGAGGGCGTGACGGTGACGGTGACGGAGACCGTCTTCTGCGTCAGGTCGCGCCAGGAGCCGGCCATCGCTGGCGTCCACGCGACCACGCCCGCGGCGACGATCAGGCTGAGGATCAGAGAGAGACGCTTCACGTTGCCACCACCGTATAGACGACGTACACCGTGAACTGGGCCACGGGCGCGGAGCCCGAGAGCCGCAGCTGGTAGTCGTAGCCCTGGTTCGCCATGTTCCCCGAGAGTCCGACCGTCGAGCTCGGATAGGCCCAGATCAGCGCGGATGACGGCGGGCCGCCCGCCCCGTAGGTGATCCCCGTGCTGGTGCCGCTGCCGGTCACCGTGGCGCTGGTCTTCTCGAACGGGACCGCGGCGCTGAAGGGCGTGTTGGACGTATTCGTCGGCAGCCAGAAGAGCGTGGTCCCGATGGGCCACGTGCCGTTCGACACGGACTGGAAGTCGCTGCTCCCCTCCGCGAAGACCTGGAAGCCGCTCGAGTCGTTGGTGAGCACGGAGACCTGCGCCGCATCCCGGTAGAGGTAGTTGTACCCCTGGACCACCTTGCCGAAGTCGACGTAGCCGCCGCTGGGCGCCGCGCTGGGTCCCGGCGCGGGGGTGGGGCTCGCCGGGCCGCCGGTCGGACCGTAGCCGGTCTGGAAATTCGGCGTGAGCGACATCGAGATGATGACCGCCGTCTTCCACGTCGCCTTCACCGAGCCGACGGCCGCGCGACCCGCGCCCGCCGTGGTCGCCAGCAGCGCCGCGACGATGAACGATGCCAGGATCCCTCGCTTCGCGTTCATCTCAGTTCAGCACCAAGGTGTAGGTGATCACGGCGCTCTGCGGAGAGCTGCTTCCCGTCGAGTTGACGTAGTAGCTCATGATCGTGTCGATCGGCTGACGATGGGCAGCGCCGTTGAACGACGAGATCTGCAAGCCCGGGTTCCCCGCGGTCGGTGAGGCGATCACGGGCAGCGTGGCGAACGCCGTCTGGCCGACCGTGAAGCCGCCGACCACGGTCGAGTGTCCGGCGTCGCCCTCGGTTTGGAGCTGCTGCGTTCCGCCGCCGTTGAGCGGGTTGTTGTTCGTCGATGCGTAGAGGGTCCAGCCATCGGGCGAAGCGGCGTCCGAGGTGACGCTCGCGTTCACGAGATCGGTGGCCGTGAACGTGCCGACGAAGTTGCCCAGCGTGATCAGCGGCGGCGACTGCGTGGTGTCGACGACGCAGTTCAGACACGATGTCACCGGCGTGGAGCCGCCGGGCCCTGGGTTCGTCAGCACCGTGTTCGTTCCCGACGGCGGCGTGATGATGTTCATCTGCGCGTCGAGCGCGATCTGCAGGGAGTCCGCGGCGGGATACGGCGGCTGCGCCGTGATGGTCGCGCCGCCCGCGCCCGTCGACGTCACCTGCGCCGGCCAGTCGAAGTAGCTGCCGACGTCGTACGGCGCGTGGGCGTTGAAATAGATGTCCAGCACGTCGCCGGTGACCAGGTTGCAGCCGGTGAGCGTGATCGTGCCGTTGACGCCTCCCGTGGTGGGGTTGGAGTAGTTGGCACCGTTGAGGGCGCCGCTGCACGTGCCGGACGAGGCCGCCCCGTTGCCCGTGACGTAGGGCGCCGTGGTGAAGGTCCAGTTCACGCCTGCCGTGTCGGTGCCGTTGGTGAAGGCACGGGTCTGCCCCGGCACGGTGAGGGTGACGCTGGAGATCGTCTTCTGGCCGTTGTTGGTGATCTGGTAGAGGAACGAGCTGCCGCCCGTGTAGCTGGCGTCGGTTCCCACTTGCGGCTGCGATCCCGCGGGGACGGGCGTCGGGTTCGTGGCCGGAGGCAGCGCACCGACGTAACCGCCAACGTTGGTGAAGATCACTTGGGCGGAGGTGGCCGTCACCTGCAGCGGCGCGTTCTCGGAGGGCGAGGTGGTGGCGCCGCCGTTGGCGCCCACCGCCGTCCACTGCACGTTATACGTGCCGGCGGGGCCGGGGTTGGCTCCGGCGGCGTAGTTGAACGTGATCGGCAGCGTCTGCCCGGGCGACAGCGAGTACTGCTCGTAGGCGGAGGAGCACGGCTTGGCCGAGCCGATGGGGCAGACCTGGATGACGTAGGTGGCCGGAGGACCCGCCGAGGTCTGCTGCACGTACCAGTTGGCCGGCACGGTGATGCTGCTCGGGATGATCTGCTGCGGCACCGTCAGGTTCAGTTGGTCGACGTAGTCCGGGAACGAGCTCGATGCGGTGCTGGTGTTGGTGAAGTCCAGCGTGGTGGCCGTGGCCGCGCTCAACGGTCCCAGCGGGATCGCGCCGGGGGTGAACGTCGCGCTCATGGTGGTCGGGTCGAGCGAGTAGACGGCCAGCTCCGTGGAGTCGATGTTCGTGGCGCCGACGATGGCGCTGGTCACCGTGCCCGTCGAGGAGAGGCTGTACGGCGCCTGCCCGCTCGGCGTGTTGAAGTCGGCCGTGCCGGCGATCGTCTGGTAGCCGAACGGCACCGGGAACATCGGGAAGAGCATGTTGTAGACGACGGTCTTGTTGAACGCGATCGGCGTGCAGCCGTTGCAGTACAGCTCGAGCTGATTGGTCCCCAGCGCGGCGTTTTGGCCCTGCGTCAGGAGCCGCCACCGAGCTTGGCCGATGCCACCGACCGTCACGGACTGCAGCGTCGGCACCTGCGTGTTGGCGTCGTAGCTGTTTGGGAACGTCAAGAGGATGTCGTAGATCTTCTCGTTCGGGCCGCTGTTGCTCACGGTGAAGGTGAGCGGGTAGTTGCCCGTGGCCCCGGACGTCCCGCTGATGTACATGGCTTGGTCGTAGCGCGGCGCTCCCACGGGCGCCGGGCCGCCGGTGACCGTGAAGGCCTCCGTCGCGTTGCCCGAATAGGCCGCGCCCTGCTGCAGGACGAGCAACGAGTTGGACACTACGTCGAGCGCGCTGTAGGCGATGCCGTGCTGCGGCAAGATGCTGGTCTGCACGTTGCATGGAGAAGACTTGCAGACACTGCCGCTTTGCAGACTGACCGTGACGTTGAACGAGAGCGTCGTGGTGCCGTTCAAGGTCGCCGTCGGGTTGGCGGGATCCGGCGTCACCTTGATCTGCGTGCTCGCGCCGCCCACGTACGCCACGTCCCAGATGTTGCCGGCCGTGTCGGTCGCGGTCGTGTTTCCGCCGGGCAACGCGAGCAGCTCGCCCTTCCCGTCGTTCGAGAGCTCGACGCCGGAGATTCCGTCGGCATTCCACGAGCCAAAGGCCGTCCCCGCCGTGTTCGAGACCGTCACTTGCGCGTTGGTGCCGCTCACGAGCGTGGCCAAGATGTTCGTGCTGGGGTTCGTCCACGCGAAGCCGCCTTGGTAGCCCAGCAGCGTGAACGATTTCGAGCCGAGGACCGTACCCAACGTCTGGTCGTAGAGCTGCGCGGTCAGGACGTTCGGCGCGAAGTACGTCATCGTTGGGCCGAGCGCGGTCAAGAGCGACTGGTTGGCCGGGAAGGGGTTCTGGTTGATGGTGACCGTGCCGCCGGCTTGCGTCGCCGCGGGGAGATTGCCGGACGGGACGTTGTCGCTCAAGCCGTTGTTGAGCACCACGCCGTTGGGGTCGCTGACCGTGAGCGCGATCTGGTGACCGTTGGAGCTCGCCGGGAGGCCGGTGATGTTGTACGAGAGTCCCGTGACCGAGGCGTCGATGAAGCCGTCCGTCGCGAACGTGTCGTTGAGGTTGACGCCCGTGCCCACCGCCGTGTTGTACGGCGTCAGCGTCCACGCGAGCGTCGACGGCTCGATCGAGATCTGCTGCGTCCCCACCAGCGAGTTGGCCGTGGCGTCGTAGAGCTCCACCGAGTAGGTGCCCGTCGCCGGCGACGCCCCGGTGGGCCAACCGATGGTGAGCTGCCCGGTGGGTACCGCCGTTCCCGCGGTCGAGCCGGCGACGAAGCACGTGCCTGGCCGTGTGGCCGCGGACGTCGGCACGCTGTAGACGCACGGGAGATTGGCGCCGCCGGTGTAGACCCAGCCGATGGCGTATTGGTGACTGGTGTTCAAGCCCGTGGCGTTGACGTAGATCGTCGAGCCGGGCGTGAAGTCATTCGACGGATGGAGCAGCGCGCCGTCGGCGTACGTCTCGAAGTGCTGGCTGGCGATCACGACAAAGTATGTGACCGTCTCGTACTGGCCGGTGGCACGATTCTGCATCGCGATCGCCCAGACGCCGGAGTACGGGGCCGCGGTCCCGGGATTGGGAGCCGGGTTGAACGGCGTCCCGAAGTACATGTAGAACCAGCCCCAACAGTTGCCGTTTCCGTCGGTGTTGAAGTAGTTCGACGTGTACGATGTACCGTCGGGCGGAAAGATCGTGTACCGGTACTGGTCGCCCGGCCTCATGCCGGCGCACTGAATCAGCTGAAAGCTGTTGTAGGCGAGCGTCTCGTCGTAGACCGGCCAGTTGTTGCCGATGCTGCCGTCGCCGGTGAGGACGATCGTGGACCCCGATGCGCTGGCGATTCGGCGCGCGGCCGGGTTGATGAGCGCCATCGCGCGAGTGACGGAGAGCGATGCCGGCTTGCGCGCGGCGGGATCGGGAGAGAACGTAAGCCGCGGGCCGCGCAGCGCACCGGCCGCTCCCGCAGCCGCGGTGGGCGGAGGCGTCGGGGCTACGTTGAACGGCAGCGGCGGAGGCGTCGGCGGGGGCAGGCGGCGGAGCTCCCCGCCTCCCGGGGCCTGGGGACCGGCCAAGACGTGTTGGCTCGCCATCGCAACCGCTGCGATGACCACCAAGACCGTCAGCCAGAGCCGGCCAAAGCGTGACATCCCCCAACCCTTCTACGTCATCCGTGACGATGTCGGCGCAGCGGCGGCGACATCGGGTTCATCTCAGCGCACCGTGAAGGTCTTCTCGCCGCCCGTGAGGTTCGGTCCGCCGTAATCGATCAGAGCGACGGCGGTGTACGACCCGGGGGCGAGCTTCTTGCCGACCACGTCGACGATGCGCGATCCACCACGCTCCACGAGCATCTGCTTGGGCAGATCGATCCGCTCCACCACGTTGGAGCCTTGCTTGACCTCGATGCGCCCGTTCAGGTACACGTGGGCGTTGCCCGTATTCTTGAATCCGACCAGGTAGCGCTCGCCCACGGGCGTGGCGTGCGTCGAGAGGTCGTCGACCTCTCCCGAGAGCTGCAGGGTATTGGGAACCAGCTCGTAGATCTTCGCCGCGATCCGCTCCGAGAACGACACCCCGCCGGGTTTGCGCGTGGGACGCGTTTGGAAGAACGCGATCACGGAGTGCTCGCCGGTGGTCCCCGCCGGTACCGCCACCGAGACGCGCACTTGCTGCAGCGTGTTCGGCGCGATGTCGAACTCACGGGGGTTGAGCGACATCCACGGGGCCATCGAGTACTTGTTCTTGCCCGGAGGCAGGAAGACGTACTGCCCGTTCGCTCCGACCGTGAAGTCGACCAGGGAGACCTGGATGTGGACGGTGTCGCCGCCCGTGTTCCGGACCGTGATCGGGAAGGTCTGCGTCTGGCCCGCCGGCACTTCCATCTCGTACTTGGCGGGGGAGACGTCGAGCCCCAGATCGGCCGGAGCCGAGCGCGGTGTGAGGAGAGCCAGCGCGATAACCGCGAGCGCCGCGGACCACTTTGCCACAGTCATACCCTTACTTATCGGCGCCGGGACCGTCCGGCGGAGCCGAAGCCCCGCCGGACGACATCACCTCTCCCGTAGACCAGTTCTGCTGGAACCCGTCCGTGGTTCCTAGGCGGGGACGAGGACGATCGTCATGATCGCCGACGACGCCCCCGTCGACGCCGCACCCTTGTCGAGGTTCAGCTGCACGTCCTCGGCGGAGTAGACGGTGCCCGCCGGAGCGGTGGCCTGCGAGGCCCACTTCAGACCGTTGGTGCCGGCCTCGGTGTAGTACTCGAAGCCACTGGTCACGATGCCCGCGCCGGGGCCGCCATCGGTGGAGCCGGGACCGCCGCCGGCGTTGGTCAGCGTGCCGCCGGTGCCCGTCGGGATCACGGCGCCGCCGGCGCCGCACGCGCTCAGCGCGCCCGCCGTGAACGTGCCCGCGGCCGGGTTACCGCTCTGCGCGGAGTTCGCCGCGGCCGCCGCGGCCGGCGTCAGCGGGAAGGAAGCGCCGCCGTCGGGGAAGGCGCAGAAGCCCGTTCCCGTCGTGGGAGCCGCGTCGAGATACTGATAGACCGCGAAGCCGCCGGCGTCGTTGGTCTGCACCGCCGCCTCGATGGCGTTGGCATAGAGGCAGCCGACGGGGGCCGTGAGGCTCGGGTTGAGCGTGCCGAAGCTGAGGTTCAGCGTCGACTCGCTGGTGGGAGCGCCGGTGACGCCCGTGCCGCAGACGCCCGCGGCGCTGGGCAGCAGGTTCGGAGCGGCGATGCCCTGCGTGAAGGCGGCGGCACCGAATTGCGTCGCCAGCTGGAGCGAGGCGGAGACCGCCACGTTCCACGTCATCTTGACGGAACCATAGTGCGGCGCCGGCGCAGCGAACGCCGTGGTCGAGGTCGCCGCCAGGCCCAATGCGAGCACGGCAGCGGAGAAAGCTCGTTTCATCGTTGATTCGTTCCCTTTCGGCATGTGCTACGGGAGAGTCTGATCGTGCCATCCTTGGCCGCAGAAGCTCTCACACCCGGATGATACGCGAGTCACAAGGGGGACACCAGATGTTTCGGCCACCTGGCGGCCATTCTTTACGGCGCTTTTACCGGGGCCTGACGCGCGGTTTACGCACCTTTACGTTGCGTTGACACTCGGCGCGCCGCGCTCAGCGCCCGGGAGCCTCGAGCACGAAGGGATACTTCTTGCCGTCGCGGCTCTCGATCGTGCCGCGGTACGGCAGCCCGTGCGACCACAGGCGCACGTCGAACGAGTAGATCGCGCCGCGCGGCTCCGGGAGCTTGAAGGCGTAGCCGTCCTCGAAGCGCACCTCGTCGCCCGGCTCCACGGGCGCGAGGATCCGCGCCGTGACCGCGATCGTGTGCCCGGGGATCGGACGGTGCGTCATCACGTGCATCGCGATCAGCGGGATCTTCGGATCGACGGTCAGCGAGGCGTCGCCGAAACCGTGGTGTGCTCCCTCGACGGAGACGCGCAGAGCGTAGTCCCCCGCCTGGAGGATCGGCACGACGAAGCGGCCGATCCACGCGCGCAGCTTGGCGTCGAAGCGCAACGGGAACGATCCGAAGGCGTCGCTCTGCTGTGCCACCGACGTCGGGTGCCCCTCGGAGGTGCGGACCACGACGTCGACGGCGGCGCCGGGCGGGGCGCGATCCGGACGCACGGAGACGGAGACGTCGGCCTTGCGCCCGTTGTCGAACGAGAAGACCACCGCCTTGGGCGCCGCGCCCAGCTTGAAGACCACGCCGCCGGTGTCGGAGCCGCCGAACACCTGCACGGGCTCATCGGGCCCTTGGACCACCGCCTCGCCATCGGGCAGGGTCTCGGGATCGACGTTCACCTGATAGTTGCCCGGCGGAACGTCGTCGAGCAGGAAGCTGCCGTCGTCGTTGGTGATGGCGGCGTAGTTGCCGGGTTGCGCCACGACGTAGACGTTCCTGGCGCCATGCAGGTCGCCGAATCCGGCGTTGGGCGCGTAGAGCACGTGACCGCTGATCGAGCCCAGCGGCAGCGCCGTGAAGTCGACGGTGGTCAGCTCTCCTTGGCGAACCTGCACGGTGCGCTCGTAGGGGCCCTCCAACGTGACGTTGGCCGGGAGGCTCTCCTTGGAGAGCACCACGCGATGGGTCCCGGGTAGGAGCCCGCCAACCTGGTAGGCCCCGTCGGGACCGGTGGTGACCCGGCGCCCGCCGTCGACCACGATGTCCACACCCGCCACCGGCGCCGGCCCCTTGGGAGACTTGGCGTAGAGGTGGCCGGCGATGCCCGCGTAGGCGCCGACGTTGAAGTCGACGATCGCCGTCTGCCCGCCCGCCACCTCCACGCCGATCTGGCCGCGATTGGCCACCAGGCCGCCTTCGACGGTGGCCTGCACGATGGAGACCGTGTGATAGCCCTGCGTGACGAAGCGGAACTGGTAGCCGCCGTCGATGTCCGTACGCACGGGCGTCGTGCCGTCGAGCAGCACGAGCACGTTGCCCAGACCCCGCGCGCCGAAGGCCGCGGATCCGCCGGTCGAGCTCACGACGTAGACGTGGCCGGTGATCGTCGCGGGAAGGTTGGGGTTGGGGTGACCCGTGTACTGCGTCCCGCCGAACGAGAGCGGGCCGACCAGATCGACATTGATGGTGGAGGCGTTGCCCGCGTTCAATCCCGTCTGCCGCGAGCGCGTGGCCGTGACGTTGAGCGCGATGACCGGCGAGATGCGACGGATGATGCCCACGCCCAGCGAGCGCTGCGTCGTGAGGGCGCCGCCGGTGTCGCTCGAGACGAACTGCTCGTTGAGCGTGAGGTCGGTGCGGTCTCCCAGGCGGCGCACGTACGAGAGCAGCGCCTGACGCTGCGCCGTGGCGACGCCGCCGCTGACCGAGGTCCCCAGAACGCCTTGGGCTTGGACGAAGCCGTTGCCGAGCACGTGCCCGACGGAGAGGCTCTCCTGCGTCTGCGCCGCTGCGCCGCCGCCGCTGGCCGCGCTGGAGCGCTGCAGGGTCTGCGTGAGCGCGAAGCCTCTGAGGGACTCCGTGGTGGTGACGCCGTCCGAGCGATTGATCGTGATCGCGCCGCCCACGGCGGAGCGGGCGTAGCTCTCGACCAGCGTCAGCGAGTCGTTGCCGAACGGCTGGCTGAAGGACAGGTTCCGGCGGATCGTCCGGTCCCACTCGCCGCTGGCCAAGGCGTCGTCGCGGCCCAAGTCCACCAGGAGGTTGCCGAGCCGCCCGATCGGGTGCTGCACGGTGAGATCCCACGACTTGTCGGCGGGCAGGGTGGAGGAGAGCGTGGTGAAGCCGTCGGGGACGGAGCGAGCCGAGAACGAGACGTATCCGCGCTCCCACGGGGCGTTGACCTGGAGTCCCTCGGCCAGCCGCGTCCCGTTCGCGGCGCCGGGAATCGAGCGGGTCCGGTCCAACGCCAGCTCGAGGTTGCTGCTCAGCGCCGCCGAGAAGCGCTCGAAGGCGGCGTCGGCGACCAGATTGGCGGCCCCCGACTGCTCGCCGCGCGAGAGGATGATGGTATCGCTCAGCAACTCGCTCTTGGGCAGGTAGTAGGTGCGGCGCAGACCCAGGGATCGAAAGCCTTCGCCGCCGGCCTGCGTCGCCGCCGCGCTGAGGAAATCGAGCTCGCCGTTGGGGCGGGGCAGCCGGAACTCCAGGCCCCGGGCGAAGCCGCCGATGCCGATCTGCGAGTCGGTCGGGCCGGTGAGCGGGCCATATGCCAGGGCGTACCGGGCGGCGCTGTAGGCCGCTTGGATTTGGCCCACCGTGGAGATCCCGGAGGAATAGCCGACCGGGTCCTGGATCGAGAGCGAGGTCTGCTCCGTCCGGCGGTCGAGCTTCAACAGAAAGTTGACGCCGAGCATCTGGTTGGCGGCCAAGCTCTGGGCCGTGGACGTCTGGTGCGAGCCCAGGTCGAAGCCGCCCAAAGCGCTCAGTTGAAGAGGGCCGCGCCCCAGAAAGGAGCCATGCCGCGCCACGGCCGCGCGGGCGGGGAGAGGCGCGGTGGCCGTAGGCGTGGCTGCCGCTACGGCGGGCAGCGGAGCCTGCGGGGATGCGGCGGGCGGGGCTGGCGGCGGCGAGCCCGCGGGCACCGCGACGCCCGGCGGGATGATCATCGGCGTGTCGACGGGCTGCGGCCGTGAAGTCGGCGCGGCCGCCGGACCGGCCGAGCCGGCGGCAGGGGGAGCGACGGCTACCAATATGGCCACCTGCCGCTCCAAGCTGGGCGGGGCGGCCGCCGGCCGCGGCGCGCGATGCGGGGCCGGCGTGGCGAGCCGCGGCAGGGTCGCGGCCGCCCTGACCGGCGGGGCCGGCGACTGGGCGGCGGCTTGGCGGCCGGGCGCCGGGAAACCGGCTCCCGCGGGCACGGCAAGGCCAACCCCGGCGGCGAGCAAGAGGCTGCCGAGGGCGATCAGGAGCGTAGGGAACCGTTTCGATCGTTTCACGCAGCGACGAGCCGTATCGCTTACGGTTGTCGGTCGCCGAGGAGGCGGGGCGCACCTCGCGTTCAATCCTTACCCGAGCTTTACCGGGGCCGGAAGCGAGCGGTCAGCTTTTCGTCGAACCCGCCGATAGACCAAGACAGGGACCGCTCACGGAACGCCGTGGGAGGCCTCTTCGCCATCCGACCATGGAGGGTCGCGCAGGACATGGACGTGCTGCGCTTCGGCGACTGGGTAGCGCTGGGGCAGAACAAGACATACGCAGACCTCTCGAAAGTGACGCAACGTCTTTCGAGCGGCCTTCGTATTTCCAGCGCGGCCGACGATCCAAGCGGACTGGCGATCTCCCAGCGACTCCTCGCCCAAGCCAACGGCTTCCAGACCGGCCAGCAGAGCATCCAGAGCGCCGTCGACCTGCTGCAGACCGCCGAGGGCGGCCTGCAGACGATCGCCGACATCTTGCAGCGCATGCGCTCGCTGGTCGTGGAGGCCAACTCCAGCCTCGACGCTCCGCAGCAGATCTCGTACTTGCAGACCGAGTTGAACTCGCTCGCGCAAGAGGTCAACACGATCTCCGGCAACACGCAGTTCAACGGACAGCATCTGCTGGACGGGAGCCTCTCCCCCGACGCCCCTGCGGCGGCGCAGTACTACGTGCCGCAGAACGACACGCTGGCCAGCGGTCAGCAACTCGTCGATCCCACGTCCATCGGCTTCAATCCATCGTCCGTGCAGGCCGAGGTCTCCGTCAAGGTCACCGGCGATCTGGGCGCGCCGCCTCCGAGCCCCTTCAACCCCAGCAACGACCTGCTCAACGTCCAGGTCACCGTCTCCAGCGCCGACCCGTCGTTCGGCGCGCCGCAGGTCTCCAACTACGCGATCTTCGCGGGCACGAACATCATGTACGTGCCGTTCCTCTCGCCGTTCCCGATCCCGCTGACCGCGAGCTTCACCGCGGCCAATCAGAGCGGTACGGACAACGTCGCCTCGTTCAACCTCAACGCGATCTCCGCGGCCGACATCGGCAAGCAGTTCTTCTTCTACACGGTGCCGGCGCAGAATCCGACGGCCGGACACGCTCTCTCCGTCAACGACGGCGGCGGTGAGGGTCACATCGTCAACGTCGACATCCCCGGCGTGAACGCTCGCGACCTCGGCGTGAGCGAGATCCTGTTGGGCACGTACACCTCCGACCAAATCCTCGCCGGCAACCCGAACCTCACGCCGCAGCAGGGACCGGGCTCGGCGGGCGACGTGAACTTCAACGCCAATCAAGCTGCGGAATACCGGCTCGATCACGCCATCAGCCTGCTCGCGGGAATCCGCGCGAAGATCGGCGCGCAGACCGTCTCGCTGCAGCACGACGCGACCGACATCGCGACGCAGCAGACTCAGCTCACAGCGGCGGCCAGCTCGATCCGCGACGCCAACGTGGGCTCCGACGTCACGTCGTACACGCGCGACCAAGTGCTGGTGCAAGTGCAGAACAGCGTCTTGCACTCGTTGTATCTCGACGCGCAGCAGATGGTGACGCTGGTTCAGAAGTCGTTCGGGTAGCGTCCGCGCGGCGCCGCGCGAATCGCTCAGCCCCCGAGCAGCTCGAGCGTCTCGGCGAAACGCGCGCCGCGCCTCTCGCGCACCCCTGCCAGCAGATCCTCGCGGCCGGCGCGGTGCAACGCGAGAGCGGCGGCAAGCGCAACGGCATTCGACTCGTCGGCGAGCGCCGTGGCGATCGTCTCGTGGCGTCCGCGCCGCTCGAGGCCCTCGATCGCCAAGATGCGCTCCGCCTCGCTGCCGCTCGTCAGCGCCGCGCCGAAGATCCGCAGCGGCGGCTCGCCGTCGCACCATTGCAGCGCGGAAAGCACGCCCTCGCGCACGGACGGGTCCCCCTCGACCTCCCACGCCTGCGTCAGCGCCGCGCGCGCACTCTCGCCGCCGCGCAGCGCGAGGCCTTCGACCAGCGCGGCGCGCTCTTGCACGCTGCCTTCGGCGGATGCGCCGGCCACGGCCCACCACGGGCGCGGCACGGGAACGGGCGTCTCCACGGGCGAGAGGGGGAACTCGACGGCCTGCTGCCGCTCCTGGCCGCCCGACCGCGCCAGCCATGCGCCGCCGAGGGCGAAGGCGACCGCCGCCAAGATCACGAGCGCGATCGCTGCGTCGGCGCGCCACGCGGCGAGCTCGCCGAGCACCTCAGGCGGTGGCACGCTCTCCCATGCGCGCGGCGGCGGCGCGTACCTGTTCCAGCGCCGCATCGAGCGACTCGGGGGAGCGCGCGGCGAGCACGCGGTGGAACTCCTGCGTGGGCATGCGCTCCAGATCCCGCATCGCCTCGACGAACCTATCGCGATAGACGGCCAATGCCTCGCCCAACGCCAGGCTCTCCTCGGTGGCGCCCGCCGTGGGAAGGAGCGCCGCCAGCGCGCGCCATGGCCGCGCACCACCGAGCGGAGCCCCTTCGAGCTCGTCGGCGTGCTTGGCGGCTTCGTCGTTGGCGATCGAGCCGGTGAGCACCACCAAGCCGCCGGGCACGGGCTCGCTCACGGGCACGCGCTGCTCGGCGAAACCGCGCATCAGCGAGATGAGCGCGCTGCGCGCCGGGCGATCCTCCAGGTCCTTCTGCGAGACGACGTAGCGCGGCAAGCGCAGCTTGATGAACAGATGATCGAGCAGCTCGTGCAGCCGCTCGCGCTCGCCTTCGAGCAGATCTTCCAGCGCGGGGCCTCCGACCGCGCGATCGGGCAAGAAGGCTCGCACCGCGTACAAGTGCGGGAAGAGCGCCCCCGCCTCCACGCTGGAGATCAGCCGCATCGCGCGAGCGATGCGGTCCGAGCCGTACGACGAGACGACCGCGACGCGGCCTTCCCCGGTCTCCACGAGCGGGGGAAGCGCGACGAGCGGCGCCTCGGTTCGCGCGACGGGAGGAGGCACGACGGGGACGGTGGCCGGGAGCGCCTCTTCCTGAGCCACCGGGAGCGTCTCGGACTCCACGGCCAGCTCCGCGGACGACGGCACGGCGGGCGGCATCTCGACGGCGGGCGCGGCCTCGCGCGCGGGCGCCGTTGCGGCGCGCGGCTGGAGCACCACGCCCAGCACGGAGAACGGCAGGGGGGCGCGCTCGCCGAAGAACGGCAGCGAGCGCACCACGGTCGCCGCGCTCGCCACGTCGGCGCCGCCGTCGTCCCAGGTGAGGTGCGCGCGCGCGATCAGCTCGGTGCCGGGCGCCACGGGGGAGTTCACCGCGGCGCGCCAGGCGATGATCACCTGCATCTCCGGCGGGATGTCGGCGAGCGTGAGCCCGCCGGCGAGCGGCGAGCCTCCGCCGATGTCGACGACGCCGACGCCGTTGATCTCGGTGGAAGCCGGCAGATACGTCGTCTGCTCCGGCGGTGCGGCCCGCACGATCAGGCGCGCCGCCGCACCGTCGCCCTCGTTGCGCGCATCCAGGCGGAAGGTGAGGATCTCGCCGGGGGAAGCCTCGTCGGCCGGATCGATGCGCAGCGTCGCGGCGGCGAACGACGGCGAGGCGGTCACGGCGACCTCCGCCGCTTCGAGCAGCGCGCTCGCTCCGTTCGCGCACGAGAGCCGCGCGCCCACGGGAAGCTGCGAGCCGGTGGGAACGCCCGCCGCCAATGCCAAGCGCACCACGCCCGCGGCGACGGCCCCCGGCTCCATCGCTCCGAGCACGAGCGTCCGCTCTCCGCGGCGCGCGGCGCCCTCCACGCCCTCCAGCGTCAGCTCCGCGGGGAGCTCGAAGGTGAGCGTGGTCTCGCGGGCGACGTCCGTGCCCTCGTTACGCGCGCTGTACGCGATCTCCACGCTTCGCCCGGGGCGAACCGGCAGATCGGAGACCAGGCGCAGGCGCTGGGAATCGTGCGGAAAGCGCGGGCGCGAGTGCGCATGCGCCGTGACGCTGCCGACCGTGCTCTCGACCACGTCGATCGCGCGCACCTTGGCGCTCATCGAGAGCGGCGTCTTGTCGGGGAGCGGCGTGACCACGCGCGCGCTGACGTCGAGGCGCACCGCATCGAGCGGCGCCATGTCGCCGAGGCGAACGCCTCCGTCCTCGATCTCCAGCGTCGCGCCTTCTCGGCGGACGCGCAGCGCCTCGAGGCCCTCGGCCGTCGCGATGGTGACGCGCACGTCTCGCGCAACGTCGGTGCCGCCGTTGTTGACCACCAGACGCGCGGCCATCTCCTCGCCCGGCGCCAAGCTCGCGGTGCTGCGAAGCTCGAAGCGATTGATCGCCTCGGGAAACTCCGGCGCCGAGCGCACGCGCAGCGTCTTCTCGAACGCGCGCTCGCCGCCGCGCCACCGCAGCGCGGCGCGCACCGGGAGGCGTCGCCCCGTCGGCGCGGGCGAGACCACGATGGCCTCGATCGTCATGCGGCCGCTCTCGCCGGGCTCGATCTCCGCGAGGCGCACGGCCTGGTCGTCGGCGACGGCGCGGCCGTTCTCCATGGTCGAGCCGGGCGAATAGACCAGGCCCTCCGGCAGCGCGATCGAGACGGTCACGTCCTCGGCGGTTCCGCTGCCGACGTTCAGGTAGGCCAAGCCTACGCGCACGCGCTGCCCCGGCACGACCTCCTCGCCGCCGCCCACCTCGATGCCCGTGCCGGCGCCGAACTCCGCGGGGGAGCGCACCTCCAGCGCCGCCGGCGCGAGCTCGAACTCGCCTTCCTCGCGGGCGCCGACCACGGCGCGCGCCGCGATGCGCGCCCCGTCGGCAAGCGGCTGGGCGATGGCGACGTCGTACGTCGCCACAAGGGTGCGCGAGGCGGCCAGGGCCGCCGCGACCACACGCTGCTCCTGCGCGGGAAACGGCTCCGCGCCGCTCACGCTCAGCAGGCGGCCGTCGACGCGCGCCGTGCCCGCGACGTAGCTGGTGCGCTCCGGGATCGGCAGCGCCAGGGTGACGTCGTGGGCGGTGGACTGCCCGTGGTTGTGGATCGCGGCGCGCACGGTGATCTGCGCGCCCGGACGATTGCCGTTGGGCGCCTCGATGGAGAGCGCGGTGAGATTCCCGCGCAGCTGCGGGCGGCTGCGGACCGCGATGCGCGCCAGGTTCGATCCCACCACCGGGGCGCCGTCGGCGGCGAGGGCCGCCTGCACGGCAAGCTGCGTGCCGTCCTCGATGGGCCCCTCGACGCGAAACTCCAACGTGACGCCACAGGCCTCGCCGGGTGCGAGGTCGTGAATCGCCCCGCCCGCCGCGGTCAGGAAGGAGACGGTGCCCCCTTCGTCCGGGCAGCCCTCTTCGTCGATGGCGGCGGAGCCGGCCACGTAGCGCCCCTGCTCGGGGAGCAGCAACTTCACGCGAACCCCGGTGGCGACGGCGCTTCCGACGTTGGAGAAGGCGAAGCGGACGCGGACGACGTCTCCAGGTTTGGCCGTGCGGTCCGGAGAAAGCGTGAGGGTTTTCAGCCCCTCGGCCAGAGGCTGCGCACCCGGCGCGAAGATTTCCGTAAGCGTCGACATGAGCGCTCCGCGGCGACGTCGTGATGAGGCATCCTCCATCCTTGGCGGATGCGCCTAAGGCGTTCGCCGCGACGCGAGCCGCAACCTACGCCCGGCTGCTTTGCTAGGAATGAGGATACGAAACGAGATGTTGGCACCTTCCATGGAGCGTCGTCTCTCCGCCTCCCTCGCCAGGCTCAGCGGAGAGTCCGCTTTCGAAGTGATGGCTCGCGCCAAGGAGCTCGAGCGCCAGGGCCGCTCGGTGGTGCACTTGGAGATCGGGGAGCCCGACTTCGACACCCCCGAGCACATCAAGCGCGCGGCGACGGAAGCGATGGAACAGGGGTGGACGCACTACGTCCCCTCCGCCGGCGTGCTCGAGCTGCGCGAGGCCGTGGCCCGGCACCTCTCGCGCACCCGCGGCGTGACGCTGAGCGCGGAGAACGTGGTGGCCGGCCCGGGCGGCAAGCCCGTGATCTGGTGCCTGCTCTCGGCGCTCCTCGATCCCGGCGACGAGTTGATCTACGCCGACCCCGCCTACCCCGCGTACGCCTCGGCGGCCACCTACCTGGGCGCGAAGGCCGTGCCCGTGCCGCTGCTCGAGTCGCGGGACTTCCGGCTGGACCTCGACGTGCTGGAGGCCGCGATCACGCCCCGCACCAAGGCGCTGGTGATCAACTCGCCCCACAACCCCACCGGCGGCGTGCTCACGCGCGCCGATCTCGAGCGCATCGCGGAGCTGGCCACCCGGCACGACTTCCTGGTGATCTCCGACGAGATCTACTCGCGCAACATCTATGACGCCGAGTTCCTCTCCATCGCCTCGCTGCCCGGCATGCTGGAGCGCACCATCATCATCGACGGCTTCTCGAAGGCGTATGCGATGACCGGGTGGCGCTTGGGCTACGCGGCGATGCCCAAGGAGATCGCCAAGGCCGTCACGCTCTTCTTGAACAACACGGTCTCGTGCACCACGGCGTTCGTGCAGATCGCCGGCGTGGCCGCGCTCACGGGCCCCGACGAGCCCGTGCAGCGGATGAACGCCGAGTTTCGCGCGCGCCGCGACGTGCTGATCAAGGGTCTCAACGAGATCCCGGGGCTGCGCTGCGTGATGCCCCAAGGGGCGTTCTACGCGTTCCCCAACGTCACGGGCGTGACGAGCGACGAGAAGAAGCTGGCGACGTTCCTGTTGGAGCAGGCCGGCGTGGCCACGCTGGCGGGCAGCGCCTTCGGCGCCGCCGGCAAGGGCTACATCAGGCTCTCGTACGCCAATTCCATCGAGAACCTGCAACTGGCGCTGCAGCGCATCCGCGAGGCGCTCCCGGCGTTTCCGGCGTGACGCTTGACGTACGGAGGTGAGGCGATGGCCATCAAACTCGGTGTGGTCGGCCACTTTGGTCTCGCGGTGCGGGACCCCAAAGCCAGCGCCCGCTGGTGGATCGAGAAGCTCAACCTGCGCCACGAGTTCGATTATCCGGGCGGCGTGGCGGTGGGCAACGACGCGGTGACGATCGCGCTCTTCAAAGGCGAGCCGCACCCCGAGACGATCGCGCACGTCTCGTTCCATCTCGACTCGCTGCGCGAGCTTCAAGCCGCCTTGCGCGACCTGCGCCGCAAGGGCGTGGAGATGGAGGATCCCGGCGACGAGATCGGTCCAGAGGCCCCGGGCTCCCCGCATCTGGGCCTCTGGTTCCACGATCTCGACGGTTACCGCTGGGAGCTCTCCGTGCAGAACGCGCTGCGGCGCACGACGGCCAGGCCCTCGGCCAAGCGCAAGACCGCCGCGAAGCGCCCGGCGAAGAAGCAGACGTCGACGGCAAAGCGCTCATCGACCTCGTCGCGCCGCCGCAAGCGGTAGGGATGTAACCGGACGTCGTCGACGTTCGGCTCCTAGCGCGCGACGCGCATTCCCCCGATCTCGATCGCGGCGAGCATGCGCGTGCGCACTTGGTGGCGCGCGCGCATCACCGCCTCCACAACGTCGGCGCCCTGCGCCAGCGCCGCGGCCGCCGCGACCGCGAGGATGCATCCCGTGCCGCGCATCTCCGTCGCCAGGCGCCGGTCCCGGAACTGCGTGATCGTCTCGCCGTCGGCGAGCACGTCGACCACCTCGTCGCCGGCGAGGTGTCCGCCCTTCACGAGCGCGGCGCGCGCGCCGAGCGCGACCAGCTCGCGCGCCGCGCGCTCGGCGTCGGCCGGCGTCGCGATGGCGCGGCCGAGGATGCGCGCGGCTTCGTCGGCGTTGGGCGTGAAGAGCGCCGCTCGCGGAATCAGCGCGTCGCGGTACGCGCGCACGACCTCGTCATCGGCGAACGTGCCGCCGCGCGATGCGGCGAAGACGGGGTCGACGACGACGGGAACCCGGGCGTCCTCTAGCGCGCGCGCCACGGCGCGCACGCTGCGCGCGTCGAGCAGCAGTCCCACGCGATAGGCGCCGGCGCGCAAGGGCAAGAGCGCCGCCATCTGCGCCTCGATGGCCTCCGGCGGCACGGGCCACCATGCGCGGGCGCCTTCGGCCCCCTGCGCCGTCACGCCGGCCACGACCGTGGCGCCGCGCACGGCGAGATCGCGCAAGATCAAGAGATCGAGGCCGATGCCGGCGGCGTTCCACGGGTCGTTGGCGCCGATGGAGATGACCGGCGGCGCGCTCACCTGGCCTCGCTCTCGATCTCCGCGCCCTCCCACGCCGCCACCAGCTGCGCGGCGGCGAGGCGCGCGTCGGAGGCGCCGGCGATCGCGGCGATGACCGCGGCCATCGCCGCGCCGGCGGCACGCACGCGATGCACGTTGGAGGCGTCGATGCCCCCGATGGCAGCCACCGGCACGCGGCTAGCCGCCACGATCTCACGCAGCCCCTCGATGCCGATCGGGACGGCGCGCTCTTTCGAGCGCGTGGGGAAGCACGAGCCTGCGCCGACATAGTCGGCGCCGAGCGCAACGGAGCGCCGCGCCTGCTCCGGATCGTGCGTCGAGATGCCCAGAAGGCGCCCGGACAACCGCCGGCGCACCTCGGCGAGGTCGGCCGCCGCGGCATCCTCCTGACCCAGGTGGAGCCCGTCGGCGCCGCAGGCCAGCGTCAGGTCGAGATCGTCGTTGACGATTAGCAGCGCGCCGGCCTCGCGGCACCGGGCGGCCAATGCGCGCGCCGTCTCCAACGTGGCACGCTCCTTCGCGCGGTACTGAAAGAGGCGCACCCCGGCGGCGAGGCACGCGTCGAGCCGCGCCGCGGCCCCGTCGTGATCGAGGATGGCGTAGATGCCGCTCAGGCGCCCGTTATGCTCGTTCATCCACAGTTTCCACAGGTACTTGTGGAGAACGTCTGTTCGCCCACAACATAGACAGTGGCGCTCCGGCTAGGGAGTCTGGCCGAGCAGGAGGTCGCCGATGCGCATCAGGTCATCCCCATCCGCGTAGCGGATCTCCAGGCGCCCGCCTTGGCCCTGCGGCACCACCGCCACGGGGGCGCCAAGGCGCTCGCGGAGCTGCTGTTCGAAGGCGGCGATCTCCGGGTCGCGCTCGAGGCGCCGGCGGCGGCGCTCGCGCCTCCTGGCGGCCCCGTCGAGGCTCACCAATCGTTCAACCTGTCGAACCGTCAACCCCTCGGAAACGATGCGCCTGGCGAGTTCCCGGATCGCTCCGGGCTTAGCCCCCAAGAGCGCCCGCGCGTGGCCCGCGCTGAGGGCCCGCGCCCGGACGTGAGCCTGCACCTCGTCCGGCAAGGAGAGCAGGCGCAAGGCATTCGCGACCGCCGGCCGGCTGCGCCCCAGGCGCTCGGCCACCTGCTCCTGCGTGAAGCCGTACTCGTCGATCAGGTGACGGAAGCCCATCGCCTCCTCCAGCGGATCGAGATCCTCGCGCTGGAGGTTCTCCAGGATGGCGACCTCGAGACTCTGCCGGTCGTCCGCCGAGCGGATGACCGCCGGAATCGCCTCCAGGCCTGCCATCCGCGCGGCGCGCCAGCGGCGCTCGCCGGCGATCAGCTCGTAGCGGCCGCCGGCCAGCGGGCGCACCAGCACGGGCACGAGCACGCCGTGGAGCGCGATCGACGCGGCCAGCTCCTCGAGACTCTGGTCCTCGAACGTGCGGCGCGGCTGCTGGGGGTTTGGGTGGACCGCCGAGACGGCCACCTGCTGGAGCGGCGAGGACGGGCGGTCGCCATGTCCGTCCGGAAAGAAGGCGCCGAGGCCCCGTCCCAGGCCGCGCTTTGGGGGAGTGCTCATGACCCGACCTCCGCGTGAAGCTCCTCGCCGTCGCCCAGCACCTCCTTGGCCAGCGCCAGGTAGGCCTGTGCCCCGCGGCTCTTGGCGTCGAAGAGGATCGCCGGCTTGCCGAACGAGGGCGCCTCGGAGAGGCGCACGTTGCGCGGGATCCGCGTCCGGAAGACCAGCGCGGGGAAGAAGCGCGAGACCTCGTCGATGACGTCGACGGACAAGTTGGTCCGGGCGTCCACCATCGTCACCAGGACGCCCATGATCTGCAAGGGGGGATTGAGCGCCTCGCGCACGCGCCCGAGCACCGTCGTGAGCTGGGCGAGCCCTTCCAGGGCGTAGTACTCCGCCTGGACCGGAATGATGACCCAGTTGGCGGCGGTGAGCGCGTTGATGGTCAGCAGCCCCAGGCTTGGCGGGCAGTCGATCAGCACATAGTCGTAGCCCGGCGCCAGGGCGTCGAGCGCAGAGCGGAGCCGGGTCTCGCGCGAGAGGGCGCTCACCAGCTCGATCTCCGCGCCGGCCAGGTTCAGCGTGGCGGGGATGATCTCGAGGCCGGGGATCTCGGTGGGAAAGAGCACCTCGCCGGCGGCCGCGCGGTGGAGGAGCACGTCGTAGACGCATTTGCCAACCTGACGCTTGTCGATGCCCAGACCGGTCGTGGTGTTCCCCTGCGGATCGAGGTCGACGACCAGCACCCGCTTGCCGAGCACGGCCAGGCTCGCCCCCAAGTTCACCGTGGTGGTGCTCTTTCCGACGCCGCCCTTCTGGTTCACGACCGCCACCACGCGGCCTGTTTCACGTGAAACAGTCATCGCTCGCCCTGCGGGCGGCCGGGGACGGAGAGGTGAACCGCGCAGCCGCCGGGGCGCGCGCAGGAACGGAAGATCACCAGGAGTTCCTCATGTCTCGGGCGATTGCGCAAACGGCGCGCCGGCGCCGAGATAGGCCTCGGCCAAGGCGAGCAGCACAGCGGGGCTGTTTCGGTCGGGTTCCTCCGTCACCTGCTCCAGCAGGTAGCGCAAGACGGCGCCGACCTCCGGCCCCCCGCGGTACCCGTGCGGGACGCGCCCGGAGCGCTCCAGTAGGGCAATGACCTCGCGCCCCCCCACGGCGAGATCGGCGATCCCCAGCGGCGGCCGCGCCGCCAGCAGCGTCCGCACGCGTTGGGCGAAGCGCTCGTTGTCGTCGCCGCGCTTGGGCAGGCCGCTCCCGATCACGTCGGCGGCGCGCAGCGCGAAGAGCCGCTCCAAGCGCTCGGGGCCGACCCGCCGGATGAAGCGCCGCACGGCTCCGGGAGTCATCTCCGGCGAGGTGTGATACATGTGGTGGCGCACCAGAGCCTCCACGTCGTCGATCACGTGACCGGGAAAGCGTAGCCGGCTCAGCATCTCACGCGCCATCTCCGCGCCCACGATCTCGTGGCGGTAGAACGTCGGCCCCTCCTTGGTCCGCGGCTTCCCCACGTCGTGGAGCACCGCCGCCAAGCGATCGACCAGATCGCCCCGGGAGGCGTCGAGCGTTGCCATGGCATGGTGCCAGACGTCGTAGGCGTGCCACTCGTTCTGCTCGACGCCGTAGCCCTCCAGCAACTCCGGCCAGACGTGCGGGAGCACGCCCGTCTCGCGCAGGAGCTCGAAGCCCTGCGAGGGGCGGTCGGCGCGCGTCAGCAGCTTGGTGAGCTCGTCGGCGATGCGCTCGGCGGAGACTTCCCGGACCAGCGGCGCCGCCGCGCGCATGGCCGCCAGCGTGCGCGGCGTCAGCGCGAACTCGAAGCGGGCCGCGAACTGCACGGCGCGCAGCATGCGCAGGGGGTCTTCCTCGAAGCTGCGCTCCGAGACGATGTCGATGCGCCGCCAGCGGATGTCCTCGACGCCGCCGTAGAGATCGATCAGCGCCCCCGTGCCGAGCGCCCGGGCCATCATGTTCATCCGGAAGTCGCGGCGCCCGAGGTCCTCCTCGAGCGTCACCTCCGGGCCAGATTCCACGACGAAGTCGCGGTGGCCGCTCCCGGTCGACCGCTCGCGCCGCGGCAGGGCCACGTCCGCGGTCACGCCCTCGGCGCTCAGCTTGAAGACGGCGAAGCTCACCCCCACCAGGTCGACGCGCCCCAGAGCCTCCAGCCGGCGGCGAACCTCGTCGACGGAGAGGCCGACGACGACGTAGTCCGAGTCCTTGTGGCGGCGCGGGACGCCGAGGATCGCTGCCATCTCCTCGTCCCGCACCCGTCCGCCGACGGCGTAGACGCTCCCGGGGAACGCGGCGGCCAGAGCGGCGTCGAGCGGGTAGGTCTCCATGGCGCCTCTCTTCGGGGCCTTGGCGGGATTACCGCCCCGCCGTCGGCTCCGCGCCGCGGATGTTTCACGTGGAACATTCTCCGGCCGCCGGTCTCAGAGGCAGAGCGGCCGCTTCTCCGGCACGCCCACGCGGCGCGGAAAGCGCACGGGCGTCGCCGTCCGCTTCTCGATCACCAGCAGGCGACGCTCGCCGCCGAGCAGGTGCTCCTCCACGGCCCCCCCGCCCAGCATCGGGGCGGCGGCCTCTAGGGCGCGGCGCTCGGCCTCGTCCAGGCGACCGCGCTGGAGGACGGCGCGACCTCCCACGCGGAGCAGCGGCAGGGTCAGCTCCAAGACGGTCGGCGCCGTGGAGACGGCGCGCGCGGTGGCCGTCTCGAAGCGCTCGCGGTACGCCGGGTCGTGGCCGACGCTTTCAGCCCGTCCCACCACCACCTCGCCGGCCAGACCCAACTCGGAGAGCGCCGCCCGCAGGAAGGCCGCTTTCTTGGCGACGGCCTCGATCATGGTCACGGGCACTCCGCACACGATGGCCAGCGGAATCGCCGGCAGGCCTCCCCCGGAGCCGACGTCGACCAGCTCGCCCCGCACGAAGGGCGCCACCGTCAGGCTGTCCTCGACGTGCTCCCAGATCGCCTCGGGCGTGCGCGCCGCCGTCAGGTTGACCCGGCGGTTGGCCTCCAGCAGCAGCTCGACGTAGGCGTCCAGACGCGCCCGCGCCGGATGCTGGGCGGAGGGCGGCGTCACGGAGCCGCCGTGGCCTTTACGTAGACGGAGAGGACGGCCACGTCGGCCGGCGTCACCCCGGGAATGCGCCCGGCCTGCCCCAACGTCCGCGGACGATGGCGCGCCAGCTTCTCGCGTGCCTCGCGCGAGAGCGCGCGCAGCGTCTCGAAGGAGAGTCCCGCGGGGATCTCCGTCGTCTCACCGGATGCCGCCCGGGCGATCTGCTCCCGCTGGCGGCGGATGTAGCCCTCGAAGGCGATCTCGATCGCCACGCGCTCCCCAAGCTCCTCGGGCACCGGATCCTCCAGGCCCGGCAGGTCGGCGTAACCGATCCCCGGGCGGCGCAGCAGCGCCGCATAGGTGCCCCCGCCCGGCGCGCGTAGCCGCTCCAGCCGACGGCACTCCCTTTCGATGCGGGCGCGGCGCGCGAGGAAGGCCTCGTGCGCCTCGGCCGGCAGCAGGCCAATGGCATGCCCCAGCGGCGTGAGGCGCTCGTCGGCGTTGTCATGGCGCAGGACCAGACGGTGCTCCGCGCGCGAGGTGAGCATCCGGTAGGGCTCGTCGACTCCCTTGGTCACCACGTCGTCGACCAAGGTGCCAAGGTACGACTCGCTGCGGGCCAAGCGCACGGCCGGCCGGCCCTGTGCCTGCCGCGCCGCGTTGATGCCGGCGAGCAGCCCCTGCGCGGCGGCCTCCTCGTATCCCGAGGTGCCGTTGAGTTGGCCGCAGTGGAAGAGCCCGGCCACGCGCCGGGTCTCCAGCGAGGCGTCGAGCTCCGTGGGCTGCACGAAGTCGTACTCCACGGCGTACCCCGGGCGCAGCATCTGGGCTTCCTCGAGCCCCGGCAGCGTGTGGAGCATCTCCAGCTGGACCTCGGCGGGGAGCGAGGTCGAGAAGCCGCCGACGTAGAGGGAGACGCCCTCCCAGCCCTCGGGCTCCAGGAAGATCTGGTGCGTCGGGTTGTGGGCGAACTTGACGACCTTGTCCTCGATCGATGGGCAGTAGCGCGGGCCGATGCCCTTGATGAGATCGAGGCCGTACAGCGGTGAGCGGTGGAGATTCCGGCGCACCAGCTCATGCGTGCGCTCGTTGGTGTTGACGATCCAGCACGCGAGCTGCGGGCCGGGGAACGCGGGCTGCGTGCGGTAGGAGAAGGCCAAGGGCACGGGACTCGGGGCTTGGCGTTGCGCCCGCGAGAAGTCGACCGTCCGCAGGTCCACGCGCGGCGGCGTTCCCGTCTTCAGGCGCCCCATCGAGAAGCCCAGGCGCGCGAGCGACGCCGAGAGGGCGATGGCCGGCGCCTCGCCATGGCGCCCCGCCGCCTCGACGTGATCGCCCCGGTAGATCTTGCCGCCCAAGAACGTCCCGCTGGCCACCACCACGGCCCGCGCGCGCAGCCGCCGGCCGTCCTCCGTGGCCACGCCGCGCACCGCACCCCCCGCGACCAACAGCTCCACCACCATGCCCCCAACGACGCGCAGGCCAGCCTGGGCATGCACCGCCGCCGAGACGCGCCGGGCATACGCCTGCTTGTCGGCCTGCGCGCGAAGCGCCCGCACCGCGGGGCCTCGGCTCTCGTTCAGGAAGCGCACGTGCAGGTAGGTGTCGTCGATGGCGCGCCCCATCTCGCCACCTAGCGCGTCGATCTCGCGCACCAGCTGTCCCTTGGCCGGTCCTCCGATCGAGGGGTTGCACGGCATCGTGCAGATCGTCTCCGGGTCCCCGGTCACCAGCAGCGTCTCGACGCCCATGCGCGCCGCCGCCAGCGCCGCCTCGGCGCCCGCGTGTCCCCCGCCCACGACGATCACCGCCGCGTCATCACCGCGCATATCGCGTCCGATTGTAGCATGCGCTCTCGCCGTGTGGGCGGGGGCGTGCCTCCCCGGAAAGCGCACATGACGGAGGAGGCGCTACGGCAGCGCAGGCCGTCAGCGCCCTCCGAGGGCGTTTCGACGCCCGCGCGAAGCCACGGATGGCGAAAGCGCGGGCGCGAACGAGCAGGAGCCACGCAGGAGAGCGTGGCGACGAGCGTCCCGAGTGGGGGCACTGACGGCCTGCGCTGCACCCGAGAGCGCGTGCTATTTGCCGATACAGAAGCGCGCGAAGATCGACTCGATGAGCTGCTCGGTGACGGCCTCGCCCGAGAGTTGGCCGAGCGAGGCGCTGGCCTCCACCAAGTCGCCGACGCAGACGTCGGCGGGATGTCCCGCGCGCAGCACCTCGAGCGCGCGGTCGAACGCCGCGAGCGCTCCCTCCACCGCCTGAGCCTGCCAAGCGCTGGCGAGGTGAGGGCGCGCGGGATCCGGAGCCACGTCGTCCCAACCCAGCGAGGCGATGGCGCGCCTCACGCCTTCCACGTCGGCGGAGCGCAGCACGCTGCCGAAGATCGTGGTCTCGCTCCCGAGGACCTCGGGCGCCTCGAGCCACTCCTTCCAGCCGGCATCGCCGGCGTCAGCCTTGTTGAAGAGCAGCAGGCGACGCCGCCCGTTGGTCTGCTCCAGCACCGCTCGCCCCTCCTCGCCCAGGGGCTGCGAGCCGTCCAGCACCACCACCAGCAGGCTCGCCTCCGCCGCGGCGCGCCGGGCGCGCGCGATGCCCGCGGCCTCCACGGCCTCGTCGGTGCGCCGCAACCCGGCCGTGTCGATCAAGCGGACGAGCACGCCGTCGATCACGGTCTGTCCGTCCAGCGTGTCGCGCGTGGTGCCCGCCTGCGCGGAGACCAGCGCGCGCTCCTCGCCCAGCAGCGCATTGAGCAGCGACGACTTTCCCGCGTTGGGCGGGCCGACGATCGCGGCGGCAAGCCCCTCGCGCAGCAGCCGCCCCATCTCCCACGATGCGCGCAACTCGGCCACGCCCTCGCGCAGCGCCTGGAGCAACGCCTCGAGCGCAGCCGGATCCGGCGCGGGCACTTCGTCCGGGAAATCGACCGACGCCGAGAGCTCCTCCAGAGCGGCGTCGAGCGGGTCGCGCAGCGCGCGCACGGCATCGCGCAGCGCGCCGTCGAGACGCGCCTCGGCCGCGCGCGCGGCCCCGCGGTGCTCCGCCTCGATCAGATCCGCCACCGCTTCGGCTTGCGAGAGGTCGAGCTTGCCGTTGAGAAACGCGCGGCGCGTGAACTCGCCGGGCAAGGCCATCCGCGCCCCCGCAGCCATCGCCGCGGCCAGCGTCTCGCGCACCACCACCGGACTGCCGTGGAGGTGCAGCTCCAGCACGTCTTCGCCCGTGGGCGTGGCGGGCGCCGCCAACAAGAGCGCCATCGCCTGATCGATGGTGTGCCCGGCCGGATCGACCACGCGCCCGAAACGGACCTCGCGGCTGCGCAGCGGCCCGCGGCTCGCCGCGCGGAAGATGGTGGCCGCGATCCGTCGCACGTCGCAGCCGGAGCAGCGCACGATGGCGATGGCCCCGCGCCCGGGTGGGGTCGCCAGCGCCGCGATCGTCTCGCCCGCAGCCAGCGGCGCCGCCCGCTCGCGTGGATAAGGATTCGGAGTCGCCATGATCCGCGGCCTCGCCTGCGGCGAGGCCTCTCGCGCTCCGGGCCTAGAGACCCGCCACCGGAGTGATCACGACGCGCCGCTCCGGCTCCTCGCCGACGGAACCCGTGGTCACGTACGTGTTGTTCGCGAGCGCCTGGTGGATGACTTTGCGCTCGGAGGGCATCATCGGCTCCAGCTCCTGCGCGCGCCGCTCGCGCACCGCCCGTTCGAGCATACGCAGCGCCAACGCCTTCAATTGCTCCGCGCGGCGCGAGCGATAGCCTTCGGCATCCACCGTGTAGTAGTGGCGCTCGTGTTTCACGCCGAGATTGAGGACGTTGTTGAAGACGAGGTTGAGCGCCTCGAGCGTGTTGCCGTGGCGGCCGATCAGATTCGCGAGCTCCGGGCCGCGCACTTCGAAGTACTCGCCCTCCGGGCGCGCCACGTAGACCACCTCGCCGCGCACGCCCATCTTCTCGAGCAGCTGCTCGAGCAGGGCGCGTGCGGGCTTGGCCTCGGCGGGCTCCACGCTGGGCGCCGGCGCGTGCTCGCGGCGCTCGTGCTCGTGGCGGCGTCCGCCGGGCGCGCCGGGCGCGCCCGGCGCGCTCCGCGGGCGACGGCGGTCGCCCCCGCGAAAGCGGCCGCGCTCGGGCTGCGGCTGGGCCACATGGTGCACGTCGGGCGGCTGGCGCTCGTCGTCGGCGGCGGCGGCGTCCTGGCTCCCCGGAACGGCGCGCCCGCTCTGGCGGCCGGGAATCTGCCGGTCGCGGATATCGGAGGGTTGCGGCTCGTCGAAAAATTCTTCGTCCATCATCTCGTCACTTGTTCGCGGCACGCTTCTGCTGGCGCTTCGAGACCTCCGCCTTCTCCGGCGTGGCCGGCGCATCGGTATCGGCGCCGACGGGAGGGATCGAGTGCTTGAGCGTGCGCATGAGGTAGATCTGCTGTCCCGTCGAGAAGACGTTGTAGGCCAGCCAGTAGAGGATCAGCGCGGACGGCCAGCCCCGGCCGATGAAGGCGATCATCAGCGGCGAGATGAGGGCCATGATCTTCTGCTGTTGGGCCTGCTGCGGGTCGGTCACGGGCGAGCTGAAGCGCACGGTGAAGTACATGGAGATCACGTACATCGCCAGCAGCACCATGTCCGGGGCGGCCAGGCTGGTGGCCAGGATCTTCGGAAAATCCTTGGAGAGCGGCGAACCAACCCACAGGAAATGCGCGCTGCCGAAGGCGTGCTCGTTCGACAAGATCGCGCGGTACAAGCTGAACAGGATGGGCATCTGGATGAGCAGCGGCAGACAGCCCGCCATCGGGTTGACGCCGTGCTCCTTGTAGAGCGCCATCTGCTCTTGCTGCAGCTTCTGCGGGTCGCTCTTGTAGCGCTGCTGCAGGCGCTTGAGGTGCGGCGCCAGCGCCTGCATCTCCGCCATCGACTTGTACTGCTGGCGGCGCAACGGCCAGAGCACCAGCGTGATCAGCAGCGCGAAGATCAGCAGGGAGGCCGCGTAGCTGTGCGTGACGCCGTTGATCTGCTGGAGGATCACCGTCATGACGTCGACGATGGGCTTCAGCAGATCCGGGAACGCGAGGGCGAGGAAGACGTGCACGCAGGAGCCTTTCCGAGAAGCGGTGGTGGGGTCCCCCCGCGATTAGGGGACGGGGTCGTGTCCCCCTGGGTGCCAGGGACCACAGCGCACGAGCCGGCGCACCGCGAGCCACGTGCCCCGCAGCGCGCCGTGCCGCGCGACCGCCTGCCGGGCATACTCCGAGCACGACGGGTAGAAGCGGCAACTGGCGGGCAGGGCCGGCGAGATGACCAGTTGATAGAGGCGGATCGCCCCGACGAGGACGGTCCTCATGCCACGCCCAGCCGGCGCAGGTCCGCCCCTAGCTCGGCGCGCAGCCGTTCGTAGGGGAGCTCCGCGGCCCCGGGGCGTGCGACGATCACCACCCGCCGACCTGCCTGCGGGTCGAGGGCGAGCTCGTCCAGGACGCTGCGGAAGCGACGGCGCAGCCGGTTGCGCTCCACCGCGCCCCCGACGCCCTTGCCGATGCTGAAGCCCACCTCGGAACGCGACTCGCCCCCGCGGCGCGGCGCGAGGGCGTAGACGGCCAGGTGTTGGGAGCCGGCTTTCTCCCCGCGCCGGTAGACTCGTTGAAAGTCCGCCGTGCGGCGCAGGCTGCCGTAGGCCCGCATCAGACGGCGAGGCGCTTGCGCCCCTTCCGGCGGCGTGCGGCGAGCACGCGCCGGCCGTTCTTGGTCGCCATGCGCGACAAGAACCCGTGGACCCGCTTACGGCGGCGGTTGTGCGGCTGATATGTCCGCTTCATGATGCCTTCGAACTCCTCCGTCGCCGGCCCACTGGTGGGTCGAAGCGACGAAATGTGATCCCGGTCCTGAATCTCGGACTAGGGCTGCAAACAGCACCCTAGTATACCGGGCGCCGTGTTCGGGCGTCAAGGAATCCGCGGCGAAAACCTGGTTCTTGGGAACGGTTCGCAGTTTCTCCACACCTGTGGAGAACGCTGTGGAAAACTCTCCGCCCGCGGGGCTCCTTCGCCTAGTCCCATCGGCGTTTGACCCCCGTCACACGCGGGGGGCCGAGGGGGGCGCGGGCCCTGTCGCGGCGGACTTCGGGCGAGCGCGCCGGGGGGCGGAAATCCTGTGGATAAGTGGATAACTTTGGGGCGCAAACGCAGAAGGAATAAGGGTTTCCGACCATAACCCTAGGCCTACGCCGCCGCCGGGGGGAGAGCGGTTCCCGAGTACTCGGTGCACCTCGATTGCTCATCAACCGAGGCGGTCATGACTTCTCGCACGGACGCGAGACGACTGCCTCCCCGGTCGCCTCCGTACCGAAGAACGAGCGAAGGTGGATAACCGTGATGGAAATCGCCCCAACACCAGCAGGGGAATCGGTTTGGGATGCTTGTCTCGAGATCCTCGAGCGCAAGTTTTCGACGCCGGTCTTCGAGACGTGGCTGAAACCCATCCGCGTCGACACGATGACGATCGAAGAGCTCACCCTGAAGGTGCCGAACAAGTTTGCGAAAGATTGGGTCGAGGGGCGACTCAAGACGGCGATCCAAGGCGCAATCGGCGAGATCCTGGGGCACCCCATCGGCCTGCGATTCGTCATCGACCCGGCGCTGCTGGAAGCCGAGCAGGCCGCGGCGGCGCTCGCGGCCGAGGCGGGGAACGATCGCGCGGCGGCGACCGGCGCCTCCGGCGGGGAGGCTCTCCACGCCGAGCCGGGGCACCCCGGCGGCGCCCGGTCCTCTCCCCTGCGCTCGTTCGGCGACGACCTGCGGCTGGGACCCCTCAACCAGCGCTACACCTTCGATGAGTTCGTCGTGGGCGTCAACAACCGGTTCGCCCACGCCGCGGCCCTGGCCGTGGCCGAGGCGCCGGCTCGCGCGTACAATCCCCTCTTCCTGTACGGCGGCGTAGGGCTGGGGAAGACCCACCTGATGCACGCCATCGGCCACCGGGTGCTCCAGCGCACCCCGTCCGCCAACGTGGTCTACGTCAGCTCCGAGAAGTTCACCAACGAGTTCATCATCGCGATCAAGAACAACCAGACCGTCGAGTTCCGCAACCGCTACCGGTACGCGGACGTCCTGCTGATCGACGACATCCAGTTCCTCGAGGGCAAGGAGCAGACGCAAGAGGAGTTCTTCCACACGTTCAACTCGCTCCACGAGGCCCAGAAGCAGCTGGTCATCTCCTCCGACCGGCCGCCCAAGGAGATTCAAACGCTGGAGAGCCGCCTCCGGTCGCGCTTCGAGTGGGGCCTGCTCACCGATATCCAGGCACCCGACATCGAGACCCGTGAGGCCATCCTGCGCAAGAAGGCCGAGAGCGAGCGCGTCCCCGTCCCCGATGCCGTCACCTCGTTCATCGCGAAGATCATCCCCTCCAACATTCGCGAGCTCGAGGGGGCCCTGATCCGCGTCGTGGCCTTCGCCTCCCTGACCAAGTCGCCGATCTCCGTCGACCTGGCCGCCGAGGTGCTCAAGAGCGTCGTCGCCGAGATGCCCATGCGCCGCGTGACCATTACCTCCATCAAGGAGCGCGTCGCCAAGTCCCACGGCCTGAGCGTCAAGGAGCTGGAGAACCAGCGCCGGGACCAGCGCCTGGCCCAGCCCCGGCAGGTGGCCATGTACATCGCCTGCGAGCTCACCGACGCCTCGCTGCCCCAGATTGCCCGGGAGTTCGGGAAGAAGGACCACACCACGGTCATGTACGCCCGCGACAAGATCAAGGACATGATGGAGCGCGACGAGTCCTTCCGCACCAAGGTCCGCTCCCTCATCGCCACCATCCAGCAAGAGTAAGGTTCCCCGCTTTCCTCGCTTTCAGCCCACAGGGGGTGTGCTACACCGTGGATAACTAGCGAGCGACGCCTCCCCCGTGGAAATGTGGATGGCGGTCCCCACGTCCCTCCACAGCTTCACCCGCCGCCGATCACCGGAGCCATCGGAGTTCTCTCGGGTTATTCGCAGAACTCACGCCCTTACTACTCATACTACGGCAACGATTTCACAACAACGACGAGCGATAACGGAGACGGTACCGAACCGCCATGAAGTTTACGTGCAGCACCAAGGACATCGCGCAGGCCGTCGGGGCGGCGAGCAAGGTCATCAACGCTCACTCCACGGTGCCGATCCTCTCCAACGTCTTGCTCGCCGCCGACGCCGGCCGCGTGACGGTTCGAGCCACGGACCTCGAGCTCACCCTCGAGCACGGCTTCCCCGCGGAGGTCCAGGACAGCGGGAGCGTGACCGTTCCGGCCAAGCTCTTCGCGGGCTACCTCGGGAATCTGCCGGCCGGTGTGCTGGAGCTCAGCGGCACCGCCTCGCGAGCGACCGTCAAGTGCGAGAAGTCCAACTACGACTTCCTCGCGCTGCCCGCCGAGGAGTATCCGCCGCTTCCGGGCGGCGGTAAGGCTGCCGGATGGAGCATCTCGGCCAAGAAGTTCCGTGAGGGCGTGCAGGCGGTGATCTTCGCGGCCTCCAGCGAGGAAGCCCGCGGCGCCGTGCTGATGGGCACGTTGATCGAGCTGCAGCAGCAGAGCCTCACGATGGTCGCCACCGACGGCTACCGCCTGGCGAAGTGGACGACCACGCTGGAACAGCCGTACGAGGGCTCCGCGAAGTACATCGTTCCGTCTCGCGCTCTGGCCGAGGTGGCGCGCAATCTGGGGAGCGCCGAGAGCGTCGAGGTCAGCGTGCTGGGCAACAACGCCAATCAGCTCGCGTTCGCCGCAGGCACCACCACGATCATCGTGCGTCTGGTCGACGGGCAGTATCCCAACTACCAGCAGGTGATCCCCGCCTCGTTCGACCGCCAGGTCACGGTGAGCACCACGGCGTTCTTGGGATCGCTGCGCCGCGCCGAGCTCGTCGCCGGCGATCGCGCCTCGATGGTCAAGCTCAACGTCACCGGACAGCAGCTCATCATCACCGCCAACTCCGACGTCGCGGGCAACGCCTACGAGGAACTCGAGGTCGAGCAGACCGGCGAGGATCTCACGATCGCCTTCAACGCGCGCTATCTGGTGGAGATCCTCAATCACGTCGACTCGCCGCAAACGGTGATGGAGTTCTTGGGGCCGCTCTCGCCGGCGGCGATCCGTCCGCTCGAGCCGTCGCCGGAGGGCAACCAACTCTACGTGCTCATGCCGCTGCGGCAGTGAGGGGCGCACCTCCTCGTTGATCGTTCGGAGCGTCACGCTCGGGAGCTTTCGCAACTACGCCTCGCTCGCGTTCGAGCCG
This sequence comes from Candidatus Dormiibacterota bacterium, assembly GCA_035533275.1. Taxonomy (GTDB): domain Bacteria; phylum Vulcanimicrobiota; class Vulcanimicrobiia; order Vulcanimicrobiales; family SCRA01; genus SCRA01. Next base: position 57,013 of record DATLUD010000039.1, on the reverse strand, counting down.
AGTCCCGGTCTCAACCTCATCGTCGGCCGCAACGCGCAGGGCAAGTCGAACCTGCTCGAGGCCATCGCGCTCTTGGGCATCGGCAAGTCGTTTCGGACGTCGCGCGAGGCCGAGTTGATCCAGTGCGGTCAGAGCCTGGCGTTCGTCGACGGCGCGGCCGAGCTCGCGCGCGGCAGCGTGGAGCTCTCTTGCCGCATCGCCCTCACGTCCACGGGCGCCCGCAAGACCTACGCCGTCAACGGCGCCCCCGTGCGCTACGCCAAGTTCCTCGGCAGCATCAAGGTGGTCACCTTCATGCCCGCCGATCTGCTGCTGGTGACGGGCGCGCCGAGCCTGCGGCGCGCGATGCTCAACGCCACGCTCTCCCAGGAACGCCCCACCTACTATGCCGACCTCGCCCGCTATTCCAAGCAGTTGGCTCAGAAGAGCGCTCACCTCCGCACCAGCGCTCAGCCCGACCGCGAACTCGTGGCGGCGTACAACGTCGCCCTCGCCGATCTGGGGGCGCGGTTGATGCTGGCGCGGGCGCGCTATGCCGCCCAACTCGCCGCGGCCGCCCGAGCAGTTCACCAGCGGTGGATTCCCCACGGCCAGACGCTCGGCGTGGTCTATCGTCCGAATCCCCCGATCCCCGTGCCGGACGAGGCCACCGTGCGCGGCGACCTGCAGCAGGCCTTGGACGAGGCCATGCCGCGGGAGGTCGCCCGGCGGCAGGCGATCGTGGGGCCGCACCGGGACGACCTGGAGCTGACCCTGGGGGAGCAGTCCTTGGCGCAGTTCGGAAGCCAGGGCCAGCAGCGCACGGCGGTGCTCGCCCTCAAGGCGGCGGAGTATGCGGTGCTGCGCGAGCGCACGGCGGAGGCGCCGGTGCTATTGCTCGACGACGTGCTCTCGGAGCTCGACGCGGAGCGCCAGGAGGCCTTCCTGGGCAGCGTTGAAGGGTACGAGCAAGCTTTTGTGACGGCGACCGCGCTCCCAACAGCCAGAGCGCTAGGCTCGGCGCACTACGTGGTCGAAAGCGCGAGGCTCTCTCGCATACGATGACAACGACGATGCAATGGCCGACGGCCGCGCCCCGGAGACCGGCCTGATGGAGCGTGTCTCCGCGGCGCTCCAGCGCTGGCGCCCACGGACGAAGGGCTCGCCCGAGCACGCCGTGGCGACCCACTGGGACCGGATCGTCGGAGTCGCCGTGGCGGCCAATGCCCGCCCGCGCGACCTCCAAGACGGGGCCTTGACCGTTGTGGTGCCCTCGGCCGCGTGGCGGCACGAGCTGGCTTTTCACGCTCCGGCCATCGTCGAGGCGCTCCAGGCGCTCCCCGAGGTTGGAACCCGCGTCGAGCGCTTGCGGTTCAAGATGGGGAGAGCTCCGGCGGCCGCCCGCGGCGCCGGGCCGGCGAGCATCGGCCGCCGAGGCGACCGGCGCTCCGCGCGAGAAGGGAATCCCGCGGACCAGCCGGCGGCCGACGCCGTGACCGCCCTCGCTCGCCTGCGCCGGCGGATGGCGCTGGTGGCCGAAGAGGAGCGCCGCAGCGGCCGCGAGCCGTGTGCCGCCTGCGGGGCGTTCTTGCCGCGCGGGGCCGCGTGCGCGCCGTGCGCGCGCCGCCGGCTCGAAGCCATCGAACGGGGCGTTCAACGCCATCTTTTCGAGGCGCCCTGGATCGGCTACGACGGCATGTCCGCGCTGGTGGCCGGACTCGACTTCGCCCTCTATGCCCGCGTGCGGGCACGCACGCTGGAGCGCTGGTGGCGCATGCTCGAGCAGTTGCGCCGCCGGGGCCAGCCCAGCCGCGACGGCCGGGAGCGCAAGGTGGCGCAGTCGTACGTTGCACTCAAGAGCGGACTGGCGCCGGAACGCTTGACTCCGGTGATCGTCCGCGAGATCCTGGGCGACCAGATCCACGAGCTACTTTGGGGAGTTCATGACGCGAGATAACGGCCGGACGTCGGCCACCAACGGTTACACGAGCGAGTCCATCGAGGTCCTCAAGGGGCTCGAGGCGGTGCGCAAGCGGCCGGGCATGTACATCGGCAACACCTCCACGCGAGGCTTGCACCAACTGATCTGGGAGGTGGTCGACAACGCCGTCGACGAAGCGCTGGCGGGCTTCTGCGACCGCATCGTCGTCACGCTCCACAAGGACGGCTCAGTCACGGTCGAGGACAATGGCCGCGGCATCCCCGTCGACATGCACGCCGAGGAGAAGATGCCCGCCGTCGAAGTGGCGATGACCATCCTCCACGCCGGAGGCAAGTTCGGCAAGGGCGGCTACAAGGTCTCCGGAGGCCTTCACGGCGTGGGCGTCTCCGTGGTCAACGCGCTCTCCGAGTGGATGGTCACGCGCGTCCGCCGCGACGGCAGGGAGTACGAGATCCGCTTCTCGCGCGGCATCACCACGCAGAAGCTCAAGACCATCGCCACCAATGTCGAGGGCAGCGGCACCACGCAGATCTTCAAGCCCGACACGGAGGTCTTCGAGGAGACGGACTACCACTGGGATCTGGTGGCGGGGCGTCTGCGCGAGCTCGCGTTCCTGAACCGCGGGCTGACGATCTTTCTGGTCGACGAGCGCGGTGAGGAGCCGAAGACGGCGACCTTCAAGTTCGACGGCGGCATCGTCTCGTTCGTGGAGCACCTCAACGCGAAGAAGGACCCGCTGCACGACATTGTCTACGTCTTCGGAGAGCGCGAGGACACGGTGGTCGAGTGCGCGCTGCAGTGGAACGACGGCTACGCCGAGCAGATCTTCGCGTTCGCGAACAATATCAACACCGTCGAGGGCGGCATGCACCTCACCGGCTTCAAGTTCGCGCTCACCAACGCGGTGAACGAGTACGGGCGCCGCAAGAACTTCATCAAGGAGAACGAGCCGGCGCTGCGCGGCGAGGACGTGACGGAAGGCCTCACCGCCGTGATCAGCGTCAAGCTCAAGGACCCGCAGTTCGAGGGCCAGACGAAGACCAAGCTCGGCAACGCTTTCGTGCGCGGCATCGTGCAGCAGCTCGTCAGCGAGAAGATGGGCTTCTGGTTCGAGGAGAACCCGCGCTTCGGCAAGATCGTCGTCGACAAGTGCATGCAGGCCAGCCGTGCCCGCGAAGCGGCCAAGAAGGCCCGCGAGCTGGCGCGCCGCAAGAACGCGCTCGACGGCTTGGGCCTGCCCGGGAAACTCGTCGACTGCTCCAACAAGGATCCCATGGAGAGCGAGATCTTTCTGGTCGAGGGCGACTCCGCGGGCGGCAGCGCCAAGGGCGGCCGCGACCCGAAGAGCCAGGCCATCCTCCCGCTGCGCGGCAAGATCATCAACGTGGAGAAGGCCCGCATGGACAAAGTGCTGGCCAACGAGGAGATCCGCACGATCATCACGGCGCTGGGCACGGGCTTCGGCGAGGAGTTCGACCTCGGCAAGCTGCGCTACGATCGCGTGATCATCATGACGGACGCCGACGTCGACGGCTCGCACATCCGCACCCTGCTGCTCACGTTCTTCTACCGGCAGATGCAGAAGCTCGTGTCGGACGGCCACGTGTACATTGCCCAGCCTCCGCTCTACGGCGTCAAGCGCGGCAAGAAGGCCCTCCAATACGCCTACTCGGAGCCGGAGCTCAAGGATATCCTCGGTCCCTCCGACGGCAAGGACGTGCAGATCCAGCAGTACAAGGGCCTCGGCGAGATGGATCCGGAGCAGCTCTGGGAGACCACGATGAACCCGGAGCACCGGGTCTTCCGGCAGGTGTCGCTGGAGGACGCCGTTTCCGCCGACGAGGTCTTCACCACGCTCATGGGCGACAAGGTGGAGCCTCGCAAAGAATTCATTCAGACCTATGCCAAGAGCGTGAAGAACCTGGATCTGTAGGCGCCGCAGCGCGTATGGGGAAGGCGAGCGGCGATCACACCGCCTGGGATTTCGCTGGGAATCGGCCGTTTCGTGAGGAGGTTGCGCGGGCGCCTCGGAAACTAGGTGGGGTGTTCCGGCGGGATGCGGTCTGGACCGCGTGGAGGCGGCTCTGAAGCGGAGGCGTTGGCCTTGGATCATCGGCGCGGTCGCCGCGTGCGTCGCGGCGTTCGCCGTGGCGTTCTCCCACCCGCTGCTCCCGAGGACGGTCGGCCTGCTCGTCTCCCTCGCCACCGGGACGCACGCGCAGTTCGCCGACGTGCGCATCCAGCGCGACCGCATCGTCGCCACGGGCATCGAGGTGCGCAGCCGCGCGGGGCCGCCGATCTTGAGTGCCCGGCGCGTGGAGGTCCGCTACGACCTGGGGGCGTGGCGCCGGCGCCGCTTCGGCATCGTCTCGCTCGCGGTCGATCGGCCGGTGCTCCGCCTCGAGCGCCTCGCCAACGGCAACTGGAACGTCGGAGCGGTCTCCGCGGGCGGCGGCGCGCCCCAGCGGGGCGGCGTGCCGCTCTGGTTCGGAGTCTCCGTCCAGGACGGCACCGTCCAACTGCGCGACCCCTCGCGCCCGTCGGCCGGCGCGCGCGCGCTGGACGTTGATCGGGTGAACCTCGACCTGCGCGCGGGCGCTCCGCTCACCACCGCGACGTTTCGCGCGAGTGCCGAGCTCGCCGATCGCGGGGCGAGGTTCCCCATCTCCGGCGAAGGCTCGCTCTCGTACGCGCGCGGCTACGCGATCCAGCACTGGCATGCCGCGGAGCTGCCCATCGCCGACCTCGCCGACTTCTTCATCGCCTCGCCCACGGTGCAGGTCGCCGCCGGCACGGCGCGCGACCTGCGGGCGACGGTGTTCGCCGTCGGATTGCAGCCCGACTCCGCGCCGTCGTATCACCTCTCCGGCACGGCGGAGCTGCGGGGCGGGGCGCTCGATCTCTCCATGCTCGCGGCGCCCGTCTCCGGCGTCTCGGGGCGCGTGCTGCTCTTCGACGGCGGCTTCCTCGCACGCACGCTGCGCGGCGACGTCGGCGGCATCCCCATCGTGGCGCACGGCGGCCTCTTCGCCATCACCAGCGGCAGACCGCAGCTGCACTTGGCTCTCGAAGCACGGAGCGACTTGCGCGACGTGCGCCGCATCTTCACCTTCGCGCAGGAGCAGCCCGTGGCGGGTACCGTGCAGATGAGCGTGCAGCTGCTCGGCACCACGGGCGACCCGCTCATCGTCACGCGGCTGCAAGCGCCGCGCGCGGCGTACGGAGACCTTCCGCTGCGGGACGTGCGCGGAGCGGTCACGTACTATCAGAGCGCGGTCACCTTCGACCCGTTGCTGGGCGCCTACGGACCCATCGACATCGCGCTCGGCGGCACGCTCACGCTGGGCGATCACCTGCTCACCGATCTCGCGCTGACGGCCGACGCCCCCAGCGCGCGGCTGCCGTACGCGGCGCAGCTCGCGGCCAACCCGCGCATCGTGGGCGCCCTGCGCCTGGGGGGAACCGACCTCACCTTCAACGGCGACGCCTTCCTGCGCGGCGTCGAGGGCTCGGGCTCCACGTTCGCGGCGGTGCGCTACGATCCCACGGGCCTCCGGGTCGAGCCTCTCCACGTGAGCGAGCCCGACGGCGCCGATCTCTGGAGCGGAGCGGTGATCGGCGGAGCCGATCACCGCTTGAAGATGTGGGGCACGGCACGCGCCGCCGTGGTTCGCGCGCCCAAGGAGACCGTCGCGCTCCCCGGGCTCGACCTTCCCGGCATTCCCCCGCTCGACGGCCGCATCGACGCGCGCGTCGCCCTGGAGGGAAAGCTCGACGACCTGGCCATCAGCGGAGCCATCGGCGGTCGAGACGTGCGCGTGGGCCCGCTGGCGCTGAGCTCGTTCTCCGGCAGCATCGCCGGCGCCGGAACGAACGTCGACGTCTTCGACGGGCAAGCGCGCGGGCCGTGGGGGACGGCGCGGCTCTCCGGCGGCTACGACGTCGCGCACAACGTGCTTGCGCTGCGCGGGCCGTACGTGGCGGATCTCGCCGGCGCGGAGCCGCTGATCGCGAACACGCCGGCGACGGGAACGGCCGACGGCACGCTCTCCGTGGTCGTGCGCGCCGCGCGGACGCTCGTGCAGCTCACGGGCAAAGCGGTTGGGCGCGATACCGTGCGCGGCGTTCCCGTCAGCGCGGGCTTCGCCACGCTGGGCATCGACGACCGCGGCGTGGACGTCTACGCCGGCGCCGCCACCGTGGCCGGAGGCGCGGCGGCCGCCGCGGGACGCTTCGCGCCGGGCGGCGCGCTGGCGGTCACCGCGCGCGACGTGCAGGTGGCGCAGCTCCGCGGCGTCGGCATCCCGCTCGACACGGGACGCGTGCTGCTCGTCGGGCGCGCCATGCCCGGGCAGCGCGGACCCTTGGCGTTCAGCGGCGGCGCGGCGCTGGTGGCGAGCCGGGTGTTCGGAGAGAACGTCTCCGGGAGCGCGCGCTTCGATCTCGACGGCGACCACGTGGTCGTGGACCGCGGCAGCGGCGCCTTCGACGGCACATGGGCGGGCGCAGAGGGCACGATCGACGGCGTCGGCTTGCGGCAGCCGTCGCTCGACCTTGCCGTCGACATCCGCGCCATCGACGTGGCGCCGTGGATCCGCCGCATGGGTTACGCCTCGCTCTACGCCGAGGGCGACGCGGCGGCGCGCCTGCACCTCACGGGAACGATGGCGGACCCGCACGTGGACGGCACGGCGCGCATGAACGTCGGCTCCATCCACGGCATGGACTTCACCGACCTCTCCGCCGATTTCGAAGCCTCGCGCCACGGCGGGATCGTGCGCAACGGCAACGTGCGCGTCGGCGGCTCCCGCCTCGCGTTCGGAGCGCGCGTGGTCGACGGCGTCTCGGGATTCTCGGTGCGCGGCCAGGGCATCGACCTCGCGGACTTCAACGACTGGTTCGACGAGTTCGCGATGCTCGCGGGCTCAGGCAACCTCGATGTCAGCGCCTCCGGTATCGGCAGCGAGTTGAGCGGCCACGCCGACGTCGCGCTCGACGGCGTGCGCGTGCGCTCGCTGCCCTTCGGCGAGGTGCACGCGGCGCTCAAGGCGAGCCGGTCGGTGGTCGACGGTTCGGTGGACCTGGGCAATGCCGCGCTCGGGACCCTGGCCGTGCGCGGCTCGGTAACGCTGCCGCGCGGCGGGGCAGAGAGCCCGCTCGCCTACGCCGAGCGCACCGAGGCGCACCTGCGGGGCTCGCTCAAGTCGTTCGACCTCACGAAGTGGCTGCCCGCGGTCGGGATCGAGGCGCCGCTGGTCGGCGCCGTCGACGCAGACCTCGCGCTCGACGGCCGCTACCCCAACGCGCGACTCATCGGCACGGCGCAACTGCGCAACGGCGTGGTGCAGAAGCTCCCGATCGATCGCCTGGCGCTCTCCTTCAACACCGATTTCCGCACCACGCAGATCTCCGACGCCAACCTCGAGCTACCCAACGTCTCCGCCACGGGCTCGGGCACCGTGGGCCCCGAGCAGCGTCTGGCGTTCGCCGTCCACCTGCGCTCGCCGAGCGTGCGCCGCTTGATCTACGACGTGCTCCAGCGCTCGGTGGACATCGACGCCTCCGGCGAGGCGGACCTGCACGTAGCGGGGACCATCGCCGCGCCTGCGCTCTCCGGCGGCTTCGATCTGTTGGGTGGTACCTTCGGCCACCTGCCCTTCCACGAAGCCTTCGGCGAGCTCTCGTTGCAAGGGCGCAACCTGGTGCTGCGCGACGGCGAGCTCCGCCTGCCGCACGGCACCATCTCCTTGGCCGGGCGCCTGCCGCTCCAGCTCGCGCCGCTGGGGCTGGGCCCGGCAAGCTCGCCGCTCGGCCTCAACCTCTCAGCCGACGGCCTCGACCTGATGGACCTCTCCGGGTTCCTCCCGTCCGACAGCACCGTCGGCGGGCTCGTCGACGGACGGTTGGCGGTCTCGGGCACGCTCGCGGATCCCCTCGTCGCGGGGCAAGTCACGTTGCGCGATGGCAAGCTCACGACGCCCTTCGAGCGCGAGCCGATCACGGACGGCACGGTGCGAGCGACCTTGGGCGGCCACACGATCACCGTCGACCGCCTCCACGCGCGCGTCGGCGGCGGCTCCATCGACGGAAGCGGCAACGTCGAGATCAATCCCGCGAGCACGGGGGCGACGTTGGCCTACGACGCCCGCATGAGCGCGCGCCGCGCCCGGCTCGACGTCCCGGCGATCGGCCAGGGGACGCTGGACGCGCGGCTCACGCTGGCGGCCGCCGCCGGGAAGGTCCCGCAATTGGCCGGCAACGTCTCGCTCAGCAACACGAGCCTCTCGCTCTCCGGGCTCTACGCGATGGCGACCAGAGGCGCGAGGCCGTCGGGCGCGTCGAGCGCGCCGCTGGGGCTGGGCCTCGACCTCCACGTCGCGGCGGGCAAGAACGTGCGCGTGCAGGGCAGCGTCCTAGACATCGGAGCCACGGGCTCCATGGACATCGCAGGCACCCTGGCCGATCCCAAGCTCAGCGCGCTCTTCCAGTCCACGACCGGGACGATCTCCTACTTCGACCGCGTCTTCCGGGTCGACCGGGCGACGCTCACGTTCGATCCGCAGAGCGGCTCGGTGCCGTTCATCGACGCCACCGCCAGCACGCGCGTCACCACCGTCTCGCCCTCGGTGGCGGTGACGCTGCACGCGACCGGCCCGGTGACGAACCTGAACGTCGTGTTCTCCTCATCGGACGGCAGCTTCGACCGCCAACAGCTCCTGGCGCTGCTCCTGGACGTCCCCGCCTTCACGGGCCAAGGCATCACTCCGACGCAGGGCCCGGGCGCTGGTACCCCATACACGCAGCCCGGTGGAAGCGTCCCAGGCGTGAAGGGCGCCCCGGAGATCCCCACCACCCCGCTGCCTCCCGGGGTCCTGGTCCCCTCGCAGACCGGCGGCTTCGACGTGAGCGCAGAGGCGCTCAGCATCCTGAACGCGCAGTTCGGCCGGGCCTTGCTCGCTCCGCTGAGCGGGGTGTTGGGCCTCCAGAACCTGGGGCTCGCGCTGGAGCCGGGGGGCGCGGTGGCCATCGACGTCAGCAAGGCGCTGACCGACCGCGTCTCGTTCAGCTATCAGGAGTCCTTTGCCTTGCCCGCGCGGCAGAGCATGGGGCTCGACTACTTTCCGTCGGAGAACACCTCGATCAACCTGCGCATCTTTCAGCAGGGGGCGAGCTCGTTGCAGAACCAGTTGACGAGCAACGCCGCCAACCCGCACATCGGGCCCGGAGAGCCGCTGGTCGGCTCCCAGGGATGGGCGCTATCGATCCGGCGGCTTTTCCCGTGAGCCCACACACATCGCGAAGGAGGCCCATGTGGGCGAAGGACGAACCAGCACGCGCTTGGGCCCGCCGGTGAAACGCTCGGACCGTGAATGGCGTTTACGCGGGGGTCGCTTACACACAGAGGAAGGTACCTGCCGTATGGATTCTCGCGCGAAGCGCGCTGTCGTCGCGTTCGTGATCCTGACCCTCGTGGCCGCGCTCTTCGGAAACGCGCCGGCGACGGCCGCAGGATCGACCGTCGTCGCCGTATCGGTGACCGGCAACGCACACGTCTCGAGCGACAAAATTCTCTCGGCGGTGCAGACGAAAGTCGGCCAGCCTCTGGATCAGAAGCAGCTCCAGGCCGACAATCAGGCGATCTTTCAACTGGGCTACTTCACGGACGTGCTCCCGCCGCTGGTCACGCAACGCCCCACGGGCGTAGCCGTGACGTTCCGCGTCGTCGAGAACCCCGTGATCACGAAGATCGACTTCACGGGGAACACGCACGTCCCGTCCGATACGCTGCTCGCGCTGATGGACACCGCGCCGGGCCAGGTCTTCAACTCCAACACGTTCCACGAGGACGTGCTGAAGATCAACTCCTACTACGACAAGATCGGCTACGGCGGCCAGGTGCCCACCCACGTCAAGAACCTGGACCTCGACGCCAAGACCGGCTCCCTCACGCTGGACATCCAGGAGGGCCTGACCGTCAAGAACGTGACGGTGACGGGCGATACGCTGGTGCCGGCTCCCGTCGTGGCCTCGCACTTGGAGACCAAGCCCGGCATGACGTGGTCGCAGGAGCTGGAGAGTCGGGACTGCGAGGCGATCGGCAAGTACTACGACACGCTCGACCTCGAGCGCGGCTTCTGCCAGGGCGGCATCGATCCGGCGACCGTCGACCTCAAGAACGGCACCGTCGACGTCAAGTACGAGGTCGATGTCGCGCGCGTGGCGGCGATCGAGATTACCGGCAACACCAAGACCAAGGACTACGTGATCCGGCGCGAGCTGCGGCTGCGCCCCGGCATGGTGATCACGCAGAGCGCGCTGCGCCGCGACTACGAGCGCCTCAACAACACCGGCTTCTTCTCCAAGGTCGACGTCTCGGCGAAGCCCGGACCCGACCCCAGCAAGCCCCAGGACGTCACGCTGGTCTGGAAGGTCACCGAGGAGCGCACCGGACAGGCGATCGCCGGCGTCGGCTACTCGGGCGGCGCCAACGGCGAGGGTCTGGTCGGCAACATCGGCTATACGCAGAACAACATCAACGGCACCGGCAACGGGGCTTCCGTCCAGTTCCAGCGCGGCGCCCGCCTCTCGCTGATCTCGGCCTCCGTCTCCGTGCCGTACCTGGGCAACACGCCCAAGCTCGAGAAGTACAGCTTCGGCGCGTCCGTCTTCAACAACGTCTCCAGCTACCTGTATCCCGTCTACTCGGTGGCCAATCCGGCCCCCAATCCCGCCGGCACGCCGCTTCCGACGCCGACGGCGACGCCCGTCTCGATCTACCAGCAGACGACGGGGCAGACCGCCCTCAGCGGACCCCTCGCGAACTACGACTCGCGCTCCGCCGGCGTCACGCTCTCGATGGGGCGCCGCTTCAGCGACTACGTGCGCGGCTCGCTGGGCGTCAACGTCCAGCGCGTCTTCGAGTCGTTCACCGCCCCCGCCGGCTACGTGCTGATCAACAACCCCACCGTGCTGAACCTGCCCACGCAGAACGGCATCACCGGTCAGCTGCTGCCCGGCAGCACCGCTACGGTGCAGTCGATCTACACCAACACCATTCCCTCGATCGCCTCGGTCTCGGGCACCACGCCCTACAGCCTGAGATCGGTGGTCTTGGGTATGGTGCAAGACACGCGCGACGACGTCTTCAACCCAAGGCGCGGGTGGGACAACACCGTCTCCTACGAGATCTCGAACAAGGCGCTGGGCTCCGACTTCGACTACACCAAGACGATCCTCGACCTCAAGAAGTTCTGGCCGGTGCTGAAGGCATCCACCTTCGGCATCCACGGCGAGTATGGAACGTCGACGGGCGCCATCCCGCCCAGCGCGGTCTACACGCTGGGTGAGCAGGAGCTCTCGGGTTATACGGACGTCTTCTACGGGACGGACATGATCCTCGGGCAGGCGGAGCTGCGCTTTCCCATCTCGCACGAGCGCAAGGTGCAGGGCGCGATCTTCGCCGAGACAGGCGGCACCCGGCTGCGCGGCGCGGAGCAGTACTCGGGCAACCTGCTGGTGCCCTCGCCGCTGGCGAACTACCAGTTCCACAGCGACGTCGGCTTCGGCGTCCGCTTCGACCTGCCGCAACTTGGCCTACACACGATCCGCCTCGATTTCGCGGTCGGGCAGAATGGTGGGCACGTGAGCTTTGCGATCGGACAGAAGTTCTAAGTTGCGAGCCCGGATCAAGGCCCTGGCCGGGGCGTTCGTCTTCCTGGCGTGTCTGGTCTCCGCACCGGCCGCGCTGGGGTCGGACGTCTCGGCCATCGGCTACGTGGACGAGGCGGCGATCGGGCGCCTCCCGGCCTTCGAGAACGCCCAGCGCCAGTACAATGCGTATCGCCAGTCGCTGGAGCAATCGTTCGAGGCGCAGATGAAGGCGGCCAAGACGCAGGCCGATCAGCAGAGCGTCCAGCAAGACTTCCAGCAGAAGATCGCGCAGAGGCAGCAGGAGCTGTTCGGCCCGCTCTTCGCGCGGGCGCAGACCGCGATCGCCGCCGTGGCGGCGAATCGCGCGCTGGGCGTCGTGGTTGACAAGCGCATCGTGCTCTACGGCGGCCTCGACATCACCAAGGACGTGCTCGATCTCGTCTCGGGGCCCGGCGCGCCGGTGGCTCCGGTGAATACCCCGCCGCCCTCGAGCGTCGGCTTCATCGACCAGAGCGCCCTCGACCAGACCCCGCGGATCAAGGCCGCGCAGGATCGCTTCGTCGCCTTTCGCCAGCAGCAGGAGGCGAAGCTCCAGAGTGCCTTGGCCAAAGCCAAGACGGACGCCGAGCGGCGCAATCTCTTGAAGGATTCGTACTCGGCGCTGGACTTGGAGCAGCGGCAGATCCTGGGTCCGGTGATCTCGGAGACGGAGAACGTCATCAGCGCCGTGGCCAAGAAGCGCGGCCTGCTGCTGGTGATCGACCAGGCCAGTCGCGTCTACGGCGGGACCGACGTCACGCAAGACGTCGTCTCCGCGCTGAAGTAAGATGCGCCGGCTCCTGGCCGCCGCCGTGCTGGCGACGGCGCTCGGAGGATGCTCGCACGCGGGGCCCGGCCCCGCGGCCCCAGCCTATGCCGGCGTGGGCTACGTGCGCGTCGAGGACGCGGTGCGCCGCCATCCGCTCTATCCGCAGGTGATCCAGTACGACGAGGAGATCGCGGTGCTGCAGGGCGCCGGCGTGCCGACGCCGCCGGTGGACCCGGCGGAGATGCGCAAGCGCGAGAGCGAGCTCCAGCGCAATCTGGCCACCGCCGCCGCGAACGCCAAGGCCGAGCTCGCGCGCCTGCGCGCGCATTACGAGCAGCAGGAGCGCGTGGCGATCGACGCCGCGATGAAAGCCGCCGGCGTTGCGCCGCCGGGGAACGGCGGAGCGGGCGTGGTCTCCGGTGTCGCGGGCACGTTCCAAGAGCAGGCGCGTGCCGTCGACGAGCGAGCGCAGAAGGCGTTCGACGCCTATCGCGAGGAAGTGATCGCGCAGGACCGCGCGCAGCTCGACGCGGCAGCGAAGCGCTTTTCCGACGAAGCCGATCGCAAATACCGCGGCAAGGTGCGCGATTTGGAGTCCGCTGAGGCGCAGCTCGCCCAGCAGCTCGCGGAGAAGTCGGCGCCGCAGCGCCTCGCTCTGCGCACCAAGCTGCAGAACCTGGCGCTCGACGATGCCGCTCGCAAGCAGCTGGAGCAACAGCTCCAGGCGCTCGATCAGGCGGACGCCGATCAAGTCGCGGAGTTGCGCAATCGCGACCAAAAGACGCTTCAAGCCTACCAGGCGGAGCTCCGGAGCCAAGTGCAGACGCAGATGCAGGCGTATGCCGACAAGGTGCATCGCGACACGCGCGCCAAGCTCGAACAGCGCGCGGGCGCCGAGCGGCAGGCCGTGCAGCAGCAGATCAAGGCGCTGGCCCCGCAGGTAGGCCGGCAGCTCGCCGGCTTCGACATCTCGAAGCTGCCGCCCGATCTGCGCGCCCGCATCCAAGCGATTCACGAGCAGTTCGCGCAACGCTACCAGAAGGATGCGCAGGGAGAGCTCGACCGCTTCAACAAGACGCGCGACGCCCTCTCGCAGCGGTACGCCGCTCTCCACGGCGCCGCCGGCGCCGCCGACGCCGCCACGGCCAAGCAGGTCGCGCAGCTGCGCACGGAGCGCGACCAGCTCTATGCCCGGATCGTGGGCGAGATCGAGTCGACGGCGCGGGACATCGGCAAGGAGCGAGGACTGAAGGTGGTGTTGGGCGGAGCGGTCGCGGGGGGAACCGGCGTCGATCTGACGAGCGCCGTCGAGCGCGCCGTGGAGAAGGCGCACGCATGAGCAAGGCGACGCGCGCGGGATGGTTCGCCTTGACGCTGGCGCTCGCGCTGGGTGGAGCCGGTTGCGCGCGGCGCGGCGGGATGGTCGCCTACGTCGATACCCAGCGCATCAGCGCCAACTGGCCGAAGTTCATCAACTACCAGAATCAGCTCTACAGCGATCTCCAGGCCATCGAGGACGGCAAGGGAAGCGACGCCCAGAAGGCCGCCGAGGTGGCGCGCGTGCAGCGCCTGTACCGACGCTACGAAGCCGACCTCACCACGCAGGTGCGCGCCGCCGCGGCGCAGGTCGCGCAACGCGACGGCTACCGCCTGATCGTGACGCGCGAAGGGCGCGCCTACGGCGGCGTCGACGTTACCAAGCAGGTCGAGAAGATCCTGAACGTCACGGAGAGGGTCACGCGACAGCCATGATCGGAACGCTCGCAACGCTGGCGCAAGCGCTCGGCGCGCGCTTGGCCGGGGACCGCGATTTCGCCGTCGAGCGCGTCGACACCGTCGAGGAGGCGCGCTCGAGCAGCCTCACCTTCGCCGTCGACGAACGCTACCTCAAGGCCGCCATGGAGAGCAACGCCGGAGCCGTTCTCACCAGCGTCACGGATGCCGACGTGCGCTATCCGGGGCGCAACCTCTTGATCGTGGCCGACGCGCGCGGCGCCTTGGCGGCGCTCTTGGCGCGCCTGGAGCCGCCGCGGCCGGCCGGACCGTTCGTCCACCCCAGCGCCGTGGTCGAGCCCACCGCGCGCATCGGCGAGCGCGTCTGGATCGGGGCGTCCTGCGTCGTGGGCGCCGAGGCGGAGGTGGGAGACGACACCGTCCTGGCCGCCGGCGCCCAGGTGGGGGCGCGGGCGCGCCTCGGCAGGCGCTGCACGCTCCATCCGCGAGCGCTGCTGCTGGACGGGTGCGTCGCAGGCGACGAGGTGGTCCTCCAGGCCGGGGCCGTGGTGGGCTCCGACGGCTTCGGCTACGCCTTCGTCGACGGCCGCTACGTCAAGATCCCGCAAGTGGGCAACGTGGTTCTGGGCGACCGGGTGGAGATCGGCGCGAACGCCTGCGTCGACCGCGCGCAGACGGGCTCCACCGTGATCGGCGAGGGCTCGAAGATCGACAACCTCGTGCAGATCGGCCACAACTGTGAGCTGGGCCGCAACGTCGGCATCGCCGCGCTCACCGGGCTGGCCGGGACCACGATCGTGGGCGACTACGTGAGGATGGGCGGACAAGTGGGGACCAAGGGCCACGTCCGCATCGGCGATCGCGTCGCCCTGGTGGGGCGCAGCGGCGTGTGGAAGGACATCACCGAACCGGGTATCTACGGCGGGAGTCCGGCCGTCGACCATCGCGTCGAGCTCAAGCGGCAGGGGCTCCTCCGGCAACTGCCAAAGTTGCTGGACCGAATCCGTGCCCTCGAACGGACGTCTTCCTCTGCGCCCGCAGGGCAACCAGGCGCCGAAGAGGACGAGTGAGGAAGGCCCCTTTGCCGCACCGATATCAGAGCACCCTGCAGCGCGAATTGAGGTTCGAAGGCGTCGGCCTCCACAGCGGTGCGCCCACGCGCGTGGTCCTCGCGCCCGCGCCGCCGGACAACGGCCTCACCATTCGCGTCGCCGACGGCGCGTATCATCCGCTTACGGCGGACCTGGTGGTCGAGACGGTTCGCGCCACCACGATCGGTTTCGACGGGTCGACGATCTCCACGGTCGAGCACCTCTGCTCGGCGATTCTCGGGATGGGCGTCGACAACGTCGCGGTGACGGTGGAGGGCGACGAGATTCCCGTGCTCGACGGGTCGGCAAAGCTCTTCGCGGACGCCATCGCGGGGGCCGGCACCGCGAGCCAGCGCGCCCCGCGCCGCTGCTTCGTGGCGGTCGCGCCGTTGTACTATCGCGACGGCGACCGGCTCCTCGTCGTGCTGCCCGCCTCGACGTTCCGCGTTCGCTTCGTCGTCGACTTCGAGGAGCCGGTGGGCTCCCAATACTTCGCCGCGGAGATCACGCCGGAGGCGTTCCGCCATGAGATCGCGCCGGCGCGGACCTTCGGCTGGCTCCACGAGGTCGAGGCGCTGCGCGAGCGCGGCCTCGCGCTGGGGGGCACGCTCGACAACGCCGTCGTCTACGGCCCGCAAGGGCCGATCAACGAGCCGCGCTTCGCCGACGAAGCGGTGCGCCACAAGGTGCTCGACTTGATCGGCGACTTTGCGCTGCTGGGTGCCTATCCGCAGTGCGAGCTCGTCTCGTTCAAGAGCGGCCACCGCCTCCACGCGCAAGCGGTGATGGACCTGCGCCGCGCGGTGACTTCGAAAGACTCGGCCATTGCCATCACATAAGGAGTCACCTGCCGTTAAAGAGTCACCTACCGTGTCGCTCGACGCGCGGCAGATCATGGACGTGCTGCCGCATCGTTACCCATTCTTGCTGGTCGACCGCATCGTGGAGCTGGAGCCCTATAAGCGCGCCGTCGGCTACAAGAACGTGACGCTGAACGAGCCGTACTTCCAGGGACATTTCCCGGGCAACCCCGTGATGCCGGGCGTGCTGATGATCGAGGCGATGGCGCAGCTGGGCGGCACCACCATGCTCATGCCGGGCGAGTTCGCGCGCAAGGTGGCCTATCTGGCCGGCATCGACAAGGTCAAGTTTCGTCGTCCGGTCGTGCCGGGGGATCAACTCTGGATGGAGGCCGAGGTGCTCTGGACGCGCAAGCACATCGGCAAGGTACGTGCGGTCGCCAAGGTCGATAACCAGTTGGTGGTCTCGGCCGAAATGATGTTCTCGATCGTCAACGAGCAGCGTCTCGCACGGATGGACGCCTCGGTGCTGCATCTCTAGGCTAGGCGCAGAAAGACCGTGTCGACACAGATACACCCCACTGCCATCGTGCATCCGAACGCCGTCCTCGCCACGGGGGTCGAAATCGGCCCCTTCTGTTTGGTCGGCGAGAACGTCACGATCAACCGCAACACCAAACTGTTGGCGCACTGCGTGGTCAATGGGCGCACCACGATCGGCGAGGACTGCATCGTCCATCCGTTCGCGGCGATCGGCGGCCCCTCGCAGGACAAGAAGGCGACCGCCGGCGAGATGTCCTACGTCAAGATCGGCGACCGCTGCGTCATTCGCGAATACGTCACCGTCAACCGGGCGACCGGCGACGGCGAGAGCACCGCGGTCGGTGACGACTGCTGGCTGCTGGCGTACACGCACGTCTCGCACAACAGCCGGATCGGAAACGGCGTCGTGATGTCGAACCTGGCGCAGCTCGCGGGCCATTGCACGGTGCAGGACAACGTGACCATCGGCGGTCAAGCCGGCGTCCACCAATTCGTGCGCATCGGGCGCTTGGCGATGGTGGGCGGGGCGACCAAGCTGGCGCGCGACGTCCCGCCGTTCTTCCTCTGCGACGGCAGCCCGGCGGGGATCTACGGCCTGAACAAGATCGGACTCCAGCGCGCGGGCGTCAGCCTCGAGGCGCAGGCGGAGCTCAAAGAGGCCTACAAGATCCTCTACCGCTCCAACCGCAATCTCTCGCAGGCGCTCGCCGTGCTGGTCGACAAGGTGGAGACGCCCGAGGGGCACGAGCTCGTGGAGTTCCTGACCAGCGAGTCGAAACGTGGGATTCTGAAGTGAACGGGGGATGTCCCTCAGCTCGGGGACGCTCGTCGCGTGCGCTCCTGCACGCTCCTGGCCGCGCTTCGTGCGTGGGAGGGGCGTGAAGCGCGTCTACGTCTCGTGCGGCGAGGCCTCGGGTGAGGTGCAGGCGGCGCTCTTGCTCGAGCGTCTCGCGCGCATCGTCCCGGATCTCGCCGTCGCGGGCATCGGGGGAGAGCGTCTGCGTGCCGCCGGGGTGCGCCTGCGCCGCGACAACCGCGGCTGGGCCAGCCTGGGCCCGATCTCCGCGCTCGCGAAGATACCCAAGCTGCTGGCCATCATGTGGCTCGAGACGCTGGCCATCGTGCGCGATCCCGTCGACCTGGTGCTGCTGGTCGACTTCGGCGCCTTCAACCTGCGCCTGGCTCAGAGCCTGCGCCGTCTCGGGTACCGCGGAGCCATCGCCTATTACTTTCCGCCCTCGGCGTGGCTCGACCGGCCCCAGACGGCACGCGAGGTGGCGCGCACGACGACGCCCATCATCCCGTTCCAGCATCAGCGCGACTTCTACCGGTCGCTCGGTCTCGACGCGGCCTACTTCGGTCACCCTCTGGCCTCCGTCATCGAGGAGCTCCCCGCCCGTCCGGTGCCGCCCCCGGACGGTGGGACCGTCGCGCTCTTGCCGGGCAGCCGGTCCCAGGAGCTCGGCTTCCACGTTCCGCGCCTGATCGCGGCGACGGCGCTGCTGCGCGAGAGCCGGCCCCGACTGCGCGCGATCTTCGCCGCCCACGACGATGCCGCGGCCCGGCGGCTCTCCGCGGAAGCCGCGCAGCACGACATCGAGGTGCTCGTGGGGGCGCGTGCCGCGCTCTGCCAAGCCGACGTTGCGATCGTGGCCAGCGGGACCGCGGTACTCGAGGCGGCCTTGCTGGGCGTGCCATCCGTGGCGCTCTACGTGCTCTCGGAGGCGCAGGCGCGCATCGCGCGCCGCGTCTATCACGGCAGGTTCGTGACGCCCCCGAACCTGGTGGCCCACGAGGAGATCCTCCCGGAGCTCTTGCAGGAGGAGGCGACGCCCGAGCGGCTCGCCGCCGCCGCGGCGCCGCTCTTGGAGAGCGAGGCGGCGCAGCGGATGCGCGAGGGCTACCGCCGGATGCGGGCCCGGCTCGGCACGCCGGAGACGCTCGACCGCATCGCCTCGTTCGTGGCGGAGATGATGGCGTGATCCTCTGGCACACGAGCGACGTCCACGATCACGGCGGCTTCGCGCCGCGGCTGCGCGAGCTGACCGCGCGCGAGCCGGGCCTGCTGCTCGACTGCGGCGACTCCCTGCGCGGAAGCCAGACGGTCTATCACCGCCGGGAGCCCATCGTCGCCGAGATCGATGCGGCGGGCTATGTGGCGCAGGCCATGGGGAACCGCGAGTTCCACTATCTCTTCGGCTGCGTGCGCGCGCGCGCGCGGCTCATGCGCCACCCGCTGGTGTGCAGCAACTTGCTGGACACGCGCGGTCGCGCGCTGCCGTTCGTCCGCGACCTCTGGCTCGAGGAGCCCTCGGGCGGAGTGGTCCACCTCTTCGGATTGCTGGTGCCGCAGTATCGCACGCACTCGCTCTACGAGCGGATCTTCGGGTGGCGCTTTCTCGATCCGTTCGCCGTGGCCGCGGAGTTCGCGGCGGCGGCGCCCCCGCCGCCTCTTGCGGGCCGGCCGCACGCGGTCGTGGCGCTCTCGCACTTGGGCCTGCGCGCCGACCGCGAGCTGGCCCGGCGCGTCCCCGCGCTCGACCTCGTCCTGGGCGGCCATAGCCACGACACGCTGCACGAGCCCGAGTGGGTGGAGGGCGTGCCGATCGTGCACGCGGGGCCGTACGCCCGGTTCGTCTCGCGAACGGAGCTCGACCTCGCTCGTCCGCGTCCGCGCGTGGTGCGCTCGGAGCTCCTCCCGCTGTTGGAGCACGCCGTTCCGTGAGCCGCGTGCTGATCGTCACCAACGGGCACGGCGAGGACGCCATCGGCGTGCGTCTGGCGCGAGAGTTTCGCGCGCGCGGCATCGACGCGGAGATCTTCCCGTTGGTGGGAGAAGGGCCGCGGGACGGCGGCGCCGGAGAGCCGGCACCCGTCGTGGGACCACGCGCCGCCATGCCCTCGGGCGGCATCGTCGCCTTCGGCAACCTCGTGAACCTGGCACGCGACCTGCGCGCCGGGCTCCTGGGATTGGTGGGAGATCAATGGCGCTTCTTGCGCAAGGCGCGGGGGCGCTACGCCGCCGTGATCGCCGTCGGCGACGCCTATTGCTTCGGGATGGCCCGCTTGGCGGGCGTGCCGGCGTACTTCGTCGGCACGGCCAAGAGCGTGCGCGTGGCACCGTACGGTCCCGGCGAGGCATGCGTGCTGCGCGCGGCCGTCGAGGCCTTCGCCCGCGACGAGCCGACGGCGGAGAGTCTGCGTGCGCGCGGCGTGCGCGCGAGCGCGCCCGGCAACGTGATGATGGACATGCTGGAGGGAGGGCCCTTGCCGGGCCTCGCCCCGCCGTGGATCGCGCTGTTGCCGGGCTCGCGCGAGTGCGCCTACGTGGACGCGCGCTTCTTGGCGCGCGTCGCGCGCCGCATCGGCGGCGAGCGCGACCTCCCGGCGGTCCTCTCCGTCGCGGGTCAGCTCGATCGGAACCAGATGGCCGCGATGCTGCGCGACGACGGCTGGATCGTCGGCGCGAGCGAGGGCTTCGCGTTCGAGGCCTGCTCCGGCACCGCGCGGATCTACGGCTGGCGCGGCCGCATCGGCTCGGTGCTCAAGGGTGCCGTGCTCGCGCTGGGACAGGCCGGCACCGCCAACGAGCAAGCGGCGGGCGCCGGGGTCCCCGTGGTCGCCTTCGAACCGGGCGGAGCCCATCGCACGGGCTGGTACCGCATGCGCCAGCAGCGGCTGTTGGGCGACGCGCTCCTGGTCATCGAGAAGGACGGAGAGCGCGCGCACCAAGAGGTCTCGCGCTTGCTCGACGATGAGGCACGGCGCGCGCACATGAGTGCCATCGGCCGCGAGCGCATGGGCGCTCCGGGGGGCGCCGCGGCCATCGTTGGAGCCGTGGCCGCGCGGCTGGGCGGCGCGGAATGAAGACGACGCCCTACCAGCGCTTCGGTCTGCTCTGCTTCGCGCTGGCGATTCCGCTCTTCCCGTCGTTGATCACGCTCGAGCCCTTGACGCCCGCCGGACTCAACGTGGTTCCGCGGCCGTTCGTGCTCGCGCTGGCCGCGGCGTTCGCGCTGCTGGGCATCAGCGAGTTGCCCGGCGCGATTCGCCTGCGCTCACCGCTCGGCAAGAGCTTGGCCGTCATGCTGGCGGCGTGGGGGCTCTCCGGGATCGTCGGCTTCAACCCCGTGGGCAGCCTCTTCATGGTGGCCCTCATCGGCTCGACGGTCCTCGTCCACTTGGTCGCGGCCGCCGCATTCCGCGAGGGCAGCGGCGACCGATGGTTCCTGGAGCCCTTCCTGATCTCGGGAATACTCGGCGCGGCGGCGGCCATCGTGATGGCGCTCACGCGGACGCCGCCCGCGCTCTACGCGCTCGGCCACGGGCGCGCCATCGGCACCTTCCTGCATCCCGGGGAGCTGGCCGGCTACTCGCTGATGCTCGCTCCGGTGGGCTTCGGTGCCGCGCGCTTCGGGCGGCTGGGATCGACGCGTGCCCTAGGGTGGGTCGCAGCCATCCTGGGCGTGGCGGCGTTGGGGGCCAGCTTCTCGCGGGCGGCCTGGGTCGCCGCGATCGTCGCGGCCATGTTCGCCGCGGCCGCCTTCGGCCGGGGGCGGGTGCGGCTGGCGGTTCCCGCGGTGATGCTCGTGGGCGTGCTGGTCTTCGCCATCGTGGGCGAGCGCCACCACAACCCCGACGAGGACTACACGCGCCTGGCGGCGTGGCGCGCGGGCATCCGGGCGGTCGAGGCGTCGCCGCTCCTGGGCAGCGGTCCGGCGACGTTTTGGAGCCTCTACCCCTCGCTGCGCCCCCCCGACGGCTACCCCGATCTCGTCCACGCCCACGACGTCTCTCTCGCCGTGGCCACCGAGACGGGGATCGTGGGCTTGGCCGCGTTCTTGGCGCTCTGGTGGCGCTTCGCCGGCCTGGTGCGCGGAGGTCTCCGCCGCTGCGGCGAACGCGCCGGGGGCATGGTCGCGGCAATCGTCACCGGAATGGTGGCCACCTGGGTCCAAGGGACGATCGACTTGGTCACGGTCGTCTTCGTGGCGCTTTGGATCCCGTTCATGGGCATGGCGGTCGGTTTGCTCGAGGAGGAGAGGCCGTGAGGCGGCAGGCGATCGCGCCGGCCATCGCGGCGCTGGCGCTGGCCGCGGGCTGCCAGCGTCCCCCGCTCCCGTCGCCCACGCCCAGCCCTCCAGCCGCGAGCGCCTCGCCGGCGCCCGCCGCCGCGTCGACGCTCCCGCCGCTGCGGGTGACCGCCAAGGCGAGCGGCAAAGTCCCCGTCGTCATCGAGAGCTTTCGCCCCGACGGCCAGCGCCGTTATCGGCTGGAGGCCCAGCGCGCCACGTACGACAACGCCCACGGCCTCGCGCGTTTTCAACAGACGCACGTCGTCTTCTACGGAGAGGGGCGGCGCCTCACCGTCGACGCCCCGCATGCGGTGATCGACCACCGTGCGCAAACCGTGACGATGGACGGCGGGGTGCGCGCGGTGAGCCAAGACGGCGTCGTGCTGACGTGCCGGCGGCTGGTGTACTCCACGAAAACGGACCATGTGGTGGGCGACGGGGATGTTCGCATGGTCTCGGGAAACGACGTGCTGACCGGCGGGCACCTCGAAGGCGATCTCCGCCTCGAACTGGTGACGGTCTCTCCGTGAGCGTTGAAATGACAGGGAGTACGATCGAGCTTCGGAACCTCGTGAAGCGGTACGGCCAGCGTACCGTGGTGGACGGCGTCTCGCTCGACGTGAACGTGGGCGAGGTGGTCGGCCTCTTGGGTCCAAACGGTGCCGGCAAGACGACGACCTTCTATATGGTCGTGGGGCTCATCAAGCCCAATGCCGGCAACGTCTCGCTGCGCCAAGACGGCAAGGCGGTCGACCTCTCCCACGAGCCGATGTACATCCGGGCCCGCCAAGGCATCGGCTACCTTGCCCAGGAGACCTCGATCTTCCGGCGCCTGAGCGTCGCCGACAACATTCGCCTGATCTGGGAGATGAACGGCGTCCCGCGCGCCGAGCAGGATCGCCAGCTCCCGGAGCTGCTCTCGGAGTTCGGACTGACGCATCTGGCCGACATCCGCGCCGACGCCCTCTCCGGCGGCGAGAAGCGCCGCGTGGAGATCGCGCGAGCGTTGGCCATCTCGCCCGCGTTTCTGCTTCTGGACGAGCCCTTCAGCGGCATCGACCCGATCGCGGTGGCCGACATCCAGCAGATGATCCGGCAGCTGCGCGCGCGGGGCATCGGCATCCTGATCACCGACCACCAAGTGCGCGAGACGCTGGCGATCGTCGACCGTGCGTACATCCTGAACAACGGACGGATCGAGGTGGCGGGGACGGCGCAAGAGGTCGCGGAGAGCCCCGTCGCGCGGAAGTTCTACCTGGGCGAAGGCTTCCGCTTGTGAAGACGCTGGACCGCTATCTGGTGTCGGAGCTCGGACCCCCGACGCTCTTCGGCCTCTCCGCCTTCACCCTGATCTTCGTCATCACGCAGATCCTCAACATCGCCAAGCTGGTCACCGAGGAGCACGCGCCGCTGCTGGCGGCCGTCGAGTACTTCGTCCTCCAGCTCCCCGGGATCATCGTGCTGGTGATCCCGATGGCGCTCTTGCTCGGCGTGCTGCTGGCGATGCAGCGCCTCTCGGGCGACAGCGAGATCACCGCCTTGAAGGCCGGCGGCATCTCGCTCTACCGCGTCGCGATGCCCTTGCTCGTGGTGGGGGCGCTGGGATCGCTGGTGGCGCTCTTCCTGCAAGAGCAAGTCGCGCCGATCTCGCAGGACCGCGCGGTCTACGTCCGCGAGGAGGTGATCAAGCAGGTCGGCGCGGTGCCGCAGAGTCTGGTCACCTCGCAGAGCCTTCCGGGCGGGGGGCGGCAGGTGACGGCGGCCACGGCCTTCCAGCCGTCGACCCAAACGCTGGACAACGTGACCGTCATCCAATACGACCGCGCCCAGCGCCCCGTCCAGATCATCGTGGCGGACCACGCGCGCTTCCAGACGGACGCCTGGGACTTCGCCAACGCCTCCGTCTACCACTTCGAGGCCCAGGGCACGACGGTGAGCACGTTCCCCTCCATGCGCGTCGACATCGGCGAGCGTCCGGCGCAGTTCATCCGGCGCGTCCGCTCGAACAACCCCGAAGAGATGAGCCGCAGCGAGATCATGCGCGTGATCCTGGACGGCCATCTCACCGCTCCCGCCATACGCAGCTACTACGCCACGTATCAGTCCAAGCTCGCACGCCCGTTCGCGACGTTCGTCTTCGCGCTGATCGCGATACCTTTCGGCTTGCGCCCCGCGCGCGGCGGAGGCGGCTCGGGATTGGGCTTCGGCATCGCCATCGTCATCGTCTTCGCATACTACGTGGTCTCCACCGTCTTTCTCTCGGTCGGATCGATCTCCACGGCGTTGGCCGTCCCCGCGGCGTGGGCGCCCAACGTGATCTTCACGGCGCTGGGCGGGATCATGCTGCGGCGCGCGGGGAGCGTGTGATGGAGACCTTCCTAGGCATTCTGCGGATCGCGATGGTCATGGCGCTGGCCGGCATCATCGCCTTCATCGGCGATCGCGTGGGCCATCAAGTGGGGCGCAAGCGGCTGAGCCTCTTCGGCCTGCGTCCCAAGCACACGTCCACCCTCGTGGCGGTCGGCTTCGGCATGCTGATCGCGCTGGGCGTCACGCTGGCCTTTCTGGCCGCCTCCCACTACGCGCGCACGGCGTTCTTTCGTCTGGGAGAGCTGAACACGCAGGTGGCCTCGTTGCAGAAGCAGGTGCAGGAGCGCGAGCAGGAGCTGTCGCGCACGCAGAACGAGAACCTGATCCAGGGCAACAACCAGCCGATCACGCCCACCTACGCCGTGGTCTCGTCGGGCCAGTCGGTGCAGCGCATCCACGACGAGGTCAAGTCGATCTTCGCCAACGCGGTACAGGAGGCGGATCGCGTGTGGGTGCCGTTGGGGCTCAAGGCGTACGCCAAGCCCGTCGACGACGCCGATCACGAGACCAAGTACAACGAGGCGGCGACCTTCATCCGCAAGAAGTGCTATCCCGCCGCCGGCATCGTCTTTCCGGTGGCGGCGCACAACCTCTTCCGCGGCGACAACGTGGCGATCAGCCTCAACATCGCCTGCAACCGCCAGGTCTACGCCAAGGGCGATGAGATCGCGTCGATCAACGTGCCGGGAGGCTCGGTGCCGAACATCGGCTACCTGCTGGCGCTCACGCAGCAGGCGGCGGCCGATCACGGCATGCCGGCCTACACAGCGGAGCCGTTCGGCAGCCCGGCCAACCTCCAAGCCGTCCAGCGCCAGCTGGCCAAGGCCAAAGGCAAGTTCAAGCTGGTCGCGCGCGCCGGGGCCAACGTGCGCGCGCTGGGGCCGCTGGTGGTCCAGCTCCAACTCGTGCGCGCGGAGTGATGCGGGTCCTGGGCGTGGACCCCGGGACGCGAAAGGTCGGCCTCGCCGTCGTGGAGGCGGGCGTGGAGCGTCCATTGCACCTGGAAGTCGCCGCCCTCGAGGCGGTGCCGGCGCGGGTGCTCGAGCTCTGCCGGCTTCACGGCGTGCAGGCGGTCGCCGTGGGCGCCCAGACCGGGGCCGGCGGCGTGACCGCGGCCCTGCGCTCGGCCCTTCCGGCCGAGCTCGGCCCGCACGCGATCGACGAGCGCGACTCGTCGTACGAAGCCCGGAGTCTCTACTGGCGGCTCAACCCGCCCAAGGGGCTTCTGCGCCTGATCCCGCGCGGCATGCTGTTCCCTCCGGAGGCGCTCGACGGCTATGCGGCCGCGGTGATCGCCGGCCGATTCCTAGAGCAGAGGAGTCGAGGCAAAGGGCACCTAAAACGACATTTCGTTCTTTAGGTCGAACTGCGGCGCCCGAGTTCAACCGGCCTCGGCGCGGTGGAGGCTACGATGAGGCGTCTGGTAGGCTGGCTACTGGGCGCGGCCCTCTGCATCGGGGCCGCGGGCAGCCTCGCACGCCCCGCCGCCGCATCGCCGCTCTCGGACGTTCCCTCCAACTTCTGGGCCGCCCAAGCCGTCGCGCAGCTCGACGCCGACGGCATCATTCAAGGCTATCCCGACGGCACGTTCAAAGGCGAGCGTCCGCTGACGCGCTACGAGATGGCGCAGGTGGTGGCCAAGGCCTTGGCCTACGTGCGCGCGCACGGCGCCTCGCGCAAGGATCTCGAGACGCTGCAGCAGCTGACCTTCGCGCTCAAGGACGAGCTGGACGCGCTGGGGGTGAGGACCACCGATCTGGAGGACCGCGTCGATGCGCTGGACCGGCGCACCGCGTTCGCGCAGGGGCTCTTCGTCCACGGCGCCTTCGCGCAGCAGGCGTCGGCTCGCCGCCGTGACGTCTTCCCGCTGACGATCGTCAACACGACGGGCACCACGCAGACCACGCCGTCCGGCGCGACCGTCGCCCCGGGACAGGCGGCCCCCGCGGACCCGTTCGTGACGGCCTTTTTGCAGACCGATGCGACGAACAGTCCGTTCTCGACGGAGAACGAGCCGGGCGATCTGTTGCGCACGGACGACGAGTTCACGATCGGCTACCACGCCACGCCGAACATCACGCTCTCGATGCCGATCCGCTACCTGAGCTACGAGTTCGGCGGCGCTTTCGGGCAGGGGGGGCACGTGGACTACACGCCGACGCTGGGGATCACGGTCGGTCAAGCCGGACCCTTCTCGAACCTCCAATTGCGCGGCGGCCTGCTCGACAACCTGAAGAGCTCGCTGACGGGCTTGGCCTTCCAGGCGCCCAACGATGCGCACGATCCCGGCGCCCTTCCGCTGCAGCCGTTCGGCCGCGGGATCTCGATCGCCGGCACCGTCTTCGGAGAGACGGACTTCCAGGCGTATGCGCAACGCGTCGCGCCGGTGATGCTGAACACCATCGTGGGGGCCCTCGATCCCACCGGCTACGATACCAACGGCTTCCTGCAGCCGATCACGCCGCCGCAGTCCGGCTACCTGCAGGTGGGGCCGCCCGGCGGGCTCTCCACGGACTCCTTCACGGCCGGCGCGGGTGGCCTGGGGCAGGTCTACCTCTCGCACGTCGGTCAGCTCGGAAGCGTCTACGTCTCGCAGGTCAACGGCGTGAGCTGCAACCCCAACGGCACGTGCGCGAACGGACAACAGGCGCCGAGCTTCGTCTACAGCTCCACGACCAACAGCGTGGCCTTTACCTCGCCGCTGCCGGCGGGAACCGGCGTCAGCTTGGCCTACGATGCTCTGGGCACGACGCAGAACACCAACTGGCAGCGGTACATGATGGGCGGCCGCCTGGTCCACCACGTCAAGGGATATCCCGGCTTCGAGCTGGGTCTGACCTTCAACCGAGTCTTCGACAACGGCGGGATGGTGAGCAACGACGGGGTCGCGGTGGCGTTCAACTCCTCGCCGTCGGGCTTGCCGCTCGTCAGCGACACGGTCTTCGGCATCGACACCGTGGTGCCGCTGACGTTCGTGCGCGGAGCCCGCAAGCCCGAGCTCTTCGCCGAGGTGGCGACCAGCAAGTACACGAGCGACGCAGGCTCGCTGCCCGCCACGGTCGACGGCGCCGGCGTGGCCGGTTTGAAGCTGCACATCAATGCGCTCTCGCTGACGTTGGCGTATCGGGCCGTCGGGCAGAACTTCGTCGACGGCGCCCCGCTGCAGTTCTATGGCCCCAATCCCGCCGTCTACAACGCTTCGGGCCTGCCGTATCTGCCGGGTTTCATCGGCGTGGCCAACGACCTGCAGCTCAACCGCACGTTCGACCAGCACGTGAACGCGGCGCTGGGCGCGGGCAGCTCGAACACGTCCGGCAACCCGGCGCTGACGTACGCCTACCCGGCCTTCAATCCGTTCTCGGGCAGCGGGCCGTACTTCTATCAAGCATACGTTCCGGACACGCGCGGGATCAGCGCCGAGCTCAGCGTGCCGGTGAAGGTCGCCGGCACACGCGTGGACTTGCGCTTCGGCAGTCAGAGCCTGGTCGAGGTGAAGCCGGACGCCTTCGGCAATCCCGTCTACGGCTCGCTCTATCCCACCACCGTGCCGGAGCACATCCAGTCGAACACGGCGGGGGCGCAGGTGAAGCTGCCGGTCTTCGGCCGTCAGGTGGACGTGAGCGTCTCGGGACTCTACGAGCATCTCACGCGCGACGACCGCAGCCTGCAGAGCTACGTGCCGTTCGATCCCGCGACGCAGACGTTCGATCCTTCGGCGCTGGCGGCGTACCAGCAGGCGCAAGCCGCAGGCGGTCAGCCGGTGACCTTCGCCCCCAACTACGTGGACATTCGCCACACGGGATTCGCGGCGGGAGCGGGCATCCCGGTCTCGCACGACGTCAAGCTCGACTTCGCATACTCGACGCAGCACTTCGGCGGCAGCTACGGCAGTCTGCTGGGCGACAACATCGACGCGCGCAAGGATCTCTACTCGGGAGCCGTCACCTACCACATCCCCAAGACGAACTCGTCGGTGACGGTCCAGGCATTGCGCTACCGCTATACCGACAACATCCTGCCGCAGCTGAACTTCGACCAGACGCGCCAGAACGTCTACTTCACCGTCAAGTTCTAGCGGTGGAGGTCTGACCTGAGCACGCTCCGTCGCCCCGCGTCCCTCCTCGTTGCCGTCGCCGCCGGCTACCTCGCGATCGCGTTCGCCGTCACCCAATTAGCCTCGGCCGCGTTGCTGCGCGACGTCGCCGCGCCATTCTCGCTGCCGCGGGCGCTGCCGGCGGCGTGGGCGCTGCCGCTGACGGAGACCGCATACCGCTTGCTGCCCACGCCTTGGAATGCCGAAGCCGTGGCGCGCGCGGCGCTGGCCCGCGGCGACGTGCCCTTAGCGGCGCTCTGGATCGCGCGGATGCCGCAGGACGACTACGCGATGGACCTGCGCGCCACGATAGCCGAGCGGCGCGGCGATCCCGAGAGGGCGGTGAGCTACGACTTGCGCGACGGCAACGCGCAGGCGCTCGCGCGCATCGTCGATGCGCTGGCGGCGCGCGACTTGCCGCGCGCGCTCGCGCTGCAGCGGCACGTGGTCGCCGCGTTGGAGAGCGATCCCACGCGCCCGCCCTCGCGCGCGGGGGCCAACTGGCGCCTGGGCGAGCTGGAGGCGCGCAGCGGCCATCTGGAGGCGGCGTCGCGCGCCTACCGCCGGGCCATCGCGCTCTCGCCGTACGCCGGCCTCTACGCGCTCAGCTACGCCCAGCACGAGTGGTACGCGCGCCACGACGCCGCCGAGGCGGAGCGCTGGTTCCGGCGGACCCTGCACGACGATCCGACGTCGGCGCCCGCATACGTGGGCCTGGCCGCGATCGCCGCCGCGCGCGGGGAGCGCGGCCAGGCGCGCGGCTACCTGGAGCGCGCTCGCGCGATCGATCCCGCGGTGCTCGTCCCGCCGTCGCTCCGGGCGCTCGAGCCGCGGTGATCGTCGGGATCGATGCCCAGCTGGCGGTGGGCACCGCCACGGGCATCGGCGAGTACGTGCGTGAGCTCACCGCCGCGCTGCGCGCGCGGGGCGTTGACGTACGCGCGCTCTCGAGCGCGCGGCTCGATCCGTGGCGCTTCGACCGGCGCCTCCTCTGGGACCAGGTGCTGTTGCCGTTGGCGGCGCGCCGCGCCGGCGTCGAACTGCTCCACTGCGCCTCGGGGACGCTGCCGCTGGTGGCGCCGGTGCCGGTGGTGGCCACCGTGCACGACGTGGTGTGGCTGCGCGAGCAGCGCCACGCGAAGCCGTACGCCCGCTGGTACTTCGGAGCGTTCGCCGCGGCGCGGTACCGCGCCGCGCGCCTGGTGATGGTGGACTCAGCGTTCTCGCGGGACGAGCTGGTGGCGCTGACCGGAGTCGATCCCGCGCGCGTGCGCGTGATCTACCCGGGCGTCGCGCAGGAGTTCCGCCGGATCGAGCGCCGCGCGGACGACCGGCCGTTCGCGTTGGCGGTCGGCACGGTCGAGGCGCGCAAGAACCTCGAGGTCGCCATCCGCGCTCTGCGCGACGTGCCGGCGTTGCGTTTGATCAGCGTCGGGCCCCCGACGCCGTACGTGGAGCGCTGCCGCGAGATCGCGCGAGCATGCGCGGTTGAAGACCGCCTGGAGATCCGCGGATACGTCAACCGCGAGGAGCTCCTCGATCTCTACGCGCGGGCCGCGCTGGCGCTGGTGCCCTCGCGCTACGAGGGCTTCGGCTTGGCGGCGGCGCAAGCGCTCGTGGCCGGCGTGCCGCTCCTGGCCGCGCGCTCCAGCTCGTTGGTCGAGGTGGCGCCGGAGCAGGCCGCGCTCCCCGTCGACGACGCGGATGCGTGGAGCGCCGCCATACGCGCGCTCCTGGACGACCGCGACCAGCGCGAGCGCGAGAGCGATGCCGGCAGGTCCGTCGCCGCCGAGCGCTTTGCGTGGGCCGGGGCCGCGTCGCGCGTGGCTGCGTGCTACCGCGAGGCCCTCGGGGCTAGCTGATCGGCGAGCCGGGGGCCCCGGGAGCCACGCTGCCGTCATCGGGGGCGACGATCAGGTAGAGCGGATACGAGGAGCCGCCCTCGGGCATGGTGGTGATCTTGGTGCGCACGAAGCCATGCGCGGGCACGAGATATTGCCGCACCATATATTTCGTGAATGCCTTCACCGGGTGCGAGAGCACCACGTTGCCGTCGATGACGTAGGTTGCCGTCGCCGTGCCGCCGTGCGGGTTCTCGTAGAGCGCCAGCGGCGCGGCCTGGTTGGTGCGATTGACCATGGTGATCGTGATCGACTGCAACACCCCGTAGTCGCCCCCGAGCGCCTCGCCGCGGCGAAGGTTCGGCAACGGGATCTCGCCGATCGGCACCTCCAGGCTGCTGCTGCCCACGAAGTACGTGTAGTCGAAGAAGAACTCCGGTATCGGGTAGACACCGCGCGCGTGCTTGACCTTCGACTGCAGGAGCGTGGTGCCCGCCGGCATGGAGTCCACGGGAGCGTCGAAGTTCTGGACCAGCAAGGTGAGCTGGAGCGGCTTGCCGTTCAGCTCGCGCAGCTGCAGCAGGTTCGAGATCAGCGTTCCGGCGGGAAACTCCTGGTCGATCAGGTTGATCGTGCTCTTCGCGGGTACGGTGACCACCGTGCCCTCGTTGCGCGCCACATGGACCAGGAAGCGCATCGTGGAGAGGTGACCGCCCTCCAGAACGTATGGCGTGGGCGCGGCGGGCCCGCTGATGTATTGGACCAGCGCCGGCTGATCGCCGTCGTTGGTGAGCTTGAGCAAGATGCGCCGGTCGGCGGAGCCCGGCTCGT
This sequence comes from Candidatus Dormiibacterota bacterium, assembly GCA_035533275.1. Classification (GTDB taxonomy): domain Bacteria; phylum Vulcanimicrobiota; class Vulcanimicrobiia; order Vulcanimicrobiales; family SCRA01; genus SCRA01. The sequence continues at coordinate 26,255 of DATLUD010000039.1, read as the reverse complement.
TGTAGTGGTAGTAGAGAAAGCGCGCGGGCTGGTTGGTTTGCAGCGTCTCCGAGAAGAGCACGCCGTTCTCGGTGATCGTCTCCGGATAGTCGCTCACGAGGAGCGAGATGGGCTTGATCCGAGGCTGCGCGTAGTTCTCCACGCGCACCGTCGTCGTGCCGCGGACGGTGATGTACGGATCGCCGCTCACGGCGACGGGCACGCGCACGGTCTCCACGTCGTCGAGCGGAAGGTCGCGCGCGCCCTGCACTTCTCCGGGCACGGCCTGAACCTTCGCGCCGGGGCGCAGGTTCGAGGCGGCTTGGGCGGCGGCTGCGGCCGCGGCGCGCCGCACGTAATCGGCCGTCGCCGGATCACCGGTGATCTTGGTCTCGACGTAGTCGGCGGGAAAGCCCGCCTGATAGGCAACGCGGACCCAGACGCTGGTGGAGACGCCGCGGTCGTCCGCGATGACCACGTGGGCAATCCCCAGCTTCTCGCCGTAGATCGCAATCTGCTGCCGGCTATGGTCGACGTCCTGGATCTGCACGATCTGCGGCTCCGTCGACGTGGCGTGAACTTGGCCGAGGACTCCCATGACGCGGATGGTGGCCGTCTGGTGGTAGACCAGGTCGACGGAAGTGGGATCCGTGCTGATCGGCGGGTAGGTCGGCGTCGCCGCGGGGGCGGGCGTCGGCGAGGCGATCGGACCGGGCGAGGTCGTCGGACCGGGCGTGGCCCATCCCGGGGGCGCGGTCTCCATCGGCAGAGGGGAGGCGACGGGCGGCGTCTGGACCGGCGCGGGCGCGACGCCTTGCCCCGCGCCTGGAGCGGCGAGCGCGAGCGCGAGCGCGCAGACGGAGAGAGAGGCCGCGAGGGTCGCAGGCAGATCGCGTCGCATTGGGCGCTGCGTCAGGCGATCTGGGCTTCTTTGTGCACGGCCGATGCCAGGAGCGTCTTGTACCCGACGCTCGGGAAGAGCACCGTCACCAAATCGCGGTCGACGCGCTCGACGGTGCCGGAGCCGTACTTCGTGTGCGTCACCGCGTCACCGATGCGAAATCCCGTGAGCGGATACTCCGCGGCGGGCGGACGTCCGGCCGCGCCGTTCCCTTGCCGCAGCGCGGCTCTCTTCTTGGCCAAGCAGTTGTCGCACGCCCCGCAGTTCTCCTGATCGTAGTCCTCGCCGAAGTAGTTGAGGATGAAGCGACGCCGGCACGACTGCGTCTCGCAGTACTGCAGCATCATCACGAGCTTGGACTGGTCGTAACTCTTCTTCGTCTCGTAGTTGGCGAGGTTCAGCACGAGGTCGGGATTCTTCTTCGCGAACGGCGCCAGCGCGTACGTCGAGCGCGTACGGTGGACGATGAATCCCGATTTCTTCAGGAGGGCTAGAATGACTTTCAGTTTGGTCAGCGGAATCTGGGAAATGCGCCGCAGGTCGGTGAGCGAGACGCCCTGCTCCTGCCCCTCGAAGATCTCCAGCGTCCCGAAGATCTTCTGGACCTCCTCGACGTCGGGATACTTGCCCGTCAGGAAGTAGTGCTGGACGCGCGTGTCGCTCATGCGATAGAGGAGGATGCAGCGCGAGGGCTTCCCGTCGCGCCCGGCGCGGCCGGCCTCCTGCGTGTACGCCTCCACGCTCCCCGGCAGGTCGTAGTGGATGACGAACCGGATGTTGGGCTTGTCGATGCCCAAGCCGAAGGCGTTGGTCGCGACCACCGCGCGGATGTTCTCCTCCATGAAGAGCTCGTGCACGGTGTCACGCTCGCGCTTGTGCAGCTTGGAATGGTAAACGGCCGCCGGGACGCCCAGCTGCTCGACCAGATACGTCTGCACCGCCAGCGTATTCTTGATCGTGGCGGTGTAGATGATGCCCGTGCCGTCGAGCTCGTTCTGGAAGAAGTGCTTGAGCTGCTTGAGCTTCTCTTGCTCGTTCTCCGCCCGCAAGACTTCGTAGATCAGGTTGGGGCGGTCGAACCCCTTCACGACGGGCTTGACGCCCGGGATGCCCAGTTGGTGGAGGATGTCTTCGCGCACCGCAGGCGTGGCCGTGGCGGTGAGCGCCAGCACCGTGGGATGGTCGAGCGCCTGGATCACGTGGCCCAGACCCAGGTATGCGGGACGGAAGTCGTGGCCCCACGCCGAGATGCAGTGCGCCTCGTCGACTACGAAGAGCGGGATCCTCAGGCCCTTGAGCAGATCCACGAACGTCTCGTCTTCCAGCTTCTCCGGCGTGACGAAGACGATCTTGAGCCGGCCGCCGCGGATGCGCTCGAGCGCGTCGGCCTCCTGCTCCTCGGAGAGCGTGGAATTCAGAGCCGTCACGGCGCGCACGTTGCGGTCGGCCAGCATGTCCACCTGATCCTTCATCAAAGCGATCAGCGGACTGACGACGACCGTGGTGCCCTCGAGGAGGAGCGCGGGAAGCTGATAGCAGAGGCTCTTGCCTGCGCCCGTGGCCAAGATGGCAAGCGTGTCTTTGCCGGCCATCACCCGGGACATGACCTCTTCCTGGCCCGGGTAGAAGTTCGCGTATCCGAACTTCTCCGCCAAGGCCGCACGCAGATCCACCGTTTGCTCCTCGTTCGCGATAGACGTCATCGGCGACAACAATACCCGCGCCGTCGCTATACAATACCCAGCGCCGGCTCTCGAGGTTTCCTTTTCGCTTGTGCCCACGGGCCGGCCCCCTCAAACCCGGTGGCCTGGATCACGCCGTGCTTGCCGGCGAGGGTGCAGCCAGGGGCGAGTGCCCCGGAAGACTTTCGAGGATCGGGTCCCCGCGAGGTGAGCGGAGCGAGGGTGCAACCCGGGGCGAGTGCCCCGGAAGACTTTCGAGGATCGGGTCCCCGCGAGGTGAGCGGAGCGAGGTGAGCGGGATGAGCAGCGCCAACCAGCCCAGCGTGTCGCTCTATCGCACCTGGCGCCCCAAGACCTTCGCCGAGCTGGTGGGGCAGGATGCCGTCGTCAAGACCCTCTCCTCGGCCATCACCAAGGGGCGCCTTGCCCACGCATATCTCTTCTCGGGGCCGCGCGGCTCCGGCAAGACCTCGGCCGCCAAGATCCTGGCGCGCTGCATCAACTGCGTCAACGGGCCCACGGTCGAGCCGGACAACACCTGCGAGAATTGCGTGGCCATCCTGGAGGGGCGCTCGCTCGACGTCCTGGAGATCGACGCCGCCTCGAATCGCGGGATCGACGAGATCCGGGAGCTGCGCGACAAGGTCAAGTTCGCCCCCAGCGCGATGCGGCGCAAGGTCTACATCATCGACGAGGCCCACATGCTCACGCGCGAGGGCGCCAACGCGTTCCTGAAGACGCTCGAGGAGCCGCCGGAGCACGTGGTCTTCATCCTGGCCACGACGGAGCCCGAAAAGCTCCCGGTCACCATCCTCTCGCGCTGTCAGCGCTACGCCTTCCGGCGCATCTCCGTCCCGGTCATGATCGAGCGGCTGCGCCACATCGCCACGGCGGAGGGCTTCGCCTTCACCGAAGAGGCGCTGGGGCAGATCGCCTACCGGGCCGACGGCGGACTCCGCGACGCGCTGACCATGCTCGAGCAGGTCGCTGCCTTCGGCGACGGCGAGGTGGGCGAGCAGACGGTGGCGGCGGCTTTCGGACAGAGCACCCGGGAATGGGCCCGCGAACTGGTGGAGGCCGTCTGCACCGGGGACGCCACCACCGCGCTCGACGCGGTGGCCGGGGCCTCCGACGCCGGAGCCGAGATGGCGACCCTGATGCGCGAGACGATCGCCGGATTGCGCCAGCTGCTCGTGGCCCGGCTCAACCCGGACCTCTTGGATGGCGAGCTGGCCTCGGAGGACGTCCGCTGGATGATCGAGCGAGCCGAGCACGTGCCGCAAGCGCGGTTGGTGCGGGGCTTGAAGATGCTGGCCGACGCCATGGCCGACGCCAGGCGCAGCGGCCTCCCGCGCCTGGAGCTGGAGGTGGCGATGCTGCGCCTCCTGCTCTCCGCGGATGCCGCACCCGCGGGCGAGGAGACCCGGGCCGCGCCGTCGCCCCGCCCGTCGCCCCGCCCGGCGCCCCCCCCGGTCGCAACGGAGATGCGGCCGCATCGCGCGGCGGTCCCGGCTTCGGCGGCTCCGGCCCCGGCCCAGGCAGCCCCGGGCGACGGCGGGGCCTCACTCACCGTGCAGAAGATCAAGAGCGTGTGGGAGCAGGTGCGGGGCCGCGTCGGGGAGCGCAGCGCCCCCGTCAACGGCATGCTCGCCGCCGGAGAGCCGGTCAGCATGGCCGACGGCGTCCTCACGCTCTCGTTCAGCAACGCGATCGCCGCCGAGACCGTTCGAGGCAACGCTCGGTTGGTCGAGGAAGCCCTTGGCGACGTCTTGCGGATCCCCGTGAAGGTCGTCGTGCAGGGTACCAGGCGCCCAGCAGGGCCGCACTCGGGGGAGGCACCGGGGCGTGGGGGGGCGACCTCCCGCGCCGGCTCCGGGGGCGGGACCGAAGGCGGCAACCCCTCGATCCAGGGAGGCGGCGGTGACGGGGGTAACCTGCTGGACTACGCAGTCAAGAAGTTTTCTACCTGAGGCGGAGTGCGATGAACCAGGCGCAATTGATGCGGATGCTGCAGAAGACCCAAGCCGAGATGGCGCGGGTGCAAGAGGAGCTGGCGACCACGGCGGTGACCGGCAGCGCCGGCGGCGGAGCCGTCAAGGTCGAAATGACGGCCGACATGAAGGTCACCAAGGTTACCATCGACCGTGAGGCCGTCGACCCCGAGGATGTCGAGTCTCTGGAGGACGCGGTGCTCGCCGCCGTCAACGCGGCGATGGCGAGCGCCCAAGAGCTCTCCAGCCGGAAGATGGGCGCCGTGACCGGCGGGATGCGGATTCCCGGCCTCTTTTGAGTCCCGTCGCGGGCCCCGTTCAGGCCCTCATCAATGAGTTCGCGAAGTTGCCGACGATCGGTCCTAAAACGGCCGCTCGCCTGGTGTTTCATCTGCTCGCCCAGCCGCGTGCCCAGGCCGTGGCGCTGGCCGACGCGATCGTGGCGCTCAAGGAGCGCGTGCGGACCTGCTCGCGGTGCTTCGCTATCACCGAGGAGGATCCGTGCGAGATCTGCAGCGACGAGCGGCGGGATCCCAAGCTCCTCTGCGTGGTGGCGGAGCCCAAGGATATCTATGCCCTGGAGCGGGCGGGTGTTTACCGGGGGCGCTACCACGTCCTGGGGGGGCTGATCTCGCCCATGGAGGGCATCGGGCCCGAGCAGCTGCGCGTGCGGGAGCTGGTTGCCCGGGTGGCCGCCGAGGCCCCAGGTGAGGTGGTCATTGCCACCAACCCGAACGCCGAGGGCGAGGCGACCGCCCTCTATCTCTCGCGGCTGCTCCAGCCCTCGGGGGTGGCCGTCAGCCGCCTGGCCTACGGTCTGCCGATGGGCGGCGAGCTGGACTATGCCGACGAGGTGACGCTGGCGCGAGCGCTCGAGGGGCGCCGCGCCATCTAGCGAAGCCGCGCCGCCGCTAAAACTTCAAAAAGCAGAGAGAATTGTAAATGTGAAGGCATAGTGTTATCCTAGTGGGGCGATGCCCAAGAACTACGATCAGAACTGCCCGATTGCTTGGACTGCCGGCCTGATCGGGGAGCGGTGGACCAGCTTGATCGTGCGGGACCTGCTGCTCGGCAAGACCACCTTCTCGGAGTTGGCCGCCTCCACGGGGGCTTCCACCAACACGCTCTCGTCCCGCCTGCGGGACTTGGAGCTCGAGGGCATCGTCGAGCGCCACCAGTATCAGGAGCGGCCGGCCCGCTTTGAATACGAGCTCACCGACAAGGGGCGCCAGCTCCACCGGCTGATCGGCGCCATGTATGCCTACGGCATGAACTACGGCGGGGTCTCACCCACCTACGCGTTCGCCCACGAGGAATGCAGCTCGCCGGTCCAGCCGGAGTGGTACTGCGACTCGTGCGAGCGGGCCGTGGGCGAGCGCGAGGTCGTGCGGGCTCAGCGGCTGCTCAAGCCCGCCCGCCGTCGTTCCCGCCGCGCCTCCTAGCCGGGTTCACCCGGGCCACGAGCTCCCGCCCCATCTCCACCGCCCGCTTCCGGGCGTCCTCGTAGAGGGCGCGCACCTGCTTGGACGACATCGGGCGGCCGTGCTGGTAATAGAAGGCCGCGCCCTGGCCGACCACCAGGGTGCCCGCGTACGCGATGCCCCCCTTGATGACCACCCCCGCGACGGGAATGAAGCCGGAGAGCTCGCGGGCCAACGCTCGCCACCCAAAGCCGCCGCCCACCACCGGCACGAGCTCGGCCAGGCGCGTGAGGTCCGGGTCGTGACCGTAGACCGCGGCGATCTGGAGGAGCAGAAAGGCCTGGATCCCGGTGATCGCGAGCGTGTCGCCGGCCGAGGCCACCGTCCCCAGGACGATGCCGAGCACCGGCACGTGGTCTACCAGCGCCGAGGCGACCGCCAGGCGCAGGCTCGCCATCGAGGCGTCCAGCGTGAGCCGGTTCGCAATGCTCTCGCGCATCACGGGGAGTCGCCGGCCCACGGCGACCTCAACGCCCTTGATGGCGGAGATCAGGTGGGGAAAGAGGGTGTGGCTCAATGCATCGGGGGCGAGCGAGGGGACGCTGTAAGCGGCGGTGCCGGCGGCCGGCGGCGGCTCGTCGGCCGCCCTTGCCGGCCGGCTGGGGTCCACCGTGATCGCGAAGACCGGGAGCTCGAGCGCCTCGACGCGCGAGAGCACCGAGGGCGCCACGCCGGCCGGCCCCTCGACGAAGAGGACCGCTCGCGCCGCCTCCGTGTTGAGCACACGGCCGGGACCCGCCAGATCGAGGTTCTCGAGGCACGCGTTGGCGTCCAGCGGCACGCGCTCGCCGTGGCCGGAGAGCAGCGTGGCCCGCAACTCCGCGACGAGCGCGGCGTCACCCGCCAAGAAGAAGCGAAAGGGGCGCTTGGCTTGGGCCTGGACCAGGTTGAGGTTGAGGCCCTCGGCCCAGGCCCCGGCGGACGAGATCGAGCCTAACGTACCGGGCTCTCCTTCGGACGGTCGGGGCGCGGGCCTTCCTTGGCGGGGTCGTCCGTGTAGTCGAGGAAGATCAAGCCGAGGAAGATCTCCAACGATTGCGCGTTCATCTGACGCGCGTTGGCCAGGTCCACGAGCGGCTCATGATGCTGCTGAGCCATCGCCAAGATCGCGTCCGGCGTGCTCTTGGTGTCGGCCGCGACGATCGTGGCTGCCGCCACCTGCCCCGGGCTCGCGCCCATCTGCTCCATCTGCCGGTAGTCGGGCGGGTCGAGGTTGAAGCGCGTCTTGAGCGCGTAGACCAGGGTGCCGTAGCGATCCGAGGGATACGAGAGCCCCAGCAGCGTGATCTGCTGCTCCAGCGACCGCGACTTGGCCATGTTGAAGACCTGCCACGCCTGCGAGGCGGCGATGGAGGCTTTGGAGACCGAGTCGTTCGCCGTCTTCATCAGCGGCACGAGCGTGTTGTAGTCCTCGAGCGAGATGTCGCCGCCGAAGTCGAGGTTGACGTGATCGAGCGCCTTGAGGAACGTGTCGATGTCGCCCAGCGAGACGTCCAGCAACGCGAGCGCCGCCCGCGAGGCGTCGGCCGTGCGCACCAGATCGCCCTCCGAGCGATCGATCGAGGCCAGCAACCCCGGATAGTAGGGCAGCATCGCCAGCGAAGGCGCCGGGATGGGATTGAGATCGAGCGGCGCCGCCATCTGCTTGAGGACGCCCTGTTCGTCGAGCAAGAGCCCGCTCTGCTTGTTGTTCTCGAGCGAGCCAATCTGGTTGAGGGCGCCGGGCGCTTTGTCCAGCGCGTTGTTCACGTTGCGGACGATGGCGCTCAGGTTGCGCTCCACCGCGTCTAGACGGGACCCCCGGCGCGCGTCGACCTGGCTGAAGTCGGGCATCTCGTAAGCCAGCGAGTTGATGCGGTCGACGATCGACTTGAACTGTGAGCGCCCGTCGTTTCGCCGCTGTTGGAGCTCCGCGGAGACCTGCGTCAGACGCGCGGTGGCCTCGGTGATCTGCTGCTTGAGCGTCGCCGGATCGCCGGGGGCCAGGCGCACGCCGCGCGTGGAGTCCCGCAGCATCCGCAGATGCTCCTCGGCGTCGGCGCGGGTCTGCGCGTCGGCGTTCTTGGCAAGCTGCTCCAGCGTCTGCTCGCCCTTGGCCTGCTGGCCCAGGGCCACCTCCGCCGAGCTCAGGTGCAGCATCGCGATCTGGTTGTGAGGGTCCTGCTTGAGGATGTCGCGGAAATCCATCGCCGCGACGTTGTAGCGCGCCTCGGCCTGGTCGTGCAGGGCGCGCGCGACTTTCTGATCGAGCGTGACGGTGAGGGGATTGAGCTCGGGGTAGCCCACCAAGTGCGAGATGCGGTCCTTGCTGCCGGGGTGGTCCTGGAAGTACTTGGCGACGAGGTCGTTGTTCTCGCCCAGCGATTCAAGATGCACGAACGACGAAACCGCGGCCTCGGGATCGTAGCCGGCGCGCGTCATGAGCTGCAGGCCGTATTGATCGGCTTGGAGCTCCTGGATGCGGCTGAACTTCGCCACCGTCAACCCGCCGATCAGATTGCCGAAACGGTAGGCGAACGGCGAGAAGAGCGAGGCGACGCCGAGGAGGATCTGCAGGATCGTGTTGCGCGTCTGCTCCGTGACCGCGTGGCGGCGCTCGATGTGACCGGTCTCGTGGCCCAGGACGAATGCCAGCTCGTCGTCCGACTGCACGAAGTCGAGCATGCCGAGGTTCACGTGCACGTAGCCGCCGAGCGTCGCGTACGCGTTGATGTCGTTCGTGTCCATGATGAGGTAGTGGTACGTGAGATCGCGGCGCGCGCGCTGCGCGATGAGGCGATCGGTGACCTTCTTGACCCACGCGTTGAGCAGCGGGTCGGTGACGTACCCTTGCGTCTCCTCGAGCTGCCGCTCGACCTCTTTGGCGGTCTGAACCTCCTGGGCCGTCGACATCGCCAGCGCCGGAGCGGGCACGCTGGCCCACAGCATCGTGAAGATCAGGACGAGAGGGGTGAGTTTGCGCAACATGGCTCTATGCCGGTCCCCCGGAACGCATACGCTGCAAGAGCGAAGACTTAGGTTCGACGGCGCCCGGTGCCTCTCTGGCTGGGCGTTCGCGTGCCTGGTCCGGTGCTTGGGGATGGCTTGTGGATACGGAGCGAATCCTGTGGAACGCTTGTGGACGGCGCAGGGCGGCGCGCGCGGCTGGGCGTAAGGGGAGCCATGCCGATCGTTCGCGGGACGCGCAACGGGCTGGAGTTCGATCTCTTCGAAGCTCCGCTCGCCGAGGTATTGCCGGAGATCCGAGACAAGCTGGGCGCCTCGCCGGAGTTCTACCGGGGCGCGGACGGCGTGCTCTCGTTCGGCGATGCGGCGCCCGCGGCGGACGCCCTCGAGGCCTTGCTCGCCTTGCTCGCCGAGTTCGCGATCCGCCCCGTCGGCACGCGCGGCGGCCCGGCCATCGCCGAGCTGTCCGAGCGCTCCGGCTTGGCCTATCTGGGTCCGCTCCGCAGAGGCGGGGCCAAGGTGCGCCACCTCTCGGCGGCGGCGCGCTCCACGGAGGCCGACTTCGCGGGGGCCAGGGCCGATCTGGCGCACCGCCGGCTGCGGGCGGTGCGCGAACCCGCCGCCGCGGCCGCGGTTCCCGAACCCGGCGCGTCCGCTGCGGAGACGGTCCTGCACCGCGGGACCCTGCGCGGGGGTCAGGCGATTCGCCACCGCGGCTCGATCGTGGTGCTCGGGGACGTCAATCCCGGCTCCGAGCTGGTGGCCACCGGCGACATCGTGGTGATCGGCGCGCTGCGGGGAGTGGCGCACGCCGGCGCCCAAGGCGACGCCGCCGCATGCGTCTTCGCGCTCGACCTCTCGCCCACGCAGCTGCGGATCGGCTCGCACATCGCCGTCGCCCCCGAAGGGGAGCGCCGCCGCGCGCCGCAACCGGAGCTGGCGCGCGTCGAAGACGGCCGCATCGTGATCGTCCCCTACACGCCCCCGCGCTGAACCCGCGAAGGAGAACCACGTGATCGAGACCGACGGGAGTACCGCGAAGTGAGCAGGGGCAGGCGCATCGTCATCACCTCCGGCAAGGGAGGCGTCGGCAAGACCACCACCACGGCCAACCTCGGCAGCGCCCTGGCGCGCCGCGGCCGGAAGGTCGTGCTGGTCGACGCCGACATCGGCTTGCGCAACCTCGACCTCGTGCTGGGTCTGGAGAAGCGCATCGTCTTCGACTTGGTCGAGGTTGCCGAAGGGCGGTGCTCGCTGCGCGCGGCGCTGATCAAGGACAAGCGCTTCGACGATACGCTGTGGCTGCTGCCGGCCGCGCAGACGCGCGACAAGGAGTCGATCACGCAGGAGCAGATGGAGCGCATCACGCGCGAGCTGGCCGAAGGGGTCGATTACGTGTTGATCGACTGCCCCGCGGGCATCGAGCACGGCTTCCGCAACGCCATCGCGGGTGCGGAGGAGGCCATCGTGGTCACCACGCCCGAAGTCAGCGCGATTCGCGATGCCGACCGCATCGTGGGCAAGCTCGGCGAGCGGCAGTTGCCGACGCGCCTGATCGTCAATCGCATCCGCCCCGAGCTGGTGAAGGCGGGCGACATGCTCTCCGTCGAGGACGTCTGCGAGGTTCTGGGCCTGGAGCTCCTGGGGATCGTGCCCGACGACGAGGACGTGATCGACACGACCAACCGCGGCGAGCCCGTCGCCTTGGCCGACGGCACGAGGTTGGCGGCGATCTACGCGAAGATCGCGCGGCGGCTCGAGGGCGAGACCGTGCCGTTCACGAGCCTGGAGCCGCAGGGTTTCCTGGGCCGCCTCTGGGGCGCGCTGGCGGGATAGGGCGATGGAGGATACGATGGCCGAACAGCAAGCCGCAGCGGCGATCCCCCCCGAGGATCTCGACTCCGCGAGCGCCGGGGCGGAGCAGACCGCCCAGCGGCAGGCCGCGCCGCAGACGCTGGGGACCGCGATCGTGGTGACCTCCGGCAAGGGAGGCGTGGGCAAGACGACGTCCACCGCGAACATCGGGGCCGCGCTGGCATTGCGCGGGCGCAGCGTCTGCTTGATCGACGCCGACGTCGGCCTACGCAATCTCGACGTGGTGTTGGGCCTGGAGAATCGCGTCAGCCGCCACTTTCTCGACGTGATCGAGAAGAAGTGCGAGCTGGACGACGCCCTGGTGAAGGACAAGCGGGTGCCCTCGATGATGCTCTTGCCCGCGGCGCAGACGCGCGAGAAGGACGACGTGCGGACCGCCGACATGGTGGCGCTCGTCGAAGAGCTGCGCAAGCGCTTCGATTACGTGCTGATCGACTCGCCCGCCGGCATCGAGATGGGCTTCAAGAACGCGGTGGCCGGCGCGCAGCGCGCGATCGTGGTGACCACGCCGGAGGTGAGCGCCGTGCGCGACGCCGACCGGGTGGTGGGGCTGCTGCCCAAAGGCATCGAGGTGCAGCTGATCGTCAACCGCTTGAGGCCGCAGCTGGTGCGTCGCGGCAAGATGCTCTCGGTGGCGCAGGTCGACGAGATCTTGCGGCTGCCGCTGCTCGGGGTCGTTCCCGACGAGCCCGAGGTGGTGGTGGCCACCAACCGCGGCGAGCCGGTCTCGCTCGATCCTTCGTCGCGTACGGGCGAGGCCTACCGGCGCGCCGTCGCGCGGCTCGAGGGCGAGCAGGTGGAGATCGAGGACTACAGCGCTGAAGGCGGCTTCTTCGAGAAGCTGGCCGCGTGGATCGGAGGGCGTCGATGAACTGGATGGATGCGCTCCTGCGGTTCTTTCGACCCGCGCCTTCCGGCGCCGTGGCCAAGGAGCGGCTGAGGCTGGTCCTGCTCTCGGACCGCATCAACCTTGCGCCGGAGGTGGTGGACCAGCTCCGCGGCGATCTGATCGCGACGATCTCGCGCTACATGGAGATCGACGAGATCGGCCTCGACGTCACCTTCGAGACGCGCGAGAACGACGTGGCGCTCTTGGCCAACATCCCGATCAAGGGCGTGCGCGCGCGCCCGCTTCCGCCGCCCATGCCGGCGGCGCCACCCGCTCCCTCGGACGCGGCGACGGGCGCCGTGGACCTGGCGGAGGCGGCGGAGGAGCCCGCGAGCGAGCATGCGAGCGAGCCCGCTGCCCCGAGAAAACGGCGGACCAAGAGCCGCTAGCCCTCCGCCAGCCCCAGCTCACGACGCAGCACGGCCACGATTTCGCCCGCGCGCGGTAACGAGCGCAACGGCGAGGCGCACGCGGCGAGGCGCAACTCGAGCGAGAGGCGGGCGGCAAGCTCGCGCGCGCGCGGCGCCCCCAGGCCGCGCGGCGGAGGTGCGCGGTCCCCCAGGCGCGTCAGGCCGTCCCACGAGGCGCCCGCCGGCCACAAGCGTAAACGCTCGGGTGGAAAGCGCCCGCAGAGATCCTCGCCCGCGAGAGACGCCGGGCGCTCGAAGACCAGACCCGCGAGCTCGATGCGCAGCGCGGGGAGCGCGATTCCCTCGACGGCCGAGCTCCTCTCGTCCGCCGCCACGCGCGCGTACCACCGCAGGCGCCGGCGCTCCCCGTCGGAGAGCCCGGCACGCGCCGCCGGCGCGAGCCCGCGGCCGTCGCGGTCGTAGAGGCGCACGCGCACGCCTCGCGGGAATACGAGGTCGTCGCGGTCGGGGTCGCCCCGCACCACCACGCCGCGTGCCGCGGCCAAGTCGAGCGGCGGGCGCCCCGGCCAGAGCGTTCTGCCTCCGCGCGCGGAGACGAGCTCCACGTCAGCGCACGCGGCGGCCGGCGTGTCCACGGTATGCTTGCGCGGCGCGGGTGCAGGGAGCCTCGGGGTGCTCTGCCAACTTCGGCGCATGGCGGAACGAACGGTCGTATCGGAGGATGGCGACTCCGACAATCCGGGTGCGTCGACGATCCGCAAGCTCACCTTGCTGGTGCGCCTCATGCGCTACGGACGCGTGCAGGCCGAGGCGTTTCGCGCGGAGTTCGGCGTCTCGGAGCGCAGCCTCAAGCGCGATCTCCGCCACGTCCGCGTGCTGGCCGAAGAAGCCGGCTTCGCGATCTCGCCGATCCGCGCCGGCGCGGTGACGATGACCCAGCGCAACGGGGCGCTCTCGCTGCAGGTCGATCGCGGCCGGCGCGACGCAGAGCAGATGCTCGCGGCGCTGGCTAAGGCGCTGGGCGAGCCGGTGGGCCGGCGATTGCCGCGCGACGGCGGCGCGCAGCCTCCGCCGACGGCACGCTTTCTGCACTTCGCCTTTCCCGAGCTCATCGGCGACCGTTGGGTCGCGGACGTCTACGAGGCGCTCGAGCGCATCTGGCAGCAGGGTGCGTTCGCGCGCTTTCGCTATCCCAAGGCGGGCCATCCCAAGGGGACGGAGCGGCTGGTGGAGCCGTACGCCGTCATCGCGCGTTCCGGGCGGTACTTTTTGATCGCCTACGATCGTGACGCCAAGGGCTGGAGGTACTTCGCGCTCGACCAGATCCTCACGTCGAAGCCGCAGGCCGCCGGGAGGATGGCGTCCAGACGCGCGTTGCCGCCATACATCCGCCCCGGCGACGTGATCGGCGTGATCATCGGGGACGCCAAGACGGAGCACGTGGAGGTGACGGTGGAACTCTCGCGGCGCATCGCGGCGTCGGTGGCCAGCCGGCGCTGGCAGCACGATCAAGTGGTCACCCTCCGCGACGGCGGCAGCGCGACGATCACGCTGAAGGTCTCCGACGTCACCGAGGTGGTGCGCTGGGCATGCGGCTTCGGTGACGATGCGAGGATCGTCGCTCCGGAGCAGGCCGTCTCCGCGGCGCGCGAGATGTTGACGGCGATGGGGCTCCGCTACGCCCCCGGCGATGCCGCGCCGTAACCGTCTGTTCACTTGCGTCCGGCTCATGGCGCGAGTCTAACGCCGCGCGGTGCCAGACGCCTGGCACACGCGCGCCGCCTCCCGCCAGCTGCGGAGGCTCTAGCTGGGGTCGCTCCCCTGCAGGTGCGCCTCGAGGAACCAGAGCTGCTTCTCGATGGCGCGCGAGATCTCGACGTAGAGGTCGTTGGTGTCGGGGTCTCCGATGGTGTCGGAGGTCTCGATGCCCAGGCGCAGGTTGTGGGCATACGCTGCGACGCGCTCGATCAGCGCCGCGACGTGGCTCTTGCCGTCGTGGATGTCGTTGGGGTACTCGGGGATGCGCGAGTCGGCCGCGGCGCGCCGCACGCTCCCGCGAGCAATGCCTCCAAGCGCCGTGATGCGCTCGGCGACGGTGTCGATCTGTTCCACGACGATGGCGGCGATCGAGTCGAAGAGCTCGTGGAGGGCGATGAAGTTCATGCCCTTGACGTTCCAGTGGGCGACCTTGACCTGACTTTGCAGGTCGATCGCGTCGGCGAGCGTCTCGTTGAGAAGCGTCACCAGTTGCGTGCGGTCGCGCTCGGGCACGTCGATCTTGGACTTGTGGAGCGCGGTGGTCGTGGAGGAGTTGGTCGGCACGGTGGGGGTCCTTTCTATCACGTCTGCGGGAGCGCGCAGCCGCCCGGCCGTGGGCATGACCGCTTCGTCGTCCCGGTATCCCTTTACCCCGCTCGCGGGCGCGAGCCCACCGGCAAGAGGCCGGGGGCCTGGTCGGCTCCATCACCCCAACCGGCAGGCTTTGCCGTGGCCTAGACGATAAGTTGCCCGCGCTGTGGATCGCCCTTGGTACCGTTCGTACAACTTCGCGTTCGCCGGGATCTGCGTGCTCATCACGCTGGTGGGCATCCTGTTCATCCACTCGGCGACGCTGCACGATCCCGCGGCCGCCTCCGAGGCCAAGAAGCAGTCCCTCTATCTGATCGTCGGGATCGTGGTGATGGCGGGCTTCTCGGCGCTCGACTACCACTATTGGAAGAAGTGGGCGCCCTACCTGTACGCGCTCAACCTGATCCTGCTGGGCATCGTGCTGGCGAAAGGGGAGTCGGCGCTCGGAGCCCAGCGCTGGATCTCCGTGGGGCCCCTGGGCACCTTCCAACCCTCCGAGTTCGCGAAGTTCTTCATGGCCGTCTCGCTGGCGGCGATGCTCTCGGAGAACCGCAGCTACGGCAAGCTGCGCGACCTGGTCAACCCGCTCTTCGCGCTGGCGTTCCCGGCGCTGCTCATCGTCAAGCAGCCCGACCTCGGCACCACGCTGGTCCTGGGAGCGATCTTCACCGCGCAACTCTTCTTCGGCCTGGACAACCTGCGCGTCTTCGCGCTCTACGTGGGCGGCGTCGTCGCCGCGGCGGCCTTCACCGTCGGCACGCCCTTCGTGCTCAAGCCGTTCCAGCGCGCCCGTCTGCTGGTCTTCCTCAATCCAAACGCCGACCCGCAGGGCGCCGGTTGGAATCTCAACCAATCGAAGATCGCCGTCGGCGACGGCCAGCTCCTGGGGCGCGGTCTCTTTCACGGCTCGCAGACGCAGCTCAACTTCGTGCCGGAGCACTCCCGCGACTTCATCTTCACGGTGCTGGCGGAGGAGTCCGGATTCATCGGCGCCATGTTGCTGCTGGCGGGATATGCGCTCGTGTTGTGGGGAGGCATCGCGGCCGTCGCCAGCGCGCGCGACAAGTTCGGCGTGCTGCTCGGCGTCGGTTTGGTGACGATGTTCGCCTTTCACATCATGGTCAATGTCGGGATGACCGTGGGCATCATGCCGATCACCGGCATCCCCTTGCCGTTCATGAGCTTCGGCGGCTCGGCCCTGCTCACCGATTTCATGGCGATCGGCGTGCTGCTGAACATCTACCTCCAGCGCCACCGATTGGTCTTCTGAGGCCCCGCGCCCGGCGGACCCGCTCCGATCCGTCGCTTTGCATGGGACGGTGGACGATCTCTCGAACGACGCGTCGACGCGCCGCGTCTATCGCGGCGCTGCGATTGGCCACGATCACGACAGCCGGAGAACGGAGAGACGAACATGGACGAATCTTTCATTTCGCGCAATCACGTCAAGCTCACCACCAAGGGCGCGCACGTCGTCGTCCATTCCGCCGAGAAAAAAGCGGCGGCGATGGGCGTACCGCAGTGCATCGCCGTCGTCGACGAGGGCGGCAACCTGCTGGCGTTTTCGCGCATGGACGGATCGCGCACCGGCTCGATCGAGATCGCGATCACCAAGGCTCGCACCGCCGCTCTTCGCGGACAGCGCACGGAGGAGATCGGCGGCGGCGAGGCGCTCAACCAGCTGCGCCTCGCGCTTGCGTCGCAATCCAACCTCACCGGACTGGGGGGCGGCGTCCCCATCGCGGCGGAGGGACAGGTGGTGGGCGGCGTTGGCGTCTCCTCCGGGACGAGCGAGCAGGACATGGAAGTCTGCGCAGCCGGGATCGCCGCGCTCCTGGCCTAGCTCTTCGCTTTCGGCAGGCACGGAGAAGAGAGCGGGACGGCTGATGCCGCCCCGCTCTCTGTGCGTCCGCGGGTGGGCGGGTTAGGGTACGTAGGGGTCGCTGGCGCTGATCTGCGCGATCTGCGCGCTGGTCAGCGGCGGGATCGTGAGGCCGAACTTCGTGTCGACTGCCTGGATCCAGACGTTGGCCACCAGCGCGTAGGCCGTGTTCGACGGATGGAGGCCGTCGAAGCTGAAGAGTCCGCCGCCGAACTGCGTGGTGCAGCAGTGCGCGGAGATGGCCACGCCGCCCGCGGTGAAGAGCTGCGCGAACGTGCCGTTGATGTCTACGAGCGCCGCGCCGGTCGCCTGCGCATCGGTGGAGATCGCAGCGTTGTAGGCGGTGAGCTGCTGCTCGGCCGCGGCCGCCACGGCGTCGGGGACGAAGTCGCCGCCCCCGAGTTGCGGCGAGGTGCTGCCGCCTTGGATCGCGGCGAGGATCTTGGGCAGGCCGCTGAGCGTGACGTAGCCGTTTGGCCCGACGGCGTACGTCGATTGCAGAAACGCCTCCACGGCCGTCGCCGCGGCGGCTGGCACGCCGTATTGCGTCTCCAGCACGGTAGGCAGGGCCGCGTTGGGGATGAAGAGCGGCGCCTTCAGGGGATCGAGCAGGTTGGCCACGGCCACCTTGGCGCCGGCCGTCTGCAGCTGTTGGATGATCGAGAGGATGTCGCCCTGGAACTGCTGCGGCGTGGTGGGTTGGACCTGGCCCACCGAGCCGACGAACTTCAGGACCTCGTTCTCGCCGAACCAGACCGTGGCGAGCGTCGGGTGCAGCGAGACCGCGGCCTGGACCATGGTCTTGCCCGGGAAGTTGCCGAGGATCGGGTCGAAGTTCAGGCTCTCCGATCCCAGCAGCTCGGCCAGCGCGTTCAGTTGCGCCTGTTGCGGATTGGTGGTCGCCGGGATGGTGCAGCTGGACTGGTACGGCTGCGTCATGTAGAGCGCTTCGTGCGCCATCGCTCCCGGTATGCCCAGGTCGTCGGGGACAGCCGTGGGGTTCACGCGCGTTTGCAGCGCGGAGCCCGCTGCGAACGCCAGCGCGTTGGACTGGCTGCCGGCGCCCGAGCAGAGCTGTGCCGGGTAGGCGATGAACGACCCGACCGCGGGGCCGGGGATCTCCATCTGCCCGAGCGGCGCGGCGGGGCCGATCAGCGGCAGCGGTGCCTGGGTCGTGGGAGCGCCGCCGTTGGCTTGCGACCAGAGCAGTGCCCACCAGCCGTTTTCCTGCGTCGGCGGCAGGGCGGGGAAGAGCGAGCCGGTCACCGGAACCGGCGCGCCGAGCAGCGCACCCGACTGCATGCCGGCCGTCAGGCTGTCGCCCAGGCCGACGATGGTTGCGGCGGAGGAGGGCCTTGAAACCGTCGGCGGCGCGTAGCTGCTGCCCGCGCCGCCGCCTCCGCAAGCGGAGAGCGCGACGGCGAGCAGCGCCGCGGATGCCAGGGAGATCGAAGAACGCAACGTCATCTCAGAATGCCTCCCCGGTCAGAACGGCAGCACGCTTGGCGTGCCGATGCCGAATTGGAGCTGTATCTGCGTGGCGTGCAGGCCGCCCGCGGTGATCGCCTGCTGCGAGCACGGCACGAGCTGCTGGCAATAGATGCCGGTGAGCCCGTACGGCTGGTAGTTGGATGGACCGCCCGAGTTGAGCACGGCTTGCACGAACGTATTCCGCGTCAAGCGGTGTGAGATCCCCAGGAAGTACGCGTTCAAGTGCTGGGCGTAGACGTCGGCGGGCAGGTAGTCGCGCGACGACTGCGGCTCGAGGAAGATGGTCGTCGAGCGCGTGGGGCGGTACTCCAGGTAGAGAATCTGGTAGAGCTGTGCGTGGTTCTCCTGGTTGAGACCGGCACGGTGCACCAGCCACGCCGGCGCGACCGTGAACGTGCCGAACATCTTCGGCGTGGAGAGGAACGGCAAGGTGAAGGCCACCGCCTCTACCTGCGCGGTGCGCGCCTGGACCTGGAGCGGAAAGCCGTTGACCTCGAGCGTCTGCAGGTCGGAGGTTCCCCCGATCGACGAGGTGCGGCTCACGTAGGTGGGCGTGATCACGACCGGAAGCTTGTGGTCGAGGCGCACGAGCTTCTGGAACATGACGAGTGTGAACGCGTCCTTGGTGGTGACGTTCGGCCCGTTCTGCGAGAGGTCGACGGCACCCACGGGGTTGGCCACGCCTTGGAGATAGAGCGGCACGCTGCCGGTGTTGAAGCCGAGCGGATAGTGCTGCACTTCGTAGTAGCTGGCTTGGATGCGCGTCGTGGCGTTGAACCCATAGCCGACGCCGGCGTCGAAACCGCCGGGCAGCTTGTTGCTGGCCCCCGTGTTGCCGAGGGCCCACGCCATCGAGAGGTCGGTGGTATACGTCCACCCCGTGGGCAGCCCGGTCTGCGCCGGAGCCTTGGTCGAAGGCGGGATCGGGGGCACCTGCGCGACCTGCCCCGGCGGCTTGGCCCGCTCGGAGCGGATGGCCGCCTTGATGGCGCCGTTGACGGAAGGGATCAACTGTTGGCTGAGGGCCGTACCCAGCCCAGGATCGGCGGCGGCGGGAGCGGCGCAGAGGGTACCCGCCAGCGCCAAGGGGACGATCCGGCTGATGAACTTTGCTCGCATCTGCACACTCTCCACACGTGGAAAGACGACCGCCTCCAAGTGCATACTCGGCGGACGGGCATCCCGGTGTCGACATCCGCTACCGTGGCGTCGCGCAGAATCCTTTCACAAAAGTCCGGGCGAGCGTAAAATATCGCCCCGACCGCGGCGTGGCCGGATCACTTGATCAGGAAGCCGGTGTTCCGCGCCGCTCGGCGATAGATCCACTGCCCGCCGTGCAGCTCGTAAAAGTACAGGTTGGGCTCGAGCGGGTCGCCTTGGGCGGTGAAGCGAAACGCCCCCACCAGCGTGTTGAAGCTGCCCTGGGCGATCGCGGGCCGCAGCGTGGTGCGGCTGACGCTGCCGGCGGCACCGGCGGCTTGGCTGATGATCTGAGCCGCGGCATAGCAGAAGGCGGCAATCGGGGTGATGCGGCCATAGCGCGACTGATAGGCGTCGAGGTCGAAGTGCACCTGCGGAGCGAGGTCCAGCGGCGGCATCGAGGTGGAGGCGATCATGCCTTCACCGTCCTTCGCGTACTTTTGGAGGGTGGTCTCGTTCCAGAAGCCCTGGGAGGCCGCGAAGGCTCCCGTGTAGCCCGCTGAACGCAGCGCCCCCAACAGCGGCCCGAGCCGGGGGCTCATACCCGCGAAGTAGACCACTTGAGGGGAATGCGCGGCGATCTCCGTGACGGCCGCGGGAAAGTCGGGCTTCTCGAAGTCGACGATCACCTGAACGGCCGAGGCGCCCTTGCCGGCGTTGAACGCCTGGAGAAAGCCCGCCGCCACCGCCGGACCATAGGCGATGGGCTGGGAGACCACGACCACCGAGGAGGCCTTCATGGTGCCGCCGACGTCGCGAGCGCCCAGGATCCCTTCGTCGGTGTCCCTCGTCGGCAAGCGGAAGATGACGTCGTAGTTCTTCGCGGTGACGCCATCCGCCGTGACCGTCGGGACCAGCAGCGGGACGCGGTTCTCGTAGTAGATGCGAAGCGAGAACTCCGTGGTGTCGGCGCGGAGGTGGCCGATCGCCGCCGTGACCCCGTCGCCCGCCGCGAACTGGGCCACCTGCTGCGCCACGCCGACGTCGTCGAGGTCGTCGTAGGTGCGGAACTGAAGGGCCCGCTGGAAGATGCTCGCGTTGCGGTTGGTCTCGTCGAAGGCTTGGCGCACGCCGTCGGCCATCTGCTCGCCGAACACGTGATCCGGACCCGTGAACGGACCCATCACGCCCACCTGCACCGGGTTGGTCAGCGGGGAGGTTCCGCCTTGGAAGACTTGCGCGACCGCCGGGCGAGCCGCGGCCGCGGTGAGGCCCGCGGCCAGCGAGCCGGAGAGGAAGCGGCGGCGGTTGGTCATGCGAGGAACCCCGCGACGGATGCGGCAAGCACGGCGAGCGAGAACAGCATGTTGGCTTTGAATATCCTATCGTTCATCAGCAGTACGTTGGTCGAGCGCAAGGCGCGCAGCTCGTAGGCGATCAGGACGGCGCCGGCGGCCACCGAGAGGTACCACCACGGGCCGGCGCCGGCCGCCGCCCCCGCGGCGGCGATCAGCGCGACCACCGCCGCGTGGAAGGCGATGGCCGCCGCGCGGGTCGCCGGTTCGCCGAAGGCCACGGGAAAGGAGTGGACGCGATTGACCCGGTCGGCCTCGAGATCCATCAGCGCGTAGGGCAGGTCGAATCCGGCCACCCAGAGCGTGACGGCCAGGAAGAGCAAGAGCGCGGGGAGCGAGAGGGTTCCGGCGACGCCGATGTACGCTCCCAGGGGCGCCAGAGCGTCGACGGCGCCGAGCATCAGGTGGGCACTCCACGTGAAGCGCTTGAAGAGCGGATAGGTGAGGACGCCCGCTGCGGCCACCGGGAGCAGCTTCACGCACAACGGGTTGAGTTGCCACGCCGCCACGACCAGCAGCGCCAGGCCGATCGTCACCGCCGCCCACATCACCTCGGGGCGCAGCCTCCCGCTGGCGAGAGGACGATTCTTCGTGCGCGGGGTGAGGCGATCGATGTCGCGGTCGAGGATGCGGTTGGCGGCCATCGCCACCGAGCGCGCCCCGAACATCGCCACCGTGACCCAGACGAGCTGGAGCAGGGTGGGGTGGCCGCGTCCCGCGAGCACCGCGCCAACGTAGGCGAACGGCAAAGCAAAGAGCGTGTGGGAGATGCGGATGTCCTGGAGAAAGAGCCGGCTCTGCTCTCCCCAGGTCGTCTCGGTGCGGCTGACCATCACGGGCGGTACGTTATCGGTGGCCGCCGCCGGCCCCTGGCGCAGGAAGGTACCGTCTGCGCGCCGGCCGCATAGAGACGTCGCTATCTTCCGTCTTCTTGAGGAGTTCGCCCGTGAGAGTCTTCCCGGCGTTCCTTTCGGTTTCGCTCGTCGCGGCAGTTCTGGCCGGCGGCGTCGGCGCGGCGGCCCGCGCCGCCGCCCCGGCGGCGCAGGCCGCGCCGCCGAGCGGTTCGTCTTCCCAGGCCGCCAAGCCCGACGCCTACGCGGAGTTCGTCAAAGGGGCCACGGAGCAGCACGGGCTCTTGACCGTGTGGCGCAAGAAGGGCGAGGTCTATCTCGAGATCGCGCCCAGCCAATTGGGCAAGGACTTCATCGAGACCGCGATCCCGGCCAACGGCCTGGGCGGCTTCGGCATCTTCCCGGGCTACGTCTATTTGGCCCCGGCGCGCATCATGCGCTTCACCAAGCGCGACGACAAGATCGTCATCACCTGGCCCAACACGATCTACGATGCCAAGCCCGGCAGCGCGGCGGAGCGCGCGGCTGCCACGACCTACTCGCAGTCGGTGGTGGCGCTGGCGCCGATCGCCGCGGAAAAGACGAGCAACGGCGACATCATCTTCGACGCGAAGCCGTTCCTGGGCGACGTCTCCGCCGTCGCCGCCACCCTGCGGGAAAGCCTGGGGACCAAAAACCCGCTGCACGCCTACCACCTGGATCCCGCGCGGACGTTCTTCGGCAAGACCGAGGCGTTCCCGGACAACGTGGTGGTCGAGGCGGATCAGACCTTCGCGAGCGCCGACCCGAACGTCATCGACAACGTTCCCGATCCGCACAGCGTTCAGCTCAAGGTCGACTACAACATCGCGGTCGCTCCCAACACCGCCGACTACCGGCCGCGCCCGGCCGACTCGCGGGTGGGCATGTGGGACATCGCGCGCCTGGAGTACGGCAACTACGTCGAGCGCGAGAACCGCAAGCACGTGGTCATCCGCTGGAACATGGAGCCCGGCGATTCCGGCAAGAAGCTCTCGCCGGCGAAGCACCCGCTGGTCTATTACTTGAGCAACACGATCCCGCCGGAGTACCGCAAGACCGTGCGCGAGGCGCTGCTGACCTGGAACGACGCGTTCGAGAAGATCGGCATCAGCAACGCCGTCGAGGTTCGCGAGCAGCCGAACGATCCCAACTGGAGTCCCGACGACATCCGCTACAACGTGGTGCGCTGGGTGACGGGGTCGAACGTGGAGTTCGGCGCCGAGGCCGAGGTCTCGTTCGATCCGCGCACGGGCCAAGAGATCAACGTCGGCGTCCTGCTCGACGGCAACGACCTGCGTTTCGTCAACTACCTCCACGACTTCGAGGTGAAGCCGCTGCGGTCCGGCAAGCGCGCCCCGACCGCGGAGCCGCCCAGCTACGGCGCCGAGATGCGCGCGCAGGGCGCCTTCGCCATGGACGCCTTTTCCGCCATGGACGTGCACCAGGATCCCGCCTTCGCGCAGAGATTCCGCGAGGAGGCGCTGCGCGCGATCGTTCTCCACGAGTCGGGGCACGACTTCGGGCTCAGCCACAACTTCATCGGATCATACGCGTACACGGCCAAGGACTTGCAGAGCAAGACCTTCACCGAGAAGTACGGCGTGGCGACCAGCGTGATGGAGTACGCGCCCGTGAACCTCTGGCCCAAGGGGACGGCGCAAGGCGAGTACTTCCAGAGCGTGCTGGGGCCGTACGACTACCACGTGATCGCCTACGGCTACACGCCGCTGGACGGCAAGGGCGCCGCGCAGGAGAAGACCGCGCTCAACGCCATCGCCGACCAGTGGGCCAATCCGCTCGACCGCTTCGCCGGCGACGAGGACACCGACTACGCGGACGCCCATGCGGTGGATCCGCGCGTGAACATCGAGGACCTCACCGACGATCCTCTCTCGTGGTGCGGGGTGCAGCTCAAGATGGCTCACGGGCTCATCTCGAGCCTCGATCGCCGCGAGCCGCGCGAGGGCCAGTCGTACGAGGTGGCGCGCCAGGCGTTCGGCACCATCTTGGGCCATGAGCGCTTCTGCTTGGAGATCCCCGAGCACTACATCGGCGGAGCCTACCTCTCGCGCTCGCACAAGGGCGACCCCGGCGCGGCCGTGCCCTTCCAGCCGGTGCCGCGCGCCTTGGAGAAGCGCGCCTTCGGGATGCTCGACACCTATCTCTTGTCCGACCGCGCGTGGAGCTTCTCTCCCAAGCTCCTCGACACGCTCACCTACAACGAGTGGGCCTCATGGACGGACACGTCGTGGGGCTACGATCCGCCGGCGCGCCACGACGTCCCGGTGGCGCAGATCGCCGCGGAGTACCAGGAGCGCGTGGTCGGCATGATGTTCCAGCCGCTGATGCTGCAGCGTCTCGACCAGATCACGCTCAACGCCGCGCCGGGCGCGACGATGAATCTCGCCGATCTCTTCAACTGGATGCAGCGCAGCGTCTACGGCGATCTCTCGAGTCGCGGCCTGCGGAGCATCGGCCTGGTGCACCGCAACTTGCAGCAGCGCTACACGCGCCGGCTGATCGCGCTGGCGCTCACGCCCGGGCCGGGGGTTCCCTCCGACGCGGTCGCGCTGGCCCGCATGGAGCTGACGTCGCTGCGGAGCGATCTGCGTTCCGCGTTGGCGGGACATGCGCTCGACGAGATGACGCGCGCCCACCTGATGGACCTCTCCAGCATGGTGAGCGACGCGCTGCAGGCGCGCACCGTGGTTCCCGCGTCGGCGCCGGGCGGAGGGGACGGAGAGTAGTCAGAAGCGCTTGGGCGGGCGCTGGCCGCTCCAGTCGTCGGCGGCGCCCCGCTCGAGCACGCCCTCCAGGCCATACTCTCGCCAGCGGCGGTCGACGAGGGCCTTGGTCGCCGCATGCATCACGATATCCGGCGGCCATTCCCGCGCATACCCTTCGTCCTTGCCCTTGCGCGTGGCGTCGATGCCGATCTTGTGTCCGAGCGCGGGCGTGTACGACGAACTGTGGTCGAGATCGTCGACCGGCCCTGGAACGATCATCAGGTCGCGCGACGGATCGACGTTGTTGAGCGCGAACCAGGCGACCTCGCGAACGTTCTGGACGTCGATGTCGGCATCGACCACCAGGATCGCGCGGGTCAGCATCATCATGTGGCCCAGGCCCCAGAGCGCGTTCATCACCTTGAAGGCGTGGCCGGGATACTGCTTGCGCACCGAGACGATCGCCAAGTTGTGGAAGCCGCCTTCCACCGGGAGGTTCATGTCCACCACCTCCGGCAGCACCATCTGCAGAACCGGCAGGAAGATGCGCTCGGTGGCCTTGCCAAGCCAGGCGTCCTCCATCGGCGGCTTGCCCACCAGGGTTGCCGCGTAGATGGGTTGAGCGCGGTGCGTGATCGTGGTCACGTGGAAGGTGGGATAGGTGTCGGCCAGGCTGTAGACGCCCGTGTGGTCCCCGAAGGGACCCTCCGTGCGCAAGTCGGTGTTGTCGACGTAGCCTTCCAGCACGAACTCCGCGTCCGCGGGCACCAGGATGTCGTTCGTGAGCGACTTGACCATGCGGACGGGCGAGCCTTGCAGGAAGCCGGCAAGCGCCATCTCGTCGATCATCGGGGGGAGCGGCGCGGTGGCCGCGTAGGTGACGGCCGGCGGAGCCCCGACGGCCACGGAGACGGGAACGCGATCGCCCCACTTGCGCGCGTGCGAGCGTCCCTGCTTGTGGCGCTGCCAGTGCATGCCGGTGGTGCGCGCGTCGTAGACCTGCATGCGGTACATGCCGCAGTTCTGTTGGCCCGTCTCGGGATCGCGCGTGAACACGAGGGGAAGCGTGATGAACGGGCCGCCGTCCAGGGGCCACGTGGTCAGGACCGGCAGCCTGCCCAGGTCGGGCTCGGGCATGCGCACGTCCTGACAGGCGCCTCCGGCCACCTTCCTCGGGATAGCGTTCGCGAGCGGAGCCAGCGAGAAGAGCTTGGTGAGCGTGGCGCCGAGGGTCTTGGGGACTTGGAGGTCGAGGGCGCTGCGCACCCTGGCCGTGATGGCGTCGAGGGTATCGACCCCGAAGGCCATCGCCATGCGGCGCTCCGTTCCGAACTGGTTGATGAGGAGCGGGAACGCCGAGCCGCGAACGTTGGTGAAGAGAAGCGAGGGTCCACCGGCCTTCATCGCACGATCGGCGATCTCGGCGACCTCCAGCGAGGGGTCCACCTGGGCGCCGATCTCGACGAGCTCGCCGGCCGCCCGCAACGCGCGAACAAATGAGCTGAGGGAGTCGTACAACGTGGCCTCTCCGTGCGGAACCCGAGTGCTCGAAACAGCGTTACCACAGATGTCCGGGCCGGACCTACTCGCAGCGCCTGCGGTAGTTCGCGCTCCGGCACGTTAAGGAGAGCAAACTCGTGAAGCGACCGATCCTTGCCGCCGTTCTCGCCGGGACCCTCACGATCGGGGCCGTCGCCGGGGCGTCCGCGGCCAGCCTGCTCGACAAGGTGCTCCTGGGCGCCGGCGGGGTGCTGGCCGTCAAAGCCGTTGCCGGTCCGTTGAACAACTTCATCAACAACCTGATGGCGGCAAACCACGTTGCCAACCGCGACCACACCAAGGTCGTGCCCATCGTGACCATCGGCTCGAACACCTACGTCGGAGCCGCGCAGGTCTCCGGGCCCACCTACAACGTGAATCGCGTCGAGGCGGTGGGCGCCTTCAAGGGCAGCTGGAACCGCGGCGTCTGGAATGTCGACGCGTTGATTCCCATCGACAACCTGAACGTGCTCAAGGGCTTCCACCGCGTCTACGGCACGGGCGTCGACGCGATCGTCAACGCCAAGCTGTAGATCGTCTCCGCGTTGCCGAGCAGGCCGCGCATGCCTCCCTTGGGGCCACTCGTCGCCGCACAGGACGTGCGGCGACGAGCGTTCCGGGCCGGTGTCTCATCCTGTGGGACTAGGATCAGACGACGTCGATCTCATCGGCGTTGAGCGAGCCGTCGCTCTGGGATTGGCCGCGCACGCGCACCTTCATCCCGTTTTGCAGCGTGGTGCCGGTCGGGTTGATGATGGTGCCCTGGTGGAGGTGCACCGTCCGGTA
>DATLUD010000038.1:0-61638 GCA_035533275.1 Candidatus Dormiibacterota bacterium | reverse complement strand
GGTCGCCACAGGAAGATGAGCGATTCCTTCACGAGATGCGAAAAGCGCATCTCACGACGATGCCCGACTGGTCCCGCAAAGGTGTCTGGAAGGCGTTCGACTGCATCCGCATGACACTACGCCTCGATTGGAGGCAGGTCGCGTTCACCAATCTCGCGAGGTGCCATGAGCCATCCGGTCCGGATGATCCGCTCATCCGCGCCTGCCAGGAGTCGTTTCCACTGGCCAGGCTCGTCGACGCCGTCAACGCCCGCGTCGTCTTCCTCGCGAAGGCCGGCGAAGTCGGCCGCTCCATTCGAATTCCCGGCGAGGAGGACGAACGGCCCCTCGTAGTACGCTACAGCAACGGCTGGAGCGGAATGCGCGACGGGCTTCCCTACCAGGTCTGGGTTCCGGTGCAGGTTCCGGCCATCCGGTCACTTCTTTCAGACGTGTGCGTCGGATAGACGCGCGACAATCGCGACCGATGCCGTCGAGGCCGCCCTCGGCGATAGGCTGCAGAATAGGCTACGGAGCGGATCCAAGCCGGGGAAGCGGAAGCCCCGCCAATCCTAGATCGGGCGGGGCTTCGACGGTGGTGCCGAGAGCCAGAATCGAACTGGCGACACCAGGTTTTTCAGACCTGTGCTCTACCGACTGAGCTATCTCGGCCTGCGTTCCGGGGCTCCTTCCGCATGGTGCGTCGGTCTCCCCTGTAAGGGCGACCGACGCACGATCCGGAATTCCTGGCGACGCTGATGGGGCTCGAACCCACGACCTCCGCCGTGACAGGGCGGCGCTCTAACCAACTGAGCTACAGCGCCATGGTGGGCACAGGTGGGCTCGAACCACCGACCCCTCGCGTGTGAAGCGAGTGCTCTCCCACTGAGCTATGCGCCCTGGCGCGCGGAACGCACCGTATTATACCGTCCGGCTAGACCGCTGGCAAGCCCCTCGCAAACGCATTCGCCCCTTTGACTCTGAGAGTCAAGCCTGGTATACTTTCGGTCGCCAACGGGCGCGTAGCTCAGGGGGAGAGCGCCACATTGACACTGTGGAGGTCAGTGGTTCGATACCACTCGTGCCCACCAACTCGCGAAGGAGGCTCCCGACGGATCGGAGCCTCCTTTGTTGATCTCCGGCGTCCCAGGACGCCTCTACCGGGGAGCGAAGCGTAGGGCCCATGTCGACCGAGGCGCTCCAACATCCGCCGCTCGCGGCGATCCGCCACACGGCGGCCCATCTGCTGGCGCACGCCGTCAAGGATTTCTATCCTGACGCGAAGCTCACGATCGGCCCGGCCACGGACCAGGGCTTCTACTACGACTTCGACCGCGCGGAGCCGTTCACGCCCGAGGACCTCGCCAAGCTCGAGGCTCGGATGCAAGAGCTCATCGCCGCCGACCTGCCCATGACGGGCGAGGTCATCTCGCGCGCCGACGCCGTCAAGCGCTTCGCCGACGAAGGGGAGCCCTACAAGGTCGAGATCATTCAAGGCATCCCGGAAGACGAGCCGCTCAGCCTCTACACGGTTGGCAACTTCACGGACCTCTGCCGCGGCGGCCACGTCCACAGCAGCCGCGAGGTCGGCGCGGTGAAGCTGCTCAACGTCGCCGGCGCCTACTGGCGCGGCGACGAGCACAATCCGATGCTCCAGCGGATCTACGGCACCGCGTTCGCCACGCAAGAAGAGCTGGACGCCTACTTGCTCTTCTTGGAGGAAGCCCAGCGGCGTGATCATCGCAAGCTCGGCCGCGAGCTCGGACTCTTCTCGGTCGAGGACGACGCGGGCGGCGGCTTGATCTTCTGGCACCCCAAGGGAGCCATCATCCGCCAGGTCGTCGAGAGCTTCATCCGCGAGGGCCTGGCCGAGCGCGGCTATCTCCCCGTGGTCACGCCGCACGTGGTCCACGAGCATCTCTACGAGATCTCGGGGCACCTCGAGAACTTCGCGCAGAGCATGTTCGGGCCAATCGACGTCGAGGGCCAGCGCTTCCGGCTCAAGCCGATGAACTGCCCCGGCCACATCCTCATCTACCGCGGCGAGGCCCGCTCGTACCGCGACCTTCCGCTGCGCTTCAGCGAGTTCGGCACCGTCTACCGCTTCGAGCGCTCGGGGACCCTGCACGGTCTGACGCGGGTGCGCGGGTTCACGCAGGACGACGCCCACCTCTTCTGCATGCCCGATCAGCTTCAGGGCGAGTTCGAGCAGACGGTGGAGGAGGCGCTGCGGCTGCTCAACGCCTTCGGCTTCACGGACTACCAGTTCTTCCTCTCCACGCGCGAGCAGCGCGGGCCCACGGACGAGATCGCCGAGGCGGCGATCCGGCGCGCCCTCGACCGCTTCGGCTTGCCCTACGACGTCGACGAAGGCGGCGGGGCGTTCTACGGTCCCAAGCTCGACATCAACCTCTCGGACGCCATCGGCCGCAAGTGGCAGCTCGGCACGGTGCAGGTCGACTTCGTCCTGCCCGAGCGCTTCGGCTTGAAGTACCGCGGCTCCGACGGCGAGGATCACCGCCCGGTGATGATTCACCGCGCGCTGGCCGGCTCGATGGAGCGCTTCTTCGGCGTGCTGATCGAGCACTTCGCGGGGGCCTTCCCCGCCTGGCTCGCGCCGATCCAGGCCGTGGTGGCGCCCATCACGGAGCACCAGCTCGAGTACGCTCGCGAGGTCGCCAAGACCCTGCGCGAGCGCGGCTTCCGCATCGAGGTCGACGCGTCGAACGAGAAGCTCGGCTACAAGATCCGCCACTGGAAGCTGCAGAAGGTGCCGTACATCCTGGTGGTCGGCAAGCAGGAGGCGGGCGACGGGACGGTGGCCGTCAACGAGCGCGGCGTCGAGGAGAAGCGCGCGCCCGCCGCGGTGGCCGCATTCGCCGACGAGCTGGCGGCACGCGTCGCCGGCCGCCGTTGAGGGGCGGCTCGCGCTCCCCACGCCGATGCTGATGCTGGGAATCGAGACCTCCTGCGACGACACCGCCGCCGCCGTCGTCGAAGACGGCTGCCGCGTGCGCGCGAGCGTGGCCACGAACCAAGACGCCTTCCACGCCAAATACGGCGGGATCGTTCCCGAGATCGCCGGGCGTCAGCACGTCCAGCTCATCACCGCGACGGTCGAGCACGCGCTCGAGACGGCGGGCATCACGCTCGAGGAGCTCGACGGCATCGCCGTCACGCGCGGTCCGGGACTGATCGGGAGCCTGGTCGTGGGAGTGGCCTCCGGCAAAGCGCTCGCGTACGCCGCCTCCAAGCCGCTCTACGCCGTCAATCACCTGCACGGCCATCTCTACGCGGCGTTCCTCGAGCAGGACGTGCCCCCCCAGCTGCCGATGCTGGGGCTGATCGTCTCCGGAGGACACACGCAGCTCGTCGACGTGCGCGACCACGGCGATCTGCGCATCATCGGACGCACGCTCGACGACGCCGCCGGCGAAGCTTTCGACAAGACCGCGCGCCTGCTGGGCCTGGGCTTTCCGGGCGGCCCCGCGATGGACCGCCTCGCCCAGCGGGGCGACGCGGCCGCGATCGACTTTCCGCGCAGCATGGTCGGCGCGGAGTCCCTGGACTTCTCCTTCTCCGGCCTCAAGACGTCGGCTCGCTACTTCCTGGAGTCGCCCGCGGGCAAGCGCGCCAACCCCGCCGACGTCGCGGCCTCGTTCCAGGCCGCGGTGGTCGACATCTTGGTGGCCAAGACCGCGCAGGCGCAACGCCGCCTGGGGCATCGCACGGTGGTCGTCGCCGGGGGCGTGGCCGCCAACTCGCGGTTGCGCGCGGAGATGGCCGCATGGGCGCAAAGCGCCGGCGTGCGACTGCTGATTCCGCCGCTGCGCTTCTGCACCGACAACGCGGCGATGATCGCCGCCGCCGCCTACTACGAACGCCGGTCGGCGTTCCCGACCTCGCTCTCCGCGGCGCGCGCCGTCAGCCCGCTCAAGCTGGGCGCCGATCCCAACCTGCCATTCTGACCGCGCGGCCGCGCGGCCACGCTCGCGCCCGCGCTCGCGATCACGAGCAGTGCGGCCAGCACGGTGGCGGTTGACACACGCTCGTGCAGCAGCCACGCCGACCATGCCAGCGTCAGCACCGGCTGCACCAGCTGCAGCTGCCCGACGCGCGCCACGCCCCCGATCGCCAGCCCGCGATACCACGGAAAGAATCCCAGGAACATGCTGACCACGGACACGTAGGCGAAGCCGGCCCACCCGCGCGCGTCCATGTGCAGGCCGCTTCCGGCCAGATCGCGCGCGACCACCCAGATGACCGGTACGGCGACGAACGGCAACGCCATCACCAACGCCCAGCAGATGACGCGCCAACTCCCGAGCTCGCGGGAGATACGCCCACCTTCCGCATAACCCAAGCCGCCCAGAGCCACGGCCACCAGCAGCAGGCCGTCGGCGGGGCGCGGCAACCCCGCGCCCTGCGCAACGGCGAAGGCCAGAACGGCCACCACGCCCAGCCCGCAGCCTAGCCAGAAGACGAGCGGCGGCCGCTCGTGGCCGCGCGCGACGGCGGCGACCGCCGTGGCCGCGGGAAGGAGCCCCACCACGACCGCCGCGTGCGCCGCGGGCAGCGAGGCGAGCGCGAGCGCCGAGAAGAGCGGAAAGCCGACCACCACTCCGAGGACGACGATGGCGAGGCCGCCCCAATGGCGCCGCTCGGGAACGCGCTGGCGCGTCGCGGCCAGGAGGAGGGCCGCCAGGAGCGCCGCGACCACCGCGCGGCCCAAACCCACCAGCGTCCCGCCCATCTCCGTCGCGGCGACCCGCGTCGCGGGCAGCGTCATGCTGAAGGCCAGCACGCCGAGCATGCCCAGCGCCAAACCCTCGACCTCGCGCGCGCTCAGACCACGCCGCGCGCCCCGCTCCACGTCCGTCACAAGACACTCCACTTTCATGAATTGGACTGCAAAATCCGCCGTGCATCCGGCAATACCGGCAATAGTGGTAGGTACTGTGTCGCGCCTCTGGGAAATCATCCCGAAAGTGGACCGAAAGTTGCGCGAAAAGCGCGTCCTCGCCATCCTTGCGGAGCTGGGCCCGTGGCAGACGGCCTCCGGCCCGCTCTATCACACCCTTGCCGATGCGATCCGCCGCGCCGTCGAGCGCGGGGCGCTGAGTGGCGGGCTCGCGCTGCCCTCGGAGCGCGTGCTTGCGGAGCACCTGGCCGTCAGCCGCAGCACGGTCGTGGCTGCCTTCGATCGGCTCAAGCGCGAGGGATGGCTGGTGGCCCGCCGCGGCAGCGGAACGGCCGTGCGCCACGTGGGGGCCGGGCGCGCAGCGCCACCCGAGCCGGCGCTCTTCACGCGCGCGGACGGCGGCGACCAGCCATCCCGCGCGCGCGGGGCCGTCGACTTCTCCTTCAGCTCACCGGCGGCGCTGCCGTGGGTGGCCGCCGAGATCTCCCGCGCCGCGCGCGACCTGGAGGCGCATGCCCTCTCCCACCACGGCTACGACCCGGACGGGATTCCCGCGCTGCGCCAAGCGCTGGCCGATCACTACACCGCGCGCGGCTTGCCCACGTCCCCCGAGCAGATACTGGTCACGTCGGGCGCCCAGCAGGCCATCGCGCTCTGCGCGCACGCCTTGGTGCCGCCCGGGGGACGCGCGCTGGTCGAGAGTCCGGCCTATCCCGGCACGCTCGATGCCCTGCGCGTCGCCGGGGCGACGCTCGCCGCGCTCGAGGTCGACCGCGCCGGGCTCGACCTCGACGCGCTCGAGCACGTCTTGCGCGCGCACCGGCCCCACGCGCTCTTCGTCTCGCCCACGTTCAACAACCCCACGGGGCGCACGCTGGACCCCACGAGCCGCGAGCATCTGGTCGATGCCGCCGTGCGGCACGGCGTGCCGATCGTCGAGGACCTCACCATGGAGCAGATCGCCCTCGACGCGCCGGAGGCCCCCCTCCCGCCGCCGTTGGCCCTGGTCGCGGAGGGCACGCGCGTTGACGGCCGGCGCGCCCGCGTGCTCACGATCGGCTCGGCGGGCAAGATCTTCTGGGGAGGTCTGCGCGTGGGATGGCTGCGCGCCTCGGCGGAGGACGTCGCCCACCTGCGCCGGCTCAAAGTCGCCGCCGACCTGGCCACCTCGCTCCCGGGGCAGCTCGCGGTGCTCGCCCTCGTCCCGCAGTTGGCTCGCGCGCGACGCGACCGCGCGGCCGAGCTCGCCCCGCGGCGCGACCTGCTGCTCCGTCTGCTCGGGGAGGCGATTCCCGCGTGGCTGGCCCGCAAGCCCGAGGGCGGAACGGCGCTCTGGGCGACCTTGCCGCATGGCGACGGCGCCTCGTTCGCGCAGGTCGCGGCCGGTCACGGCGTGGCCGTCGTCCCCGGCGCATCGTTCCTTCCCGTCGCTCCTCCCTCCACGCTGGGCGGACCCGCGGAGCCTCACCTCCGGATCTCGTTCGTCGCACCGCCGGCGGTGCTCGAGGAGGGGGTCGGGCGCTTGGCCGCCGCGTGGCGGACCTACCGCCAAGGGAGCGGCCAGCAGGCCTCCCGCCTGGTCATCTGACCCTCACGCAAGCACCTTGCGCCAATCGAAATCTTCTGTCGACAATCCCGCATTCCGCAGGGGCTCGCTATCCGTTATTCAAAAACGCTTTGCGCATCAAGCATCATCTGGAGGCATATCCATGGCGGAACAGGCCGCAGCACGCATCGATACCCCACCCGGCGTCGAGATCCGAGGACCCGTCGACGAGCGGTACGCAACGGTCCTCACCCGCGACGCTCTGGAGTTCCTCGCCGGTCTCCATCGGGCGTTCGAGGCGCGCCGGCAAGAGCGCCTGCGGGCCCGCACGCGGCGCCAGGCGGAGTTCGATCGCGGCGTCCTGCCGGACTTCCTCCCCGAGACCAAGGCGGTCCGCGAGGACATGAGCTGGCGCGTCGCGCCCCCATCCAAGGATCTGCGGGATCGCCGGTGCGAGATCACCGGCCCCACGGACCGCAAGATGGTGATCAACGCGCTCAACTCCGGCGCCCGCGTCTTCATGGCGGATTTCGAGGACTCCAACTCCCCCACGTGGGAGAACATGGTTCTCGGGCACGTCAACCTGACCGACGCCATCGAGCGCACCATCTCGCTCTCGACGCCCGACGGCAAATCCTACACGCTGGGCGAGCATCCGGCCGTCCTCATCGTGCGCCCGCGCGGCTGGCACCTGAACGAGAAGCATCTGCTGGTCGACGGCACGCCGATCTCCGGCGCGCTCTTCGATTTCGGCCTCTACTTCTTCCGCAACGCCAAGCGCCTGATCGAGCGCGGAAGCGGTCCGTACTATTACCTGCCCAAGCAGGAGAACCACCTCGAAGCGCGCCTCTGGAACGACGTCTTCGTGCACGCGCAAGAAGCGCTGGGCGTTCCGCGCGGCACCATCCGCGCCACCGTGCTCATCGAGACGATCACCGCGGCCTTCGAGATGGAGGAGATCCTCTACGAGCTGCGCGAGCATTCGGCGGGTCTCAACGCCGGGCGTTGGGACTACATGTTCAGCATCATCAAGAAATTCCGCAACCGCCCCGAGTTCGTCTTTCCCGACCGTAACTCGGTCACGATGGCGGTGCCGTTCATGCGCGCCTACACCGAGCTGTTGGTGAAGACGTGCCATCGCCGCGGCGCCCACGCCATCGGCGGCATGGCGGCGTTCATCCCCAGCCGCAGGGATCCCGAGATCAACGCCCGCGCGCTGGAGAGAGTACGCGACGACAAGCGCCGCGAGTCGAGCGACGGTTTCGACGGCTCGTGGGTGGCGCACCCCGACCTCGTTCCGGTCTGCACCGAGGTCTTCGACGCCGCGCTGGGGAGCAAGCCGAATCAGGTCGAGCGCCTGCGCGAGGAGGTCAGCGTCGCGCCTCACGATCTGCTGGACGTCAAGAGCGCCGGGGGCACGTTCAGCGAGGCGGGCCTGCGCAACGACGTCAGCGTCGGCTTGCAGTACATCGAATCGTGGCTGCGCGGCACCGGCGCCGCCGGCATCTACAACCTGATGGAAGACGTCGCGACCGCCGAGATCTCCCGCTCGCAGGTGTGGCAGTGGGTGCGCAACCAGGTCCGTCTCGAGGAGGGCGCGCTGGTCGACGCCGCGCTCGTGCGCCGCACGTGCGACGAGGAGATCGCCAAGATCCGGGGCGAGATCGGCGAGGAGGCCTTCGCCCACCGCCGCTTCGACGACGCGCGCAAGGTCTTCGAGGAAGTGGCGTTGGCCGACGACTTCGTGGAGTTCCTCACGCTCTCGGCCTACGAGCAGTTGCCCTAGCGCCTGTTCCGAGCGCTCTACGCAACACGGGCGAGCGTCATGGCGAGGGGCCGGAGTCCTGCACTCCGGCCCTCGTTCGAGCCGGAGCGCGCAAGCGCGCCCGCCTCACTTACCCTCGAGCTGCTTCTTCAAGCCGGCGACGAAGTTGCGGACCGTGGCCTCGGCGATGCGGCGCCCGACCATCGCGTCGAAGCCGGCGCCGACCCAGCCCCCGGGCGGCGTGTAGTGGCCGAAGACGGCGACTTGCGAGAACGTCCGGCCCAGCGGCGTCACCTCGATGAACCCCGAGAAGGCGGGCAGCATGCGGTTGTCCGGGACGCTCCACTCGATCGGAATCCACGTCGAGTAGAGATCGACGATGGCCCGGTGCTGCTCGGGCGCTCCGATCGTCACCTCCACCTCACGCGAGAACTGGCCGATGTCCGGCAAGCCGATCTCGTCGAAGGGCACGGTCAAGCCGTGCGTCCGCGCTTCGCCCGAGCCGGCCGACAGGTGCTCCACGAGGTCCTTCACAGCGTCCTCCGCCGAGCGCTGCACCTCTTCTTCCGCATAGAGTTCGGTCGTCATGATCACCTCTCAAGTCCGCGTTCGTCGAGTCGCGCGCCCGCGGCGCGGCGTTACCGATTCCTCCGGCCGAGCAGCCTCTTCCTCCAGGCCCGCTCGCTCACACGAGAAAACGCGCCTTCGCCTCGGCGGCCAGCCGCTCGCGAAAGGCGGGGTGGGCGATCGCGATCAGCGCCCTGGCACGCTCGCTCGACGACTTTCCCTTGAGGTTGGCCACGCCGTGCTCCGTGACCACGTAGTGCGTGTCCATGCGCGTGTCGGTGATGGGGCCTTCGATGTGCGAAACGATGCGCGAGAACCGGCCGCCGCCCGCCGTCGACATCAGCGCCAGGATCGACTTGCCGTCCTTGGCCGCGTAGGCGCCGCGCACGAAATCGAGTTGCCCCCCCGTGGCCGAGTACTGGTGTCCGTTGAGCCACTCCGCGTTCGCCTGTCCGTAGAGGTCGACCTCGATGGCGCTGTTGATCGAGATCATGCGCTCGTTGCGGGCAATGACCGCGGGATCGATGACGTAGTCCGCGGGGTAGCTCTCGAAGAAGAGGTTGTCGTCGAGAAAATCGTAGATCTCGCGCGTTCCGATGGTGAAGGTGAAGACCACCTTGCGCGGATGAAGCGTCTTGGACGCGCCGGTGACGGCACCGCGGCGCACCAGGTCCACCAGGCCCGGCGTCAAGCACTCCGTGTGAATGCCCAGGTCCCGGTAGTCCGCCAGATACCGGCAGATCGCATCGGGGATGCTCCCCACGCCCATCTGCAGCGTCGCGCCGTCCGCGATCAGCTCCACCACGTAGGCGGCGATGCGCTCGGCTTCCGGTGCCGGCTCACGCGCCTCCCCCTCCAGCAACGGCTCGTCGTGCTCGACGATCAGGTCGACTTCCGAGACGTGGAGGTTGGTCTGGCCGTTGATGCGGGGCATGCGCGGATTGACCTCCACGATCAACCGCCGGCAGTGGCGCGCCGCCGTCGAGCCGTAGTCGTTGTTGGTGCCGAAGGTGAAGAAGCCGTGGCGGTCCATGGGGCTGACGGTCAGAACGGCCGCGTCCACGGCGATCGTATCGCGCAGCAGCCGGGGAAACTGCGCGAAGGAAACGGGGACCACGTCGACCACCTTGCGTCCGCCGTCCTCCAGCCCAAGCCGGATCAGGCGGCGCTCCACGGCGGTGGGAAAGGCGCACTTGGGATGGATGCGGTCCATCAGCTCGTAGCGCAGCACCGTCTCGGCGGCATGCGACATCGAGTGGTTGTAGTAGAGCCGCAGGTCGTCGAGCTCCCCCGCGTCGGCTCGCCGGGCGATCGCGCGCAAGAGGGCCGGGGGCTCGGCAACCGCCATGCCCTTCACCACCACGTCGCCGCTGTGGATCGCAGCCGCCGCTTCGTCCGCGGACACCAGCTTGCGCCGGTACTCTTCCTGTGCAGACATCTCCCCTCCGTCGCGCATGGGCGTATCGGGGAGGCGTTCACCGCACGGCTGGGGGCTTCTTGCCGCGGGGTCCCGCTAGAGCTGGCGCAACTGACGGATCGCGTCGGCGAACTCGTGCGTCGCCTGCGTCAGCTCGTGCTCGAGCGTGCTCACCAGCTCCGGCAGCTCGCGAAGGACGGCGGCTGCGGTGCTCGGGGAGATCCCTTGCAGCGCCTCCCTCGTGCCGTCGCGGCGCAGAGCGATCACCGCCGATCCCCGGATGAGCGCCGCCCCTTCGCGCACCAGCACGCCGTGGAGTTGAGCGGTGCCGCCGGGATGGCGCACGCTGCGCACGGCGTAGCGCGGACCGCCGTAGAGGCGAAACTCGAAGGGGGCATGGACCGCCGCGGCGATGCCACGCCCCACGGTCAAGGAGTCGCTGACGAGACTCTCGACGTCGACCGGCCCGGCGAACATCATGCGAGCGGAGGCAAGCCGCAGGATTGCCGGGCTGAGGTTCGACGGTTCACCGGGCCAGAGCGTTGCCCGCTGCTGGCCGGCGTCGATCTCGTGAGCCAACACGCGCCGCCTCAAGTCGAGCGGCGCCCCCGCCAATCCTCCGCGGCGTTGCTTGACGGCCACTCCGAACTCTCGACGGATCTGCTCGAGACGAACGGATGCCGGCATGATGCGCTGCACGAAGAGGAACAGCAGAGACTGCGCGCCGGTGGGAACCTGTGGCATCACCGCGCTTGCTGCTCTCACACCTCACCTATCGACCCTCTCGCGCGGCCGGCTGAGCCCCGGCGGCCAGGTGCGACCGGCGTCACGCTCCCTCCGGGCGCGCCGCCGGCTCCTCGCCCACCACGATCGGATGCGCGAGCTTACGCGCCACGTAGGTGGTGTAGAGCGCCACCGCGATCAGGCCCACCACGGCCACGCCAAGGGCCGTGCCCACGGCCGCCGGCGACGGGACGGAGTCGAAGATGCTCAGGCCGCCGCCGCCCGCCGGATACCCGGGAAGCAGATAGGGGTAGATCGTTGCCGCCCCGCTGGCCAGCGTTCCCGCCACGAAGACCGAGGAGGCGGCGAATGCCCGCCCCGGCGATCCCCGCCGCGTGCAGACGCGCGTGAGGATCAGCCCGGCCAAAGCGGCCAACGGCAGCACGAAGAGCAGCGGCAGTGCGCCGAACTCGGCGGCCGGACGGACGGCGAACGTCGCCGCCGTGACCGCGGCGTAGACAACCAGCACCAGCCACCACAGCCTCCCTTGCAGGGCGGCCGCGCGATCCGCGGGAGGCCCCGAGAGACGCATGGCCACATAGAGCGCGCCGTGCTGCGCAAGAGCCGCCACGGCCAGCACGCCCACCAAGACCGCGTACGGGTTCAGCAGCAGCGCGAACGTGCCCTGAAAGTATCCTTGGGCGTCGAGCGGAAACCCCCGCAGCAGGTTGCCGAAGGCCACGCCGAAGAGCAGGGCGAGCGCAATGCTCGAGAGCGAGAACGCCACGTCCCAGAATCCGCGCCAGAGATCGCTCTCGAAGTGATTTCGCAACTCGAACGAGATGCCGCGGAACATCAGCGCCCACAGCACCACCATGAACGGCAAGTAGAACCCGCTGAACGCCGAGGCGTACGCTTGCGGGAAGAGCGCGAAGAGCACGCCGCCGGCGGCGATCAGCCAGACCTCGTTTCCGTTCCAGAACGGGCCGATGCTCGACTGCACCGCCTGCCGCTCGCGATCGCCGCGCGCCACGATCAAGCTCACGGCTCCCACGCCCAAGTCGTAGCCGTCCAGCAGCACGTAGACCGACAGCATGAGGCCCAACAGGAGAAACGATAGCGTGCCCATCATGCCGCCTCCGGACCGAGCGCGATCTCGCGCAGCACCAAGTTCAGGAAGAGCACTCCCAACGCGAAGTACATGCCCGCGAATCCGATGGTCGTGAAGATCGTCTCGCCGGCCGCCACGTTCACCGACGCCGCCGCCGCCGTCTTCACCAAGCCGTAGACGATCCACGGCTGACGCCCGATCTCGCTGACCATCCAGCCCGCTTCGTTGGCGACGTACGGAAACGGCATCGTCAGCATCAGCAGCCACAGCAGCCAGCGGCTGCGCAAGAGCACGCCTCGCCAGAGCAAGAGCGCGCCCAGGGCCATCAGGACGACGAAGATGGTTCCGAGCCCCACCATCACGTGATAGGCGTAGTAGGTCAGCTCCACCGGCGGCCACAGCTCGCGACGATACGCCGTGAGGCCGTGCACGTTGGCCTTGAAGGTGCCGTAGGCCAAGAAGCTGAGCGCGTCCGGCACCACGATCGGATCGATCAAGCGCTGACGCTGCGTGTCCGGCATGCCGATGATGGCCAGCGGAGCGCCGATCTCCGAGGTGAAGAGACCCTCCATCGCCGCCAGCTTCACCGGCTGGAAGCGCGTCACTTCGGCGCCGTTGCGGTCGCCGGTCGGAAAGATGGTCATCGCGGAGAAGATGAAGCCGGCGATGACCCCCGCGCGCAGGAAGATGCGCCCTTCATCCTCGTGCCGCCGCGAGAGAAGGTAGTACGCGCCCACCCCCGCCATCAAGAAGCTCCCCGCCACCAGCGCGCCCGTCATGACGTGCGCGTACTGCCACACCGCGAACGGCGAGAAGAGTACCGCGGTGAGGCTGGTGAGCTCGATGCGGCCGTCGGCGCCGATCGCGTAGCCGACGGGATGCTGCATCCATGCGTCGGTCACGACGATGAAGAACCCCGAGAGCCACGATCCCAGCCAGACCAGCACGGCGGAGGCGGCGTGCAGCCCCGGCGAGACGTATCGCCGCCCATACAGAAAGACGCCCAGGAAGACCGACTCCAGGAAGAACGCGTACACGCCCTCCATCGCCAGCGGCTGACCGATCACCGCGCCCGTCCGAGCCGAGAAGGGAGCCCAGTTCGTGCCGAACTGGAACTCCATCGGTATCCCCGTCACCACGCCTGCGGCGAAGTTGATCGTGAAGATCTTGCCCCAGAAGCGCGCGGCCCGCGCATACCGCTCATCCCCCGTGCGCGCCGCCTTGACCGTGAACCAGGCGACGAAGGGTGCCATGCCCATCGTCCCGATCGGGAAGATGTAATGAAACATGACGGTGAAGGCGAACTGGATCCGGTCGGCTATGACGGCTTCCATGGCGGTGCTCCGTTCGCGTGCGCTCTCGCTAGCGTACCCACGTTGCGTCCGCTTCGGTAGGACGTTCGTCGCACCGCCCGGGGCGAGGGCTCGCTCGCTCACGCGCAGGATACGAGCGTCTCGCGGCCCAAAGCGTGCACTTCGATGATGGAGTCAGCGTGACGGCGCAACACCTCGCGCTCCTGCTCGGACTGACGCTCTTCTTCGGCTTCGCCTTCGAGGAGTTCTACGCGGCCGCGCTCCCCAACCGCCCCGGCGGCATCAGGACGTTCCCGCTGCTGGGCCTGCTGGGCGCCGCGCTCTTCGAGGCGGCGCCAGCGTCGGCTCTCGCCTTCACCGCGGGGCTCGCACTCGTCGGCGCATGGACGTTCGTCTACTACCGCGCGCGCATCGAAAGGACCCCAGCCCACGAAGGGCTCCCCGGCGAGCTGATCGTCCCGGTCTGCAACGCCCTCGCGTACGCGCTGGGCCCGGTCGTACTCACGCAGCCCGCCTGGGTGGCCGTGGCCATCGCCGTCGCCGCCGTGATGCTGCTGGCCGGACGCGAGCGGCTCCACCGCATGGCCGCCGAGGTCCAGCGCGCGGAGGTGCTGACGCTCGGCAAGTTCCTGATCCTCGTCGGCATCGTGTTGCCGCTGGTCCCCAAAGAGCCGGTGACGACGCTGACGACCGTGACGCCGTACCAGGCATGGCTTGCCGTGGTGGTGGTCTCGTCGCTGTCGTACTTCAGCTACCTCGCGCAGCGCTATCTGGTCTCGCCGAGGCACGGTACGCTGCTGGCCGCGGCGCTCGGCGGCCTCTACTCATCCACCGCCACCACGGTGGTGCTCTCGCGCGAGCTGCGCGCGCAAGACGCCCCGACGCCCGACATCACCGCCGGAATCGTCGTGGCCACCACCCTGATGTATCTGCGCATCCTGGCCGTCTTGAGCATCCTCAACTCCACGCTGGCACGCGCGCTGACCCCGGTCCTGCTGGGCCTCTTCGCCTTGGGCGTCGTGCTCACGGCTCTGCTCTACGCCCGGAACGGCCGGGCCCATCGCGGGCCACGCACCAGCCCGCCGTTCGCCAACCCGCTGGAGCTCAACACCGCGTTCATCTTCGCGGCGCTCTTCGTGTTCGTCTCCATCGCCACGACGTGGGCTCGCGCGCGCTTCGGCTCCGGCGGCATCTACGCGCTGGCCGCCGTGGTGGGGGTCACGGACATCGACCCCTTCGTGCTGAGCCTGGCCGAGGGGAGCGTCCACGGGCTGGCGACCTCCAGCATGGCCGTGGCCGTGATCGTCGCCGCCTCGTCCAACAACCTGCTGAAGGCCGCTTACGCCATGATCTTCGGCGGCGTGAGACGCTCCGCGGCCGCGGCAGCGGCGCTGCTGCTGCTGACCGGGGCGGGACTCCTGGCCGGGGTCTGGGTCTTCGGCGGACACCCCTAGGGAGGGCGGTGGAAGACGACCCCCTCTCCACACCCCAAGACGGCGAATGTTAAGTAGAGATAAAGCTCTATCCACACCGCTAAGACTTCACCGTGTGGAGAATGTGGAGAACCCCGTGCGGCGGGCCTGGTCGCCGCACCAGCGGGCAATCCCCTCCACCAACACCCGGTGCTCGACCAGGTGGAGCCGTTCGAGCGCGGCCGATTCTCCTTCGCCGGGCTCCAGCCGCATCGGCTCCCTGGCCAAGACGGGGCCGCGGTCGACCTCCGGCGTCACCACGTGGCAGGTCGCCCCGGTCCAGCCGACCCCCGCCTCGATGGCGTCGCGCAGCGCGTGGGCCCCGCGAAACGCCGGGATCTCGGGGCCGTCGGGGACGCGCACCGCGTCGGCCGCGGGGTCCTCCGGCAGGTAGGCCGGGTGGATGTTGAGCACGCCGTCGAACGCCTCGACGAAGCCCGCGGGGAGGACGTGCATCCAGCCGAGCAGGAGAACCAGCCTCGCCCCCGACTCGCGCACGATCGTCAGGAGGCGCGCGTCGTAGGCCGCCCGCGCCTCGCCGCCCTTGCGGTCCCAGACCTCGGCGCGCACGTCGGGCACCCCGCCGCGGCGCGCCCGCTCCAGGCCGAAGGCTCCGGCTCGGTTGGAGAGGACCAAGCGCAGATCGAGCGGGAGGCGGCCGGCGGCCACCGCGTCGATCACGGCCTGCAAATTCGTGCCCGAGCCGCTGATGAGCGCGGCGGTGGGGATCACGCCTCGACCACCACCGCGGCCTCGCCCGCGCTACGCGCCTCGATCCGTCCGACCACGGCGGCCCCCGGCACCGCCAGAGCCGCCGTCTGCGCCTCCTCGGCCGGCACGATCAGCGTGTAGCCCACGCCCATGTTGAGGGTGCGGTAGCGCTCCTCGTGCGAGAGGCCGGCACGCGCGGCCACCTCGCCGACGATGGCCGGAACGCTCCACGTGCGCGCGTCGAAGACGGCCTTGACGCCATCGGGCAACGTGCGCGGGACGTTCTCCAGCAGTCCGCCGCCCGTGATGTGCGCCATCGCCTTGATCCGCGCCGCGCGCCTGATCGCGCGCACCGGCTCCAGGAACGAGGGATGAATCGCCAGCAGCCGTTCGCCGAGGGTCGCGCCGTCGAACGGCGCTCCCCACTCCGACTCGGGGATCACCTTGCGCGCCAACGAGAAGCCGTTGGTCTGCAAGCCGTTGGTGGGCAGGCCGATGACGGCGTCACCCGGCTCCACGCTCTCCTTGCGAGGGAGATCCGACCGCCGCACCGTGCCCACGATCGTGCCGGCCAGATCGAAGTGTCCCGGCGCGTAGAGCCCGGGCATCTCCGCCGTCTCCCCGCCCAGCAGAGCCACCTCGTTGCGGCGGCAGGCCTCGTGGACGCCGGCCACGACCGCTCCCGCCATCTCCGGATCGAGCACGCCGACGGCCAAGTAGTCCAGGAAGAAGAGCGGCGTGGCATTGGTCACCAGGATGTCGTTGACGCAGTGGTTCACCAGGTCCTGACCAACGGTGTCGTACCGACGCAGCGCTGCGGCCACGAGGATCTTGGTGCCCACGCCGTCGGCCGAGCCCACCAGCACGTTCTCGGCGTCGGGGGTGGGATACGCGAAGAGGCCGGCAAAGCCGCCCAGCGCGTCGAGCTGGTTGGGGTGGCGCCACCCGGCGGTCTTGGCGCGATAGAGCGCCACCGCGGCGTTGCCCGCCGCGATGTCGACGCCCGCCTCGGCGTAGGCGTCACGTTGGTTTCCGTGCACGAAGCTCCCCTCGGTCGTTCGGTGTCTGCTTTCCGGCCCGGCGGGTTTCACCGCGCCGGGGGCGCGGGC
Organism: Candidatus Dormiibacterota bacterium; assembly: GCA_035533275.1. Classification (GTDB taxonomy): domain Bacteria; phylum Vulcanimicrobiota; class Vulcanimicrobiia; order Vulcanimicrobiales; family SCRA01; genus SCRA01. The sequence continues at coordinate 45,004 of DATLUD010000038.1, read as the reverse complement.
CTCGCCGCGCGCGGAAGGTGGCCCCGCCTTCCCAGCAGGAAGAAACCGCTTCGTGCCTCGGGGGGTATCCAACCGAGGGCATCGCGTTTGATGCCAACGGCCGCTTTGCGCGGCCCGACGTGAAAGTTGAGGAATGCTCTCGCAATGATCTTTGGAGTTCACACCGGCGAGCTGCGCGCTCTGACGGCGGACGCGCTGGTGGTTCCCGTCTACAAGGGCGGCGAGATCGATCCGGTGACCAAGTCCGCGGACGCCCTGGCCGGCGGCGCCATCGCACGCGCGATCGCGACCGGCGAGGTCACCGGCAAAGCCTACGAGCGCACCGTCTTCCACCTGGCGCCTGCGGCCAAGGGGGCGCCGCGCGCGATTCTCGCCGTGGGCCTGGGGGCACAGAAGGATCTGGACGCCGTGACGGTCGGCCGTTACGCGGGCGCCGCCGTGCGCTACTTGGGCAAACGCGCGTTCGCGGCCGTCGCCGTGGCGCTCCCCGCCACCGCGTCGGCGGGAGCCAAGGCGACCGCGACCTCCGCCGCGGAGCGCATCGCCGAGTGCGCCGTCGCCGCGACGTTCGACACGACGACGCATCGCAGCAAGCCTCCCGAGGATATCGTGGCCACCTCGCGCATCGTGCTCTGCGCTCCCGGCGGCGACGAGCCCGCGCTCCTGGCCGCGCTCGGGCGCGGCCGCGTCATCGGCGACGGCGTCAACCTCGCGCGGCTGCTCTCCAACGCCCCGCCCTCGGAGCTCACGCCGGAGACGATGGCGGCGAGCGCAATCACCATGGCCAAGCAGGTCGGCTTGTCGTGCGCGGTGCTCGATCCCAAGCAGATGCAGACGTTGGGCATGGGGGCGATCCTCGCCGTCGGCCAGGGCAGCGTCCATCCGCCGCGCATGATCGTGCTGACGTACAAGGGGGACCCCACGTCGAAAGAGACGCTCGCGCTCGTCGGCAAGGGCATCACCTTCGACTCGGGCGGCATCTCGCTCAAGCCCGGCGACCGCATGGACGAGATGAAGATGGACATGTCGGGCGGTGCCGCCGTGATCGGCGCGATGGCGGCCATCGGCACGCTCAAGCCGAAGGTCAACGTGGTCGGCGTCGTCGCCGCGGCCGAGAATCTCCCGTCGGGGACCGCGTACCGCCCCGGTGACGTGCTGCGCGCGATGAACGGCAAGACCATCGAGGTGCTCAACACCGACGCCGAGGGACGTCTGGTGCTGGCCGACGCCCTCTCGTACGCGGTGGCGAAGCTGGGCGCCACCAAGATCGTCGACGCCGCGACGCTGACCGGCGCCTGCGTGGTCGCGCTGGGTCATGCCGCAGCGGCCGCCATGACCAACGACGACGCGTGGGTCAAGACGGTGCTGGAAGCCGCCGCGAACACCGGCGAGCGCTACTGGCAGATGCCGCTCTTCGACGACTACCTCACGCAGATTCGCAGCGAGATCGCCGACCTGAAGAACACCGGAGGGCGAGCAGGCGGCGCGCTCACCGCCGGTGCGTTCCTCAAGGAGTTCGCGGGCGGTGTGCCGTGGGTGCACCTGGACATCGCGGGCACCGCGTACACCGAGAGCGAATCGGCCTACCAGGCCAAGGGGCCGGCGGGTGTGCCGGTGCGCGCCTTCGTGGCCATCGCGGAGCGCCTCGCCGGCGGCGCGGGACAACCGGGCGCGAAAGCGAAGGCCTGGCTGAAGACGAGCCCAATCGAGCCGGAACGCCACGCGCCTGCGTTCTTTGGCGAAACGCCCGTTCGCAGGAGTTCCGCGCGTCGAACCACCGCTCGCGGAACCACTCACCGCCGCCGATAAACGAAAGAGCCATGCTGACGCCGCCGCGAAAGAAACCCCGCCGCACCTCGAGCCGAAAGCTCACCAAGCGCGAGCACCTGTTGCTCCGACGCATCTCCGCGATGCTGGAGACGCTCGGCAAGCGCGAGGAGCCCACGAGCGAGGCGGGTGTCGTCTTCCGCGACGGCGCTCACCTGTTGTCGGAGCTCGCAGCCTGGGGCCGCATCCAACGCGTGGTCGCCCAGCCCGCGAACGGCGCGGCGCACAGAGCCGATGCCTCTGCCGCCCCCGATCCGCGCACCCCGCGCCCCAGCGCCTAACGACTCTGTTCGTCGTCACGTCGCGGAAGATGCGCGACCCGGCGCGTTCGAGGAACGGCCGGGTCGTGAAGCCTGTGCGGTGAGGCGCGCTACTTGAACGTGGCCAGCACGTAGGCGGCCACGTCGTTGACCTCCTTCGCGTTGAGCGTCGACGGATAGAGCTTGGGCATCGGCGCCTTCGGGTCTTTGATCCACGCCACCAGGGCAGCCTGCGTGCGCTTCATCGGCGGGGTCTTCAGGGCGCCGTGGAGGCTGGGCCCCACGCCGCCCGTGCCGTTGGCACCGTGGCACGCGGCGCAGTTGGCGCCGAAGAGCTCTTTGCCCTTGGCGAGGTCCGCGGACGACATCGCAACCTGGAAGGACTGAATGCGCGCCGTGGCGGCGGACGCCGGGGTTCCCATGCTCGAGAGGCCCACGAGGGCCAGGCCCGCAATCGCGATGAATGAGGCCGGTACGAGGTATCGCTTCACCGTTTGTCGCTCCTCATGCTCTGGTGTGGTTCGTCCGTGCTGTGATCGGACTCCTCGCGGACGTTCGACCTCGACGCCGAATCGCCCCTGGCACGCGCGGAAAGGATGACGCATCGCGATGGATCTGGGTCTCTCCGGCCGACTCGCTCTCGTGACCGGAGCAAGCGCGGGGATCGGCGAGGCCTGCGCTCTCGCGCTCGCCGCCGAAGGCGCGCGCGTCGCCGTCGCCGCGCGCCGGCGCGACCGCCTCGACGCCGTCGCGCTGCGCGCGCGAGAGCTGGGTGCGCCGGACGCGCGCGCGTTCGCCGTCGACCTGCGCGACGCGGCCTCGATCGCCGCGCTCCACGACGCCGTGCGGCGCGAGCTGGGCGACCCCGACGTGCTGGTCGTCAACGGCGGCGGCCCGCCTCTGGGCGGCTACTTGGACGTCGCGATGCGCGACTGGGACGAGGCATACCACCTCACGTTGCGCAGCGCGCTGCTGCTGATCGATGGCGCGCTTCCGGCGATGCGCCGGCGACGCTGGGGACGCATCGTCGCCCTGGAGTCGACCTCCGTCGAGCGGCCCATTCCCGGGCTCGTGCTCTCCAACGCCTTGCGCAGCGCCGTGGTCGGCGCACTCACGACGCTCGCCTCGGAAGTCGCCGGCGACGGCGTGACGGTCAACGTCATCGCCACCGGACGCATCGCCACCGACCGCCTGCGCTCTCGCTATCCCGATCCCGCGGCGTTCGAGCTGGCCGCGCGAGAGGTGCCGGCGCGCCGCTTCGGCGCCCCGAGCGAGTTGGCCCCGATGGTGGCCTTCCTCTGCGGAGAGCCTGCGGGCTACGTCACGGGGGCGACGATACCCGTCGATGGCGGTCTGCTCGCTGGAGCGACGTAAGGCGTTATGCGTTCAGCGCCGACCGCGCCCAGCCGGGGACAGACGGGACTCCGGCACGCTCTGCTGTGGCTGGCCGGCGCCGATCTGCGGATTCCGCTGCTGGCCCTGCCGCCGCTGCTGCCGCTGATCCATCGCGAGCTCCATCTCAACGAGAAGGAAATCGCCGCGCTCACGGGCCTCCCCGTGCTCCTGCTCGCGGCGGCGGCGATCCCGGGATCGCTGCTGATCGCGCGCGTCGGCGCGCGCCGCGCGCTCATCATCGGTCTCTTGGCGACCGTGCTCGGCTCGGCGCTCCGCGGAATCGGATCGTCGACGGCGATGCTCTTTGCGATGACCTTTCTGATGGGCGTGGGCGTCGCCATCGCTCAGCCGGCGATCCCAACGCTCATCAACCAATGGCTGGAGCGCCGCCACGTGGGCATGGCGACCGCGATCTATACGAACGGCTTGCTCGTGGGAGAGGCGCTGGGAGCCGCCTTCACGCTTCCGATCGTGCTCCCCCTCGCGAGGGGAAGCTGGGGCTGGAGCCTCGCGTGGTGGGCGCTTCCGGTGCTGGCGAGCACGCTCGCCATCGCGCTGCTTTCGCCGCGCACGCCGGCCGCGGCGCGCAGCGCGCGGCTTGGGTGGATGCCGGACTGGCGCGACCCGCACACGTGGCAGCTCGGCATGGTGCAAGGCGGCGGCTCCACCATCTACTTCGGCGCCAACGCCTTCATCCCGGGATATCTCCACGCGATCGGCCACGCCGCGCTCGTCGGCCCCTCTCTCACGGCGCTCAACGTCGGGCAGCTTCCCGCGTCGCTGCTCGTGGCGCTCGCCGCGAACCGCTTCATCGGCAGACGCGGTCCGCTGATCGCCGCCGGCGCGATCACCGCCGCGGCGCTGGTCGCCTTTCTCTCCACGCCGCCCGCCGGCATGGTGCTCGCGGCGGGCGTCTTCGGCTTCTGCGGCTCGCTGGTGCTGATCCTCACGCTGGCGATGCCGCCGCTGGTGGCCCCTCCGGACACGGTGCATCGCCTCTCGGCGGGCATGTTCGCGATCAGCTACGCCTACGCGTTCGCGGTCCCGCTTCTGGGCGGGATCGTGTGGGACGCGACGGGACACGCCGCCTCCGCGTTCATTCCGGTGGCGATCGGCGCGCTGACCGTCCTGGTGGCCAGCTCCCCGCGCCGGCTGATGCCGCGCGGCTGAGCCGCGCGCTCATCCAACGCGCATCGTGCGCAGATACGCCGGCTCGGGAATGCCCGGCCGCAGGCGCGGGTCGGCTTCGGGACGCCCCGCGACAACGCTGACGGGCACCACGCCCGCCCAGCAATCCAGGGCGTAGTCGGCCTCGTCGTCACCGGGCGGCCCGATACGGACTTTGGCGGATGCCTCGTCGAGATCCATCCACACGACGGTCGTCGCCTTGCGCTCCCCGTCCGTCGGCGGGCGCACCTCATCCCACCGCCCGGGCGCCAAACGCTCCATGAAGTCGCGGAGCGCGTGCTCTTTCTCCTCCGGGTCTTCGACGGCGCGCGCCGTTCCCAGCGCCATCACGGAGCGATAGTTCATCGAGTGGTGGTATCCCGAACGCGCCAAGACGATGCCGTCCAAGTGCGTCACGGTGAGGCAGGCCGGGAGCCCCTCCGCAAGCCGTCTGAGCATCCGACTCGCCGACGACCCGTGCCAGTAGACACGGCCGCCGACGCGCCAGTGCGACGTGGGCGTGACGAAGGGCTGACCGTCGATCACGTACCCGACGTGGCAGATGAGCCCTGCGTCGAGGATGGCGTCGATCTCCGCGCGCTCGTAGAGGCCGCGGTCGGGTTTGCGCTGCAAGCGAATGCGGGGGCTGGGTGCGCTCGACATGAGACGATTCTGCCATGCGCCGGCGCCGTGGGACAGTGCCGGTTCGGACGCCTCGCTCGGGCCACCGCGGCTTTCCGGAAGTCGCGCCGACCGGCTAGCCCGCGGCATCGAACATTAGCCCTTTGGCCGATGGCGGCGCGTGCTTCTCACGAGGCGGACAACGGCACGCGCCCGAGCCGCAACGCTTGGCTGATGCGCCGGACGCCTCCGGACGGGTACAGTTGGCACATGGAAACTTTCAGCATACGGCTCGCTCCACCGTACTCGCTCGTGAAGTGCCACCGCGATCTCGGCCCGCCGGATGCCCCGCTGGTCCTGGCATTCGGCGACGTCTTCGATCCCGGGTACCGCGCCGTGCTCCCCGTTCTCGAGGCGCTCGTCCGCGAAGGCGCCGCTCGGGTGCGCTACATCCACTACGCCGCGCCGGCGGGCTTCGACGGCATGCGGCGCCGCGAGACGGCCGCGGCGTTGGAAGCCGCGGGGCGGCAGGGCGCCTTCTGGCCCTACCATCGCCTGCTCCTCACGGGCACCATCTCGCTCAACCGGGCGGGACTCGCGCACCGCGCGCGGTTCCTCGGATTGGACGTCGATCGCTTCGAGCGCGACCTGGCCTCCGCCGACGTCGTGCTCACGCTCGAGAGCGACGCCCAGCTCGCTGACGACCTCGACGTGCACCACCTGCCGGCGCTGGTGATCGGCGGGCGTCGTTACGACGGAGGGATGCGGCGCAGCGATCTCCACGCCGCGCTCTCCTCGTAGCGCAGCCCGTGGCTCATCTCCGGCGCCGCGTGCCGAGCGCGGCGTCCAGCCCCAAGAAGCGCCCCGTCGGCAGCACGACGTTGATCGCGCTCAGCACGGCGGCGACGATCTCGTAGGCCGTGTAGTCGCCCGGCGCGGCATAGGCCCCCTTGGCCAGCCAGTAGTTGAGCGCGAGGAAGATGCCCACCACGCCGCCCAAGCGCGTGAACAGGCCCAGCAGCAGCGAGACGCCGGCGAGCGTCTCACCCCACTCCACCAAGCCGCCGAAGAGCGTGGCGTGGGTGAGCACCACGCCCGTGAGAAAGGCGTGATACGGCCCCGTGGTGCGCGCGGCGAAGCCGCCGACCATCCGCGTCATCGCGCCGCCGGGGCCGGCGAACGACCCGCCCGCGATCTTCAGGATGCCGTGGATGAGCCAGAAGGCACCGGCGTAGATCCGCACCACGGCCAGCCACGTCGCGTACCGCCGTACGGGCGGCAGACCTTCTTGCATCACGTTCCCCTTCTCCTCACAGGCTCGCGTAGAACGCGTCGAGCGCCGCGTCGAAGGCCGCGGGATTGTCGAGCTGCGGCAAGTGCCCCGCCCCCGGAATCACCGCCAAGCGCGCGCCGGGAATCCGCGCGGCGATGTGCTCCGAGTGCGTGGGGAGAATGCGGTCGTCCAGAGCTCCGGTGATCACCAGGGTCGGAACGGCGATCCGAGCCAGCAGATCCTCGGCGTTCGAGGCGTAGCAGGCGCGCGCCGTCTCGAGATACGCCTCCTTCGAGCATTGCGCCACCGCATCGGCGAGGTCGCGCCGCGCCTGCTCGGTGGGCGCGCCCTTGAAGACCGCCTGCGCGTACTCGCGCCCGAACGCGTCCATCTCCATGGCGGCGAGCGTCTCCGCCCTTGCGCGCACCGGCGCCTCCGGATCGGCCATCGAGGCAAACGTGTCGCAGAGCACCAGCGACCGGATCCGCCGCGCATGAGCGCGCCACATCTGCATCGCCCAGCAGCCGCCCATGGAGACGCCCACCACGTGCGCGCGGTCGACCCCGAGCGCGTCGAGCAGAGCGACGTGCGCCTCCACGATGCGCTCGCCGTCGATCGGCTCGCGGCGCGTCGAGGCGCCGTGGCCCGGCGCATCCGCCGCGATGCAGCGGTATCTCCCCGCGAGATGACCGATCTGCCGCTCCCAGATGACCTTCGAGGCACCCAGCGAGTGCAGGAAGAGGATCGCCTCACCGCCTCCCGACTCGACGTAAGCGATCTGCTCTCCCATCACCTCGACATGCATGCGCGGGCGTTCGCCGCGCGCCCCGCGCGCCCTGCGCGGCGCGTCGTCTCGGGTATGCGACGCCCGCGGTTGCGCCTGCGCCCCGCGCAAGCGTATACTCTGGATTCATGCGCATCCAGACGCGCTACGTCGTCCTCTTCCTCACGCTCGTGGTCCAGGCGTCCACCTCGCTCGTGCAGCAAGGCATCGGCGCGCTCGTCCCGTTCATCGCCGCCGCGCTGGCGCTCGATCACGCCCACGTGGGCATCGCCGTGGCCTCGATGTCCGCGGGCTCCGCGGCGTTCACGGCCCTCTCGGGCATCGCGGTCGACTACTTCGGAGAGCGCGCCGTCATTCTCTCGACCGGTGTCGCCACCGGCCTGGCGCTCGTGGGCGCATCGCTGGTGCCGTCATACGGCTGGCTCGTCTTCTGGCTCTTCGTCTTCGGCATCGGATACGGCGCGTCGACGCCGGCCGGCGGGCGCGCGGTGCTGCTCTGGTTCACCAAGGATCGCGGCTTTGCCATGGGCGTCCGTCAAACCGGAGTTCCCGTCGGCGGACTGGTCGGGACGCTGCTGCTGCCGCTCGTCGCATCGCACGCGGGCTACCGGTGGGCCCTTGCCGCCGGCGGCCTGCTCTGCATCGCGCTCTCCACCGCCGCGGCCTTGGCGTATCGCAGTCCCGATGGCGCGGCGCACGTCTCGGCCCAGCCGCTCGGCGAGCTCTGGCGCGGCATGCTGCGCATCGCGCGCAGCGCGGAGAGCCTGGCCGTCAACGCGACGTGCGGCCTCCTGGTCAGCGCGCAGTACGTGGTCATCTCCTTCCTCGCGCTCTCGCTCATCTCGCGCGCCCACGCGGGCATCCAGCTCGCGGCGGCGGCGCTGGCCGTGGTCCAGGCCGCGGCCGCCGTGGGACGGCTTCTGTGGGGAACGGTGAGCGACCGCGTCTTCGGCGGAGACCGCATGGCGCCGATGGCCGTGCTCTGCGTCATCGCCGCAGCCGGCATGCTGTGGCTCGCGGCGCTGCGCCATCCGTCGGCTCCCGCCGCGCTCGGCGTGGCGGCGGTGCTCGGTCTCTCGGCCGCGGCATGGAACGGTCTCTTCGCCGCGGTGCAGGCGGAGATCGGCGGCCCCGAGCGCGCGGGAAGCTCGCTGGGCGTGGGGCTCACCGCGATCTACGGCGCGGGGGCCCTCGCGCCCCCGCTCTTCGGCGCGCTGGTCGACCGAGCGGGCTTCGCCCTCGCATGGCACGTCCTCTCGGCGGTGGTCCTGCTGGGCGTCCTTCCGGCGCTTACCGCCAGGCATCTGCTGCGCGCGCAGCGTGCGGCCGCCGCGGCGGCATGATCGCGCCGCTCAGCGCAGCGTCGCCTCTGCGCACGGCACGCTCCGGCGCTCGACGCGCGATCCGTCGGCGAACGCGAACCGCAGCGCTCCGTTGCACGGCGGCTCGCTGCTCAGCGGCCCGGCGTCCGGACTCCAGGCCGCGGCGGAGACGCTTCCGCCGGTGTCCACGAAGATCGCAAACGGCGCGCTGACCGCCGGAGCTTCGAGCGAGACCCGAACCGCTGTGGCGTAGCGTTCGACGCCGGCGGGCTCGAGCGCGACGCCCGGCCTCGGCCGGTGGCGATAGAGGGCCAGCGCCGTCCCCGCACCCGAGGGCCCGGGCGCGAAGACCAGCGTCGCGCCGTCGCCGCTTTCCGCGGCGAGCGCGCGCCCGGCATCCAGCATGGCGGCGACGCGATCCTCGGCGTCGCGCAACGCGAACGGACGGCTGCCCAGCGCGAGCGTCGCCGCCGCGGTCATCAGGAGCACCACCAGCGCGACGGTGACCACCGCTTCGACGAGCGTGAACGCCGGACTGCGCACGCGCTACGGCATCCAGCCGGCGGGAGCCCCGTTGCCGGGATCCCACGCTTGGTCGGCGTAGACGTCCACCGGGCGCGGCGTCGCGCCGGCACATGCCGCGCCGCTGCCGCCGTCGCGGCAGACGAGCACCGCGTGGATCCGGGTGTCGTCCCCGGAGACCGAGCCGGCGCTGTCGCCCTCGAGCGCCGCATCGGCGCCCCCTGCGGCGTCGAGCGCCCCCGTCAGCACGGCATACGGCGCCGCGGCCAGCGTGCGCAGCGTGACAGCCTGCGTGCGCGTCGCCAAAACGGTGCCGTCGCCGCCGCGGACCGTCGCGGTGATCCGCGCGGCGATCCTGCGCTCCCCCACGCCGGGATTGCGCTGCAGCGCCGCGGCGGTGACCGCCCCGCCGGAGAGCGCCGCGCTCTCGCCCGTGATCGTCACCGTCGCCGCGGCGGTGAGGGGACAGGGCACGGCGGGCGCCTGGGCGGCGCATGCCGGTTGCGCCGGCAACGGCGTCGGCGCGGAGAACGCGGCATCGGCGCCCCGTTGCCGCACTTGCACGGCTACGACGTCGACGGTGGCCTGACGGGCACGCTCCAGCTCTCCGTCCGCGCTGCGCAGGGCCAGACGCCGGATGGCTACGTGCGCCGCGGCCGAGGTTCCCGCTGCCACCGACGCGGTCAGAAGCGCGAGAACCGAGAGCACGACCAGCGCTTGGGCCAGCATCGCGCTTCAGTAGCCGCTCGGGTTCAGCACGGCGCCCGGCGGCGGCGCCTGCACGCGCAGCGGCGCCGTCAACGAGACGCGCTCGCCTGCCAAGGCCACGCTCACGGAGAGGATGCCGCTCGCGCTCGAGGTCGAGACGGTCGCGCTCAACGCCGCTCCCCCGCGCGGATCCTCGACGGACGCCGTCCAGGTGGCGGGAGGCGCCGCCGCGATGGCGGCCACGGCCCCGGCGTCGTAGGCCGTGGCCGCGCGTACCCGCACGAGGACGTTGCGCGCGACGCGCAGCGCCGCGTCTCGGCGTTCGGCGGAACGGGGCGTCACAGCCGAGGCATGGAGCGCCGGCACGACGGCGAACGCCACGAGGCTCACCACGCCAAGGGTCACCAAGGACTCCACCAAGCTGAACGCGCGCGAGCGTCGATGCATCGTTTCCATCGAGCGTAGCAATGCCCCGCGGGCGCAACCCCAGACGCCGCGCGCGCGGTTACGGCATGGCAACGGTGCGGCCCCGTCGCGGAAAGAGAGGCTACGTGCAGCGGGATCACTATCTGGAACGCTGGGCAGCGTGGCTTCCCGCCGCGCTCGCCTGGCTCGCGCAGGATCCGCCGAACTACAAGGAGGCGCGGCGCCATTTGCCGATGCCCGAGCGCCCCGTCCTCTCGGTCAGGCGCCCCGAAGAGCCTCTGCGCTTGGCGCTGCTCACGTCATCGGGGGCGTACGACGCGCAGACGCAGGCGCCGTTCAACGAGACCTCGCTGCTCGGCGACTCGTCCTGGCGCGCCTTCCCATATGACCTCCCCGACGAGCGCGTCGCGTTCGCGCACGAGCACTACGACCGCACGTTCGCGCGCGAGGACCCGGAGGTCGTCTTGCCGCGCCGCGCGCTGGCGGCGCTTGGCGTGCAGACCACCGAGCACGTCCTCTCGTGGAGCGGCTACACGTTCGATTGGCCGAATCTGCTCAATCAGACGATTCCGCAGATGGTTGCCCAGGTCCGGGCCGACGGCGCGAACGCCGCGCTGCTGGTCCCGGTCTGACCCATCTGCCACACGACGGCCGGTCTGGTCGTCGACGCCATCGAGACCGCCGGCATCCCGACGGTCGTGGTCGGCAACCTGCGCGCGCCCCTGGAGGGGCTCCCGCGCGTGGTGATCGCGCGCCACGAGCGCGGCAAGACGTTCGGCGACCCCGGCGACCTCGCCGAGCACGAGCGCGTGGCGCGCGCCGCGATCGAGCTGTTGCGCGGCGCGACGGAGCCGACGCTCCTCGACCTCGGCGCGGCCGCCGCCAGAAGCGCGAGAACCGGCTGATGCGGAGCGGTTACGCCGTCACGGCCAGCGAGCTCAACGCGCCGTCGAGCGCCGCGAGCCCTTCGTCCACCTCTGACTGCTTGGCGGTCAGCGGCGGCGCCGCCACGACCACGTTGTAGCGCCCGAACGTGTAGACGCCCCGCTTGCGGAGCTCAACGAAGAACGCGGGCATCGGTCCCTGGCTCTTCCCCTGCCACTCGACGAGCGGCTCGCGCGTGGCGCGGTCCTTCACCAGCTCGATGGCGAAGAAGGCGCCCACGCCGCGCACCTCGCCGATCACGGAGTGCTTGCGCTGCAGCTCCTCGAGGCCGCGGCGCAGCCAGCCTTCGATCTCGCGGCCCCGCTCGTAGAGTCCCGCCTCGCGATAGGCGCGCAAGGTGGCCACGCCCGCGGCCATCGCCAGCGGGTGGCCGGAATAGGTGTGTCCGAGCATCATCGGGCGGTCGTCGAAGTACGTCGCCAGCGACTCGCGCACCAGCACGCCGCCGAGCGGCACGTACGACGAGGTGACCCCCTTCGCGAAGGTGACGAGATCGGGAACGAACCCGAAGCGCTTGTGACCGAAGACCTCGCCCGTGCGCCCGAACCCCGTCATCACCTCGTCGGCGATGAACAAGATGCCGTGACGGTCGCAGACCTCGCGCACGCCGCGCAAGTAGTCCTCGGGATAGACGATCACGCCGTTCGACCCCACAACGGGCTCGAGCAGCACCGCCGCGATGCGTTCGGGGTTCTCGTACGAGATCACCAGCTCCAGGTGCTCGAGGGCACGCTTGGTCTCTTCGCGCGGATCGGTGGTGTGGAAGGGACTGCGGTACGGGAAGGGCGCCCAGAAGTGCACCACGCCGGGGATTCCCGGTTCGTTGGGATACCGGCGGTTCTCTCCCGTCAGCGAGCCGGCGCCCGGAGCGGAGCCGTGGAACGAGCGGTAGGCGGTGAGGATCTTGTAGCGCCCCGTTACGATCCGAGAGATCTTGACGGCGTCCTCGTTGGCCTCGCCGCCGCCCGTGGTGAAGTGCACGCGCGCTCCCTCGCTCCACGGCGCCAGCCGCGAGAGCTCGGCCGCCAGCTCCGCCCGCTTGTCGTTGAGGAACGACGGGGCGGCGTAGCAGAGGCGCGCAGCCTGCTCCTGGATCGCCGCCACCACCTTGGGATGGCCGTGGCCCAAGTTGACCGAGATCAGGCCGGAGGCGAAATCGAGATAGCGCTTGCCCTCGGCGTCGAAGAGGTAGGAGCCCTCGCCGCGCACGATCATCGGCCACCGGTGCGACCCCATGGCGACCCAGGGCGTGAGCACGTGCTGCGCGTGCAGTTGCGTCAACTCGTCGGGATTCATCACAGCCTCGAAACCTCTCTCGACAACGGGAAACGGAGGCAACCAACGCCGGCCGGCGTACCCCTTTGCGAGTGACCGGCGCGCCTTCCTGCGCAGCCGACGAGCGCCGGCGCTTTTCGCAAGACGAACCGCGGGAGCGGGGAAGGAGGCACGTGAAAGTCGTCTCGCTCATGCCCTTCGGCAACGAGGAGCTGGCCGCGCTCCTGGACTCACCCTTGAGGCTGGTCGTGGTCCCCGCCGACGATCAGGAGGCGCTCCGCCGCGAGCTGGCCGAGGCGCAGATCGTGATCGCCTCGCAGTTCGACCGCGCGATGGCCGCGCTCTGCCCGCGCCTGCGCCTGCTCCAGTGCCCGGCCGCCGGCACGGACCGCATCGATCGCGAGGCGCTGCCCCCGGGCGTCCAGCTGGCCAACGGCGGCGGTCACGAGATCCCGATTGCGGAGTACGTGATCGGCGCGCTCGTGGCGTTGCGCCAGCAGCTGCTCCAGGGCGACCGGGCGCTCCGCCGGGGCGAGTGGCACCACGGGTTCTGGTCGGGACGCGGACGCATCGGCGAGCTCCACGGCTCCACGCTCGGGCTCCTCGGCCTCGGGGGCATCGGGCGCGAGGTGGCGCGCCGGGCCGCGGCCTTCGGCATGACTACCCGCGCGCTCACGCTGCACCCCGACCGGGCGCGCTCCGAGCCCGGCCTCGACGCCGTGGGCCCCCTGGGAGATTCCGGCGCGGTCGACGATCTCGTCGCCTCCTCCGACGCCATCGCGATCTGCTGCGAGCTCTCCCCGCTGACGCGCGACCTGATCGACGCGCGCCGGCTGGACCTCATGAAGCGCGACGCCGTCTTGGTGAACGTCGCCCGCGGACCCATCGTGAACGAGCAGGCGCTCTTCGAGGCCCTGCGCGACGGACGAATCGCCGGAGCCGCCCTCGACGTGTGGTACCGCTATCCCGAGCGCCCCGGGGCCCCGGCCGCGCCGTCGTCGCTTCCCTTCGGCGAGCTCGAGAACGTGATCATGAGCCCCCACACCAGCGGCTGGACGGCGGGCCAGATCCGGCGCAAGCTGGAGATGCTGGCAGCCAACCTCAACGCCTTCGCCGCCTCCGGCCGCGTTTGGGACCGAACCGCCGGTCCTGCGACATAAGTCGAGGCTGAAACGGGCCTCCAGGGGAGAATATACGAGTACGATGAGCACCACCAATCTGACGAACGGGGCCGTGAAGACGCGCGTCGAGACCGACTCGATGGGCAAGATCGACGTCCCCTCCGACAAGTACTACGGCGCGCAGTCGGCGCGCTCGTTGATCCACTTCGACATCGGAGACGCCGAGTGGCCGCGCGACGTGATGCCGCGTCAGGTCATCAAGGCCATGGGCGTCCTCAAGAAGGCCTGCGCGCTGGTCAACAACGACCTCGGCAAGCTCGACAAGGAGAAGACCGATCTCATCGTCCGCGCCGCGGACGAAGTCATCGCGAACAAGCTCAAGGCGCACTTTCCGCTGCGCGTCTGGCAGACCGGCTCGGGCACGCAGACGAACATGAACGTGAACGAGGTGATCTCGAACCGCGCCATCGAGCTTGCCGGCGGCGAGATGGGCAGCAAGAAGCCCGTCCACCCCAACGACCACGTCAACATGTCGCAGTCGTCGAACGACACGTTCCCCACCGCGATGCACATGGCGGCGGCCGAGGCGCTCAACGACATGCTCCCGGCCGTCCAGAAGCTGCGCGACGCGCTCGACGCGAAGGCCAAGCAGTGGAAGGACATCGTCAAGGTCGGCCGCACGCATCTGCAGGACGCCACGCCCGTGACGCTGGGCCAGGAGTTCTCGGGGTACGTCACGCAGCTCGATCGCGGCATGACCGCCTGCAAGGAGGCGCTCAACCACCTCTACGATCTCGCGATCGGAGGCACCGCGGTCGGCACCGGGCTCAACGCGCATCCGGAGTTCGCTGAGCGCGCCGCCAAGAAGATCGCCGAGCTGACGGGGCTTCCCTTCCGCTCGCATCCCAACAAGTTCACGGCGCTCGCCTCGCACGACGACTTCGTCTTCGCCTCCGGCGCACTCAAGACGCTGGGCGCCGCCCTCATGAAGATCGCCAACGACATCCGCTGGCTGGCCTCGGGCCCGCGCGCCGGCATCGGCGAGCTGGTCCTGCCGGAGAACGAGCCGGGCTCGTCGATCATGCCGGGCAAGGTCAACCCCACCCAGTCCGAGGCGATGACGATGGTCGTCTGCCAGGTGTACGGCAACGATCTCGCGATCAGCTTCGGCGCATCGCAGGGCAATTTCGAGCTCAACGTCTTCAACCCGGTGATGATCTACAACTTCCTGCACTCCACGACGCTGCTGCGCGACGCATGCACCATGTTCCGCGAGCACGCCGTCGAAGGTCTGCAAGCCAACGAAGAGGTCATCGCCAAGTACCTCCACCAGTCGCTGATGACCGTCACCGCCCTCTCTCCGAAGATCGGCTACGACAAGGCCGCCGAGATCGCGAAGAAGGCGCACCACGAGAAGAGCACGCTCAAGGAAGCGGCTCTCGCGCTGGGCTACGTCTCCAGCGAGGACTTCGACGCGTTCGTCGTTCCCAAGGAGATGACGCGCCCGAAATAGCTTTCGCGAAGGCGCGGGCGCATCGAGGGACCGGAGCAATCCGGTCCCTCCCGCGTTTCGGCGCCCCCGGCGGCCGGATCTCGCATGGCCCCACGGCAGTCAGCGCGAAGCGTGTCCCCATGAAGCAGCGGCCGCGGGGACTGGACGCCATCTTCGCCCCGCGCACGGTGGCCGTCATCGGCGCCACCGAGCGCCCGGGGAGCATCGGACGCGCCGTCCTCCGGAACCTCGTGGGTCACCCGTTTGGGGGCACGGTCTTCCCCGTCACGCCCGCGCACGAGAGCGTCATGGGGATCAAGGCCTATCCCTCGATCGGGGCCGTGCCCGAGCCCGTGGATCTCGCCGTGGTCGTCACCCCCGCACCGAGCGTCCCCGAGCTGATCGGCGCCTGCGCCGACGCGGGTGTCCGCGGGGCGATCGTGATCTCCGCGGGCTTCCGCGAGGTCGGCGCCGCCGGAGCCGAGCTGGAGCGCCGCATCCTGCACGAGGCCGCGCGCGGCGAGATCCGCATCGTGGGCCCGAACTGCCTGGGCGTGATGCGCCCGTGGAACGAGTTCAACGCCACGTTCGCGGGGGCATCTCCGCAGCCGGGCTCGGTGGCCTTCATCAGCCAAAGCGGCGCGCTCTGCTCCGCGATCCTCGACTGGTCGATCGAGCAGCACGTCGGCTTCAGCGCCTTCGTCTCGATCGGGTCGATGCTCGACGTCGGCTGGGGCGATCTCATCACCTACTTCGGCGAGGATCCGCGCACGCACGCCATCGTCCTGGCGATGGAGTCCATGGGCGACGTGCGCGCGTTCGTCTCCGCGGCGCGCGAGGTGGCGCGCGCCAAGCCCATCATCGTGCTCAAGGCGGGGCGGACGGAAGAGGCCGCCCGCGCCGCCGCCTCGCACATCGGAGCGCTGGTGGGCAAGGACGACGCCGTCGATGCCGCGTTCCGGCGCTGCGGCCTCCTGCGCGTAGAGTCGATCGCCGACCTCTTCAACATGGCCGACGTCCTCGCCAAGCAGCCGCGCCCGCACGGCAAGCGCTTGGCCATCGTCACCAACGCCGGCGGCCCCGGCGTCCTCGCCACCGACGCCTTGGTCACCGGCGGCGGCACGCTCGCCCATCTCTCCGAGGCCACGCGGTCCGCGCTCGACGAGGCGCTTCCCGAGCCATGGAGCCACGGCAACCCCGTGGACGTCCTGGGCGACGCCGACGCCGCCCGCTACGGCAAAGCGCTCGAGATCGTGGCGCAGGACGACGACGTCGACGGCATCCTGGTGGTGATGACGCCGCAGGGACTCGCCGAGGCCACGCCCATCGCGGAACGCTTGGCATCGTTCGCTCGCACGGCGGCCAAGCCGATCCTCGCGAGTTGGATGGGCGGCCTCGAGGTCGCCGAGGGAGCCTCGATCCTCAAGCGGGCGGCGATCCCCACCTTCGCCTACGCCGACACCGCGGCCCGGATGTTCAACTACCAGTGGCGGTACGAGGAGAACCTGCGCGCCCTCTACGAGACGCCGCTCCCCCCCGACGACCGCATCCAGAGCACCTCCGCCGCGGGGGACGCGAAGGCGATTCTCGCCCGTGCGCGCGCAGCCGGCCACACGCTGCTGAGCGAGGGGGAATCGAAGCGCCTCCTCGCGTGCTACGGCATTCCCACCGTCGAGACGCGGGTCGCCGCGACCGCCGAAGAGGCGGCGCGCTTGGCGGAGGAGCTGGGCTACCCCGTGGTCCTCAAGCTGCAATCGCACACCATCGCCCACAAGCGCAGCGCCGGCGGAGTGCGCCTCGGGCTGCGCGACGCCGACGAGGTGCGCGCGGCGTTCGCGCGGATCGAGTCCAGGGTGGCCGCGCCGGACTTCGACGGCGTGAGCGTCCAGCCCATGGTCACGGACGAGGGCTACGAGCTCTTCGTCGCCGCGACGCTCGACGCGCAGATCGGCCCGGTGCTCGCCTTCGGTCACGGCGGCCGGCTGGTCGAGGCGATCGGGGACCGCGCGCTTGGCCTTCCCCCGCTCAACACGACGCTCGCCCATCGCCTGATGGAGCGCACGCGGATCTTCGAGGCGCTCTCCGGCGCGCGCGGCGAGCCTGCCATCGACGTGGAAGCGCTGGAACATCTGTTGGTCCGCTTCAGCTATCTGGTCGCCGATCAGCGCTGGATCCGCTCGATCGAGATCAACCCGCTGCTGGCCGCGCCGGGAACGCTCCTCGCCCTCGACGCGCGCGTCGAGCTGCACCCGCCGCAGACGACCGCCGAGGAGATACCCCCGCTGGCGATCCGCCCCTACCCGGTGCAGTACGTCGATACGTGGCGCATGAGCGGCGGCGAGACGCTGACGGTCCGTCCGGTGCGCCCCGAAGACGAGCCGATGATGCGGACGTTCCACGACACGGTCTCGGAGCAGAGCGTCTACTTCCGGTACGCGCATGTGCTCTCGCTGCGCGAGCGCGTGGGCCACGAGCGCCTCAGCCGCGTCTGCTTCATCGACTACGACCGCGAGATGGCCCTCGTCGCGGTGCGGGAAGGCCCCACGCCCGCGATCGTCGGCGTCGGGCGCCTGGTGCGCATGCACGGCGGACGCAGCGCGGAGTTCGCCGTCCTGGTCAGCGACGAATACCAGCATCGCGGGATCGGCACGGAGCTGCTGCGCCGGCTGGTCGAGTTGGCGCCGAAGGAAGGCATCGGCAGAGTCGTCGGCTACATCCTGCGCGAGAACGGCGGCATGCAGGAGGTGGCGCGGCGGCTGGGCTTCACGCTTCGGTACTCCGAGGAGTACGGGATGATGGAGGCGGAGATCTTCACGGGGGCGCGCTCCGCCGCACAGGACGCCCGCGGCGGCTGAACGAACGGTTGCCTCGTTGTGACCGAGCGGTTTCCGCCCCGGCCGCCTCGTCGCGTACGCGCGCGGCGTAACGCCTGACGCGAGCGCTCGAGGGGCACCTACGAAAGGATGACGACCATCGAACCGTTCGACCTCGGGCTCCCGGAGGCGGCCCGACGGCTGGGATTCTCAAAGATCCGCCTCGAGGACGGCGGCGTCTCCCTCTCGGGAGCGCTCGACGCCGCGTGCGACGCGGATCCCTCGACGATTCACGCCTTGAGCGCCGCGCTGCTCGACTCGGTGTGCGATGGTGCCTTCCGCTCGCTCCTCGTCGACGGCGACCGCCCCTCCATCATCGAGCTCACGCTGCGCTTCGCGCGTCCCTTCACGAGCGAGAACGGCGTGCTGACCTGCCGCGCGCACGTGGTCGATCTCGGCGAGCACGTCGGCACCGCTCGCGCCGAGATCGCCGACGCCGCGGGGTGCGTCTTCGTCGAAGCCGACGCAACCTGCGTGATCCGGCGCCCCTGAACCAAAGAGGGAGCCCCTGCGCGTGCGCGAACGCAGAGCAGCCTCATGCGTACGCTCGCCTTCGTCCTGTCGCTTCTTCTCCTTGCGCTCTCGGGTGCCGTCCCGCGACCAGCCAACGCCGCCGGCGCGGAGCAAGGCATCCTGCGTGCGACGCTCTCCAACGGCCTGCGCGTCCTCATCGTCCGCAACACGCTCGCGCCGGTGGTTGCCACCGAGGTCTCCTACCTCGTGGGCTCGGGCGACGACCCCGCGAAGTTTTCCGGCATGGCGCACGCGCAGGAGCACATGATGTTCCGCGGCACGCCGAACGTCTCCACGGATCAGCTCAACACCATCGCCACGGCCCTGGGTGGCGACTACAACGCGTTCACCCGCCCGACGGTCACGCAGTTCCTCTTCACCGTGCCGTCGAGCGATCTGAGCGTCGTGCTCCACATCGAATCCGACCGCATGCGCGACGTGCTTGACGCACAGAGCCAGTGGGACGACGAGCGCGGGGCGATCGAGCAGGAAGTCGCGATGGACGAGTCGCAGCCCGGCGCCGACTTCTTCAACTCGGTACGCGCGAAGATGTTCGCCGGCACGCCTTTCGCGCGCGACCCCGTGGGCACGAAGGCATCGTTCGACCGCTTGACGGGCGCCGATATCAAAGCGTTCAACGGCACATGGTACGCACCCAACAACGCGATCCTGGTGATCGCGGGAGACGTGGATCCGCAGCAGGCGCTCGCACAGGTCCGGGGCCTCTTCGAGAGCATCCCGCGCCGCGCGATTCCCACCCAGCCCTCGTACAAGCTTCCGACCATCAAGCGCACGCTGATTCGGAAGACGACCACCCTCCCCTATCCGCTGGCCGTCGTGGCCTACCGCCTCCCGGGCAGCGACAGCAAGGACTACGTCGCCTCGTTCCTGCTCCAGGCGGTGCTGAACAGCGAGCGCGGCGCGTTGCGCGGGTTGACGGCCAGCGGGCTGGCCATCGGCTCAGGATTCCAGGCCGACGCCGCGTTGCCTCAAGGCCAGCTCTGCTTCGCGGTCGCCGCGATCGCGCCCGGACAGGATCCCTGGGCGATGACCGAGCGCCTCGAGTCGATCACGGCGCGCTATGCGCGCGAAGGCGTGCCGGCGGACTTGTTCGAGGCCACCAAGCGGCGCGTCATCGCGGATCAGCAGCTGAGCCGCAACTCCATCACTGAGCTGGCCAGCGATTGGTCCGACGTGCTGGCCGTCGACAAGGAACCCTCGATCGAGCACGAAGTCGCGCTCCTGCAGGGCGTGACGCGCGCCGACGTCGACCGCATCGCGCAGCGTTACTTCAATCCGGCCCACGCGATCGTGGGGGCGCTCACGCCCACCTATCGCGCCGGCGCGCACGCCCCCGAGAAGCCCAAGGAGACGCTGCTCCCGCAGCGCGCCGCGAACAACGTCACCCTGCCGTCCTGGGCGCAGAGCGTCGTCTCGCAGATGCCCGCGCCGGCACCCGCGGCGCACCCCGTGGTCAGCACGCTTCCCAACGGCATCCGGCTGATCGTCCAGCCGGAGACGATCTCGCACTCGGTCTACGTCTTCGGCGGCATCGACATCCAGCCGCCGCTCCAGGAGCCGCCGGGTGAGGACGGGGTCGCCTCCGTGCTGGAGAACGTCTTCGACTACGGCACCGCCACGCTGGATCGCGACGCGTTCCAACGCAAGCTCGACGCGATCGCGGCGCGCGAGGACGGCGGCTCGCGCTTCTCGCTGCAGCTGACCAGCGGCGCCTTCGATCGGGGCGTCACGCTCCTTGCCGACAACGAGCTCCATCCCCGCTTCGACGCCGCCAGCTTCGAAGCCGCGCAACGCCAGGCCGCCGGCAACGCCGCCGCGGCGCTCTCGGGATCCCACGTCATCGCGCTCCATCAGCTCGATGCGAAGCTGCTGCCCACCGGAGATCCCGCCTTGCGCGAGGCCACTCCGCAAAGCATCATGGCGCTCTCCCTCGATCAGGTGAAGGCGTACTACGCTCAGACGTTCCGCCCCGATCTCACGACCATCGTGGTCATCGGCGACGTCACGCCGGAGCATGCCCGCGCCGCCGTCGAGCGCGCCTTCGGCAGCTGGCACGCGAGCGGCCCCAAACCCGATCTCACCTATCCGCCCGTGCCCTTGAACGCGGCCGGCAGCATCAAGATCACCCCTCAAACGATGCAGCAGGATGCCGTCACGCTCTCCGAGCTCGTCCCGATCACGCGCAGCGATCCGGCGCGCTACGCCCTCTCGCTGGGGAACGCCGTCTTGGGAGGCGGCGATGCCGGCCCTCTCACCAGCCGACTCTTCCGCGATCTTCGCATGAATGCCGGGCTGGTCTACATGGTCGACACCGACCTTTCGATCGGTGAGACGCGCTCGAGATTCCAGATCACCTACGCGTCCTCGCCGCAGAACTCGGCGGAGGCCCGCACGCTGGTCGATCGCGACCTGAAGCAGATGCAGCTCACGCCCGTTCCGCCGCAAGAGCTGGCCCTGACCAAGGCCTCACTGCTGAGGCGTACCATCGTCGACGCCTCGGCCGAGGATGCGATTGCGGGCGGCTTGCTGCTGCGCTCGATCGAAGGGGAGCCGCTCGACGAGCCCGCCATCACCGCCCGGCACATCGAGGCGACGACGGCCGAGCAGATCCGAGCGGCCTTCGCCCGCTACATCCGCCCGGACGGCTTCGTGGTGCTCACCGAGGGACCGTAGCCGCCTCCGCGACAACCTCGGCCATGGGCGCGATGCGAACGCCCGCGCTTTGCAGCGCGCCGCGCAGGCGCGCGGCGAGATCGGCGGCGCCGGGGGTATCCCCGTGCGTGCAGATGGTGTGCACGGGGATGTCGAGCCAGGCGCCGTCGACGGCGCGCACGCGGCCCTCGCGCACCATCGCCACGGCCCGCTCGACCACGCGCTCCGGATCGGTGATCACCGCCCCAGGCAAGCGCCGCGAGACCAGCGTGCCGTCGGCGTTGTACTCGCGATCCGCAAAGACCTCGTAGGCCACCCGCATCCCCGCCGCCTCCGCCGCCTTGGCGAACTCGCCGCCGTAGCTGACCACCAGCAGAGCGGGATCGAAGTCCTTGATGCCGGCAACGATGGCGTCGGCCAGCGCCCGGTCGGTCATCGCCAAGTTGTTGAGCTGACCGTGCGGCTTCACGTGCTGCAGCGGCACGCCGAAGCGGCGGCAAAAGGCGAAGACCGCGCCGATCTGGTACAGGACGTCCGTGCGGGCCTCGTCGGCCGTCACGTTCAGGTTGCGTCGTCCGAAGCCCACCAGATCCGGGAAGCTCGGGTGCGCCCCCACGGCCACGCCGTGCTCCTTGGCCACGTGCACCGTTCGCGCCATCACGCGCGGATCGCCGCCGTGAAAGCCGCACGCGACGTTGGCCGAGGAGATCGACGGGAACATCCGCTCATCGTCCCCCATCTTCCAGGCGCCGAAGCTCTCGCCCATGTCGCAGTTCAGGTCCACCACTCGTCCGGCCATCGTCCCTTCCCTCTCGTTCCTCTGCGGTGTCGCGCATCTACGCTCCCGCGAGCACCTCGCACACGGCGTTTCCCGCGCGCACCGCCGCGCCCTCCACGACGAGGACGCGCTCGAGGCGGCCGGCCACCGGGCAGAGCAGCGGGCGCCGCGACCCCATCACCTCGAGCATCGCGAGCACCGAGCCGCGCTCCACGCGTTCGCCCGGCTCCGCGATCCTCGGCTCGCCCGCAAGCGTCTCCCGCGCGACCACGGCCCACTCCGGAGCGCGCAGCGTCACGGTGCGCTGCTCACGCCACGCGCGCAGCGCCTCGCTCTCGTCGACGAGCGCGAAGCGCAGGCGGTCGCCGGGCTTGCGCTGCGCGAGGGCCGGGATGTCGGCGGAGATGACCACCGCCAGCGTCGGGTAGCCCCCGATCGATCCGCGGCTGCGCAGCAGCAGGAGCGGCTCGCCCGTGTTGGTGATCTCCACGGCCCCGATCGCCATGCCCTCGGAGATCTCGTCGCCGCGAACGGCGGCGGGAACCTTTGGCCCGACCAGACGGAGCCCGACGCGATCCGAACGCGGATCGACGCGGTACCAGGTGTCCACCAGGCGGGTCAGGCCGCGGCGCGCCGCGCCGGCGGCGCGATGCCCGGGAAGGACGCGCACGACCTCGCGCTCCATCAGCGTCTCCGGAGCCTCGAAGAGGGCATAGCGCCCGGCGCGCCCGTCGCCTGCCCGGGCCCCGACCGGCAGCACGTCGCCGGCGCGCAGCACGCGCCCGTTCAGCCCCCCGATGCCCGCCAGCACATCCGTCGCGCGGCTTCCCAGCACCTCCGGCACGTCGATGCCGCCCGCGATCGCGAGGTAGGCGCGCACCCCGCGGCGGGCGGGACCGCAGGCGATGCGGTCTCCGGCGCGCACCTCCCTCCTCTCCCCGGGAGGCCACCGCTCGCCGTTCAAGGTGCACGAGAGATCGGCGCCGGCCAGCGCCGCGCTCGCCGAAGCGCCCTGCGCGCGGCCGTTGCCGCCGGCGGCCACCGACTCGACCTTCAGCGTTGGCCCCAACAGCGTCATCTCCAACACCGCGGCCCCGTCGTCGTTGCCCGCCAGACGGTTGGCCCACGCGGCGGCCCGCTCGTCCAGCGCGCCGTTCACCATCACGCCGAGATGCTCGTAGCCGAGGCGCCCCCGGTCCTGAACGGTCGTGGCCAGTCCGGGGGTCACGACCCGCAACCGCAGCACGCCGCTCATGCCGGAGCTTCCTCCGAGACCGCCTCGGCCGAGAGCAGCTCCGCGCCGGCCGCCGCGGCGGCCGCGAGCTCGTCGTAACGCGCGCGGTCGATCTCGTAGAAGCGCAGGGCGTCTCCGGGGGCCCAGAGGACCGGCGGCGTGCGCTCGGGGCGGAACGCGACCACCGGCGTTTTCCCCAAGAGATGCCAGCCGCCCGGAGTCGCGGTGGGGTAGATGGTCACTTGCCGCCCCGCGATCGCCACCGACCCCGCCGCCACGGCCGCGCGCGGCGTTCCACGACGGGGCAGGCGGAGCGCCTCCGGCAAGATGCCGCACAACGGCTGTCCCGGCGAGAATCCGACCGTGAAGATCCGATAGTCCGTGGACGTGTGCGCCGCCACCACCTCGTCGCGCGAGAGCCCGGTGCGCGTCGCCACGCCGGCGAGGTCCTCTCCGTCGTACCAGACCGGTATCCGGAAGCGGCGCGCCGGCGGCGGCCCGCCGGCCGAGGCGCGCAAGCGCCGGGCGAGACGGTCGACGATTCCGTTCCGCGGCGTGATCAGCGGATCGAACTCGAGCAAGAGCGTGGCGTACGACGGAATCACGCCCCAGACTCCCGGGAGCTCGCCCTGCGCGATCAGCTCTTGCACGGCGCGAGCGGCCACGTGGACGCGCTCGTTGATCGCGACCTCGATCGCCTCACCGAACTCGATGAGCATCGCGGCGTCGCCGACGGGGAGCACCCTCCGCCACGGCAACGCCTCCGTCCCTTCGTCCACGCGCACCTCCGACCAGCCCATGTTGCACCGCAATTTCCGTGGCGTCCTGCCGAGGACTTTCAGACCGCGTAGGCGCTCCAGGCCCGGGCCGAACGCTCGGCAACATGGTCGAGCGCTCCACCGGTGCAGGAAAACGCCGAGGACCGAACGTAACCAGGACCGTCAATCCAGGGCCTCGGAAACTATCCGAGACCCTAACCGCACACAACTCATCGGAGCCATCCGCATGCGTCGCTTACTCGCCGCTGTCGTTAGCCTACTCTCCCTCGTTGCCTTCGCCGGCGTCGCCGCGGCGGCGCCGACCCCCGATGCCACCGTCGACCCCTCGCAGATCCCCGACGGCACCTATACCGTCACGGTGGAGAAGGTGGTCGATCCTCAGCACGTCTTGGTCGTGATGCCCGGCGACATGAAAACGGAGCTCGCGGCCGTGCGCGCGTCGATCTCCTTCGCCAAGGTGAAGAGCGGGGACAGCCTCAAGATCTCCACGGGCAAGGGGAAGATCCTCGTCTTCCTCGATTTGACCAGCCAGTAGGATTCGCGCGCCCGGGCACGTACGCAGAGCTCATGACCGGCGGAGGCGATACGCGCGCAAGAGCGATACGCGAAGCGCTCGGGGACGAGTTGCTCCGCCTCGCGGAGCGCTCGAACCTGCGGGAGGCCTTCATCGCCGAGCGGCTCCTCGGCGCCACCGCACCCTTCACGGTGACGGAGGTCGCCCTCGAGTGCTTCGGCATGCCCAACAAGCACGAGCGCGAGCGGATGGCGCAAGTCGTCGCGGCGCTCGAGCGCGCCGGCCTCCTGGTGCGCCTCGACGCGGCCGGCAGCCGTTGGGCTCCGCCGCCGAGCGGCGAAGAAGACTCCGGCGTTACGGCGAGCTGACGCCCGCGCGCACCAGATGCTCGTCGGTGGCCGCGGTGGCGTGGCCAACCTGCAGGTGATAGTTGTCGAACGTGGCGTGGCCCGTGGCCTTGAAGCCCGGCATCGCGATCTCGGCATCCTGCTCCACCGGCAAGACGAAGCCGTCGATCGACGCGGAGTGCTGCACCAGATCGATCGTGCCGCCGTGCTCGTACAGGAAGTGCATGCGCTTGACGCTGCCCGTCGCGGTGTCGATCACGGCGCGCGCCTCGGTGATCTCGCCCTTGACGCGCTCGTGGAGAATCAGCTCCACGTCGGAGCCGGTCCGCTTGCCGACGGCGATCTCGTACTTCTCGGGCCAATTGGACGGATCGAGCATCTCGCCGGTCACCTTCTGGTAGTTCTTGGCCAAGGCCGGCACTTGCCTGAAGGTGATCGTGTAGTGGCCCGGCTTCTGATATGTGCCGCTTCCGATGAGATACGGCTGCAGCCAGGGAAACGTGTGCATCGCCAGCTTGACGCGCAGATCGAAGGTGTAGGACTGCAAGGGCGCGTTGCGCTGCGCCAGCAGGGCGAGCGCCTTGGCGGCCTCGGGGGGGATGGCCATCGGCGAAGCGCTCGGGGCGGAGCTCGGCGAGGCGCTGGGCACGGGACCGGGCGCCGTCGGCGTCACGGCCGTTGCTTCAGCCGGCATGATGGTGATCGCGGTCACGGCGAGGCTCGTCGCGAGCAACCCAGCGTGGAGCCAACCTCTTGACATGGTCGTCGTCATCTCCTAAACTTAACCCGTTGAAAGTTTAGCACTAAACTTTTAGGGTGTAAAGAGAGCCTCCGGCCTCCGGAGCGCTCCCTCCGAAAGAACCGAGCCGTACAGATGAACGCGCCGCCGCGACCCGCGGACGACCACTCCAGCGCCCCTGCCGCAGCGGGCAGTTGCAGCGTGGTGATCCCCATTCCGGACGAGATGCTGGAGGCGTGCGTCTCCCTCCCCGGGTTCGACAAGCTGGCCATCCAGACGGTGCTGGCCCTGAAGACGACCGCGCACCAGATGGAGACCTGCGCCGGCGAGTGGTTCGACGAGTACGGGCTCACGCCGGCCAAGTTCAATGCGCTGCTGGTGCTGCGGGCCCGCGGCGATCAGCCGATGCGGCTCTCCGAGATCGGGAACTTCCTCTTCTCCACGCGCGCGAACGTGACGGGGCTGATCGACGGCCTGGAGCGCGACGGCCTCGTCCAACGCACCGCGAACCCGGGCGACCGCCGGTCGACGCTCGTGACGCTCACGGAGAAGGGCTCGCGCCTCATGGCCGACGTCCTGCCGAAGCATTTCACGCGCGTGCGCCGCATCGTGGCCGTCCTCTCGCCGGAGGAGCGCCGCCAGCTGGTCGACCTGCTGGCGAAGCTGTTCACCGCCTTCGAGGACTTGAACGCAGCGGATTCCAAAGGAGAAGCATGCTAACCGCACTCTTGGGCACCGTGCTCGTAGCCGCCGCCACGCCCCAGCCGAGCGCGACGCCGCCGCCGTCGACCGTGACCCTCTCCTTGAACCAAGCCGTCGACCGTGCCCTCACGGGGAACCTCCGGTACCGGCAAGCCCAGGAGAGCGTCACCTCGTCGATCGCGCAGCTGAGGCAGGCACGGTCGCCGCAGTTTCCCTTTCTGGTCTTTTCGGACAAGTATCAATACACCAACCCGCTCGCGGCGCTGACGCTGCCGCCCCTGGTCCCGGGCGCGTCTCCGCTCACGCTGGATCAAGGGCTGAAGAACGCCAACGATCCACGCGTCTCGCTGAGCTACACGCTCTTCGACGGCGGCAAGACGGCCTCGCAGGTCGGCGAGGCGGCCGCAGGCGTGGCTGCCGCCGAGGCACAGGCACGCGAGGCGGCTGACGCCACCGTGCAGGCCGTCGCCAATGGTTACTACACGCTCTTGGAGACGCGCCGCCTCGCCGACGTCTCCGACGAGGCGGTGCGCGTCGACCAGCAGCACGTGACGCAGGCCGAGCAGTTTCTCGCCGCCGGCACCGTGGCGCGTTCCGACGTCCTGCGAGCCGACACGACGCTGGCCAACGATCAAGTCACGGCGATCCGCGCGCACAACACGGCGAACCTCGCCGAGTCCTCGCTGGACAACCTGCTCGATTACCCCGTCTCGACGCACCTGGCGCTGACGGACTCGATCGCGCAGAGCGTGCCGGAGCTCTCGCTCGAAACCCTGCAGAAGGCGGCGCGCGAGAACCGGGGCGAGCTCCAGGCAGCGCACTTCGCCATCGACGCGGCACAGGCCGCCGTGGGCGTCGCGCGCTCCCAGGAAGCACCCTCGATCTCGTTGGACGCTTCGTCCGGCAACGCGCAGCCGCAAGTGGTGAGCGGCTATCACTCGCAGTTCATGCTCCAACTGAGCGCCGTGTGGACGCTCTTCGACCACGGCCTGACCGCCGGCCGCATTCAGCAAGCGGAGTCGCAGCTGAGCAACGCCAAGCTCGCGTACCGTCAGGCCGAGCAGGATGTCGATCTGCAGGTGGAACAGGCGTACCTGAACCTCCAGGCCGCGCGCACCGGCGTGGAGGCGGCAAAGCGCCTGGTGACCTTTGCCGACGAGAATCGCCGCCTCGCCGAAGAGCGCTACCGTGCCGGCGTGGGCACGGCCGTCGAGTTTGCCGACGCTCAGCTCAACGCGACCTCCGCGCAGCAGAATCTCGTGAAGGCGCTCGCCGACCAACAGACGGCCCTGGTTGACGCGCGTTACGCGGCGGGGCTGCTGGGGCGTTAGCGCGCGGGCACGCCCCTCCCTAGAGCAGGAGCCCGGTAGCCAGGAGCACCTCGAAGGTCTCGCTGGGGACCGCGACGCGCCCGTGCTCGACGGGAAGGCGCACGTTGAAGACGCCGATCTCCTCGCCGCGCTCGCGCGCCCATGCCGACCAGCGGCGATGGCCCTCACCGCCGCGGATCCGGAACGGCTCCTCGGTGCTCGCGAACCAGATGCCGAGGATCGAGAGCTCCGGGAGGCGCAACTCGAAGCTTCCCAGGTTCCCGGCGGTCTCGAGGAGCAACGCGCGCGTCGCGGAGACGACCTCGTCGATCAGGCGCGGCTCGCCGGGCGCCCTCAACGCGCGCGCGACCTGCAGGAAGAGCGTCGCCGCGCCCTGCGGAACCCGTGCGGCCGCCGCGTCGAGCGGCGCGAGCAGACCGCCCGCCTGGCCTTGCCGGTGGTCCGTCAAGGAACGCTCTTCTAGACTCCCGGCGGAAAGACGTAGAGCGGCGGCGTCACCACGGGCTTGCCGACCTCGAGCGTGATCTCCTCGTGCTGCGCGAAGGGTATCGCGCGGAAGTTTCCGTGGTAGGCCATCCCGTCGACGAAGGCGTGCACCGGGCCGATGTGCCCGGCCACGTCGTCCGGGGCGAGCTCCCGCCCCCAGATGTCGAAGAAGTCTCCCAGCGTGAAGGCGCCGTCGGGCTGCGGAGACTCGATGTGGATGATGCCGGTGGCGTCGTGGGTGTGGAGCCAGTAGAGACAGCCTTGCGCGTTGGGCTTCTGCACGATGCCGACGTACTCGGGCACGGCCACCTGCTTGCCGTTGAAGAAAAGCGTCAAGTGCACGTGATCGTGCTCGGCGAGCATCTCCTGGAGGTTACAGGCGACGCCGTCGACCGTCTGGCCGCGGCCCCCGCTGCCCGTGTCGCCGTCGGGAAAGACGCGCTTGCCGACCGTCGTCCCTTGGATCAAGGGCGTCCCCTGCGGCGCGGGCGTCGCTGCCGGTGCCGCCACCGGCACCGACGCGGCGTAGGAGTGACGGATGGCAAGCACCACCGCGATCACGATCAGGATCGAGACGATCGTCACGATGACGGCCGGTCCCGAGATGCCGCCGCGCTTGCCCTGATTGGCGGGAGGCTGCTTGCGTGCCATGTCAGGCGATCCTCAAGACGATCTTGCCGAACTGTTCGGAGCGCTCCATCAGTCCGAGCGCGTCGCCGATCTGCTCGAGCGGGAAGACGTGGTCGACGGCGGGCACGATCTTCTCGCGCTCCACGAGCCGGAGCATTTGCGCGAAGTCGCGCGGACTCCCCATCGTGGTCCCCTCGATCCGGATCTGCCGGAAGAAGACCAGCGCCGCTGGCACGGTCCAGTTGCCGAGCGTCGCGCCGTAGCAGACGATGCGTCCGGCATTGCCCGTGGCCTTCACCACCTCCGCGAACGTCTCGCCGCCCACGGAGTCGACCGCGAGCGCCACGCCCGCGCCGCCGGTGGCTTCGCGAACCGCCTTGGACCACTCGCCGGCCGAGATGTTGAAGACCGCGTCGGCGCCGAGCTGCTTGGCGCGCTCGAGCTTCGCGTCGCTGCGCGAGGTGGCGACCACCTTGGCGCCCAGCGCTTTGGCGAATTGCAGCGCAAGCGTCTGCACGCCGCCGCCGATGCCCGTGGCCAGCACCCATTCATCCGCGGACACGGCGCCCTTGGAGACCACCGCCCGATACGCCGTGAGCCCGGCCAGCGGCAGCGCGGCCGCGTGCTCGAAGTCGAGGTGCGCGGGCATCGGGTAGAGGCAATCGGTGCCGACGACGATGTGCTCCGCGAACGTCCCTTGATCGGGCATCCCAAGGATGCGGAAGCCGTCCGCCGGGAACGCCTCGCGGTCGCCCCAGCCGATCTCCGGCAGGATGACGACGCGATCGCCGGCCTTCCAGCGCGTGACGCCCTCACCCACGGCGAGGACCTCGCCCGCGCCGTCGGAGCCCGCGACGCAGGGAAGCGCAATCCGCGGATAGAGGCCGACGGTGATGAAATAGTCCCGCCGGTTGAGGGCGGCGGCACGGAGACGGACGAGGACCTCGCCGGGGCCGGCTTGCGGATCCGGCCACTCCTTGACGGCGACGCCCGCGGGACCGCTCTTGTCCGAGATGACGGCTGCACGCATGCGCGTTCATTGCGAGTTGCGCCGTGCCGCTCCTTCTCGTCTCGCGGGAACTCGCGCTACGCGAAGCGCTCCACCATCTCCGCCAGCTCCGCCGGCGCCTCGATCGGCACGTTGTGCCCGGTTCCTCGCAGCATCGCGTAGAGACACCCGGGAATCGCCTGCGCCACGTCGCGCTTCACGCGGCTGGGCGGCGCCAGCGGATCGCGCTCCGCCGCCACCGCGAGGCATGGCACCGCGATGGTGCCGACGCGATCGAAGAAATCGAGATTGCGGCCGTGGTCGTACCACCCGAACCACGCCTCCCGTTGCGCCACCAGCGCATCGTCGACGATGCGCTCGAGCCTCTCCGGAGGAACCTCGCGCGCCATCGCGGCGAGTTGAAAGCGCTCGATGCGGGCGCGCGCGCCGAAGACCTCCAACGCCAGCGCTCGGTGACGCGCGCTGGTGGTGTAGGCTCTTGCGCTGCCCGGCGTGACGAGCAGCAGTCTCGCGAGGTTCGGAGGCGGAGCGAGCGCGACGTACTGCGCGACCTTGCCGCCCATCGAGTGGGCCACCACCGTCACCGGCGCATCGACGGACTCGACCGCGCGGCGCAGATCGCTCGCGTACCCATCGAGATCGTGGCCGCGGCTCGGGCGGTCGCTGCGGCCGGCGCCGCGAAAGTCCAACAGGTGCATGGTGAACGCGCGCGGGTCGAGCCGCTCGGCCACGTCGTACCACATTCGCCGAGAGCTGATCCAGCCGTGGACGAAGAGCAGGTGGCGGGGCCCCGCGCCCCGCGTCTCGACGCAGAGCGCGACGCCGGCGTTCTCGATGAAGCGGTCCACTCAGCCGGCCAACGTGTCCTCGGCGAGGTGATCAGCGAGGTCGTTCGCCTTCGACTCCAGCGCCAAGACGATGCCCTCGAGCAGGTGCCGCGTCCCGAGATCGTCGAGCCGCTCCGCGCCGCGTGCCCCGCGGCGCGCCTCCTCGGCGATCGCGACGTAGCGCCTCACGTCCCCGGCCAGCATCTCGCGCGTCCGTGCGCACCCTTCGGACTCGTCCTCCACGCTCTGGAGCGCTCTCTGGCCCGCGAGCGACGACGTCGGAACGCCGCCCAGGTCCACGTAGCGCTCCGCCACCGCGTCGGCGTGGGCGAGCAGCTCGGAGGCGTGACGGTCGAGCAGCAGGTGCAGCTCCTGGCGTTGCGGGCCCTCGACGATCCAGTGGTGTTTCTTCACAAAGTGGTACGCGGCGTAGAGGTCGGCTACGAGCCGGTCGAGCTCGCCCCCGATCTCCGCGCGCGCGGGAGCGGGCAGGGCGACCGGGCTCTCGCCGATCGTGCGGTTCATCTGCAAGGCGCTCATGGGATCTCCTCGTCGATCGTTGCTACGCATATGGTAATGACTTTCACTTGCATTGTCAATCCCATCCGCCTACACGAGGTCGACGAGCCCGCTCCACTCCTCCTCGAGCCCGGTCTGCTCGTCCCGCAGCTGCTTGAGACGCTGGTGCAGGCCGCGTGCGGCCTCGCCGTCCCGGAGGACGCCGGGGTTCCCCAGGCTCGCCTCGAGCTCCGCGATCTCCCGCTCGAGCGATTCCAGGCGGCGCTCGACGTCTTGCAGGCGGCGCTTGGGGCTTGCCCCCCGGGAGGCCTGCGCCGCGCGCTGCTCCGCCTTGCGGCGCTCGCGCTCGGTCTTGCCCACGCGCTCGTCCTCGCGCTCCGAGGCCGGCGCGTGCGCCGCGGCGACCTCCGCGTATCCGCCCTCGACGAGCCGGGCGCTTCCGTCGGAGATCTCGATCACCCGGTCGCAAAGGCGCTCGAGCAGAAAGCGATCGTGGCTCACCACCACCACGCTCCCGCCGAACGAGGCGAGCACCTCCTCCAGCACTTCGCGCGAGGCGATGTCGAGGTCGTTCGTCGGTTCGTCCAGGAGCAGCACGTTCGCGGGGCGCGCCACCAGCTTGGCGAGCATCACGCGTCGCTTCTCCCCGCCCGAGAGCAGGCCGATGCGCCGCTCCTGCTCGTCACCGCTGAAGAGCAGCGCCCCCAGCAAGTTGCGCGCCTCCTCCGGCGTGCCGAGCCACCCGCGCATCAGCTCATCGAGCACGGTGGCACCGGGATCGAGGTCGCCGGCCTCCTGCGCGTAGGTCCCGCGCTGCACGCCCTCGCTCCAGCGCACGTCGCCCGCGTCGGGGAGCACCTCGCCGGTGAGCATCTTCAGCAGCGTCGACTTGCCGGCGCCGTTGGGCCCCACGATGCCCAGACACTCTCCGGCGCGCAAGCTCACGGTGAGCGGCCCGAAGAGCGTGCGCGCGCCGTAGGCCTTGGAGACGCCGCGCAGCTCGGCCACCGGATCCTGCAGCGGGCGCGCCTGACGCAGGCTCACCCGCAGCGTGCGCGTGCGAGCCGCCGGCGCCACGCGCTCGACGCGCTCGAGCCGCCGCGCCCGCGCCTTCATCTGCACGTAATTGTGGGAGCCGTGCGTCGCCAGCTCCGCGATGACCTTGCGCTCCCGCGCGATCTCCCGCTCCTGCTCGGCGGCTCGCCGCTCGCGCTCTTCGTCGGCCAGCGCCTTGCGCTCGGTGAAGCGCGAGTAGTTGCCCTCCCAGACGGAGAGTTCGCCGCGCTCCAGCAGCCAGACGTGGTCGGCCACGCGGTCGAGGAACCAGCGGTCATGCGAGACGACGATGGCGCCGCCCGGATAGCGCGAGAGGAAGCCCTCCAGCCACTCCACGCCCGAGATGTCGAGATGGTTGGTCGGCTCGTCCAACAGCAGGAGGTCCGGCGCGTCGAGCAGGACGCGCGCCAGCGCCGCGCGCGTCCTCTCCCCGCCCGAGAACGTGCTCAGCGGCCGCGCCGCGTCCTCGTCGCTGAAGCCGACGCCGTGCAGCACGGCGTCGATGCGATAGGAGTAGTCGTGGCCGCCGGCGCGCTCGAACCGCTCGCGCAGCAGCGCATAGCGTTCCATCACGCCATCCAGATCCTCGCCCTGGGCGCGCCCCATCTCCTCTTCCAGGCGCAGCAGCGCGAGCGCGTCGGCCTCCATGTGCGCGAAGGCCTCCTGGACGTAGGCGCGCAGCGTCCGCGCGGGATCTCCCTCGAGCGACTCGCTCGAGGCTTGGCGGAACCAGCCCACCTCGACGCCGCGACCGCGGTGGATCTCGCCTCCGTCGCTCTCCGCCGTTCCGGCCAGCAGCGAGAAGAGCGTCGACTTCCCCGCTCCGTTGCGTCCCACTAGGGCCACGTGCTCGCCGCCGCGAACGGCGGCGCTCGCGCCGCTCAAAATGCAGCGCGCACCGAACCAGCGCTCGAGGTCGCGAAAGCGCAAGAGCTCCACGTGCGGGATTCCGGCGGACCTAATGCGTTCGCGAAGCGGAGAGTGCGGGCTCCGGCTTGCTCACGATGCGCCCGTCACCTTCGACGTGCTCGGCGATGACCTCCGGATAGCGCCCGGAGAGGCAGCCGGTGCAGAAATCGCTGGGCGGGCGCCCCGTCGAGGCCAGGAGCCCCTTGAGGCCCAGATACCCCAGCGAGTCGGCGCCGATGTGCTCGCGGATCTCCTCCACCGTCTTGTTGGCGGCGATGAGCTCGTCGTACGAGGCGGTGTCGACGCCCAGGAAGCACGGGTGGATCATCGGCGGGGAGGTGATGCGCACGTGCACCTCCACGGCGCCGGCATCGCGGATCAGGCGCACGATGTTGCGGGTGGTCGTGCCGCGCACGATCGAGTCGTCCACCACGACCACGCGCTTGCCGCGCAGGTTTTCCACCAACGGGTTGAACTTCAGCTTCACGCCGCGCGCGCGCATCGACTGATCGGGGCTGATGAAGGTGCGCCCGATGTAACGGTTCTTGATCAGTCCCTCGACGTAGGGCAGGCCGCTCTCGTCGGCGTAGCCGATCCCGCCCGGCACCGCGCTGTCCGGAACGGCCATGACCACGTCGGCGTCGGCCGGGTGCTCCTTGGCCAATTGGCGCCCCATCGCATGGCGCGCGATGTAGATCGAGCGCCCCGCCATGATCGAGTCGGGACGGGAGAAATAGATGTACTCGAAGACGCAGAACGACGGCTTGCGGACGACCTCCGACCGCGCCGAGCGCAAGCCGGCGTCGTCGATGCAGACGATCTCGCCCGGCTCGATCTCGCGCACGTACTCCGCTCCGACCGTGGCCAGGGCGCACGACTCGCTCGCCACGACCCAGCCGTCGCCGAGCCGCCCGATGCACAGCGGGCGAATGCCCCAGGGATCGCGGAAGGCGATCAGCTGATCGGCGGTGGCCATCACGATGGAGTACGAGCCCTCCATCCGCCGCATCAGGCTCTGGATGCGCTCGACGAAGTCGCTGCCGGGCTCGAGGGCCAGGAGCTTGGCCATCACGTCGGAGTCGGACTCGACCTGGAGGCGCAGGTCGGGCGGGAGCAACGCCCGCAGCTGCTCGGTGTTGGTGAGGTTGCCGTTGTGGGCGAGCGCGAAGTCGCCCAGCGGAGAGTTCTCCAGCAGCGGCTGCGCGTTGACCACCAGGGAGCTCCCCGTGGTCGAGTACCGCGTGTGGCCGCAGGCCACGTAGCCGCTCAACCGGGAGAGGATCTCCTCGTCGAAGATGGCGCCGATGAGCCCCATCTCGCGATGGCAGACGACCGTGTGCCCGTCGCCGACCGCGATGCCCGCCGATTCCTGGCCTCGATGCTGAAGCGCGTACAGCCCGAAGTACGCGATGCGCGCGACGTCGACGTCGGCGCCGCGCACGCGCACGCCGATGACCCCACACTTCTCGTTGAGGTTGTCACCGCCGGGATACGGGGCCTCTTCATCAAACGATCGCGCCATCTTGTCCGCCGTATTCTGAGAGACCGCCTCCGACTCTTCCCGGTTGCGAGGCGCCCCCCGTTCATTCGGCGGGACGGTGCCCCAGCGCGACCGAGATCTGCTGGGCCGTCGCGGCCACGCGCGCGGCATAGCGCTTGGCCTGCTCTTCGGGAAAGCGATCGAGCGGACCCGAGATGTCGAGCGCCGCGGCCGTCCGCCCCGTGGCGTCGAAGATCGCCGCCGCGATCCCGCAGGCGTTGGCCACGCGCTCTCCGCGCGTGACGACCGCGCCGGCGCGCCGCGCCTCCGCGTCGCTCATCGAGAGCACGCGCCCCGCCGCGCCCCGGTCCAGGGGCATCCGCTGCCCCACCCGCACCACCAGGCGCATGTCGTGCGACGACTCCAAGCGCTCGATGCAGTACCGGGCGGAGCCCTCCCGCACGTAGAGCGCCACCGTCTCGTTGACCTCTCGGAGGAGCCGCTCCATGTACGGGCGCGCGATGCGCGGCACGTCGTGATCCTCTTGGTAGACGCGCGCCAGCAGCAAGACCTTGGCGCCGAGCGCATAGCGCCCGGAGCGCTGATCCTGACGCAGAAAGCCGCAGTCGCGCAGCGTCGCCAGCAAGCGATGCGACGTGGACTTCGCCAAGCCCAGGGCCTGCGCGGCGTCGCCCACGCTGAAATCCCGACGCTCGGGAGTGTAGAGATCGAGGAGCGCCGCGGCTCGCGCCACGGTCTGCGCCCCCTCGGAGGAGCCGTTCGCCATCGTTGAGAACCCGCTTGCGAGACCAGATCTGGAACATCATTCCATTATTTAAAATCTCGTCCTACCCCTGCCCACCCCTGCCGTCCCGAGGAGCCGCTCCATGGAGCCCCACGCCGCCGCCACCGATCGCTCGGAGTTCGCCCGAGCCGCCGAGCGAGCCGCCGCATGGACCGCGCGGTACCTCGAGGACGTGGGCTCCCTGCCGGTGCTCTCGCGCGTTCGCCCCGGGGAGATCGCGGCACGCCTGCCCGCGGCCATGCCGGAGGAAGGGGAGAGCCTCGACGCCCTGCTCGACGATCTCGACCGCATCGTCCTGCCGGGGATCACGCATTGGAACCATCCGCGGTTCTTCGCCTACTTCGCGATCACGGGCTCGGAGCCGGGGGTGCTCGCCGAGATCATCTCGGCCGCGCTCAACGTGAACGCGATGCTCTGGCGCACCTCTCCGGCGGCCACCGAGATCGAGGAAGTCGCGTTGCGCTGGCTGCGGCAGGCACTCGGCATACCCGACTCCTTCTTCGGCGTGGTCTACGACACGGCCAGCGTCTCGGGTCTCCATGCGTTGGCCGCAGCCCGCGAGTCCCTGGGCCTCGACGTGCGCAACCTCGGCATGAGCGGCCGCAACCTGCCGGCGCTGCGCGTCTACTGCACGGAGCAGACGCACTCGCACATCGAGAAAGACGCCATCCTGCTGGGGATCGGCCGCGAGAACGTCGTCAAGGTGCCCACCGATGACGCGTTCCGCATGGATCCCGCGGAGCTGGCACGCCTCGTGGACGAGGACCGCGCCGCCGGCCGTCTGCCGATGTGCGTGGCCGCGACCGTCGGCACCACCTCGACGACCTCGGTCGACCCCGTGCCGGAGATCGCGCGTGTCTGCAAGGAGCGAGGCCTCTGGCTCCACGTGGACGCGGCCTACGCCGGCCCCGCCGCGATCGTGCCGGAGCTGCGCTGGCTGATGGACGGCGTCCAGCACGCCGACTCGCTCGTCGTCAACCCGCACAAGTGGATGTTCGTTCCCGTCGACTGCTCCGTGCTCTACACGCGGCACGAGCCGCTCCTGCGGCGCGCCTTCAGCCTGGTGGCGGCGTACCTGGAGACGCCGGAGAGCGACGTGCGCAACTACATGGACTACGGCGTCCAGCTCGGGCGCCGCTTTCGCGGCCTCAAGCTCTGGTTCGTCCTGCGCTTCTACGGGCGGCGGCGGCTGGCCGAGCTGCTGCGCGGCCACGTGGCGATGGCGCAGGAGCTCGCGGCCGGAATCGTGCGCGAGCCCGATTTCGAGATCTTGGCGCCGCACCCGCTCTCCGTGGTCTGCCTGCGCCACGTCCCCGCGGACCTCCGCGGCGACGAGACCGCGCTCGACGCGCACAACGCCGCGCTCGCCGAGCGCGTCAACGCCACCGGCTTCGCCTTCATCTCGACCACCCGGCTGCGCGGGCGCACGGCCCTGCGCATGGCCATCGGCAATGCTCGCACGACCGCGCGCGACGTGCGCGATACGTGGGACGTGATCGTGCGCCTCGCTCGCGAGGCGGTCGCCTCGAAGACATAAGCAATCGAGCGAGGATCGCCGTCGAGGCCGGCGAATCTCCGCTCGAGAATTTGTTGGAATGGAGTTCCGTTAATTGGAACAGATCTCTCCTCCGCTCCCGCCGCTCGCCGGCATCCGCGTGCTCGAGCTCGGGAGCTCGGTCTCGGGCCCCTTCGCGGCGCGTCTGCTCGCCGACCTCGGCGCCGAGGTCATCAAAGTCGAGCCCCACGAGGGAGACCAATTGCGCACGTGGGGAACGCAGGCGCCCGACGGCACCTCCTGGTGGTTCAAGTCGCACAACCGCGGCAAGAAGCTGGTGGCCTTCGACTTGCGTGACGCGCGCGCGGTGGAGACCGTGAAGGCGATCGCGCGGCGCTGCGACGTCTTGCTGGAGAACTTCCGTCCCGGGCGCCTGGCGGAGTGGGGTCTGGGTTATGACGCGCTGCGCGCGGAGCACCCGGGCCTGATCTACGTCTCCATCAGCGGGTACGGCCAAGAGGGGCCCTACGCCGATCGCCCCGGCTACGGCAACGTCGCGGAGTCGATGGGGGGCTTGCGGTTCCTCACCGGCTTCGCCGACCGTCCGCCGGTTAGGATGGGCATCAGCCTCGGCGACCAGGTCGCCGCCCTCTACGCCGTGATCGGTACCCTCGCCGCCCTCGAGGCCCGCCGCCGCGACGGCGCGGGCGACTACGTCGACGTCGCGCTCACCGAGGCGTGCTTCAGCCTCACGGAGGCGGCGCTCCCCGAGTACGCCCACACGGGCGTGATCCGGGAACGCTCGGGCAACCGCTATCTGCGCGCCGCGCCGAGCAACATCTACCCGACCAAGGACGGGCGTTGGATGGCCATCGGGGGCAACGGCCAGGGGATCTTCCGCCGCCTCGCCGCGGCGATGGGGCGCCCCGAGCTCGCCGATGACCCCCGCTTCGCCACCAACCTCACCCGCGTCCAGCACTCGGAGGAGCTCGACGAGATCATCGGCGCCTGGACCGCCACGCTCGACTCCGGCCCGCTCAACGCCATGCTGGTCGAGGCGGCGGTTCCGGCAGGCCCCGTGATGTCCATCGCCGACATCGCCGCGGATCCGCAGTTCCGCGCGCGCGGGATGATCGCGGCGGCGCCGGACGAGCAAGGCAACGAGATCGTGATGCCGGGGATCGTGCCCAAGTTCCGCCGCCACGCGACGCGCCTCACGACCGCGGCCGGCGCGGTCGACCGCGACGCGGAGGCGGTGCTCCGCGAGCTCGGCCTGGCCGATGTCACGGAGGCGGCGCGGCGAGCATGAGCGAGCGCGTCACCCTCCTCGACGTCAGCGCGCGCGACGGGCTCCAAGACGAGCCGAAGGTCGTCTCCACCGGCGACAAGCTCGCCGTGGCCGAGGCGCTGATCGCCGCAGGCGTGCGAGAGATCGAGATCACCTCCTTCGTCCATCCGGCGTGGGTGCCTCAGCTCGCCGACGCCGACGCGCTCGCGCCGCGCCTGCCGCGCGGCCCCGCCTACTCGGCGCTCGTCATGAACGAGCGCGGCTACGAGCGCGCGCTGGCGGCG
The DNA here is from genome assembly GCA_035533275.1 of Candidatus Dormiibacterota bacterium. Lineage (GTDB taxonomy): Bacteria > Vulcanimicrobiota > Vulcanimicrobiia > Vulcanimicrobiales > SCRA01 > SCRA01. The sequence continues at coordinate 6,595 of DATLUD010000038.1, read as the reverse complement.
TTTGCCGGCCACGCCACCGGCTCGTGGTCGCTCGTGTTCGTCTCGTCCGCCAGTCCCCGGCACAACCGGAGCAACAACAATCGCTCCATCGAGCAGACGATGGAGATCTTCGACGCGGTCTCCGCCCGCGCGCGCGGCCAAGGCGTCGTCCTGCACGGCGCCATCGCCTGCTCGTTCGTCTCGCCGTACGCCGACGAACCGACCGATCCGCGGATCGTGGCGTCGATCGCCCAGCGCTACGAGGCCGGGGGCTGCACCCTGATCACCCTCGCGGACACGATCGGCCGTGCCGACCCGTACACCGTCGCTCGGCGCGTCGACGAGATCGCCTCCGTCGTGCGGGCGCCGCTCTCGCTCCACCTCCACGACTCCTTCGGCTACGCGCTTGCCAACGTCTACGCCGGCCTGACGCGCGGCGTCCGGCGCTTCGAGGGGGCGCTGGCGGGACTGGGCGGATGTCCCTTCGCCCCCGGCGCGCCCGGCAACCTCGACCTCGAACGGCTGAACCGTTTCGCGACCGACTGCGGCTTCGAGACGGGCATCGACCCCGTGGCGCTCGCGCATGCGAGCGACCGCGTCCGCGCGGCCTTGAGCCACGCGGCGCCGCTCCCGGAAAGGAACCCCACGGCAACCACGCACCCCTGAGAAAGGACGAGCATGGCAGCTACAACCATAGGCGGCCAAGCGACGATCGCGGCACGCCTGGACCGCCTCCCTCCTTCGCGTTACTTCCGTGGCCTGGTCGCGCGCATCTCCCTCGGCGGCTGGTTCGAGTTCTACGACCTCTTCATGACGGCGTACATCGCCCTTGGTCTGATCAAGGCTGGACTCTTCGTGCCCACCGGGTTCTTCGACTGGAGCGCCTTCGCCAGCTTCGTGGGCGCGGGCTTCGCCGGCATGTTCGTCGGAACGCTGGTCTTCAGCTGGGTCTCCGACCGCTACGGCCGCAAGACGACCTTCACCTATTCGCTGCTCTTCTACTCGATCGCCACGTTCGTCATGGCGTTCCAGAACTCGGCGTTCACGATCGACCTGTGGCGCTTCCTCGCCGGCATCGGCGTGGGCGTCCAACTGGTCACGATCGACACCTACATCTCCGAGATCACCCCCAAGGAATCCCGCGGCCACTTCATCGCCTTCAGCCAGTTCGTCACCTACACCGCCGTGCCCGTGGTGGCGTTCGTCTCCTACCTCCTCGTCCCGCACACCATCGGCGGCCTCGCCGGCTGGAGATGGGTCGTGATGATCGGCGCGCTCGGCGCGCTGTTCATCTGGTTCGTCCGGCTCGGGCTTCCCGAGTCGCCCCGCTGGTACGAGATCCACGGCTTCGCCCGCGAGGCCGAAGAGTCGATGAACAATATCGAGTCGGCGGTGCGCGCGGAGACCGGCAGCGAGCTTCCGGCGCCGCACGTCATCCCCGGCGAACAGGTCCACGAAGCGGGTCATTGGAGCGAGATCTGGAGCCCCCGCTATCTCTCGCGCACGATCATGCTCGTGATCTTCAACTTCTTCCAGACGATCGGCTTCTACGGCTTCGCGGCCTGGGTGCCGATTCTGCTCTTCACCGAAGGCGTCACGTTCGTGCACTCGCTCGAATACACGTTCGCGATCGCCATCCTCAACCCGCTGGGACCCGTCATCGCCATGTATTACGCCGACCGCTTGCAGCGCAAGTGGCAGATCGTGGGACTGGCGATCGCGATCGCGGTCTTCGGCCTGATCTTCGCGCAGATGCGCATTCCGGCGCTGATCATCTTCTTCGGCATCTTGATCACGCTTGCGAACAACTGGTTCTCCTGCGCCTTCCACGCCTATCAGGCGGAGCTCTACCCCACGCGCATCCGAGCGCAGGCCGTCGGCTTCGTCTACTCCTGGAGCCGCTTCAGCTCGATCTTCATCGGGTTCATCATCGCGATGGCGCTCAAGGCCTACGGAACGGTCGGCGTCTTCACCCTGATCGCGATCGCCATGGCCGTCGTGGCCGTGGTGATCGGCACGATGGGGCCCAACACCAGCGGCGAGCGCTTGGAGGCGCTCTCGCAGTAATGCGCGTCGGCGGCCTGATCGATGCCCATCTCCATCTGGCCGCCCTCGACGCCGCCATCGGAATCCCGCCGGAGCAGGTGCTCCGGCGGGGCGTCATCGCGGCCGTCGATGCCGGAACCTTCGGCGCCGACGACTTCCCGGCGGCACGTGCCGTCTGGAAAGCAACGCTTCCGGTGCGCGCGTTCGCCAACCTCGTGCCGCGCGGGTTGCGCGGAGAGCAGCCGTGGGCGGCGCCGCCGGACGAGGATCCCGTGGCGCCGTTCCGCGACTTCGAGGCCGACGGCATCAAGGTCCGCCTCGGGACCGCCGCCGAGCGGGACGACGCCGCCGACCTGGCGCGCGCGAAGCGGGCGGCCCGCGCCTGCCGCTTGCCGCTCATGGTCCACGCCACGGGCGCCCGCATCGATCCCGACGACCTGCTCGATGCGCTCGACGCGGGAGACGTCCTCACCCATTGCTTCTGCACCGGCTCATTTTCCCTCATCGACGCCGCCGGTCAGGTGCGCGCATCGGCCCACCGGGCCCGCGCGCGCGGCGTCAGGTTCGATCTCGCACGCGGATCGCAGCATTTCGACCGGGACGTCGCTCGAGCGGCGCTCGGCCGCGGCTTCGCGCCGGACTTCGTCTCCACGGATGCCACCTCTCGCACGTGGGGCGCGGCGCCGGTCTTCGACCTGTTCCACGTGCTCGCCGAGATCGTCAGCCTGGGCATGGCCGCCGAGGACGCCCTGGCCGCCGTCACCACGCGCCCGGCAGCCTTCTACGGCTTCTCACTCCCTGCGCCGACGGCGTCGGCGTTCGTCGAGCTCGACGACGCCCTGCGCTGCGTACGCATCTGCCGCGACGGCTTCACGATCGTCGAACGGAACGCGTGAAGGCCGCTAAATCCGCCTACGCGATGCTGGCCTGGATGACCGTTGCGCAGATGGGCGCCTCGGTCGTCCAGCAAGGCATGGGAGCCCTCGCGCCCTTCTTCGCCTCTTCCTACGCGCTTTCGCACGCCTCGCTCGGGATCGCCTTCGCGGCCCTCTCGGCCGGCTCCGCCGCGTTCACCGCGATCTCCGGCGTGCTGGTCGATCGCTTGGGCGAGCGGCGCATGGTCCTTTGGAGCGGCCTCTTCATCGGCGCCTGCACGGTGCTGGCCGGGGCATGGCGCAGCTATCTCTGGCTGACCCTCTGCCTGGCGGCGGTGGGCGTCGGCTATGCGGCCTCGACGCCCGCCGGCGGCCGCGCGATCTTGTTGTGGTTCGAGCGCGGCCGCGGCATGGCCATGGGCATCCGCCAGACCGGCGTTCCCGTCGGGGGAGCGCTGGGCGCCGTGATCTTGCCGATCGTCGCCGTGCACGCGGGATATCGAGCCGCGCTTGCGGTCGGGGGAGCGATCGGAGCGCTGAGCGCCGTGCTGGCGTACGTCCAGTACCGGGAGCCGGAGGGCAAGACGCTCGAGGCGCTCCACACGCGCGAGATCTTCGCGGGCATGCTCGCTCTGGCCGTGCAGCCCCGCGTCATCCTCGTCAACCTGACGGGAGCCGCACTGGTCTCCACGCAATACGCCGCGATCTCGTTCCTGGCGCTCTTCTTCATCTCCAGAGGCGAGGGCATCGCCTTCGCGGCGACGGCACTAGCCGTCTTCCAAGTCGCAGCCGCCGTGGCGCGCCTGTTCTGGGGGGCGCTCAGCGATCGCTTCTTCGGCGGCGAGCGCATCCGGTTGATCGCGCTGCTCTGCGCGTTCTGCGCGCTGGCGCTGTTGGCGCTCAGCCTGCTGCCCCACCGCGCGGCGCCCGCCCTCGCGCTGCTGGCGGCGGCCCTGGCCGGCGCCTCGTGCGGCGGCTGGAACGGGCTCTTCGCCGCACTGCAGGCCGAGATCGGAGGCGTTGCCGCGGCCGGCAGCGCGATCGGCCTGGGTCTCACCTACCTCTTCGGCACGGGCATCGTGGCCGCTCCGCTCTTCGGGGCCGCCGTCGACCATTACGGTTTCGACGTCGCGTGGCGCGCGCTGGGAGTGATCGTCGCGCTGGGAGCCTTCCCCGCGCTCCTCTCGCGCCGGATGCCGGCCGTCAGCGCGACGGCGTAGCGCCGCCGCTCGGCGAAACGCCGATCTTGCGCAGGAGCCCGGCGGCGTCGCTCATGCCGGCCGCGTCGCCCTGGATGCGGTAGCGCCGCAGCGCCTCGCGCAGATCGGAGACGGCGTCGCCGGGGTCGCCGACCTTGATGCGCACGAGAGCGCGGTGGTAGTAGCCGTCGGGGTCGTCGGGCGCCAGGCTCACGTAGCGGTCGAGATCCTGGAGCGCGAGCCGATCGCTCCCGATCGCGAAGTATGCCAGGCCGCGGTAGTAGTACCCGCCCGGCTCGTCGCGATGCTGGAGCAGGAGCTGATTCCAATCGGCGATCGCCTTGGTGAGCGCTCCGCTCTGTTGCTCGGCGAGGGCGAGCGAGAAGAGCGCGTCCTCGTCGTCGGCGTCGAGGACGAGCGCGCGCCTGCAATCGGCGATCGCCGCGGCGTAGCTCCCCAACCGCACGCGCGCCTTGCAGCGCCCGGCGTACGCGTCCACGGAGTTCGCGTTGAGCTGGATCGCTCGATCGAAGTCGGCGACGGAGCCCGCGGCATCACCCATCTCGATCTTCAGCGTCCCCCGCCGCGCGAACGCGTAGTCGTCGTCCGGCGCCAGCCGGATGGCGCGGTTGCAGTCCCGCATCGCGCCGGCATCGTTGCCGATGGCGCGCTTGGTGTCGCAACGCGCGACGTAGGCATACTCGTACTCCGGGTCGAGCTGGATCGCGCGGTCGTAGTCGGCCAAGGCGCCCGTGGCGTCGCCCAGGTCGTTGCGCGCGTCGCCGCGCCAGGCAAAGGCCTCCACCATCGCGGGGTCGGCGGAGATCGCCCGATCGAAGTCGGCGATCGCCTTGGCATCGTCGCCGGCTTGGAACGCCGCCTTGCCTTGCTCGAACCAGGTTCTCGCGGCCGCTTGCCCGCTCGCGGCGGGCGTGGAGCCGGACGTCAGCAGAGCGGCGGCGAGGGCGACCCAGGGGAGCGATGACTTCACGATGCTAGGGAATGGTGGTTTCGAAGCGGTAATCCCTCCCGTGATCTCGCTCTCCTCCGCCGCCCTGATGGTGGCCGCCGCGGGAACCGTCGGCGTGCTCCACACCGCAGCCCCCGACCACTGGGCTCCGATCGCGCTGCTGGCGCGTCAGCGCGGTTGGACGCAGGCGCAGACCGTGCGCGCAGCCGCGGGCGCCGGCCTCGGCCACACGATCTCCACGCTGGCCATCGGCCTCGTCATCTGGCTCCTCAGCGCGGCTCTTGCCGCCCGCCTCGGGCACTCACTCGAACTGGCGGCAGGAGTCGCCCTCGTCGCGTTCGGCCTCTGGATCGCCGTGAGCTCCCTGCGCGAAGTGCGCGCCGGCGGGCACGGCCCTGGGGAGCACGGCCACGCGCACCTCGGCCACGCGCACCTCCACCGCCACGCCGCGGGCTTGATCCACGCGCACTGGCACGAGCACCACGCCGAGGACTGGCACATCATCGGCGGAGCCGCGGCCGTGCCCATGGCGCACGAGCATGCGCACACCGCGTCCTCGCGCACCGCCCTGCTCTTGATCCTGGGCTCCTCCCCGAGCATCGAGGTGCTTCCGGCATTCTCCGCGGCGGCTCCTCAAGGAGTGGCCGTGCTCGCGACGATGGCCGCCGTCTTCGCGCTCACCACGGTGGGCACATACGTCGCGCTCTGCGCGGCGTGCAGCGCGGGCCTGCGCCGCCTCGACTTCGGCCCGCTGGAGCGCTACGGCGAGGTCCTCAGCGGCATCGTCATCGCCATCATCGGCGGGATATTCCTCTTCTGGCAGGTAACCCCGTAAGCGTGGAACCCGCCGTCCAACGTTCGAGCCCGCACGGCGTCACGGCGATCAACCGCCGCGACGTCATCGTGCACTCTCTCAGCTTCATCATCGGCTTCACGCTCGTCTTCGTGGCGGCGGGAGCCACGGCCAGCGCCATCGGCCAGGTCTTCGCCGAGTACCGCCAGATCCTCACGCGCGTCTTCGGCGTCATCGTGATCCTGCTGGGCTTGAACATGCTGGGCCTCTTTCGCCTCTCGTTCCTGGCGATGGACAAGCGCGTGCAGGTCCGCCGCGGCGGCATCTCCTATCTGGGCTCGATGCTGGCCGGCGTCGGCTTCGCCGCGGGTTGGACGCCGTGCATCGGGCCGATCCTCGCGGGTGTGCTCGCCATGGCCAGCGCCCAGGAGAGCGTGGGCTCCGGCATCGGCCTGCTGCTCATCTACTCGATGGGGTTGGCGCTCCCGTTCTTCCTGATGGCGCTGGGCCTGCAGTATGCGCTGCCGCTGCTCGCCCGCATCAAGCGATTTCTCCCCGTCATCGACGTCGTCGCCGGGGCGATCGTGCTCTCGGTGGGGATCGTGCTGGTGACCAACTCGTTCCTGCGCTTCACGGCGTGGCTCTATCAGACGTTCCCCGCCATGGCCACGCTGGGCACCGGTCCCACCGTCGAGGGCGGCGCGATCACCGCCGGGGCGGCCTTCGCGGCGGG
>DATLUD010000037.1:0-2768 GCA_035533275.1 Candidatus Dormiibacterota bacterium | reverse complement strand
GCAAGGCTATCGCTTCGTCACGGTCTCGGAGCTGCTGCGCCTGGCGCCGCCGAACCAACCCCCAATGATCGAGAACGAGCAGGAGTCGGGCGGGGTCTAGCGGCACGGCGTTCCACGCTCGCTCGACAGGGAGCGCACATTTGCTGACGAATCGCAAATTTCATGCTCCGCCTCTTGCCGCTCGCCGCCCTGCTCTGTACCCTGGCGGCCTGCGCTCCCCGCGATAGCGCGACTCAGACGGCTCCCGGCGGCGCCGTGGCCACCATGGCCACCCTGGCCTCGCTCACCCGGGCGGTCGTCTCGCCGCACATGACGGTGCGCAGCCTCGTCCCGGTGGGGGCTTCCGTCGAAAGTTACCAGCCGCGCCCCCGCGACGTGGCCGAGGTCCACGGCGCGCGACTGCTCGTGGAGAACGGCGCGGGCCTGGAGGCCTGGCTCCAAGAGACGCTCCAGGGCGCGAGGAACCCGAACCTGCACGTGGTGATCTGCTCGGACGGCATGGCGATCGAGCAAGAGAATCCGCACCTGTGGATGGACCCCCTCTACGCTAAGGTCTACGTGCAGAAGATCGCGGCCGGGGCCGCCCTCGCGGACCCGGCGCACGCGCGCGACTACGCCGCCGCCGCCGAGCGCTACGGCCGTCAGCTCGACGACCTCGACCGCTGGATCCGCGCGCGCATCGCGACGATCCCGCCCCAACAGCGTACCATGATCGTCTATCACAATGCGTGGTACTACTATGCCAAACGTTACGGCATCCATCTGGTGGGCGTGATCGAGCCCAACCCCGGTCAAGAGCCCAGCGCCTACCAGCTGGCCCGCCTGGTGGACTTGGCGCGCCGCTACCACGTGCGCGCCGTCTTCGCCTCGCCGCAGTTCAGCCCCAAGCTGGCGCGCGAGCTGGCGCGCTCGGCGGGCATCACGACGGTGCGGAACCTCTACGACTCGTCCGCCGGTGAGCGCCCCGAGGTCGCCGACTATCTCTCCATGATGCGCTACGACACGAACGTGATCGTCGATGCGCTCACGGCCCTCTCGGTTGAACGCACGTGAGCGCGGCAGTGGAAGCCGCCGGCCTTACCGTCTCGTACGACGGGCGTCCGGCGCTCGTCGACGTCACGTTCTCGCTCGCTCCCGGGCACGTGCTGGGTATCATCGGCCCCAACGGATCGGGGAAGTCGACGCTCCTCAAGGCCACCGCGGGTCTGCTGCGGCCGCAAGCGGGAACGCTTCGCGTCTTCGGCAAGGCGCCTTCCGAGCTTGCACCCGGGGCGATCGCCTACGTGCCGCAGGTCGAGGCGGTGGACTGGAGCTTTCCCGCCACCGTCCGCGACGTGGTGGCGATGGGCCGCTTTCCTAAGCTCGGCCGCTTCCGGCCGTTCTCCGGCCACGACCACCGGCTGATCGACTCCGCGCTGGATGCGGTCGACATGCGCGCCTTGGAGCATCGGCCGATCGGCGAGCTGTCCGGGGGACAGCAGCAGCGCACGTTTCTCGCGCGGGCCTTGGCTCAGGAGCCCGACCTCTATCTGCTGGACGAGCCGACCACCGGCGTGGACGCGGCCACGGAGGCCGCGCTGCTGGGCGTGGTGCGGGAGATCGCGGCTGCGGGGAAGCCCGTGATGATGTCGACGCACGACCTGGAGCGCGCGGCGGAGTGGTTCGACCGCATGCTGGTGCTCGACACGCGTCAAATCGCCGAGGGCCCCACGGCCGAGGTCCTCGCCAAGCACCTCCACCTCGGCACCTTCCACGTGCACGGACACCACAAGCCGTGACGATCGTCGACGCCTTGTTGGAGCCCTTCGCGTACGGCTTCATGGTGCGCGCCTTCGTGGCGGCGATCGTGGTGGGCCTACTCTGCAGCGTCGTCGGGTGCTACGTGGTGGTGCGCCGTCTCTCGTTCATCGGCGACGGCATCGCCCATGCGTCGTTCGCGGGCATCGTCGTGGCCTATCTGCGCCACATCGACTTCTACGTCGGCGCCGCGGTCATGGCCGTTGCCACGGCGCTGGGCATCGGTTTCGTCACGCGCCACGGCAAGGTTTCGATGGACACCGCCATCGGCGTCCTCTTCACCGGGGCCTTCGCGCTGGGCGTCTTTCTGATGTCGCAGGTCAAGAACTATGCCGTCGATCTGCAGGACTATCTCTTCGGCAACATCCTCGGCGTCTCTCAGTTCGACCTGATGCTCACCCTCGCGCTCTCGGCGGTCGTCGCGATCGCGTTGGTCTTCCTCTGGCGCGATCTGGCGTACACGTCGTTCGATCCCGTGGTGGCGCAGACGTCGGGCATTCCCACGGCGCAGGTCGACTACGCGCTCCTGGTGCTGCTGGCGCTGACCATCATCGTCTCGCTCGAGTCGGTGGGCATCATCCTCGTGGCGGCTCTGCTCGTGACGCCCGCCGCCGCCGCCTCCCAGCTCACCCGCCGCCTGCCCACGATGATGCTCGTCTCCGCCGCCATCGGCGCCTCCTGCGCCGTTTGCGGACTCTACATCTCGTACTACGTCAACGCCGCCTCGGGGTCCACCATCGTCCTGCTGGCCACGCTCTGCTTCTTCGCGGCGCTGGCGCTCGGCCGCCGCAGCCACGGTGCCACGTGACCGTTCACGCTCGAGGTCGCCTCATGAACGAGATATCCGAACGTCTCCACGGCAACGGCCGGTACGCGACTCGCACGCGCGAACGCGTGGTCGCGGTGCTGCGCGACGAGCGGCGCTACCTGACCGCGCACGCGGTGCACGACATCCTGGTGGCGCGGGGCGT
>DATLUD010000036.1:0-5330 GCA_035533275.1 Candidatus Dormiibacterota bacterium | reverse complement strand
CGACGCTGGGCGCGACGGTGCTCGTCGATGCCCGGGGGATGACCCTCTATAGCCTGAGCGCCGAGCGGCATGGCAAGTTCATCTGCACGAGCTCCGCCTGCACGCAGGTGTGGCATCCGCTGAGCGCGTCCTCGGCCGCGAGGCCTAGCGGCAGCGTCGGCTCGCTTGGGACGGTCAAGCGCCCGGACGGCACCGAGCAGGTGACCTACAAGGGCATGCCTCTCTACACGTTCGCGCAGGATCAGGCGCCCGGGGATGTCAAGGGACAGGGTTTCAAGGACGTTGGCACGTGGGGCGTCGTCACCACGAGCCACGCATCGAGCAGCGCTCCGCCGGCAACCACGACGAGCAGCGCTCCGCCGGCCTCCGGTGGCGGAGGCTACGGATACTGAGTTATCTCGGCGTCGGCAGGCGCCCGCGTCCCCGAAGACATCGAGTTGCGCTGTTGGGCGCCTTGGCTTGCCTTGCGGTGGTCGTCTTGTGCGCCGCCACGGCTGGATGCGGTGGCGGCGGCGCGGTGGTCGGCTCGAACTCAATTCGCGCTGGACTTGAGCGGTATCTGAAGCAGGTGGAGCCGATCAGGCTCGGGGTTAACCGGCTGCTGGAAGGCGCCGATCCGATTCTTGCCGCGTTCCACGGGCATCGCATCACCACGGCGGCCGCGTCGGCGCGAATGGATCGGCTCGAGCGTCGGCTTGCGGGCTTCACGGTGGACGTCGCGGCGGTCGAACCACGGATTCCCGCTCTCGTCGGGCTGCACGCCGCTTATGCCCATACGTATGTGCTGGAGGACTCCTATCTCAGTGCACTCGCTACCGGCCTTTCCAAAGGCGAGCTGACCGATCTTCCCAGCACCCAGGCCGAGCAGCGCGCGGCCATCATCCGCTGGCGTACCGGCCTCGCGGTGCTCGCGCGGCGGGCGCACTTCGCGCTGCCGGCCGATCTGCAGGTGGCCGGCCGTGGCGAGATCGCACCTTCACCTCAAGGCGGCAGCTGAACCTCACCGGGCGAGATCGTCGGCACGCCTCAGGTGATCAGCGCCGCGATCGCGCGGAAGAGGAGAGGTGAAGTCTGCCTCCACGCCCGAGGTGGGGCGGTCGCCACGATCACCGACGTCGTTCTCGCACCGCGTACCAGGCAGGCAAGCTCGATAAAGCGCGTGTGGGAGATCGTCGTGTAGCTGTCGCGTACGCAGGCGCCGATCCCGGTCCGAAAGCGCACGCCCCGAGCGGCCGCTTCGCTTTTCACATCGCGCTCGCCCTCCGCTACGTTGTGGCTGACCCGGAAGCTCGTCCAATCGGCCAGCGTCTCTCCGCCCTGGCGGGGCGTGAGGTTGAGGTAGCCGACAGTCCGGCGCCGAGCATCCAGGAGGACCGCCGTGGCCGTTCCCGCGTCACCCGGGGCGAGCCGCCAGCCAGGCGGATAGTACAGAGCGCCACCTGCTGAAATCCGCGCCACCCGCCACGTGGGCGGTGCGGCGCCGGCTCGCAGCGTGGCAAACGCGCCTGCTCGCGCGCCAGGCCTGAAGGCGAGCGGTGGCCGTGTCGACGACGGCGTGGCGCGACGCCTCCCGCCGGAAGCTCCGCAGCCCACGGCAGTGAGCGCCAGACCGGCCAGGCAGACGGCGGCGCCGACTCTAGAAGTTCCCGTCTCCATCGCTTGGACCGCCGTTGTTATCACTGTCGTGATCGCCTTCGTTGTTCTGCGGAATCCCCGCGGAAGAGGATTCCGAGGAAGGTGAGGCGGGTTCCGAAGAAGGTGAGGCCGGCGAGGAAGGGGCTGCCGACTTCGAGCCGTTGGATGATGGGGCGGAGGACGAGCTCGATGAGCCCGAGCCGCAGCCGGCGGCGATGAGTGAGACCATCACCAACGCCAAGCTCGCGAGCCCGCGGATCGATGTTTGTCTGGTTGTTGGCGCCAACGTATCTCCTTTGCATTACGGATGACCGTCCGAGCAATGCGGGGCGCCGACCGCAGATCGTGCGATGCACCCCCGCTTGCTCGTCCGAGTTGCTTTCAGGAGCGAGGACCCCCGGCGAGGTGAATCCTTCCCGCCTCCTGTCGGCTCGGGAAGGATTCGCCGCGACCGGGGTCTCTGGTTGTTGGCGGACGGAGAAGCGCGGCCCGGCAACGCGACCCCTGAGGACCCCAACGATGAACGCCTTGTCATTGACACTAGGAAGGCCCGGCGGAGCATGCGCCGCGTTCGCCCTTGGGCTCCTTCTGACGGGTTGCGGCGGCGGCTCCTCGAGCACCATCGCGTCGAAGACCACCGTCGCGACGCCGCGCACGCCGGCGAGCGCCGCGGCCGTCTCGCCGCGCCTGCTGATCCTCACTCCCAGACGGGGCGCCCACACCGATCAGTCACTGGCCGTCCGTGTCCGACTCAGCGGCGCGACGCCGACCATGCGCCACCTGTTTCGGTACGTTCTCGACGGGCGCATCGCGCGGCTGGGATCGGCTCGCCTCACCTTCCATGAACTCGCGCTCGGCCGACATCGTCTCCTCGTGATGCTCGGCGATGACCGAAGCGTGCGGGCCAGCAGTTTCTTTTTCGTACGCGCTCCGGCGCCCGTCGCGGCACCGGAACCGGCGCCTATCACGACAGCGACGGCGCAGACCCCTGAAACCACCCCGGCGCCGGCGCCGGCGCCGTCTCAGACGACCACACGATCCGCCACCTCGGCGCCTGCGCCCACCCCGGCGCCTCCTTCCACCGGTGGCATCCCGCAGGGCAATGGTGGCGATCGGGACGGCGACAACAACGGTGGACCGAGCGACGGCGATGGCAACTTCTAGCCAAGCGAAGCCAGAGCGTGGTTCCTGCGCATCCCGGCCGGCAGCCTTCGTCGTTGATCGGATGAGGCACCTCGCTAGGCGTGCAGCGCTTGTGCCAGGCTGGCGAGGATGTAGATGGAAAATCCGAGCCCGAGCAATCGCCGAAACCAGTTGTCTCCATGCCGCGTCTCTTGGTAAGCCCAAACGCTCAGAGCCACATAGAAGACCGCGAGGGCCACTCGATGTCCCGTGCCATGTGTAAAGTGACCCGTGACACGCGCGATGAGTGCGACGATGAGAGGCGGGTTGGGGAACTGGATGACGGCAAAGCCAGAAGGCCATCCCCAACGCGTTACGCGCCTCATCGTTGACGGGATATTGACCGATCCCAAGCCGGACCCGAACCTCTATGGTGGACCTGAACGTCGGGCTGCCGTCAGCCCGAGGCCCGCGCCGGCAGCCACTCCACCGGCAATGTTCCGGCGGGCACTTCGCCTACCTGCGGCTCAAACCAGCGCGTGAGGCTCTCGGCCGGGCGGCCCTCGATCAGCGGGCGCACATCGCCAATCGTCAGCAGTAGGCGAATCGAGCTGCCGATCTGCAGGTCCGCGGCGTTGGGCTGCTCGCCGCCGAGCACGCCGTCGGCGATCCACGCGTCGATGTGGTCCAGCTGAGCGGGCAGAGCAGCCATGTCCGCCTGGACGATCGCGTCGCGGGCGTGGTTGCGGCGCGCCATCAGCTTTGCCGTGAGCGGCAGGGCCGGGCGGAGCAGCGCGCGCGGGAGCGGCAGCTTGGTGTCCCCCGCATAGCTCTCCATGCAGGCATGGTTGCGAATGAAGCCGGCGTCGATGATCCGTCGCGGGACGCTCTGAAGGACCTCGTCCCCCCAGCGCTCGGCCTCCAGCACGCGCGCTCGAGCGACGGCGTCCGAGAGCGATGGCAGCAGCGGCGGCTCGGGCACGAGCGCGTCGAGGCGGCGCATGATCGTGCGTGAGCCGGCCAGGCGCTCATGGTCGATGCGAAGGCCGGGGACCGTGTTGCCGCCGTAGCGCAGAGGCCCAATGATCTGCTGGCTCATCGGGAGCAGATCGACGCGCTCATAGTCGATCGACTTCAAACGGAGAGCGACCTCGACCGCTGCGCAAGGATGCGATGCGGGCAACGTGTACAGCTTGACCTTCACGGGACGAGCATAATCCCCCGCCATGCTCCTGGTTGTTGACGTTGGCAACACACAGACGCACTTTGGGACTTTTCGTGGCGAAGATCTCATCGAGCACTGGCGCTTTGCGACCGTTCGCTCCTCCACGGCGGACGAGCTCGGGGCCGCTCTGCGCAACCTGCTCGAGCTGCGCGGCCTTACGTTCTCCGATCTCACCGCCTCGATCGTCTCCTCGACTGTGCCGGCGCTGGAGCCGGAATGGACGGAGATGGCCGAGCGCTATCTCCACCACGAGATGCTCGTCGTCGGGCAGGGCCTGAAGACGGGTATGGCGATTCGCTATGACAATCCGCGCGAGATCGGCGCCGACCGGCTCGTCAACGCGGTTGCTCTGCGAGAGCGCTTCAGGGGCGCCGCGGTGTGCGTGGACTTCGGGACCGCGACCACATTCGACGTGGTTTCGGCCGAGGGGGAGTATGTGGGCGGGGCGCTGATGACGGGCATCGAGATATCGCTCGACGCGCTCACCGAGCGCGGGGCGCGGCTGCCGAAAGTCGAGCTCGCTCCGCCGAAGACGGTGATCGGCAAGAACACGATCGACGCGATCCGCTCGGGGGTCGTGTTCGGCTACGCCGGAGCCGTCGACGCGATCCTGCGCCGTCTCTACGACGAGCTGGGGCGCAAGGTCCCAGTCATCGCGACCGGCGGCCTCGGCAAGCTCGTCGTGCCGTTCACCGAGGAGATCGAAGAGGTCGACGACCTGCTCACGCTCACAGGGCTGCGTCTGCTGTACGAGCGCAACGCGTGCGTAGCGCCACAATAGGGCGATGTCCAGCCTCACGGACTCGTGGACGCTCGGCCCGCTGACGGTCCCCAATCGCGTCATGCTCGCCCCGCTCGCGGGCATCGGCAACTGGTTCGTGCGCCTGCAGGCAAAGCGCTACGGGGCGGGAATGGCCGTCTCGGAGATGGTCTCGAGCCACGCGATCTTCCACGGCAACGAGCGTACCTGCCGTGAGATGCTGCGGATCGACCCCCGCGAGCGCGAGCCCGGACCGGTGTCGGTGCAGCTGTTCGGAGGGGAGCCGGATGTGATGCGCTTGGCTGCCGCGGCGGTCGCGCGGGCGGGCGCGGACGCAATCGACTTGAACATGGGCTGTCCGGTGCCGAAGGTTTGCAAGACAGGAGCGGGGGCGGCGCTGCTTGACGATCCCGATCGCGCGGTCGCGGTCGCGAAGGCGGCGCGCGATGGGAGCGGCCTGCCGGTGACGGTCAAGCTGCGCTCGGGCCGGCGCCCTGGAGAGGAGAGCGGCTTCGACCTCGCCCGGCGTCTCGTCGAGGAGGCGGGAGTGGCCGCGATCGGCTTCCATCCGCGCTCGGCGGCCGTGCA
>DATLUD010000035.1:0-16573 GCA_035533275.1 Candidatus Dormiibacterota bacterium | reverse complement strand
CCATGTATAGGCGCAGAGAGCTTCCCAACCTCTATGCGCTGGCCGGCGGCGGCGCGCTCTTCGCCGACTTCGACGTCGACGGCGAGGTCACGGCGCAGGGCCATCAATGGACCACCGCCGCCTCCGATTCCGACTTCGTGCAGCGCACCTGGCCCGCGTACTACTCCGATCGCGGACTGGTCCAGAATCCCGGCTGGACGGGGCCGCAGGCCGATGCCGACACGGCCCACGGAAACGTGCCGCTCGGCTTCGACAATCCGTATGGCGACTACGAGGATCTCTCAAAGCTCGGCGCGTGGTCCAATCCATGGATCAGCTATCCCGCCGGCCGCTTTCTCTTCGATGACCTGGCCGCCCACGGCGTGAGCTTCGAGGACTTCGGCGAATTCATCTCGCGCACGGAAGGCGGCGATGTCGTTCCGAACGTGCTCGCCCATACGGATACGACGTTTCCCGGCTGGAACCGCTTTCTGCTCGACACGGATCGCGCCCGTCTCGCCACGCGCTGGATCGATGCGCACCGGAACGGCTTCCCGCGCTTCCTCTACATCTGGCTCCCCGACGACCACACCGCCGGCGGCGCCCCCTGCTACTACACGCCGGACTACTACGTCGCGGACAACGACGCCGCCACCGGGCGCATCGTCGCCGCCCTCTCGCGTCTGCCGGTCTGGCGCCACATGGCGGTCTTCATCACCGAGGACGACGCGCAGTCCGGCGCCGATCACATCGACGCGCACCGCAGCTTTCTGGTCGCGGCCGGCCCGTGGATCAAGAGCGGCACGGTCGAGACGGCGCCCTACTCGCAGGTCGACATGCTCCGCACCGCCGAGGCCATCCTCGGGATCCCGCCCCTCTCGCAGTGGGACGCCAACGCCCGCGTGATCGACGGCATCTGGCGCGCGACCCCGAACGACGCCCCCATCGCGGCGCGTCCGATGGAGGTCGCCCGCGCGGTGAACCCCGGCTCGTGCTCGCGCTACACGCGTTTGCGCCGCAAGGCGGGAGAGCACGGGCAGATCCTCACGCGCGCGTCGATCGCCGCGCAGGCGTACACGCCGACCTCGCTGCTCAAGGTCGCCGGCCCCGAGCAGCTGCGCCAGGAGTGGATCGCCACACACGGCCTGGCGAGCTACCTCCGCCTCCAGGCGTATCTCGCCCGCCTGGCCGCGCGCCGGCACGCGCCGCTGGACGCCTTCATCGCCAACGAAGGCGACTGAGCGCGATCTCGTCGCTCCCCGGTCATCTGCAAACGCCGGGAGGAATGCGACAATAGTCGCCGAAACGGCTTTCACTTCGCCAGAGAAGGGATGCCGCGGTTCTGCTCCTTGAGCAACGGCGTGCCCCCTTTTCGCAGAACGGTTCCGTTAGGTTTGCTGTCGTCTGGCCCTCAAGCCGGGCGAATACAGGCAGATGGTTCCGGGACCTCTTGAGACCCAACTGCGGAATGAGCGGGTGGCGGCTACTCGCCCCTGTGTCCTGGCGGCACTCCGAGCGATCCGAAGCGATTCGTCGCACCCGTGTCTTCCGCACCGCTAGCTTGATGCGACTCAAGAGAGGTGCGTGCGATGTACGAGTTCGTCCAGACGTCCGATCGGGGCACCGTCCGGATCGTGACCCTCAATCGTCCCAAGGCATACAACGCCTGGCACGGCGCGATGCGTCACGAGGTGATCGACGCGCTGCGCGCCGCCGGCTCCGATGCCTCGGTCCGGGCCGTGGTCCTCACGGGTGCCGGAGACAAGGCCTTCTCCGCGGGCCAGGACCTCGACGAGACCCGGCAGTTCGACGCCGACGCGGCCGTCCGGTGGATGGACGATTGGAAGCTCTTCTATGGGACGATTCGCAGCCTCGAGAAGCCGTTGATCGCGGCCCTGAACGGAGTCGCGGCCGGCTCGGCGTTCCAAGTCGCGCTCCTGTGCGATCTCCGCGTTGGTCACCCCGCTGTGCGCATGGGGCAGCCCGAGGTCGACTCGGGGATTCCGAGCACGCTGGGCCCCTGGCTGATGTGGGAGATTCTCGGGAAGGCGCGCACGGTGGAGCTCTGGTTCACCGGCCGCATGGTCGAGGGTGAAGAGGCCCACCGCTTGGGACTGGTCAACGAGTTGGTGCCGCAAGAGCGCGTGATGCCGCGCGCGCTCGAGCTGGCCGAGCTCCTCGCCGCGAAGCCGCCGATCGCGATGCGCCTCAACAAGCGGCGCCTGCGCGAGATCACCGAGGCTGCGTTCCAGGAGGCCGAGGAGGCCGGACGCCGCTACCAAGCCGAGGCGTTCGGGAGCGGCGAGCCCCAGCGGATGATGGCGCAGTTCTTCGCCGAGCGCACCGCGCGCAAGCGTCAGGCTTCCTCCCGATAGGGGCGGCGATGCTGCTCGAACATGCCGGCAAGGCCATCCTGGCCTCGTACGGTGTCACCATCCCTCGCGGCACGCTCGTCGACGACCCCGCGCGCCCTACCGGCGTCGCGCTGCCGGCCGTGGTCAAAGCGCAAGTCCCCGTCGGAAAGCGCGGCAAGAGCGGCGGCATTCGCGTCGTCGCGACCGAGCAAGAGCTGAACGAGGCAGTCGGAGGGCTCATCGGCTCGACCTTGCAGGACTATCGCGTCGGCTCCGTGCTCGTGGAGGAGCGCTTGAGCATCGCGCGCGAGCTCTACCTCAGCATCGTCATGGATCGTAGCCTGTCGCGTCCGGTCCTCTTGGCCAGCGCCTTCGGCGGCATCGACGTCGAGGAAGCCGATGCCGGATCGCTGCTCGGCCAACCGCTCGACCTCTGCGTGGGCATCCGGCGGTACCACGTCCGCGCGGCGGCGCGCGCCATGAAGCTCGACCCGGCCCAGATCGAGGCGCTCGCGGCGACCTGTGCGGGCATGTGGCGCGCGTTCACCGAGCTGGAGGCGATGCTGGTCGAGGTGAACCCGCTCATTCAGACGTCCGACGGCCGCCTGATTGCCGCCGACGTCAAGTTCGATCTGGACGGTCGTGGAACGGGGGCGCGTCGCGTGGGGGACGGCGCGCCGACCGGCACCCGCTTCGAGCAGGCGGCGGCCGAATTCAACGCGGTCGGCGTCGAGATGCGGGGCGACATCGCGATCGTCGCCTCCGGTGCCGGCGTGCTCATGGCGACCGCCGACAGCGTGGCCTCGCGCGGCGGTGAGATCGCCGGCGTGCTCGACCTGGGCGGGTTCCCTCGCCCCGAAGAGACGGAGGCGGCGGTGTTCCGATCGACCACCATTCTCGATCCGCGCGTCGTGTTCTTCAACTTCTTCACGCAGGTCATGCGCTGCGATCAGTATGCCAAGGCCATCGTCGCGGCGTTCGGCTACGCCGGAGCGCCGAAGATCGTGGCCCGCATGAAGGGGCATTACGGCGATGAGGGGCGCGAGATCCTCGGGCGCGCCGGGTTCGCGGCGCTCGAGGACTACGACGCAGCGTGCGACGTCGCGGTGCGGGCCGCGCGAGCGTCCTGAGCGCATCGAGGACGGAGGAAGAAGGCGTCATGGCTATTCTCGTCGATGAGCGGTCGCGGGTGATCGTCCAAGGTGCTACCGGTCACATGGGGCGCGCCTTCATGATCAAGCTTGCGCGCTACTACGATAATCTGGTCGGCGGAGTCGCCCCGGGGCGCGGCGGCCAGACGGTCGCGGGCCGCCACATCTTCGATTCAGTTGCCGAAGCCGTCGCGGCCACGCAGGCGAACGCCTCGGTGATCGTGGTGCCGGCAGCCGGGACCAGCGATGCCGTGTACGAGGCGCTCGACGCCGGCATCACCATCATGTCGATCTACACCGACCTCATCCCGATCCATCAGACGGTCGGTTTCCTCGCGCATGCGAGGGCGTGCGGCGCCCGCATCGTGGGGCCGAACGCCGCCGGTGTGGTCTCGCCCGGGCGGGGCAGCATCTCGGAGCTCAACGACGCCATCCTCCGTCCAGGGAGGATTGGGATCGTCTCGAAGAGCGGGAGCCTGACGTACGAGGTGTGCCATTGGCTGGAGGGCCTGGACCTCGGCCAAAGCACCATCTGCTGCCTCGGCGGCGACCCGATCATCGGAACGCGCATCGCCGAGGTGCTGGAGGCCTTCGACCGTGACGAAGAGACCGACGGCGTCGTTCTCCTAGGAGAGGTCGGAGGCACGGACGAGCTGGTCGCGGCCGAGGTGATCTCCGGGATGCACAAGCCGGTGGTGGCCTACGTGGCCGGCCACTCGGCGCCGCCCGGGAAGCCGATGGGACACGCCGGGGCGCTGCTCTCGCGCAACGTCGAGAGCGCCGCTTCGAAGAGCGCCACGCTACGGCGCGCAGGTGCGCAGGTGGTCGACGTGCTGGAGCGGCTCCCGGCGGCCTTGCGCGAGAGCTTCGGTCGTGCGTCGATGGGTGCCCGATGACGATCCTAGCGAGCCAGGGGAGGGACCAGATGAAACCTCTCGCCGCTGAGACCGAGCACGAGCTGGAGATTCGGAACGTCAACAAGCGCTACGGTCACACCGTGGCCGTCGACGACATCTCTCTTGCCGTGCGACGCGGAGAGTTCTTGACGATCCTGGGACCAAGCGGCTCGGGCAAGACGACCCTGCTCCACATGATCGCGGGCTTCGTCTTTCCGACGGCGGGGACCATCATCTACCGCGGCACCGACATCACGTACATGCCGGCTCACCTGCGCAGCATGGGGATGGTCTTCCAGAACTACGCCCTCTTCCCGCACATGACCGTCGCGCAGAACCTCGCGTTTCCGCTGCGGATGCGGCGCGTGCCGCGTGCGGAGGCCGACCGCCGCGTACGCGAAACCCTCGAGCTGGTGGGTCTGGGCTCGCAAGCCGGACGCCTCCCCGCCCAGCTCTCCGGAGGGCAGCAGCAGCGCGTGGCCGTCGCGCGTGCGCTGGTCTACCGGCCCTCGCTGTTGCTCATGGACGAGCCGCTCGGCGCGCTGGACAAGTATCTGCGCGAGCGGCTCCAGCGCGAGATCAAGCTGATCCAGCGCGCCACCGGCGTGACCATCGTCTACGTCACGCACGATCAGCAGGAGGCGCTGGCGATGTCGGACCGCATCGCGGTGATGTCCGATGGACGCGTCCGCGCGCTGGGGACGGCGCAGGAGATCTACGAGCGCCCCGCCACGCGGTTCATCGCGGAGTTCATCGGCGACTGTAACTTCTTGCAGGGCAGCGTCGTGCGCACCGCGGGCCGTACCTGCGACGTGCGGATCGCCGGCGACGCCGCGGTGACGGTCCTCACCGGAGGCCGCCGGCCCGCGGCCGGAAGCACGGTGACGGTCTGCGTACGGCCGGAGAGCGTCTCCTGCTATCCTCAGGGGACCCGTCCGCATGCGAATGATTCCGAAACGCGCGTCTCATTGCCAGGCTGCATCAGCGACGTGATGTACCTCGGAGACGTCGTCAAGTACGAAGTAGCCATCCCGGACCTCGACTCGATCGTCCGGGTACAGGCGAAATCCCTGAAGGTCGCGCGGATGCCGGTGTTCTCGCGCGGCGATCGCGTCGTTGTCGGCTGGAGCCTCGACGACGCGTGGGCCATCGACGATACCGCCCATTGAGCCGCGACTATGCGGTCTCAATACGAAGGGAGAGATGAGCGATGAAAGTCCATCAAAGCACCAGGCGTGAGTTCATACGAGGCGCTGCGGCTGCCGGCGCCGGCGCCGTCCTGATCGCAGGCGTGCGGCCGGGAGCGGCCGATGCCGCCGGGCAGTTGGTCGTGACCGATCCCGGCGGCGAGTGGGAGGCCGCTGCGAGCAAGGCCTATTACCTTCCCTTCCAGCAAGCCAGCGGCACGCACGTGACCTTCGGCGCCCGCGCGTCGCTGGCGATCGGCCAGCTCAAGGCCATGGTCGAGTCGCACAACGTCCAATGGGACGTGACCGACCTCTCGGACTACCTGATCTCTCGCGCGGGCAAGGCGGGTCTGCTCGAGCCCATCGACTACTCTTCCATGGACACCGCGGGCATGCTCAAGGACGCCATGATGAAGTACGGCGTGGGCAACGACGCGTACGCTACGATCATGGCCTATAGCACCAAGAAATGGGCGCCAGGCAAGGGGCCGCAGAGCTGGGCCGACTTCTGGGACGTGAAGCGCTTTCCTGGCCGGCGCTCCTTGAGCGGCATCGGATACGGTCCGATGGAGTTTGCCCTGCTCGCCGACGGCGTGCCGAAGGACAAGCTCTACCCGCTGGACGTCAAGCGGGCGCTGAACAAGATGGACGAGATCAAGCCGCACATCAACGTGTGGTGGACCACGGGGGCGCAGCAAGCCCAGCTCATGCTCGACGGCGAGGTCGATCTCATCGAAGGCTGGAACGGACGCCTCTACGCCGGCATCACCAAAGGCGCTCCGTTCCACATGGAGTGGAGCCAGGGGTCGTACGAGTGGGAGGGCTGGGTGATCCCGAAGGGAGCGGCCAACGCCAAGGAGGCGCAGAAGTTCATCGGATACGCGATGAATGCGAAGCAACAGGCGATCTACGCATCCAATATCGCGTATGGCCCGAGCAATCAAAAGGCCTTCTCGTACATTCCCAAGGACCGGGCGGCGCTGTTGCCGACCTATGGCCCCAACTTGGAGAAGCTCTTCCGAGTGGACGCCGACTGGCTCGCGGACCATCTCGACGAGCTCACCGCGGCCTGGACGCAGTGGCGCGCCGGCTAGGAGAGAGCGTGGCGAACCTGGCGCGTGGCCGCTCGTATAGCCGCCCGTCGTGGAGGCAGCGGCATCCGGACGCTCTCTGGATGTTGCTGCTCGCCCCGCTCGCGGTCTACCTCCTCGTGTTCTTCGTCCAGCCGATCGGGCTCTTCTTCGCGCAGAGCTTGAGGCTGCCGCACTTCACCTTGAAGGACTACGAACAGGCGCTCGCGACCCCGACGTACCTCATCATCATCTGGGACACGCTCCGGCTGTCCTTTGTCGTGGCGGCCTGCTGCACCCTGATCGGATACCCGGTGGCGTTCTGCCTGACGCAGGCCGAGCGCCGCTGGCTCCCCTTGCTGTGGGGGGCCGTGCTCTTACCGTTCTGGACGAGCGTCCTCGTTCGCAGCTACGCCTGGATCGTCATCCTGCGCGTTCACGGCATTCTCGACTCGATGCTTTCTGCGCTGCACGTCCCCTGGCACCCGCACCTGCTGTATAACAATATCGCCGTCGTGATCGGGATGGTGCACGTCCTGCTCCCGTACATGGTCCTGACGCTGTACGGCGTGATGCGAGAGATCGATCTGCGCTACGTCAGGGCGGCCCAGAGCCTCGGTGCGCCGCCGGTATCGGCGTTCTGGCGCGTCTACGTCCCGTTGAGCATGCCGGGTGTCACCTCGGGGTTCCTCGTCGTCTTCATCCTGTCGATTGGTTTCTACATCACGCCGGCGCTTCTGGGCGGCGGCAACGTGCAGATGATCTCGCTGCAGATCGCGGAGCAGATCAACGAGCTCGTGAACTGGGGCTTTGGATCGGCCCTCTCGGTGATACTCGTCGCCGTAGTCGTCGGTATCGTGCTCGTCTTCATGCGCCTCTTCGACGTCGAGGCGTTCGGTCTCCGGTCGCGGCACGAAGAGCCGGCGCCGCATGACGCCGTCGAGGCGGCGGCCGGCGTCGTCGAGGCGCAGCGCGCGGCTTCCGGCGTGCATCTGTCGGAGTTCGTGCCGACGCCAAACCCTGGACCGGCCGGCTCCCCGAAGCGTTACGCGGGGGCGACGATCAATTGGCGCTGGTGGGGGACCATGGCGATCACGGGGGGGACGGGCGTCTTCTTGGTCGTTCCGGTGCTGCTCGTCGCGGCGATGTCGTTTAGCGCGACGTCGTACTTGGCGTTTCCTCCCAAGGGCTTCAGCCTGCACTGGTATGCGGCATTCTTCGGCAGCTCGCAATGGATGGACGCGGCAGGCTTGTCGCTGAAGGTGGCGGCACTGACGGCCGTGATGTCCGTCATCCTGGGATCCGCCGGCGCGCTGGCCTTCGTCCGGGGCCGGTTCCTCGGAAAGTCTGCGATCTATGTCGCCACGCTGTTGCCGATGATCGTGCCGGTGATCGTCACGGCCGTGGCGACCTACTTCCTGTTCGCGCGGCTCCATCTCCTTGGAAACGTCTGGGGCTTCGCGATCGCGGACACGGTGCTGGCGATCCCGATGGTGGTCTTGATCGTCTCTGCGGCACTGCGCGGGATCGACGTCTCACTGGAGCGGGCGGCGACGATTCTCGGGGCAAACCCGGTCCGCGCCTTCTTCACGGTGACGCTCCCTACGATCGCTCCGGCACTTGCCGCGGGCGGGCTGTTCGCGTTCATCACGTCGTTCGACGAGTCCGTGATCGCGCTGTTCCTCAGCAGCATCACGGCGGCCACGCTGCCGAAGGTCATGTGGGACGACCTGCGGTTTCAGGTCGATCCCACGATCTCCGCGATCTCAACGCTCTTGGTGGGCGTCTCGATCGTGCTTCTCGTTCTGAGCGCGGTGTTGCTCGAGCGCGCCCGGAAGCGGGGTACCGCTCGGCTCTGACGATAGGGAGGGTCACATGAGCTTCGAGGCTATTCGTGTTTCCGTGGACGGCGGCATCGGACATATCGCTCTCAACCGCCCTCAGCTCCTCAACGCCATCAACTCGGTCATGGAGCGCGAGCTCATGGAGGCCGTCGCTGCGCTGGAGGCCGACCAATCGGTCCGTGTGCTGCTCCTCTCGGGGGCGGGGCGTTCCTTCTGCGCCGGCTACGACCTCAAGGAGACCGCGGCCAATCCCGTCGTGGGAGCCGCGGCCTGGCGCGAGCGGCTCCAGCGCCACCTGCGGCAGATGCTGGCCATCTGGGACTGCAAGAAGCCCTCGGTATGCGCCGTGCAGGGCTATGCGCTGGGCGGCGGATGTGACCTCGCGATGATCTGCGACCTCACGTACGCTTCGCCCGACGCGTTCTTCGGCGAGCCTGAAGTCAAGTTCGCCTCGGGCGTGGTCACCCAGATCATGCCCTGGATCGTCGGGATGAAGAAGACGAAGGAGATGCTGCTCACGGGAAACGACCGTCTGCCGGCCGCGGAGGCCTTGGCGATGGGTTTGATTACCGGGGTCGCCGCCGACGGGCCGGTCCTAGAGCACGCTCTCACGGTGGCGGCGAGGTTGTGCAAAATCGACCCCTTGACGCTCCAGTTGAGCAAGGCCGCCATCAACAGCCGCTACGAGGGTGCAGGATTGCGGGAGGCGCTGGCCTACAATCTCGAGCTTACGACTCATATCGAGGCGAGCGAGAATCCGATCCGCGAGGAATTCGACCGCTTGCGGCGCGGCGGAGGCGGGCTCAAAGATGCGATATCGTGGCGCGACAAGCGCGCAGGAAGTGCGGGATGAGTGGAGAGGGGACGCGCGGCACCGTGATCGTCGCGGGAGACGCGCGGGCGCCGGTCGGAAGCGGCATCGACAAGGTCTACGGGCATATCGGCGTGGTGCTGGAGATCGAGCCGAGCACGGACGTCATCGTGGCGGCCGACGCGGTCTTTGTCACGGAGCTGGCTCGCGAGTTCGTGAGCTCGCTGCTCGTCGGCCATGCGTTGAGCGAAGGGCTTGGGAGTATCCGTAAGGAGATCGGAGAACGCGTACTCTTCGCCTCGCAGGGGGCCTTGCTCTCGGCGCTTCAGATCGCCTATCAGCGCTATCATTCCTACAAGACACGCGAAGTCGGTGAGGGTCCCCGCGAGCAAGAGGCATAGCGCGCGGACCATCACCGGCGGCTGATGCTAAGCCGCGGCCCTCACCGCGTCGGCGCGGCCGCCTTCTCCCGAAGCAGCTCCGTCAACCCCAGGCCGCGGGCGAGGCGGTCGCCGAAGGTCTGGTCCGCCTTTTGGAAGTTCGGCACCACGCTCAGTTGCAGCTCGCGGCGCGCGCCCTTGAGGTGCTCGACGAGATTGCCCACCAGACGCTCTTGCTCGTCCGGCTTCTGCAGCCGGTAGAGGTCGCCGGCTTGCGCGTAGTCGTCGTTCCGATGCGAGGTCTGCTCGTAGCGTCCCACGGCCCCGCGCAGCGCCAGCGTCTGCGGCTCGGCGTACGGCTTGGCCTCCCTGGGCCCGCCGGCGCTGTTGGGCTCATAGTTCACCGAGGAGCCGCCGTTGTCGTCGAAGCGCATGAAGCCGTCGCGCTGGTAGTTGCTCACCTTGGCGTTGCGGGCCCGGTTGACGGGAAGCAGCGCGTAATTCACGCCGATGCGGTGGCGGTGCGTGTCGGCGTACGAGAAGATGCGGCCTTGGAGCATCTTGTCCGGTGAGAACCAGATGCCGGGCACCATATTCGATGGCTCGAACGCGGCCTGCTCGATCTCGGCGAAGTAGTTCTCCGGGTTCTTGTTGAGCACCAGCTTGCCCACCTCGATCAACGGGTAATCGCCGTGCTTGAGAACCTTGGTCACGTCGAAGGGATCCCATGTGTACGTGAACGCCTCCTCGAACGGCATGATCTGGACGTAGAGGGTCCAGCGCGCGGCGTCCCCGCCGGCGATCAGGTCGAAGAGGCCGCGGATGTCGTGGTTGGGATCCTCGCCCGCCACGCGCGCCGCCTCCTCGCGCGTGAAGTTCTTCACGCCCAGGTCCGTCTTGAAGTGATACTTCACCCAGCAGGCCTTTCCGGCGGCGTTGTGCCACATGAACGTGTGGCTGCCGTAGCCGTTCATGTGCTGGAAGCCGGCCGGCGTGCCCCGGTCGCCGAACAGGTACGTCACCTGGTGCAGCGACTCGGGCGAGAGCGACCAGAAGTCCCACATCATGTTCGGGTCCTGCACGTGCGTCTGCGGGTGGCGCTTCTGCGAGTGGATGAAGTCCGGGAACTTGATCGCGTCGCGGATGAAGAAGACCGGCGTGTTGTTGCCGACCAGGTCGTAGTTGCCTTCCTCCGTGTAGAACTTGACGGCGAAGCCGCGCGGGTCGCGCACGGTGTCGGCGGAGCCGGCCTCACCGGCCACGGTCGAGAAGCGCGCCAGCACCTCGGTGCGTTTGCCCACCGCGCTCAAGAAGGCCGCTCGCGTGAACTCGGTGAGGTCGTTGGTCACCTCGAAGTAGCCGAAGGCGCCGCCGCCCTTGGCGTGCACCACACGCTCCGGCACCCTCTCGCGGTCGAAGTGCGCCAGCTTCTCGATCAGCTGGAAGTCCTCGAGCGTCACAGGGCCGCCTGCGCCGGCGGTACGGGAGTTCTGGTTGTCGCTGACGGGGGCGCCGAAGTTGGTCGTCAGCGTCCTCGGGGTCGTCTCGTTGCGGTTGCCGCTCATCCGGTCTCTCCTCAGTTGGCCCTCACACAACGCAAGTGAAAGTAATGTTCATATTCATTCACTCTACGCCCGCGGGGGCCCGCTGTCAACTCCCGTGTTCCCGGGTTCTGGAGACGTCCCACGTCGTGGATGCAGAGCGGTCGTCTCGGTGGCGCCCGCGTGCGGCCTGGGGTTCGGGGAAGAACACGATCACGATGAACACGCAAACCTTCGAAGATCTCTTCGGCCCGGTGGTGGACATCTGGTGCACCCGCGTGAGCGACGACGAGAATGCGATCGCACTGGTGGTCGAAGGGAGCTGCGGCTGCACGATCATGCGCGGCAAGGACGAGCCGCAATGGCGCCTGAAGCGCGGCCAATGCGCGTTGCCGCACCCCGAGTTGCTCACGCTTCGCCTGACGGAGGATCAGATGGAGCGGGCGGCCGATGCGCTGATGGCCTACAGCGAGCGTCCGGAGGAGTGGTTCCCATCGTGACGGCGCCCCCGCCCGCGCGGCTCGAGAGTCGGCGCCGGCCGCTCGCTTAACGTCCCCTTAAGGCTACCTTGAGCCACGCCCCGTACCATCGGGCAAGCATGCCGTTGCGTCACGTCGTGGGAAGGCTTTCGATGCGCGCTCCTCTCCGGCGGGGCGCGGCGGTCGCCGCACTCGCCTTTCTCGGCTGGGTGATCAGCGCGCGCGCGGCCCAGGGCGCCACCCGGCCGCTCGTGCTCTACGCGGCCATGGGCTACGATCACGCGGTGGTGCGCGCTTTCGAGCAGGCCACGCACGTGCCGGTGCGTCTCGTGCACTTGAGCACGGGGCCGCTCCTGGCGCGGGTGGAAGCCGAGCGGCAGAACCCGCGCTGGGACCTCGTGTGGTTCGACGGCAATGAAGGCATGCAAGACTTGGCGGAGCAGCGGATGCTGCGCTGCGGGTGGACTCCGGCGCCGCCCTTCAACGCCGTTGGGAAGCGCCTGGTCCCGCGCGGCGCGTGCTACGTTCCCACGGGCGTCACGCTCGCGGGGGTCATCGCGGTCAACACGGCGCTCGTGGCGCCGCCGGCACGCCCCGCCTCCTGGGCGGCGCTCGCGGGTCCGCCGCTGCGCGACGCCGTGGGCATGAACAATCCGGCGATCTCGGGGCCCACCTATCCGTTCGTGGCGGGCGTCATGCAGGCCATGGGCGGAGAGGCCGCGGGCAAGAGCTATTTCAGCTCCCTCAAGGCCAACGGCTTGCGCGTCTATCCCACCAACGGCGCCACGCTGCGCGCGCTGGCCTACGGCCGCATCCGCGTCGCGGTGGTGCAGAGCTCCGCAGCCGCCGGCTTCTCGCGGCGCGACCCGCAGATCGCCGTGGTCTATCCGCGCCCGGTGGCCCTGCTGCCCTCGGATGTCGCCATCTCGGCACGCTGCGGCGGCTCGGCATTGAACGAGGCGCGGCAGTTCGTGCGATTCGTCCTCTCGCCCGAGGGCCAGCGCGCGATGCAGACGGGCGATCCCATGGGCGACTCGAACTACTACCCCGTCGTCGCCTCCACGCGTCCCCTGGCGGGACTCCCGCCGCTAGGCGCACTGGGCCTGCAAGTGCTCCCCGCCAAGCTCTGGGGTGGGCGCGAGGCCGCCATCGACGCGTGGTTCACCAGCGCGGTGGTGCAGTAGCGCCATGAGCGGCGCGGGCGTGCGGCGGGCGAGTCTGACCGTGTTCGTGCTCGCCGCCGCGGCGCTGCTGCTGGGGTTTCCGCTCCTGAGCTTTCTGGCGGTCGGCTTTTGGCCGGGGCTCTTCGGCGGCGCGGGACACGCGTCGTTCACGCTCGCCGTCCTCGCGCAGGCCCTGCGGGGCCACGCGGCGCGCGCGCTGCTGGATTCGTGTGCGCTCAGCGTGACCAGCGGCGTGCTGGCCACCGCGGTGGGAGCGTGGCTGGCGTGGCTGCGGGAGCGTACGCGCTTGGCGGGGAGCCGGTTCATCGAGGGCGGCGTCTGGGTGCTCCTGCTCGTGCCCAGCTACGCGCTGGCGACCAGCTGGATGCTCGCGCTCTCGCCCGGAGGGCCGTTGGGGAACGTGCATGCGGTGGCGGCGGTGGCCGCCGTCTTCTTCGGCCCGGTGGGCATCGCGCTGGTCCTCGCGATCAAGGCGGTTCCGTTGGCCTACCTGGCCGTGGGATCGAGCATCTCGCGCGTGAGCGCCTCGCTCGACGAGGCGGGGCGCACGCACGGGCTCTCGCCGCTTCGCCGCGCGCACCTGCAGGCGGCCGTCCTCGCGCCGGCGCTCGCCGCGGGCTTCACCATCGCCTTCGCCGAGTCGCTGAGCGACTTCGGCGTCGCCGCCACGCTGGGCGCGGGATCGCGCTTTCCCCTCGCCACGTACGCCATCTACAGCGCGCTCGACGCGGAGCCGCTGAACTTTCCGCTGGCCTCGGCCAGCAGTCTGCTCCTGCTCGTGGTCGCGTCGCTCGCGGTCTGGATTCAGAGCCGCGTGACGCGCGCGAGCGCGCGCTTTCAAACCCTCAAGGGCGGCATGCGCGCCCGTGCGCCGCATCGGCTGAGCCGAGTGGCCCGCTTCCTGCATGGCGCCGGGCTCACGCTCTTCGCGCTCGTGGCACTCGGCGTTCCCGCGGGTGGAGCGATCGCGGTCTCCTTCGCCGGCGGCGGTCTCGGCGAGCCGCGCCGCTTCACGTTGCGCCACTACGCGGAGCTCTTTCGTCATCACGCCCTGACGGGAGCCTTTCTCTACTCCGCGGAGCTGGCCGTGTGCGTCGCCGCCATCACGCTGGTGCTCGCCCTCGGCGCGGCGTGGATCCTCACGCGCCGCTCGGCGGCGGCCCGCGCGCTCGACGCGGCGCTGGTAGCCGTGATGGCCCTGCCCGCCATCGTGCTGGCCGGAGGCTACCTCTTCGCCTACAATCAAGCGTTCTTGCCGCTGGCCGGCACCACGCTGCTGCTCTCGATGGCCTACGTCACGCTGGCCCTCCCGCTCTCCAGCCGAACGCTGGTCGGCCCTGTCGCCCAGCTGCACGCGGGCCTGGGCGAGGCGGCCTGCGTGCACGGCCTCTCGGGCATCCCACTCTGGCGCAGCGTCTATCTGCCCTTGCTGGCGGCACCGCTGCTCTATGCGTGGCTGCTCACCACGGCGCACGTGATCTTCGAGCTTCCGGCGTCGCAGATACTCTATCCGCCGGGGCACCCCACGCTGGCCGTGGCGCTGACGGGCTACCTCAACCGCTTTCACTACGGCGCCGAGGCGGCGCTCCAGATCGTCTCGATGGCCGTGGTCGCCGCGGCTCTGCTCGCGATTCGCGCGCTCTACCTGCGCCTCGCGCCTCCGGCGTGGCGCCCCATGTGGGGCGCGTGATGGACGAGCACCTCCTGGTGGTCGAGTCGGCCTTCAAGTTCTTTCCGGGCAAGAACGCGCTCGACGGCGCGAGCTTCAAACTGCGCGCGGGGGAGATCGGCTGCATCCTCGGCCCGTCGGGCTCGGGCAAGACCACGCTCCTGCGCCTGGTGGCCGGACTCGAGCGCCTCTCGGCGGGGCGGCTGTGGATGCATGGGCGCCTCGTCGACGACGGTGCCGCCGTCTTCGTGCCGCCCGAGCGGCGCCGGCTCGGCATGGTCTTTCAGGACTACGCGCTCTGGCCGCACGTCACGGCCGTGGAGAACGTGGGCCTGCCGCTGCGCGAGCGCCGCGTGCGCGACTGGCGCCAGCGCGCCGCTGATCTGCTGGCGCGCGTGGGCCTGCGCGGCCTCGAGCGCCGCTATCCGCACGAGCTCTCCGGGGGGCAGCAGCAGCGCGTCGCCCTGGCGCGGACCTTGGCCGCCGACGCGACCCTGCTGCTGCTCGACGAGCCGCTCTCGAACCTGGACGCCGCCTTGCGCGACGAGATGCGCGGCCTCATCGCGGAGGTGATCCGCGCGCACGATCTCACCGCGCTCTACATCACCCATGATCAGAGCGAGGCGTTCTTCTTGGCCGACCGGCTCGGCGTGTTGGACGAGGGACGCCTGTTGCAGGTGGGCGTCCCGGAGGACGTCTACGAGCGGCCGGCGCACCCCGCGGTCGCGGAGTTCACCGGCGCGCAAGGCCCCTTTCGCGCGCGCGTCGCAAACGGCCGCCTGCTCTGGGCCGGAGCCCAGATCGCCTTGCCCGGCGATGCAGCGCCGCGCGAGGGCCCCGTGGAGATCTACGTGCGCCCGCACTGGCTGCGGCCGGGCGCGGAAGAAGAGGGGGCGCTGCGCGCGCGGGTCCGTGCCTGCGCCTACGTCGGGGGCGGCTACGAGGCGGTCGTCGACGTGGAGGAGATCACGCTGCGCGTCCGTCTCGACCAACGGGCGCGCGTTGGTCAGACGCTGCACCTGCGCTGCGACGGGCGGCGCCTGATCGTCTTTCCCGGTCGCGACAGCCGTTCGGGCGCCCCGGAGCTTGAGGAGGAGAGTCGGAGATGGTCTCGCTTACCGCGCACGTCGGTATCCTGAGCGCGACGTTTCTCGCCGCCGCCGTGGAATGGGTCGAGGCGTTCACGGTCGTGCTGGCCGTCGCGCTCTCGGTCGGCTGGACCGTGGCGGGGACGGCGGCGCTCTCGGCACTCGTCACCATCGGGGCGCTCGTCACCCTCGGCGGCGGCGCGCTGGATCTCTCCGCCGACATCGGCTGGATCCGGCTGGCCATCGGCGCCTTCCTGTTGCTCTTCGGATTGCGCTGGTACGCCAAGGCGATCGCCCGCGAGGCGGGGCGCAAGGCGCTGCACGACGAGGCGAAAGCGTTTCGCGAGACCACCGTCGCGCTGGCTCACGCGGAGCGCCGCGCCGCCTGGGTGGTGGCGTACAAGGGCGTCTTCGTGGAGGGCTTGGAGGTCTGGCTGATCATCGTGGCGCTCGGACACGCGCGCGGCATGTTTCTGCCGGCCACGGGCTCCGCGCTGTTGGCGTTGCTCGTCGTGGCTGCGGCTGGCATGCTGCTGCGCGCGCCGCTGGCCCGCGTTCCCGAGAACGCGATGAAGTCTCTTGTCGCCTCGGCGTTGCTCTCCTTCGGAACCTTCTGGACCCTCGAAGCCCTCGGCGGGCGTGCCGCGTGGCCGCTGGGCGACGTCTCGATCGTGCTGCTTTTCGCAGTCTACGGCGCCGCGGGGTGGATGGTGGCGCGCGCCCTCCGCGCGAGCGCGGCGGCCTGGCAGGAGGAGTCGTGAGCAAGCTGCTGAGTCTGATCTTCGGCGATCTCGCGAACGTGGCGGCGGTGGCCGCGGCCGTAGCGCTGGCGGAGCTCTTGGTCGACGTCGGCCGCGCCGGTATGGGCGGATGGCTCCTGGCCGCGACGCTGATCGCCGCCGGCGCATGGCTCGCCGCGCGGCAATAGAGCGCGCGCCGC
>DATLUD010000034.1:0-95826 GCA_035533275.1 Candidatus Dormiibacterota bacterium | reverse complement strand
CGACCGCGGGGGGCTTCCCGTGCGAGTTGAGCGGCATGTCGAAGAGTCGATTGCGTCCCGCCGTGCCGCCCTGATCGCTGCGCTCGCACCCACACTCAGGCGCTGCCCGACGTGCTTGCAGTCCCGATCCGCATAAGCGTCACTTTTTTTTGCGCCTGCTTTATGACACAGTAGTACTAGGGCGATGCGACGGGAGCGGTTTGCCGCGATTCGCCGCGCAGCACCATCGCCAACGCCAGGATGAGCGCCACGCCTCCCGCGACCTGGCCGAGCGTGAGCGGATCGTGCAGGAAGATCACGGCCAAGACGGCCGCGATCGCCGGCTCGGAGAGGGTGGAGAACGAGATGGTCGAGGCCGAGAAGTGGCGCAGCGAGACGTTGAGACCCGTGTGGCCGAGGAGCTGGGGGATCAGCGCCATGCCGACGATGCCCAGCCACGCGGCGCGCGTGAAGCCCCATGCCGGCTGGTGCGAGACCGCGAGCGCGAGGATCATCGTGGCGGCCGCGGCCGGATAGGTCCACGTGACCACCGCGCGGGCGTCGAGGCGCGAGCGGATGGGGCGTACGATCAGGAAGTACGCCCCGATGGCCATCGCGCCGCCCAGCGCCATCAGCCATCCCAGGACCTCGTGGCCGGCGGCGGGTACCGGCGTGCGATCGCTGCGCACGACCAGCCAGACGCCGGCGCCGCCGGCGGAGAGCCAGCCCCAGAAGGAGCGCGGCGGGCGATCCACGCCGGTGATCGCTCCGTAGAGGCCCGTCCACACCGGCGTCGTGGAGACCAGGAGCGTGGAGGTCACCACGCTCACGTACTCGATGCTTCCGATCCAAAGGGCGAAGTGCACGGCCAGCGCGACGCCGGCCAGCGCGAGACGGGCGCGGTCGCGCGTCTCGACGCGCACCGGCCGCAGAAGGCCCGGCCCCGCCAGCGCCAGCGAGGCGATGATGAGCCGCCATGCCGCCACGGCCAGCGGCCCGGCGCCGTCGAGCGCCACGCGCGCGAAGATGCCGCCGGAGCCGACGGCGGCCAGCGCCAGGACCAGGACCACGATCGAGGTCATGCGTGCGCGGTTCCGCCGGCGAAGGCTCGCCCCCTCGTCCTGCGCGAAGCCCCCCCCATGGCGAACACGGACGATCTCACCCGTTACTGCGAGGAGCATCGCGAGGATGCGCTCGCGGAGCTCGA
The DNA here is from genome assembly GCA_035533275.1 of Candidatus Dormiibacterota bacterium. Taxonomy (GTDB): domain Bacteria; phylum Vulcanimicrobiota; class Vulcanimicrobiia; order Vulcanimicrobiales; family SCRA01; genus SCRA01. Next base: position 94,640 of record DATLUD010000034.1, on the reverse strand, counting down.
TGCGTGGCTGCGCATCCCCTCGATCAGCGCCGACAGCGCCTACCAGGCCGACGTGCGCCGCGCCGCCGAGCACGCGGCCGCGCGCATGCGCGCCATCGGGATGACGCGCGCGGAGGTGCTGGAGACCAAGGGGCACCCCGTGGTCTACGGCGAGTGGCTGGGCGCTCCCGGCAAGCCCACGGCGCTGGTCTACGGCCACTACGACGTGCAGCCGGTCGACCCGCTCGAGCTCTGGACCTCGCCGCCCTTCGATCCTCAGGTGCGCGACGGCATGCTCTTCGCCCGCGGCGCCGTGGACGACAAAGGGCAGGTGGTCATGCACTGGAAGGCCTTCGAGGCGCATCTGAAGACGCGCGGCGCGCTGCCCGTCAACCTGAAGTTTCTGATCGAGGGCGAGGAGGAGATCGGCTCGCCCAACTTCGACGACTTCGTCGCCCGCAACCGCGATCTGCTGGCCTGCGACGTGGTGGTCATCTCCGACACGCCCGTCTTCGCGGAGGACGTTCCCTCGCTGACGATCGCGGTGCGGGGCCTCGTGGGCTGGGAGATCCACGTGGACGGTCCCTCCGGCGACCAGCACTCCGGGCTCTTCGGCGGCGCCATCGAGAACCCCATCATGGCGCTGGCGTGCATCCTGGCCAAGCTGAAGGACGAGACGGGGCACATCGCCGTTCCCGGCTTCTACGACGACGTGCGCGAGCTGACGCCGCACGAGCGCCGGGAGATCTCCGAGCTCCCGTACGACGAGCGCGCCGAGGCGCGGCGCATGGGCGTGCCGCAGCTGCACGGCGAGCACGGGTATCATCCGCTCGAGCGCATGTGGTGGCGCCCCACGCTCGACTGCAACGGCATCTGGGGCGGCTACCAGGGCGAGGGCTCCAAGACGATCATCCCGGCGAAAGCCGGCTGCAAGCTCACGGCCCGGCTCGTGCCCAACCAGGACCCGGCGCGCGTCACGCGTTTGATAAAGGAGTACATCCTCGCCATCGCGCCCCCCGGCGTGCGCGTGCATGTGGACAGCTTCGAGAGCGGCCCGGCGATTGTCACCTCTCGCGACCATCCCGCCACGCGCGCGGCGGCGCGCGCGATGGAGAAGGCGTTCGGCAAGCCGCCGGTCACGATCGGCATGGGCGGCTCGATCGGCCCCGTCGGAACCTTCGACCGCGTCTTACATCTGCCGCAGGTGCTGATCGGCGTGGGCCTCCCCGACGACCAGACGCACGCGCCCAACGAGAAGTTCACGCTCAGCCAGTTCTACGGCGGCATCAAGACGATGGCGTATCTCTGGGACGAGCTGGCGGCCGGTGACGCGCGAGGAGCGGGCATCCCCCCCGTGTAAGCCCCGTGCCATGCGCGACACGCTTCGCATCGGCGCCACGCACACGCTGCGCCTCACGGTTCCCGAGCGCTTGACCGTTCCGGGCATGATGCCGGACGTGGCGAGTTGGCACGAGATGCCCAACGTGCTGGCCACCTCGATGCTGGTGGCGCTCATGGAATGGGCCGCGCTGGAGGTGCTCCTGCCGCACTACGAGGAGGGCGAGCAGAGCGTCGGAGTGCACATCGACATGAGTCACGTCGCCGCCACGCCGCCGGGGATGGACGTGGAGATCACCGCCACGTTGACCGGCATGGACGGCCGCCTCTACGACTTCGAGATCGTGGGGCGCGACGAGTTCGACGTGATCGGCGAGGGCAAGCACCGGCGGGCCGCCGTCACGCGCGCGAAGTTCGACGAGCGCCTGGCCCAAAAGATCGCGCGCTCGCAAGGGTGAGGATCTTCACCATCGGCCACGGCACGCGCACGGCGGACGAGTTCCTGCGCCTGCTGAAGGCCCATGGCATCAAGCGAGTGCTCGACGTCCGCACCGCGCCGGGCTCTCAGGCGCACCCCCAGTACGGCATGGTCGCGCTCGCGCGGCTGTTGGAGCGCAACGGGATCGCCTACGAGCACCATCCGGAGCTGGGCGGCTTTCGCAAGGGGCTCGGCGCGCGCAGCCCCAACACGGCCTGGAAGAATGCGAGCTTCCGCGGCTACGCCGACTACATGCTCGGCGACGAGTTTTGGAAGGCGCTCGACAACGTGCTGGCCAAGGCGCAGCGGGAGCCCGTGGCGCTGATGTGCAGCGAGACGCTGTGGTGGCGCTGTCACCGCCGCCTGATCGCCGACGCGGCCACCGCGCGCGGCGCCGACGTCCGCCACATCATGCGCGCCGACCTGGCCGAGGCCCACCGCCTGATGCCGCCGGCCCGCATCGCGGGCGATCGGGTGGTCTACTCCGCCACCCCGCCGACCGCGAGCTCCGCGACGCCCTCCACGGATTCCGCCGGCGCGGAGCCCAAGACGTCGTAGCCTCGGCGGCCGAGGTTCCAGAGGATGAAGGCGAAGCACGCCGCGGCGCAGAGCAGGAGCGCAGCGCCCAGCGCCGGCGCCCCCAGCAGGATCTTGCCGACGCCGAAGATGGCGCAGTAGATCAGCGCGCAGCCCGCGATCCAGTCCAGCAGCGCGGGCGTGCGCGCGGCGCCGCCGTCCACGTCGGGCGCGAGGGCGGCCACCGGCCCCCAGCCGGCGCGGCCGGGGCGCACGCGGCGGTAGAAGGCCACCAGGTGCTCCATCGGCTCCGGCGGCGTCAGCAGCGTCACGGCCAGCCAGATCGCGGTCGAGATGCCCACCGTCCACAGCATCAGGTGCGCGAAGCCCAGCGGCTGGCTGGAGTCGACGAGATGGAACTGCTCGATGATCGTCGAGACGGCGAACGAGGCGATCAGCGCGGAGATCTCGCTCCAGGCGTTGATGCGCCACCAGTACCAGCGCAGGATGAAGACGAGCCCCGCGCCGGCGCCGAACGCCAGCAGGAACTCCCAGGCGCCGGTGATCGAGTTCATGTGCAGCGTCACGAAGGCCGAGAGCAGCATGAGCGCCAGCGTCGCCGCGCGCGAGACGCCCACGTAGTGGCGCTCGCTCGCGCCGCGCACCACGAAGCGCCGGTAGAGATCGTTCACGACGTACGAGGCGCCGAGGTTGAGCTGGCTCCCGATCGTCGACATGTACGCGGAGAGGAAACCGGCCATCATCAGACCGCGCAGCCACGGCGGCAGATAGTCGATCATGGTCTGCACGTACCCCAGCTCGGCGTCCGGCTTGTGCGTCACCGGGTTGACCACGCCGTGCGGATAGAGCACCAGCGCCGCGAGCGCCACCAGGATCCACGGCCAGGGGCGCAGCGCGTAGTGCGCGATGTTGAACCAGAGCGTGGCCAGCAGGCTGTGGCGCTCGTCCTGGGCGCAGAAGATGCGCTGCGCGATGTAGCCGCCGCCGCCGGGCTCCGCGCCCGGATACGACGACGCCCACCACTGCACGCCCACGTAGACCAGGAACGTCAGCACGGGCATCCACACGCCGTGGAGATCCGGTACGAAGGAGAGCACGGAGTCGGCCGTCCCCGGCACCGCGTGACGGGCCAAGTCGACGGCGGCCAGCTTGACGCGCAGCGCTCCGAGCCCGCCCACCGCGGAAACGGCCGCCACCGCCAGCACGATCGCCATCGACATCTTCACGACGAACTGCAGGAGGTCGGTGACGAGCACGCCCCACAGGCCGCCGACCGAGACGTAGATCGCCGTCAGCAGCATGCAGGCGAGCACGGCCTCGACCTTGGTGGCGTGCAGCGTCACGAGCAGGATCTTGGCCATCGCCAGGTTGACCCAGCCCATCACGATGGTGTTGAAGGCCAGGCCCAGATACGCGGCGCGGAAGCCCCGCAGGAAGGTGGCCGCGCGCCCCGCGTAGCGCACCTCGACCAGCTCCACGTCGGTGAGCACCCCGGCGCGCCGCCAGAGGGCGGCGAAGAAGAACACGGTGAGCATCCCGCTCATCACCATGTTCCACCAGAGCCAATTGCCGGCGATGCCGTTCTTCTCCACCAGGCCCGAGACCACCAGCGGCGTGTCGGCGGCGAAGGTGGTGGCGACCATCGAGGTGCCGGCGAGCCACCACGGCACGCTGCGCCCGGAGAGGAAGAACTCCCCGACGCTGCGGCCGCCGCGCCGGGCGTACCACAGCCCGATCGCGATGTTCACGGCGAAGAACCCGACGATCACGGCCCAGTCGATCGCGGTCAGGTGCATGGGCCTCGGTTCGGCGGCGGTCCTCGGGGAACATCCTGCCCGGGCGCGAAGCAGACGTCCGTGATGACGCCCACTCCCGACGGACTCTCCATCCTCCCGCCGCTCTCGCACGCCTGCGCCGAGACCGCCCACTCCGGCATCCGCGAGGTCGCCAACCTCGCGCTCGAGATGCCCGGGGCCATCCGCCTCGAGGTGGGCCAGCCCGACTTCCGCACGCCGGCCAACATCTGTGAGGCCGCCAAGCGCGCGATCGACGACGGCTGGACATGCTACACGCCCACGCGCGGCATCCCGACGCTGCGCGAGGCGCTGATCGCCAAGCTGGCGCGCGTCAACGGCATCGCCGCGCGCGACGAGCAGATCACCGTCGGCATCGGGGGCGTCGGGGTTATCGCGGCGGCCTTCGCCTCGCTCGTCGAGCCCGGCGACGAGGTGCTCCTCCCCGACCCGGCATGGCCCAACTTCCGCATCATGTGCGCCTGGACGCACGCGCAGCTGAAGACCTACCGCTGCCCGGCGGCATCGGGCTTCCAGCCCGACGTCGAGCACCTGGCCGCGCAGATCACGCCGCGCACCAAGCTGATCGTGATCAACAGCCCCAACAATCCCACCGGGGTGGTCTGGGAGCGCGCCAAGATCGAGGCCATGGTGGAGCTTGCGCGCAGCCGCGGTGTTTGGCTGTTGAGCGACGAGTGCTACGATCAGATTCTGCTCGACGGCGCCCCCTTCAGCCCGGCGTCGCGTGCGCCCGACGCGCCGATCATCAGCGTCTACACGTTCTCGAAGACCTACGCGATGACGGGCTGGCGCCTGGGCTACGCCGTCGCCCCCGCGCCGCTCATCGACACGATGGCCAAGGTGCTGGAGTCGCTCTGCTCGTGCGCCGCCACCGTCTCGCAGAAGGCCGCGGAGGAGGCGCTGACGGGGCCGCAGGAGGCGGTCGCGGAGATGAACGCCGCCTATCGCCGCCGCCGCGACATCGTCGTGGAGATCTTGCGCGCGCGCGGTCTGCTCACGGCCGTGCCCACGGGCGCCTTCTACGCCATGGCCGACGTCTCGCCCAGCGGCCTGGACTCACGCGAGTTCGCGCTCGACATGCTGCGCGAGCGCGCCGTGGCGGTGGCGCCGGGGAGTGCCTTTGGACAGGTGGCGTCGGGCGCGGTGCGCATCAGCCTCGCCAGCTCCGACGACGACCTGCGCGAGGGCGTCGGACGGCTCTGCGAGTACGTGAGAGAGCGTGGGGAGAAGCGCGCGTAACGGCGTCGCGGGTCTTGCGGCGGCGGCGATCCTAGCCGCCACGACGATCGGCTCGCTCGCCGCGGCGCAGCCGGCGCAGCCATCCGCGGGGCTCTCGGTGCTGCCCATCCCGCGCGAGGTTCACGGCGACGCACGCTGTGACGCGCCGCTCCCCGGTTACGCCATCCGCTTCGAGGGCGTGCCGGCTGAGCCGGGGGCGTTGGAGATCCTCGGCCACCGTTGGCGCACGCTGGGCATCCCCTCGCGCGCGGGCGGCGCCGTGATCACCGTCTCCGCGCTGCGCGGCGCGGACGCGGCGCTGCGCGAGCGCCTTGGCGCCGAGGGCTACGCGCTGCGCGTCGAGCGCGGCGGCGCCCGCATCGAAGCGGACACCGCGGCGGGCCGCTTCTACGGCCTGATGACCCTCGCCCAGCTACCGCGGCCGGCATCGGGCGGCGGATGGTGCCTTCCCGGCGTGCGCGTCGTCGACTGGCCGGCGATGCGCTGGCGCGGCCTCTCCGACGACGTCTCGCGCGGCCCCATACCGACCATGACGTTCTTCCGCGAGCGCATCCGCGCGGTGGCCGCCTTCAAGGGCAATCTCTACTCGCTCTACTTCGAGAGCGCGTTCCGCGACCCCGAGCATCCGCTGCCATCGCCGCCCGACGCCGTCACGCCTCGCGAGCTGCGCGAGCTCTCGCGCTACGCGGCGCGCTTCCACGTGGCGCTCATGCCGGAGCAGGAGACGCTCGGGCACATGCACCGGGCGCTCTCGTACGAGCGCTACGAGCCCCTCGCGGAGCTGCCGCACGACTACGTGCTCGCGCCGGCGGTCCCCGCGGCGGGCGCGTTCGTCAAGCAGTTGGTCGAGGAGGAGGGGGCGCAGGTGCGCGGGCGCACGCCGTTCTTCCACCTGGGCGGTGATGAGCCTAACCTGGTAGGCACGGGGCGATCGGCGGCGCTGCTGGCGCGCGAGGGGCACGACGCGATGTATCTCGGATACTACGCGCCGCTCTTCTCCGCCGTGCGTGCCATGGGCATGCGCCCCGTGATCTGGGGCGACGTGCTGCTGGCCCACCCCTCGGCCATCGCGAGCCTGCCCAAGGACGCGGTCGTCGCCAATTGGCATTACGGCCCCGAGCCCTCGTACACGAAGTACCTCGAGCCCTTCGCCGCGGCGGGCGTCGAGCAGCTGGTGGCGCCGGGAGCGAGCGACTGGGGGCAGATCTACGCGAATCTCACCGCCGCCGACGCCAATGCCTCGGTGTTCGTGCGCGACGGCCAAGCCACGCCCGGTGTCATCGGCATGCTCGAGACGGTCTGGCACGACGACGGCCAGAGCCTCTTCTCGAACACGTGGTATCCCGTGCTCTTCGCCCTCTCCGCCGCGTGGCAGCCGGCGCCCATCGATGCGCAAGCGTTCCACGCGCGCTTCGCCTGGGCGTTCTTCGGCACGCGCGACCAGCGTCTGGTGGGGGACATCGACGGACTGCGAGCCGCCCAAGACGACCTGCTGACCAAGCCCACCGATCCCTCGAACTACCTCTTCTGGGTCGATCCGTTCCGCGTGCAGCGGCGCGTCTTCGCGCAGATCGACGTGCCCAAGCTGCGCCTGGACGCCGAGCGTGTCCTCCACGATCTGGAGACCCATCCGCAGCCGCCGCCGCTCCACGGCGACGCGTTGCCGGCGATGCGGGTGGCCGCCATGCGGTATGACTTCTTGGGGCGCAAGTTCCAGATCGCGCGCGAGTTCGACGCCTACTACGCCGATGCGCAGGCGCACGCGGGCAAGGACGACGGCCGCGTCTTTCACGACCTCTTCCTCGCCCGCTATCTGCTCTGGGAGTGGCGCGACGACCTCACGGCGATCCGCGCCGCCTACGCCCGCGCCTGGGGCGTGGAGTGCCGCCCCGCCTATCTGCCCAACGTGCTGGCGCGCTACGACGAGTGGCGCGCCAAGGTGCTGAGCATGGTCGACCGCATGCAGGTCGTCACGCGCGAGCGCTACTACCGCGAGGGACACACGCTTCCGCCGCGCTCCGAGCTCTTCGCGCGGCTCGCCGTTGGGAACGAGGGACCATGATCGCCGGCGCCGCGCTCGTGGCCATCTTCGCGCTGGCCGCCGTGCTCATGTGGCGGCGAGCGCTTCCGGCGCTGTTGGCCGTGCCGCTGGTGGCCGTGGCCGCGGGGCTCGCGTCGGGGGTGCCGGTTCACGCGCTGCTGCAGGCCTTGGGCGAGGGCGCCTCCGGCAAGATCGCCCCGGCGTACGTCGCGGTGATCTTCGGCGCCTTGCTCGGGCGCGTCACCATGCGCACCGGCATCGCGGAGTATCTGGTCTCGCGCGCGGCGGAGTTCGGCGGCGACCGCCCGTACGCCGTGGTGGTCTCCGTCGGCCTGGCCGTCGCAGCGCTTTTCACCACGTTGACGGGCCTCGGGGCGATCGTGATGGTGGGAGGCATCGCGCTCCCCGTGATGCTCTCCGTGGGCGTGCGCCGCGAGACGGCCGCCGCCGCCTTTCTGATGTTCTTCGCGCTGGGCGCCACGTTCAACGTCGCGCTGTGGACGCTCTACGGCGGCATCGTCGGCGCTCCCACGCAGGCGTTCGCCTCGCTCGCGCCCATGGTCTTCGTGCCGGCCGCCGCCGCCGTGGCCGCCTTCCTGTTCGTGAGCGCGCGCCGGGAGCGTGGCTTCGCGCGCCTGGCGCTCGACGACCCGTTCGCCTCGGCGGCGCCCGCCGTGCCGTGGCCGGCGCTGATCGCGCCCGTGCTCCCGCTGATCCTGATCCTGGTCTTTCGCTGGGGCGCCTGGGGGCCGGTGCCGGCCTTCCTCATCGCGGCGGTCTATGCCGCGTTGGTGGTGCGCCCGCGCGACGCCGTGCAGACGCTGGTCTCGGGCGCCGTGCGCGGCATCGAGGACGTGGCGCCCGCCGTGTTCTTGATGATCGGCATCGGCATGCTGCTCCAGGTGGCGGCGCTCCCTCAGGTGCACGCCGCGCTGGCGCCGGTGGTCGCGCGCATCGCGCCGCACCACGCTCTCGCCTATGTCGCGCTCTTCGGCGTCCTCTCGCCGCTGGCGCTCTACCGGGGCCCGCTCAACCCGGTGGGCGTGGGCGTGGCGATCTTCGCCGTGCTGGCACAGCAAGGAGCGCTCCCGCCCGTGGCGCTGGCCGCCGCGGTGCTGGCCGTGGTGCAGGTGCAGAACGTCTGCGATCCCACCAACACGCAGAACGTCTGGGTGGCCAATCAGGTGGGCGTGGAGGTCGAGACCATCACCAAGCTGACCCTGCCGTTCCAGACGGCCGCGGCGATCGCCGTCGCGGTCGCGGCCGCGGCGTGGCTGCGCCTGTGATCGCGGCGTTGCTGCTGGCGGCGGCCATCGCCGCGCCACCCGCCTTGACGGCCGAATACCCCGGCTTGCTGGCGCCCTTGGCCGCGGCGCACGCCTTGGCGATCACGCCCGTGGGCGGCGCCGACGCGCGAGTGGCGGCGCGCGAGGCGGAGCGCGCCGTCGGCCAGACATGGACGGACGTGCGCCCGTTGCCGTACGACGGAGACGCCGCCGCGAGCGACTGCCGCGCCAAGCCTTTCGCCGCCGATGCGCGCATCGCCGCCGACGACACGCGCTACGACGACGGCGTGCTGGTGGAGGTGACCTTCGATCTCGTCGACTGTGCCGGCTGGGAGGTGGACCAGTGGACCTCGCAGCGCCTCCTGCCTCCCGACGCCGGACGAGGGGAGGTGGTTCACGCCCTGCGGACGCTGGCCCGCCACGCCGCGACGGATGCGGATGTCTGGGCTCATCGCCACGCCGAGCGCGCGCGGCGGCTCTTCGCCGACGGGCTGGGCGTGCTGCCGGGCGATCCGCCCACCTACCTCTACGCCTTTTTCAAGACGCCGGACGGTCGGATGCACGTGGCGGCGCGCCCGGGCGGCCCCGCGTGGCAGGCCGGCATCCGTACCGGCGACGTATTGGTGAAGCTCGACGGCAAGTTCTGGTGGGAGTACGGGACCTTCCAGACGGAGCGCCGGGCGTACGACGGACTGCCGCACACGCTCCTGATGGAGCGCCGCAAGCGCAGGTTCGAGGTCACGCTGGGCTCGCCCCTCGTCATCGCACCGCAGACGAAAGAATAGAGCATGATGTCAGACGACCACACGGGCGCGGCCGCCGAGGCGAGCGCGGCGCTGCCGCCCGCCTCGCGTCGCGGGCTGCGTTCCTTGCTGGATGGGAATGCGCGCTTCGCGGAGGGCACGCCGAGGGCGCAGCCGCACACGGCCAGCCGCGTCGCGCTGGCCAACCGGCAGGAGCCGTTCGCCGTGGTCTTGGGCTGCGCGGACTCGCGCGTGCCGGTCGAGACGATCTTCGATCAAGAGCCCGGCAACGTCTTCGTCGTGCGGCTGGCGGGAAACATCGCCGACGAGGACGCGATGGGGTCGATCGAGTACGCGGTGGCCGTGCTCAAGGCATCGCTGATCCTCGTGCTCGGCCATTCGTCGTGCGGCGCCGTGACGGCGGCGGTGAGCTATGTGCGCGACGCGGTCCGCCAACCAGGTTACATCCAGCGCCTGGTCGATGCGATCGAGCCGGCGGCGCGCGCCGTCGAGCGCGGGGAAGGCGACTGGATCGAGCGGGCGGTGGTGGAGAACGCGCGCATGAACGCCGCGAAGCTGCGCGCGCGGTCCGCGATCGTGGCGGAGGCCGTCGGCGCCGGCGCGCTGGGCGTGGCCGCAGGGGTCTACGATCTGCGCAGCGGCAAAGTCACGCTGGTGTGACCGGAGGGATGCGAGTGGAACGAAAGGTTCGACTGGACGACGGCCGCGAGACGACGCTCGAGGAGTGGGGAGATCGCGGCCCGTGCGTGGTGGCCGTGCACGGAATCACCAGCTCGCGCAAGGCATGGCGGCGCCTGGGAGAGGCGCTGAGCGGCACGTATCGCCTCTACGCCTACGACCAGCGCGGCCACGGAGATGCCGCCGACGTGGAGGGTCCCATGACGCTCGCGCGCTCCATCGCGGATCTGCGCTGCGTCGTCGAGGGGCTCCCGGCGTCGCCCTACGCCTTGCTCGGTCACTCGTGGGGCGGCGCCGTCGCCGTGCTCGGCGGCCGCGAGCTCCCGTTCGAGCGCGTCGTGGCCGTCGATCCGCTGCTGCGCCCGGAGCCGGCGCCGGGGGCCTGGCGGCGGGACTATGCGGAGGACGCCGAGGCAGATCTCGCGCTGCCGCCGGACGTGCGCGCGCGCGTGCTGCGCGAGCGGTTCGCGGGAGCTTGGCATGAGCTCGATGTCGAGGGCAAGATCCACGCCATGCGCGCCATGCGGGCGCGAGCCATCGCCGATCTGGGGCGCGACAACGGCGCCGACGAGGGGGGCTGGGATCTGCGCCCCGTCGCGGAAGGGTATCCGAAGCCGTTACTGCTGCTGCTGGCGGGCAACGGCGACTCCGTGATCGCCGAGGACGACGTGGAGCGCGTCCGCCGCAACGGCGGCGCGAACGTGACGCTCAGCGTCTTCGCCGACCAGGGGCACAACCTCCACCGCACGGATTTCGCTCGCTTTCTCGCCGAGCTGCGCGCCTTCTTGGCGCGCTGAAGCGTGCCCGCGGCGGGCGGCTCACGCGGAGCGCGCCCCACCTTGGACCGGGAGCGCGGCGAGCACGAGCGCGATGGCCGGAACGAAGAGCCACAGCGGATACCCGACGCCGCCATCCACGTTCGCCGCGACGAAGGAAGCAAAGCCCATGAGCAGGCCGCCGGCGAAGAGCCACGCGCGCCCGGAGTCGAAGCCCAGGACGCCCAGGGCGACGAATGAAGCGGCGAAGGCGAGCGCCGCCCAAACCGGGGCGACCCACGGCACCGGTATCAGGAAGAGGACGTCGTTCTGGAGCGGCGTCGGATAGCCGGTGATCGCCCAGAGGCCGGCGTAGTACACGATGTCCCAGAGGCCGAACGCGTAGAGGAACGCTCGCCAGCGCAGCCGCGCACTGCGCCCGCTCAACCACGCCAGCACGGCGAGCGTGACGATGGTCGAAGCCTCGCGCGCGATCTCCAGGCGATAGACCTCGAGCGAGGCCACGTGCGCCATGAGGCCGTCGGCCGCGGCGGGATATCCGTGCGGGAATGCCAGATGCCGCAGGTAGACGACGACGGTGCACTCCTCGAGGCCGAAGGCCGCGGCGAAGAGTGCGAGCGGGAGGAGCGGCAGGCGCGGTGCGTCGGGCATGGGTCTCCTAGACGGCTGAACAGGTTTCCCTTACCCACGCTCTACGCTCGCGTCGTGGTGCGGCGTCCCCTGAACGTGAGCTCGGCGATGCCCGACGTGTCGATGTCGCCGCGTCCGAGCGCGACCATGACGTCGTACTGGCGCTTGGTGGCCTCCGCGAGCGCGATGACGCGCGCCAGCGTGGCGCAGGCGGCGGGCCATGTTCGCGCCCATCCTCCCGACTCCCACAATCCGATCTTCTCCTGCGCCATGGTCTCTCTCCGTTCGCCGCGCGGCTCCATCTGATTGATTGAAGGTAGCACCGTTGGAGGATGGCTGCAATCAACCGGAAGGATGAACGTCGTCGTTGCCAAGAACAGAGGCTCCGCAGGTCCCTCGAGAGGGAGGAGCGCGCCATGCGAGTCCAAGAGCCGGCCAACGCGGGCGATTCCCAACGGCCTCGCGTGAGGGTTCGCATCGGCATCGACGTCGGCGGCACGTTCACGGACGTCGTCGCGCTCGATGCGGAGAGCGGCGCGCTGATCGGCTCGCTGAAGGTTCCGACGACACACCGCGCGCCGGAAGGCGTGGCCCGCGGCATCGTCGATGCGCTCGAGGCCGCCATGCAGGCGTGGGGTCTCGCCGCGGACGACGTCGTCTTTCTGGCGCACTCCACGACGCAGGCGACCAACGCCCTGCTCGAGGGTGACCTCGCGCGCGTGGGCATCCTGGTTTTCGGGGCGGGGCTCGAGGGCGCGCTCGCGCGCGCCGCGGCGCGCGTGCCGCCGTGGCACCTGTCGGCCGGTGTGGAGATCCGGCCGTTGTACGGTTGGTTCTCGACGCGCCGGCCGGAGCGGCTCGGCGAGGCGCTCGACGCGCTGCGCGCGGCGGGGGCCGAGGCCGTCGTCGCCGCGGATGCCTTCTCCGTCGATCGCCCGGCGCGCGAGGCGCACGTGGCCGCCGTCGCGCGCGAGCGCGTGGGCTTCGCCACGGCCACGCATGAGATCAGCACGCTCTACGGCCTGCGGGTGCGTACCCGCACCGCGGTGGTCAACGCCGCGGTGCTGCCCACCATGGTGCGCACCGCGCGGATGACGGCGGGGGCCGCGCGCAGCGCCGGCATCCCGGCGCCGCTGATGATCATGCGCAGCGACGGCGGCGTGATGGACGCCGCCGAGATGGAGCGCCGGCCCGTGGCGACCATGCTCTCGGGTCCCGCCGCGGGCGTGGCGGGGGCCCTCTTCCACGAGCGGCTCTCCGAGGGCATCTTCGTGGAGGTGGGCGGCACCAGCTCGGACTGCAGCGCCATCGTCGACGGCCGGCCGCAGACGCGCGCGGCGACGCTGGGCGGGGCGCGCACCACCGTGGAGGCGCTGGACGTGCGCACGCTGGGGCTGGCCGGCGGCAGCCTCGCGCGCCTGCGCGACGGCGCGGTGGTGGAGCTGGGTCCGCGCAGCGCCCACATCGCGGGCTTGCGCTACGCAAGCTTCGCCGCGCCCGAGACGTTCGAGCAGGCGGTGCTCACGACGTCCGGCGATCCCTACCTGGTGCTGGACGGAAGCGACGGCGGGCGCTACGCGCTGACGCCGACGTGCGCCGCCAACGCCCTGGGCGCGGTGCCGGAGGGCGCCTTCGCGCGCGCTCCCGATCCCGCCGCGGCGCGCGCCGCCTTCGCCTGCGCGGCGCGGGCCCTGCGCACGGACGCCGATGCGCTGGCCCGCCGCATCCTCGACCTCGCCGCCGAGCGATTGGGCGAGGTGCTCGCGGCGCTGCGCCGCGCCTATGAGCTGACGCCGCCGGTGACCATCGTCGGCGGCGGCGGCGGAGCGGGGGCGTTGATTCCGTATGCCGCGGAGCGCTTGGGCTACCGTTGGCGGCTCGCGCGCGACGCGGAGGTGATCTCGCCCATCGGTGTGGCGCTCGCCCTGGTGCGCGACGTGGTGGAGCGCACGGTGGTGGACCCGTCCCCGGACGACGTGGTGCGCGTGCGCGCGGAGGCGGAGGCGGCCGCCGTTCGCTCGGGAGCCGATCCGGCGGGGGTGCAGGTGGCGGTCGAGGTCGACGCTCGGCGCAATCGCGTGCGCGCCGTGGCCACCGGCGCCACGGCGCTCGGCGGCGCGGCCCGGCGGCGGCCCGCCGGAGAACCGGACAAGCGCGCCGAGGCGGCGCGCGCCTTGGCGTGCGATCCGGAGGCCCTGCGCGAGGCGGCGCGCACGCCGCGGTTCGTGGCCTACCTCTCGCCGGAGCGGCGCCTGGCCGCCGTCGACGAGACCGGCGTGGTCCGCCTGCGCCGGCGCGATGCCTGGGCGCGGGCGTTGGCCGCCGGTGAGGTCGTGCCCGAGCTCGAGCGGGCCCTGGAGCGCTGGACCACGTTCGGCGACGTGGGGCGGGCCCTGCCGCGCTGCGCGCTCCTGCTCGGCACGCGCGTGGTGGAGGTGGGCGACGTGGCCGCGGCGGCGCAGGCGGTAGCCCTTGCCCGCGAAGAACTGCGGAGCATGCCCCACGACGAGCCGGTCGGGATCGTGCTCTCCCGGCAACGCGCATGACATACGAAGCCGACGTGCTGGTGATCGGCGGCGGCAACGCCGGCTGCGTCGCCGCGCTCGCGGCGGCGCGCCGCGGCGCCGACGTGCTGCTGGTCGAGCGCTACGGGTTTCTCGGCGGCACGGCCACCGCGGCGATGGTCGGGCCGTGGATGACCTTCCACGCCGGCGAGCGCCGCGTGGTGGGCGGCATCGCGCAGGAGATCGTCGATCGCCTGCGCGCGCGCGGCGCCTCGCCGGGGCACCTGCCCGACGCCTCGAGCTACGTCCCCACGATCACCCCCTTCGATCCCGAGGTCCTCAAGTGGGTCCTCTTCGAGATGATGGCGGAGGCGGGGGTGCGCCTCGTGCTCCATGCCTGGCTGCTCGATGCGCTGACGGACGGCGCGCGGGTGCGCGGAGCGCGCTTCGCGACGGTGGGCGGAATCCGCGAGGCACGCGCTCGGATCGCCGTCGACGCCACGGCCGACGCGCACCTGGCAGCCTCGGCGGGCGTGGCCATGCAGCGCGGCGACGCGCGCGGCCGCGTGCAGCCGTGCACCATGATCTTCCGCCTCTCGCACGTCGACCGCGAGGAGTTGGCGGCCTACCTCCGCACGCATCCCGGCCAGATCCGCACGCACCTCGACGCCGCGGCCCTGCGCGGCGGCGACCTCACCGCGGTAGCCGGTCTCTACGAGCTGTGGGAAGCGGCGCGTGCCGCGGGCGAGGTGAGCGTGCCGCGCGAGCTGGTCTCGCTCTTCGCGACGCCCTACGACGACGAGATGACGGTCAACATGACGCGCGTGACCGACGTCGACCCATTGGATCCCGACGATCTCACGCGCGCGGAGATCGAAGGGCGGCGCCAAGCGATGGAGATCGCGGCGTTCTTCCGCCGCCGCGTCCCCGGCTTCCGCAACGCGCGGCTGGCGGCGACGGCGGTGCAGCTGGGCGTGCGGGAGACGCGGCGGATCGTCGGCGAGTACGTGCTGACGGCGGAGGACCTGCTGACGGCGCGGCGCTTCCCCGACGCGGTGGCGCGCAGCGGCTACCCGATCGACATCCACCATCCCTCCGGCGCGGGCACGGAGACCAAGCGCCTCCCGCCCGGCGAGACCTACGAGATCCCGTATCGGTGCCTGGTGCCGCGCGGGGTCGACGGCTTGCTGGTGGCCGGGCGCTGCATCTCCACCACCCACGAGGCGCTGGCCTCGACGCGTTTGACGCCGACGGTGATGACGCTGGGCCAGGCCGCCGGGACCGCCGCGCAGATCTGCGCGAGCGAGGGCGTGGAGCCGCGGGCGCTGGACGCCGAACGTCTGCGGGCGTCTCTGCTCGAGGACGGCGTCGACCTCGGGGTCGAGGCGGCGCGGTGAGCGATCCGTTGCGCGCCGCCGCCGCGCTGGGCCTGCGTGTGGTCGTCGAGGAGTTCGGCGCCGCGGCGCGCTCGATCGCCGCGGAGTACGATCCGCGCGCCCGGGCCATCCGCGTGAGCGCGCGCTTGCTGGCCGCTCCAGGCGACGCGGGGGGCGTGCTGGCGGCCTGCGTGGCGCACGAGATCTACCACCATCTGGAGTTCCTCGGCCGCGTGCCGCGCGCCGGCTCGGCGCGCGAGCGCGAGGCGCGCGCCGACGCGTACGCCCGCCGCAGCTTCGCGCTCTCCGTCGATCCCGCCGACGTGCGGGCGGCCCTCGCGCCGTGAGGCTCTACGCGGGCGTCGACGGCGGGCAGACCGCGACGCAGGCGGTGATCGGCGACGACAGCGGCGTCATCTTGGGGCGCGGCGAGGGCGGACCCGCCAATCACGTCGACGAGCCGGGCGCGCATGAGCGCCTGCGCCGCGCCGTCGGCGATGCGCTGCGCGGCGCGCTGCGCAGCGCGGGCATTCCGTCGGCCACGCTGCTGGAGTCGGTGCACGTGGCGCTCACCGGAGAGGTCGAGCCGCGCCGCACGGCGGCCGTCGGCGAGATCGTGCGGGCGATGCGGCTGACGGTGGGGCACGACGCTCCAGCGGCCTGGATGGGGGCCTTCGCGGGCGCGCCTGGCGTGGTGGTCATCGCCGGAACGGGCTCCGTCTCGTACGGGCGCAACGGCGAGGGGCGCGACGTCCGCGTCGGCGGCTGGGGCTATCTGTTCGGGGACCGGGGCTCGGCCTTCTGGCTTGCCGCCGAGGCGATCCGGCGCGCCCTCGACGTCCACGACCGCGGCCGCGAGAGCGCGTTGGGCGATGCGGCGCGGCACCACTTCGGCGTCGGCGCGCTGACCGAGATCCCCGCGGCATTCTACGGACGAGCGCTCTCGCGCGACCGGTTGGCCTCGTTCGCGCCGCTGGTCACGGCGATGGCGCGCGACGGCGACGTGGCCGCGGAAGGCCTCGTGGCGGAGGCGGGTCATGCGCTGGCGGAGCTGGCGGGCGTGGCGCTCGATCGCCTGGACATGCGCGCCGGCTTGGTGGCGGCCGTGGGCGGGATGGCCTCCGATGCGCTGGTGCGCGCGGCCATGCAGCGGGAGCTGAGCCTGCGCGGGGCCGAGATGCGCGAACCTCAAGCCGAGCCCGTGGTGGGCGCGCTCTGGCTGGCGCGCGCCGAGTCGCCTGGCGCGGACGCACAGCGATGAGCGCGGCACCGTTCGCGCGCGGCCTCGTCGTGAGCGTCCAAGCGGAGGAGGGGAGCCCGCTCGACGATCCGCTGATCCTGGCCGCGCTGGGGCGCGCGGCGGAGCGCGCCGGCGCGGTGGCGCTGCGGGCGCAGGGCGAGGCCAACGTGCGCGCCATGCGCGCGCGGTGCGCGCTGCCCGTGATCGGTCTCCTCAAGCGCCGGTCGCCCGGCAGCGAGGTCTACATCACGCCGACGCTGGCCGACGCCCGCGCCGTCGCCGCGGCCGGGGCGCACGTGATCGCGCTCGATGCCACCGCGCGTCCGCGCCCGGACGGCGAGCATCTGGAGGATCTGATCCCCGCGGTCCGCCGCGAGCTCGGTCTCCCGGTGATGGCCGACTGCGCGACGTTCGAGGAAGCGATGGCCGCCGAGGCGCTGGGGGCGGATCTGCTGGCGACCACGCTTTGCGGCTACACGGAGCAGACGCTCGGAGCTCCACTCCCCGCGCTCGAGCTCGTGGCGCGGATCGCCGCGGTTGCCCGCTGCCCCGTGATCTGCGAGGGCGGCGTCGCCGCTCCGGAGCAGGCCGCCGAGGCGCTGGGGCGCGGTGCATACGCGTGCGTGGTCGGTACCGCCATCACCAACGTCGATGCCTTGACGCGGACGTTCGCCTCCGCGGTCGAGGCCAAGGCCAAGGCGCTCGCGCGGGCGAATGAGCGCGGGCTGCGTCGGAGGAGCTGATGTTCAAGAGATTTGTCCTGGTGGTGGCCGCCCTCGCCTTGATGGTCGTTCCGTCCGTGCGCGCCGAGGCCGTGAACCTCCTAGAAGGCGGCTCGGTCCCGGTTCCTCTGAAG
Source organism: Candidatus Dormiibacterota bacterium (assembly GCA_035533275.1). Classification (GTDB taxonomy): domain Bacteria; phylum Vulcanimicrobiota; class Vulcanimicrobiia; order Vulcanimicrobiales; family SCRA01; genus SCRA01. Next base: position 77,104 of record DATLUD010000034.1, on the reverse strand, counting down.
GTCGCGGTGACGCAAGTGCCCGGGGCTCCCGTCGAGCTCGGCGCGGTCACGGCCACGCGCGACAGCGACGGTAACTTAGACGTAACCGCGGCCTACCGCAACACGGGGCGCCATCAGATCACCGCGGTCCGCATCCGCTTCGAGGTGTACGACCCGTTCGGCGGCCAGCTCGGATACTTCAACGGGGTCTCGCAGGACCCGTTGCCGGCGCTGAAGTCGGTGACCATGGACTGGGGCGGCGACGAGCCCTACCCCATCGCGGGGTCGGTCCGCGCGCGCGTCACCGACGTCGCGTTCGCCGACGGCACGTACTGGCAGGCTCCCGACGTGCCCAATCCCGTCGTCGCGGCGGAGCACCGCCGCCTGCTCAAGATCTACCGGGACGGGGGGCTGCCGGCCTTGCTCAAGGCCCTCGGCGAGTAAAGCGCCGTCGCGGCCAGGGACATCTGCGACGTATGTCGCAGATGTCCTGAGCCCGAATCGAAGAAGATCTTGGGAAGAGACGAGGAATCGCTTGCTCTGCGGCTAATCCACAGGGGCGCTTCAGGAGTACGACAAACTTGGCTCATCAAGTCGGTAATATCGATTTTCGCCGCCACCTGGATCGGTCGTTCTGGTCGGCCACCCTCGTCATGGGAGTCATCAGCGCCATACTCATGGCGCTAGTCGTGATCTGGCCGATCAACGACACGCTCGCCGCCGCGTCGGACACGGCGCACACGATCGACCCGATCTTCAAGTTCATGCTCTTCTTCGCGGCGCCGATCTTCGTGTACGTCAACGGCTACGTGATCTATTTCGCGCGCCGCTACAAGCACCGCGCGAGCGAGCCGGCCGACGCGGTGGGCATTCCGCTGCACGGCGTCACCTCGCTGGAGATCTGGTGGACGGTGCTCCCCACGGTCCTGATGGTCGTGCTGGGAATCTGGAGCGCCATCGGCCTCTTCGCTCTCTACAAGCCGCAGCCCGGGGCGCTCAACCTCGAGTCGATCGGTCACCAGTGGAGCTTCGAGTTCCGCTATCCCGGCCTCAAGAAGTCCTTCTACGGCAACCCGTACGTGCCGGTGGACAAGCCGGTGACCCTGAACATCACCAGCGCCGACGTCATCCACTCGTTCTGGGTTCCGCAGTTCCGCATCAAGCTCGACATGGTTCCGGGCATGGTGCAGCAGCTCCATTTCACGCCGGAGAAGATCGGCGTCTATCCGGTGATCTGCACGGAGTACTGCGGCGTCGGCCACGGCGACATGCAGACGACGATCCACGTCGTCTCGCAGGCGGACTACAACGCGTGGCTGGCAGGCATGCAGCAGAAGGAGCAGACGGCGCAGGCGCAAGGGCCCAACCTGGCGGCCGGCGATCCGGATAAGGGCAAGCAGATCTTCGCCCAAAAGTGCTCGGTCTGCCACAACATCGCGCCGTTCGCCCAGAAGAAGGTCGGGCCGGGTCTGCAGAACATTTTCGACGACCCGCAGCATCCCAAGCTCGTCGACGGCGCGGCGGCGACGCCCGCGAACGTTGCGCACATCCTTCAGACCGGATATTCGGGTGACATCGGCGTGATGCCGAACGCCCAGGCCAACGGGTTGTCCAGCGGCGACATCGCCGATCTCGTGGCCTACTTGAAGAGCCAGAGCAAGTAAGAACGCAGCGCGAGTCCGAGGAACACATGACCACCGACACCATCCAAATCCTGCGCCCCGCGGGGGCACCCATCCACCCGGCGCCGGAGTCCTTCGTCAAGAAGTACGTCTTTTCGATCGATCACAAGGTGATCGGGATCCAGTACTTCATCACCGCGGGGCTCATGATGCTGCTCTCGGGGCTCTTCGCCGAGGCGATCCGCATCCAGCTCTTGCAGCCGCACAACACGTTCCTGACGGCGCAGCAATTCGACGAGGCGTTCACGTTCCACGGGACGCTGATGGTGTGGTTCGGGGCGATTCCCATGATCACGGGCGGCTTCGGCAACTTCGCGATGCCGCTGCAGATCGGGGCGCGAGACGTTGCCTTTCCGTGGCTGAACATGTTCAGCTTCTGGACCTTCCCGCCGGCGGTTCTGATCCTGCTCTCGAGCCTTGCCTTCGGCGCCCCCAACGCGGGCTGGACGGAGTATCCCCCCGTCTCGCTGCAGGCCGGCGTCGGCATCGTCTTCTGGACGGTCGCCATCTTCACGGTGGGCATCGGCGCTACGTTGACGGGCCTCAACTTCCTCACCACCATCATCAAGATGCGCGCACCGGGGATGACCTTCACGCGAATGCCGCTCTTCGTCTGGGCGACCGGCGTGACGTCGTTCCTCTCCCTGGTCGCGACGACGGCGCTAGCATCCGCCCTCGGCTCGCTGTTCCTCTCGCACGTCTTCAACATTCCGTTCTACGACCCGGCGCGCGGCGGCACCGTTGTGCTCTTCCAGCACATGTTCTGGTTCTACTCGCACCCGGCCGTCTACATCATGATCCTGCCGATCTTCGGCGTCGTTTCGGAGATCATCCCGACGTTCGCCCGCAAGCCGATCTTCGGGTACAAGCTGATCGCCTACTCGAGCGTCTCGATCGGACTCCTCTCGTTCATGGTGTGGGCGCACCACATGTTCACCTCGGGCCTGGGCCCGTGGGTCACGCTGCCCTTCATGATCCTCACGATGCTGATCGCCGTGCCGACGGGCGTCAAGATCTTCTCGTGGGTGGCCACGCTCTTCGGCTCGCGCATGCGGCTGACCACGCCGATGCTCTTCACGCTGGGCTTCCTCTCCACGTTCACGCTGGGAGGCATCACGGGCGTCATGCTCGCGTCGGTGCCGGTGGACTGGCACGAGCATGCCACCTACTTCCTGGTGGCGCACATCCACTACGTGCTCTTCGGGGGCACCGTGATGGGGGCGCTCGGCGCCATCTACTACTGGTGGCCGAAGGTAACCGGCCGGATGATGAGCGAGACGCTCGGGAAGTGGCACTTCTGGCTCACGTTCATCCTCTTCAACACGACGTTCTTGCCGATGCACTTCGTGGGCTTGCTGGGCATGCCGCGGCGCGTCGCCTACTACGACCCCGCCTTCCAGGGCCTCAACGTCTTCATCAGCATCTCCGCCTTCTGCCTGGGTGTGAGCTTCCTGCTCCTCATCGTCAACATGTTCTGGAGCAAGCGCTCCGGACCGGTTGCCGGCCCGAACCCGTGGGGAGCGCGCACGCTGGAGTGGATGATCCCGTCGCCGCCGCCCTACTACAATTTCAGGGAAGTGCCGGAAGTCTACGCGCATCCGTACAGCTACGGTGAGCCGTTGCCGTATAGCGCGCCGTACAATCAAGTTTCCACGACGCCGACATACTAGGAGAGGCGAAAGACACGTCGATGGCAGTTCACAGCGAGGCCCTGGCATACGGGCACGGAGTGGTGACGGACGAGGAGTATGCCGAGCAGCGGGATCTCCGTTTTCTCGGCTTCCTGCTCTTCCTGTTCACCGACTCCATCTTCTTCACGGCGTACATCTTCGCGTATCTCTACTTGAGAAACGCGGCGCCGGTCTGGCCCCCGATCGGCGTGGAGCGCCCGGACGTCAACCTCGGCGCGGTCAATGCGATCGTCCTTTTCGGCTCGGGCATCACGGCGCACTACGCCATGCACCGGCTGAAGGAGAACAAGCTCTTCGGCTACATCTGGTTCACGATCGCGACGATCATTCTGGGCGCCGCGTTCTTGGGCGGCCAGGTGTACGAGTACACGCACATCAAGGCGACGTGGTCGGGCAGCACGTTCGGCGCCTCGTTCTTCACGTTGACGGGACTGCACGGCTTCCACGTGCTCGTGGGCGTCGTCTACCTCATCGTGACCCTCGCGCAGACGCTCGCCGGCAAGTACTCGCCGTCGAGGCACTTCGGTCTCACGGCGGCGACGCTCTACTGGCACTTCGTCGACGTCATCTGGGTGGCGCTGTTCTTCCTGTTCTACATTTACTAGGCGTACGAGGCAAGAGAGACCATGCAAACGGCATATGTCGCTGATGCGATCGGGGCGGTGGGAGCCATCATCGTCGGCTTCTTCGCCCTGCGCTTCCTCCGCAAGGAGTGGGGCCTCAAGGGCGCCGACGTCACCGTCACCAAGGTCATGTTGACGCTCCTGGTGATCGGATGCGCCGAGGCGCTGCTGGTCGGCCTGCGCATCCTGGGGCAGACGCCCCTCAGCACTCGCTAGGTAGGAGTCCGACATCGTGGCAATCGATACGCATCACCTGGGCGATCATGGCATGCGCGAGTCCGCCGGCGTCCCTTCCGTCGTCTTACTGTTCGTACTGATTGGGGCGATCGTGATCTTCGCGGTTGGAGGCATCGTCGCGTTCGACTCGAGCACCAACCTCATCTGGCCCGCACAGGACACGCTCACGATTCCGCTCGGCTCCTAGCAGGGGTTCTTCCGCACCCTGCTAAAGGCCGCGCTCTCAGCCGATCCGGCGCTTCCGCGGATTGAGCCCCACGCCTAGCGCGGGGAAGTCCAGCGGAAGTGCTCCGGTGGACGTTCCGTCGATCGTATGGACGCCGCCGTACTCGCTGAACTCGATCATCGCCGGGCCGATGTCGTAGGCCTGCGGATGCTCGCCGCGCAGCGGCCACTCGCCCGCGAGATCTCCCCCCTCGGTGAGCACCGCGAGATATCCGCTCTCGCCGGGTGCGTTCTTCGCGTCCCGTCCGCGCAGCCGCAGGTAGCCGTCGACCTTGAAGATCGGACGGCGCGTGGCGAGCACGGCCGAGATCGGCTTGATGAGCAGGCCGACCGTGTACGCGGCGAAGGAGAGTGCCATCAGCAGGATGAGCGGCGCCCAGATCGGCTCGTGGCGGAACTGGAGCACGGTGAGAACGCCGAAGCCGACCGCCAGGACGAACGACTCGACGGCGATGGTCGCCATGCCGAGCGCGCCCTGAACGACGACGCGGCGCTCGTCGCTCCGCCAGTTGCGGTGCGGGAGTCGCTGCTGCAGCTCGCGGGAACTCAAGCGGGGTTGTAGCACGGGTCGAGAGGGTTCGAGCGCGCAGGAGGCCGCTCCTCGCGGCGAAAAGCAGGTGATCATCATGCTGTTCCGGCTCCGCTTCCTTGGTCTGCTTGCCGTGTCGATCGCGGCCCTCTGTTGGGCCGCGCCGGCGTCGGCGACGAGTTCCGTGCCGCTGGTGCCGATCCACGGCGTGGTGCTGGCGGTCATGCCGAACGGCGATGCGATCGTGCGGAACGATCCCGTTGCCGGCACGCTCAATGCCCAGTCGATCGAGTACCGGCTGATCGACCCGCCCAAGCTGCACGCCGGAGAGTCGATCGACGCCTTCCTCGACATGTCGACCACGCCGTGGTCGTTGCGTCACGTGCATCCCGCGGACGCCTTCGTCGCGGGGTCGGCCAATACGAAGGTCTCGCGCATCCTCGGCGTCGGCGACTTGCTCCCGGACGTGCCGCTGGTCGACCAGCGTGGCCGCCTGGTGCACTTCAAGGATTTCCTCGGCAAGACGCTGGTGCTAAGCTTCGTCTACACGCGCTGCAAGGATGCCGACGAGTGCCCTGCCGTGAGCGCGAAGTACCACTACTTGCAGGGACAATTCGGAAACGGGCCGTTCCATCTGATCGAGATCACGATCGACCCGACCTACGACACGCCCGCGGTCCTCGCGGCGTATGCCAAGAAATACGACGCCGATCCCTCCCGCTGGTCGCTCCTTACCGGTGAGCCTTCGACCGTGAAGACGGTCGGCGACGACTTCAACCTCTCGGTCGTCGAGGACCGTCCGGGCGACTTCATTCACAACGACGTGACGGTGCTGGTGGCGCCCGACGGCCGCATCGCCCAGGTGATCCAGACGGATGCGTGGTCACCCAAGGACGTGCTCGCCGCGGCTCGGAATCTGGCGGGACTCTCCTCGTCGCCGTTGCGCCGCTTCAACCTCTGGCTGATGTCGGGGATCATCGCGCTCTGCGGCGGCAGCGAGCAGGTGGCCAGCGGCGTGATGAGCTTGCTCTGGCTCACGGTGGCCATCGGCTTCTTCGGCTATCTGTTCTACTGGACGGCGCGGAAGATCTTCATCGAAAACGCCTGACGCCGCGCTGGACGGGGATGTCCCCTTTCGGGGCCGCTCGTCGCGGCACGTCCATGTGCCGCTCCTGCTCGCGCCGCATCGGCCCTCTCGCCGTCCACGGCTCCGGGCCGATGTCGGAGCGCCCCTCACGGAGACGTCCCCGCCCAGCGCGCCTACGCCGTCTGCGTCGTTGCGCGTGACGTGGTGCGATAGCTGGGATCGGGCTGGCGGCGGAAGCCGACTCCGAAGCGGTTCCAGAGGTTGATCATCCCGATGGCGAGCGTGAGATCCACGAGCTCGCGATCGGAGAAGTGGGTGCCGCGACGGCTCGTACGCATCGGCGGGCGAGGGGGGCATCGGCGTGACAGCGCCGCGTTAGGCGCGCAGGTCCGGCAGCTGCTCCGCATTGCCGACGTTGTACGCGGCTAGGCCTTGCGCGGGATGCGCAACGTCAGGAGCGTTACCAGCGCCGCCACGACCGCGAAGAGCACGTAGGCGTGCACGTAGCCGGCTACGCCGGTGAGCTGGTGCCCGACCATCGCGCCGGCCAGAGAGCCCCCGGCGATCTGCCCGAAGATCAGGAAGACCGAGAGCAGGCCCACCGCGGTGGCGCGCATCTCTCGCGGCGCGGCGCTGGTCACCAGGTAGCGCGTGGGAGCGCCCAGGAGCGCCCCGAAGCCGAGCCCGGCCACCACCAGCGAAACGATCGCGAGTCCGAGGTTGGCCAGCGACGCGGCGAAGGCGGCCATGCCTATGGTCACCAAGAGGCTACCCACGAAGAGGACGGCACGCGCCCCCACCTTGTCCAACGCGCGTCCCGCCATCGGTACCACGGCGACGAAGCAGAACGCCGCGAGAGCGGCGAGCGCGCCGGCGGCGACGGCGTTGAGACCTTCAGCGGCCATCAGCGCCGCGGGCACGAAGAAGAGCGAGCCCTCGAGCACGCCGATGCCGATCTCCAAGACGTTGGCCAGGCGCAGCGTGGGAATGCGCAGCAGGACCGGCGGCACGACGGGATCGGCCGCCTGCCGCTCGACGGCGGCAAAGGCCAGCAGGAGCACCGCCGCGATCACCAGCTCCCAGAGCGAGGGCACGTTGGCCGCCGACCATAGGTTGGCCGCGTCGACGCGGGTCAGTCCCGCCGTGCCGGCCAAGAGCGCGGCTCCCAGCAAGACGATGCCGGCAAAATCCAGCGGGCCGCGGCGCGGTGCGCCGCCCCGGTGCACGTTGCGCGCGGTCAGCGCGATCACCACGGCCGCCAAGGGCAGATTGATCGCGAAAACCCAGCGCCAGTCGAGCACGTGTACGATCGCGCCGCCCAGCGCCGGGCCCACTACGCCGGCCAGGCCCCAGACGGCTCCCAGCATGCCCAGCGCGCCGCCGCGGCGCTCCTCGGGAACGCGATCGGCCACCGTCGCCGTCGCCACCGGAAAGATGCCGCCGGCGCCCACGGCCTGGACCACGCGGCCGAGAATCAGGATCTGGTAGCTCGGAGCCGCGATGGCGATCAACGAGCCGACGGCGAAGAGCGAGACGTCGAAGATGTAGATCGCGCGGCGGCCATAGACGTCGGAGAGCTTCGACATCACCGGGATCGCCACGACGTAGGCAAGCAGGTATGCCGTGAAGATCCACGAGAGCGCGCGCGGGCCGGCTGAGAACTGCGTGCCGATCTGGTGCAGCGCGGGCGAGAGCGCGGAGAGGTCCAGGGCTCCCATGAAGACGCCCAGCATCAGCGTCACGAGCAACGGCGCGATCTCGCGCACGCCGCCGTGCCCGAGAAGCGGCCGTTCTTCCGTCTTCGAACCCATGGATCTCACCTGAACCTCACACGACCCGATCTACAACCATCGCCACGCAGATGAGCGCGAGGTAGATCAGTGAGTAACGGAACATGCGCTGGTATGATGCGCGCATCGGCCGGCGGAGAATGCGGATCGCCAGCAGCAGGAAGTAGGCGCCCAGCAGCGCAGCCGCTCCAAAGAAGACCGCACCCAGGATGTGCATGGGGTAGAAGAGCAGCGTCGCCGCGACCAGAGCCACCGTGTAGCCGAAGATCTGGATGCGCGTATAGCGCTCGCCCGCCACGTTGGGGAGCATCGGGATGCCGGCTTTTTCGAACTCCGTCTCGATGTTCAGCGCCAGCGCCCAGAAGTGCGGCGGCGTCCAAAGGAAGATCACCGCGAAGAGACCGAGCGCGGGGGCACCGATCTGGTGCGTGACCGCCGCCCAGCCTACCAGCGGCGGCACGGCTCCGGCGCCGCCGCCGATGACGATGTTCATCGGCGTCGAGCGCTTGAGCCAGATGGTGTAGATCACGCAGTAGTAGAACTGGCCGAACATCGCCAGACCCATCGCCAACGGGTTGACGAAGAGCCCGAGAACCGCGTATGCCAGCATGGCCGTCACCGTCGCGTACGCGAGCGCGTGCCACGGCTGGAGGCGTCCGGTGGGCAGCGGGCGCGAGGCGGTGCGCCGCATCAGCGGGTCGATGTCGCGGTCGTACCAACAGTTGAAGGCGCCGGAGCTGGCCGAGGAGAGCGCGCCCCCCACAAGCGTCCAGAAGAGCAGGTCCAGCGGCGGAAGGCCGCGCGCGGCCATGATCATCGCCGCCAGCGTCGTGATCAGCAGCAGCACGATGATCCGCGGCTTCGCGAGCTCGAAGTAGGCGGCGTAGACGGCGGGGTCGAGCCAGCTTGGGCGGCTGACCGCGGTACCGCTGGCTGGGATCATGCGCGCCGTGCCCCGGCCTGCGGCAAGAACGCCGAGCGCACGAGCAGCACGACGTAGGTGGCGTAGAGCAAGGCCGCATTGGCGGCATGGGACTCGCGCAGGGGCATCGGCAGCTGTCCGATCACGTTGGCCACGCCCAGGAGGATCTGGAGCGCTACCAGCGCGAGAGCGGCGAGCGAAATGGCGCGCAGGTCGCGCCGCTGGGTGCGATGCGTCGCGACCACGGCGGCGACGGCGAAGAAGAAGACGGCGTAGGCCAGCGCGCGGTGCGTCATCTGTGCGCCCTGGGGCCACGGCAAACCGAACCAGTGGCCATCGCATGACGGGAAACCGGCGCAGGTGAGACCGAAGCCGCTGGAGCTGACGTAGGCGCCCATCCCGGTGGTGAGCAGCGCGGCAATCGCGGCCAGCCAGAGCCAGGGAGTTGCGGAGCTGCCCGCTTGCGACGGCTGCTCCGCGGCCGTGGGGCCCCACGCCAAAATGGCCAGCGCGATGAGCGATCCGAACAGCAGCATGCCGCAGGTCCAGTGCGCCGTGACCGACGGCGGATCGTTGCTGGCGAAGATCGTCACGCCGCCAAGCGCGATCTGCAGGATCAAGAAGAAGACGACGGCCCAGAAGGCCATCCACGCTTTGGGGAGCTCGCGGCGGTTGCGCCATGCGAGGAAGGCCACCACCAGCGTCAGCGTGCCGACGATCGGCCCAGCGATGAGACGGTGGAACCACTCGAGGAACACGGGTCCATGGAGGTTCGGGAGCCAGACACCGCGGCACGTCGGCCAATCGGGACAGGTCATGCCGGCGCCGTTGACGCGCACCCAGCTCCCGAGAATGGCGAGCAGGTAGACGGCTACGGCGAGCGTGAGCGTAAGCCAACGGTAGATGGCGATCCGCCGAGCCGCCGGATCGGTGCTCGCGGAACCGCCCGCGGCGACGCGGGCGTCGTAGTGTGTATCCATGGACTCCTAAGCCGAGGACGTGGGCAAAACGGAATTAGGGTTCGCCGGGAGCCAGCCCTTCCCCGCAAGTCTATGACGGCTTTTCGAGCGGGGCAACGACCATGGTAACAGGCGGCGTCCCCCCGGCGACGAACCTTGGGCGCGATGAAAAGGGGTATGCGCGGGGGCGCGACGCGGGCATGGCTGGGGCGGCTGCCGGCGCTCTTGGCGGGCGTGGCGCTTGCCTTGAGCCTGGCCGGGTGCCGCGACATCCGCGTGCGGACCTACGCGCAAGGGTATTCGTTCGTACCGGCCTCGGGGCCGGAGATCGCCGTGGTGCGCGACCGCAGGGCCATGGCGGCGCTCGGCATCGACCTGAAGGGGATCGACTACCGCCACGTCTTCGCGGTCGCCTTGCTCATGGGACCGCACCGCCACGAGGGCTATCATCAGGTGATCGCTTCGATCAAGGCCAACGATACGCGCGTGCGGGTGGTGGCCTTCGAGGAGGCTCCACCCAGACCCGGCGTCGCGCGCCCGAACCGGACCTACACGGTCTGGATCATCCCGAATCTGGTCTACCGCTCCGGGGCGCAGGTCCAAGCGGTGACGCCCGACGGGGCGCTCATGGCCGCCACGACCCTGCCGTAGCGGCGGCGAGGCCTGCGGGAGCGAGACCCCGCCTACGCGATGGGGAGACGGTAGCGCGCCACGGCCGCCGCGGGGGTCCCCTCGAAGGCCCGCAGCTCGTCGCCTTCCAGCAGGCGCGGCTTGTCGCGCTCGGCGGCGACGATGCAGTAGAAGCCTAACGGCTCCTCGGCTTGCTCGTCGGCGAGGAATTGGTGCGCCGCGTTGGCCGGCACATAGATCACGTCTCCCGTCCGGGCCGCGAAGGCCTCCGAGCCGACGATGACGGTGCCCTTTCCGCGCGAGATGACCACGTAGTGCTCGTGCTCGTGACGCTCGAGGCTCGTGTATCCGCCGGGCGCAACCTCGAAGTGACGCACTTGCATGGTGGCACCGGTGACGATGGTGTGGCGCGTGACGCCGTCGAAGTCGCCCTCGCGCTTGTACTCGCGAGGCTCGACATCCAGCCAGCCATCAGCGGTGCGGGCGATGAAGGTTCGAACCTGTTCCACGGTGACGCCGGTGTTCTAGGCGGCGGAAGCGACAGCCTCTTGGCCGAGCGTCATGCGGGCGTGCCCCACGCGCGCGTCCGCCATGCCGTAGTAGACGTCGAAGATGCGCTCGCCGAGATCGCTCCGCAGATCGATCGCCGTCGGGAAGACGACGTTGGCCACGATGCCGCTGCGCTCCAGGGCGGTCTCGGGGACCATGATCGGCGCGGGCGATCGGTAGAGGATGCGGTCCGGGCGCTCGGCGTCGTGGATCACCACGCCCGCCGCATAGCGCAGGTCGTAGCCGGCATCGGTCGCCGTGGCGTCGACGCCGTGATAGAGGCTCAGCCAGCCCTCCGCCACGCGCACGGGGGGCGTGCCCGCGCCGAGCTTCACCTTGCCCCACGCGCCGTTGGGGCTCATCACCTGCGCGCTCTCGCGCATCGTCAGCAGCGCGGCGTGGTCCGCCAAGACGGCGTCCAGCGGAACGTATCCGATGGAGATCGACTCGCGCTCCTGCGGCTCGCGGGCTAGGAGCATGGGGATGGCGTCGCGGCCGTCGACCGCGGAGAGATGCTGCATCGGCCGGTGATACATTGCCAGCGAGAGCACGCCGTCCGGCGAGAGCACGGGAGCGGGGAAGAAGGCGGCATCCTTGTCGTCGCCGTCGTCAGGGCGGCAGGCGGAGAAGTCCACCCGCCCCAGGCGCTCCCAGTGATAGGCGTCAGGCGAGAGCGCCACGGCGATGCGCGGGCCGTCGGGGCCGAAAGCGGTGTAGGCCATCACGTAGCGGTCGAGCGCGGCGATGAACGTGACGCGCGGGTCCTCGCAGCCGTAGCCCGGATGCGGACGCAGCTCGTACGGCGCGTGGGGCTCCAGCGCGTAGCCGAGCCGCTCGAGCGTTCCGTGCTCGGCGCGCACGATGCCGACGCGCGAGATGTTGCCGGCGGCGACGCAGCGCGGGTAGAGGAGCAAGCGGCCGTCTCGATCGCGCGCCGACGCGGGGTTGAGGACGCCCTCGACTTCGTTGGGGTCGCCTTCTTGCGGCACCAACGGCACTCCGCAGCGCACGATACTGGCGTCAAACTCCATCTCGCCTTACCTTTCGGCAACTCGCGCCGACACTTTACGCGGTCCGGAAACCCCGGGGATGGAATCGGCGGACCGCCTGCAGCTCCCCCAACGTCGGCGGCGTCTCCGTCGCGTCGCGCAGGTCCAAGGCGAAGCCGGTCTCCGCGGCGGCGCGCTCCGCCGCCCGTGATCCATGACGCAGATCACGCGCTTGGCGTGGGCGGCGATGTCGCCGCCGCCGCCGCCCAGAAAGCCCACATCGCGTCGTCCCCGTTGGAGCATACCCATCACGTCAAGTAGGGAGGTGGCCGAGGTGGCGTCCCGCCGGTTGGCCGGGTTGGAACTGCGCCCGCAGCTGGAAGCGCCGGATCTTGCCCGTCGCCGTCTTGGGCAACGCGTCGAGGAAGGTGACCCAGCGCGGATACTTGTACGGCGCGAGCCGCGCCTTCACGAACGCTTGGAGCTCGCCCTCCGTCGGCTTCGCGGCCCCATCCTTGACCACGACGAAGGCATGCGGCTTCACCAGGCCGTCGTCGTCCTCGCGCCCCACCACGGCGCACTCCAGCACGGCATCGTGCGCGGTGAGCGCGGCCTCGACCTCGACGGGCGAGACCCAGATGCCGCCCACCTTCAGCATGTCGTCGCTGCGCCCGGAGTGCCAGTAGTAGCCGTCGGCGTCGCGGTGGTACTTGTCGCCCGTGCGGATCCAGGAGCCCTCGAGCACGGCCTTGGTCCGCTCGTGCTTGTTCCAGTAGAGCGCCATCGTCGAGTCGCCTTCCACGAGAAGATCGCCGACGCCCTCGCCGCCGATGTCGCGCCCGTCGTCGTCGACGATGCGCACGCGGTAGCCGGGCACGGGGTGTCCGCTCGATCCGGGCCGGCACGCGCCCGGCGTGTTGGAGAGGAAGATGTGACAGATCTCGGTGGATCCGATGCCGTCGAGGATCTCCAATCCCGTACGGTCGCGCCAGCGCTCGAAGATCGGGGCGGGGAGCGCCTCGCCGGCGCTCACGCAGGCGCGCACGCTCGAGAAGTCGGGCTTCGCTCCCGCGTCCATCGCGGCCAGCATCTGCGCGTATCCGGTCGGCACGCCGAAGAAGAGCGTGGGCCGGTGACGCTCCACCTGCTCGAAGATCGACTGCGGCGCGGGGCGCCCGGCGTACAGGATGCACGCGGCGCCGACGTCCATGGGAAAGTACTGCGCGTTGCCCAGTCCGTAGGCGAAGAAGAGCTTGGCGACGCTGAAGGCGCGGTCGCTCGGGCGCACGCGCAGGATCTTCTCGCCGTACGTGCGGGCGCAGACCCAGGCGTCGTGGTGGAGGTGCACCACGCCCTTGGGCTCGCCGGTGGTGCCGCTGGAGTATAAGAAGAAGGCGAACGCGTCGCGGTGGGTCTGCGCGTAGCCGTCGCGCGGCTTGGCGAGGGCGACTCGCCCCAGCAGATGGGCGCCGTCCCACGCGGCGCAGCCGTCGACCTCGAGTGCCGCGCGGTCGACGATCGCGGGATCGACGATGGCGATGCGGGCATCGCAATCGCCCAGGATCGCGCGGTACTCCTCCGGCTTGAGCAGCGTGTTCAGGGGCACCGCCACGGCGCCGGCGGCCAGCGTTCCCCAGAAGGCCACGGCCCAAGCGCGCGTGTCCGGCAGGATCAGGGCGACGCGCTCACCGCGATGAACGCCCTCGTTGCGCAGCACCGTGGCGAAGCGGCGCACGTCGTCGTCGAGCTTGGCATACGAGAGGTCGCCGTCGTCGGAGACGATGGCGGCGTGATCGCCGCGGCCCTCGGCCACGTGGCGTCCCACGAACCACCACGCGGCGTTGAAGCGCTCCCCAAGACGATCGGCTGCGCGCATGATCAGGAAGCCTCCTCGATCTCTCGCCCCTCGAGCGCTCGCACACCCGCGCGCTGCGCCTCGCTCCACGGCCGGCTCCGGTCGGCGTCGAAGTCGTACGAGACGGCCGCGGTGCGCGAGACGGTGCGCAGCGTTCCGTCGGGTCCCACGATCGCCTGCTCCAGCTCCAGACTCGAGCGCCCCAGGCGGACGCAGCGGGTCAGGACGCGCAGCGCCTCGTCGTAGTAGCACGGCGCGACGAAGCGCATGGTGATCTCGGCTGCAACGTGGTCCAGGCTCAGGCGGCCGCGCGGTTCATCGATGCGGGCCGCGCGCGCGTACGCCAAACGAGCCTGCTCGAAGTAGAGGCCGTACGACGTGTTGCTGACGTGACCCACCTGGTCGGTCTCGCAGTAGCGCGGACGGATCTCGACGGCCTGACGGAACGCGGCCAGCCATGCCTCTCGTCCGCCGGGTTCGAACGGTTGGAGCATACCAGGAATCCGTTCTCCCCGTCGCGCAACCGAGCCCTCTATGTTTGACCTCGGGACGACGGTCAAGATCTTGGCGGTGGCCGCGGCGATCGGGCTCGACGTGCTGGCCGTCGCCACCGGCATCGGCATCGCGGGGGTTCCTTGGCGGGCGAGAGTCCGCATCGGCATCGCCTTCTCGTTGGCCGAGATCTCCATGCAGGTCATCGGCGTGCTGCTGGGATCGGGGCTGGGCAAGGTCGCGGGGGAGGTGGCGGCCTACCTGGGCTTCGCCGTCCTGGCCGTCCTCGGCATCCTGATGGTCCGAGAGAGCTTCACGGAACGCGAGTCCAAGGCATTTCGCACCGATACGGGCGCGGGGCTGCTGGTGGCCTCGCTCTCGATCAGCCTCGACTCGCTGGGCGTGGGCTTCTCGATGCCGTCGCTGCACCTCCCGATCGTGGAGATGCTGGTGGTCGTCGCGTTCAGCACGGTGGTCTTCACCTTGGCAGGTTTGGCGTTCGGCGCCCGGTTGGGCGCGCATTTCGAGGAGGGCGCCGAGCGCGCCGCCGGCGTGGTGCTGGTGGTGCTGGCGGTGCTCTTCGCCGTGCAACACATCTACGGAGGACACTAGCGACATGCAGCACGCGATCACCATCCAGGACGTCCGCGCGGCCTCGGACCGCCTGGCCGGCGTGGCGCACCGCACCCCGGTGATGCGCGTGCGCGCGCTCGACGAGCGCGCGGGGGCTTCACTGTATCTGAAGTGCGAGAACCTGCAGCGGGTCGGCGCCTTCAAGTTCCGGGGCGCCTACAACGCGCTCGCCCAGCTCTCGCCGGAGGAGCGTGCGGCCGGGGTGCTCGCCTTCTCCTCGGGGAACCACGCCCAGGGCGTGGCGCTCGCCGCCAAGCTGCTGGGCATCGCGGCGACGATCGTGATGCCGACCGACGCCCCCAAGGCCAAGTTGGCGGCCACGAGAGGGTATGGCGCGAACGTCGTGCTCTACGACCGCTACCAGGTGAATCGCGAGGACGTGGCGCGGAAGGTGCAGGCGGAGACGGGGGCCACGCTGATCCCGCCGTACGACGATCCGCGCATCATGGCCGGCCAAGGCACGGCGGTGCTCGAGCTGCTCGAGGACGTCCCCGACCTCGACGTGATCTTCGTTCCCGTGGGCGGAGGGGGACTGCTCTCCGGCTCCGTGGTCGCCGCCACGGCGATGCGTCCCGGCATCCGCGTCTACGGCGTGGAGACGGAAGCGGGCAACGATTGGTGGCAGTCGTGGCAGCGCGGCGAGCGCGTGGAGATCGAGGTGCCCAAGACGATCGCCGACGGGATGCAGACCACGTCGCCCGGGCGCCTGACCTGGCCGATCGTGCGAGACCTCGCGGCGGGCATCGTGCTGGTCTCGGAGGATGAGACGCGCGAGGCCCTGCGCTTCCTGCTCGAGCGCGGAAAGCTGCTCGCGGAGCCCTCCGGCGCCACGCCGCTGGCGGCGGCGCTCTACCGCAAGGCGGAGATCGCCGGCAAGAAGGTGGGCATCGTCGTCAGCGGCGGGAACGTGGACATGGAGCGCCTGGCGACGCTCATCGTGTAGGGAATCCCTCTATCTCCGCGCGCGCGTAGGCGCGGCAGGGCTGGCCGCGGTACGGGCAGACGCGGCAGATGTCGCCGGGGGCCGGCTCCCAGCGCCGCTCGGCGAGACGCGCCACCAGCGTGGCGACGGCGGCTTCGGCGTCGACCGCGGGGAGACGCGCCTCGCGCACCTCGCCGTCGCGCAGGATCAGCAGCATCGGCTCCCAGTCGCGGCCGCCGTAGAGCCGGTATGCGGCCTCGCGATAGATCGCGAGCTGGAGGCCATAGTGATCGAGCGGTCCGGAGCCGGTCTTGTAGTCGACGATGACGGGCCGCCCGTCAAGCTCCCCCACGAAGTCGATGGCGCCGGTGATCGCCGTCCCGGCCAGCTCGATGGTGAAGGCAACCTCCACGCCCAGCGGACGCGCGTGCGCCAGCGGGTGGGCGAGGTACGCCCGCAGCGTGTTCCGGGCCTCGGCGGCGCGGGTCCCGATGCGCGTGCGCAAGCCCGCGTCGTCGATCGCCGCGTCGAGCGCCGCCATGAGATCCGGTTGCTCGTCGCCGCTCATCCGCTCGTGCTGGTAGCGCTCGAGCGCCGCGTGGATCAGCGTTCCGTAGGCGCCGGCTCCCAGATCCAGATGCTCTCCGTAGATCGCCTCCTCGCCCAACTCGGGGAGGCGGAGCGCATAGCGGTACCGGTAGAGCGCCGGGCAGGCGGCGAACGCGTCGAGCGCGGTGAACGAGAGGGCGCGCTCCTCGCCGGGGGCGCCCGTCCCCGCCGCCGCTGCGATCCGCATCGCCGCGTCGTGCTCGCCCCGCTCCGCGATCAGCGCCGCCAGTTCGCCCCCGTCCCGCGCGAAGAGCGAGGGCTGCGCAACGCGAGCCTGCGCCGCGGGTGGCGTCTCCTCCTCGCCGGCCGCCCCGTCGACGGCGATCTCGATCAATCGAACGCCTTCGAGTCCGCGAAAGCGCTCGAGAAAGGGCGATCGCCCGTGCTCGCCGTTCTTGTGCAGGGACTCCGGGCCGCAGACGTAGACGCGGTCCCGGGCGCGCGTCAGCGCGACGTAGAAGAGCCGCTCCTCCTCGCCCCGTGCCTCCTCGAGCCAGCGGTCGCGTTCGGCCTTGCCCTGTAAGCCGTAGCGCGCGCGCAGCGCATGATAGGTCGGCGCTCCGGCGGGGTCGTGGGTCACGATCAGCGCGCGCTCGCGGAAGTCCCAGAGCACGCCGCGCGGCGGACGCTTCACGGGGAAGACGTTCTTGCCCACGTCGGCCACGAAGACGGCCCGCCACTCGCGCCCCTTGGCCCAGTGGATCGTGGCGATGGTGACCGCGTCGCCGGCGGGCGGGTCGGCCTCGCGCTCGTCGAAGGCCACCTCGTTGAGGGCGTCGAGGTAGCGCAGGAAGTCCGCGATGCGCGCGTCGGGCGTGGTGCGCGCGAACGACTGCGCGATCTCTTCCAGGCGGCGCAGGTTGGCCACCGCTTGGCGTTCGACGGGATCCTCGTCCGCGCGCAGAGCGTAGAGGTGCTCCAGCCCGCTCGCGCGCAGCGTGAGGGCGACGCCCTCCGCCAGCGGCAGGGCCGGCACGCCGGCGACCTCTTCGGAGATGGCGCGCAGCGTCTCGAGGCGCGCGCGGGTTGGCGCATCGAGCGTCGCGGGGAGAGGATCCACCAGGGCCGCGCGCGCGAGACGCACGCCGGGATCGACGCGGCCTTGGCCGGTGCCGCCCTCCGCGCGCGAGGCGGCGGTCAGCGTTGCGATCGCCGCCTCGTTGACGCCGACGACGCCGCAGCGCAGGACGCGCAGCAGCGCCGCGTCGTCGGTCGGGTCGTCCGCGACGCGCAGCCACGCCAGGGCCTCCTCGATCTCGGGCGTGCCGTAGAATCCGACGCCGCCGCTGGTGCGGGCGGGAATGCCGCGCCGCGCCAGGGCCTCCACGTACTCGCGCGCATGCGGCTTGCCCCGCAACAGGATCGCGATCTCTCCGTAGGGCGTGCCTTCCTCCGCCGCCAAGCGCGCGATCTCGCCGGCGACCACTTCCGCCTCGCGCACGCGCGCGGGCGCCGCCGAGCGCCCCGAGTACGCGACGGCGATGCAGGTGGTCTCGGCGCCGTCGAGCTCAACGTCGCGTCGCTGGACCAAGCGCGGATCGTCGGGACGCTGCTCGCGCAGGGACTCCCAGGCGGCATCGAGGATCGGCTGGCGCGAGCGGTAGTTGTCGTCGATGCCGGCGCGGCCGTGGCTGCGGGCGAGGCGCTCGATCTCCTCCGGGCGCGCGTTGCGAAAGCCGTAGATCGATTGGCGCGGGTCGCCGACCAGCATCACGCCGGTCAGACGCTCGTCGAAGATGTGCTGGATCAGCCGCTGCTGGGCCGCGTTGGTGTCCTGATACTCGTCAACGATGCAGTGGTCGTAGCGGCCGCGAATGGCGGCCCGGTGACGGGGGTCGTCGAGCAGGCGATCCACTTGCGCCACCAGATGGGCATACGTCACCTCGTCGTGCTCGGCGAGCACGGCGTCGAAGCGCCGCAGGAGCGCGGCGAGCATGACCGCCAAGCGGCGCTCATCGTCGAGCTGCCCCGTCAGCGTCGCGCGCCCGGGAGCGAGGTGGAGCCGCTCGCGCGCCTCGTCGGCCTTCGGATCGCCGACGTTCGCCGTCGGCGTCTTGCGCCGGTAGAAGCCGTCCTTCATCGCCCCGTCGACGGAGATCGGCGGCGGGTCGCCACGCGGAGGGAGCAGCGAGGCGCGCACCTCGCGCTCGCGCGCGACGAGCTCCTCGGGGCCCAGGCCTTCCTCCAAGAGCGTGGTGACCAGACCGTAGAGCACGTGCAGCGAGCGCTCGTCGAGCAGATCGATCGACCGCGGCATCTCGACGCCCAAGCGGCCGTCGCGCAACTCCCGGTAGACGCCGTAGAAGCGCGTGAGCGCGGCGCTCTCGTCGAGCACGCGCAGATCGGGGTCGATGCCGGCGCGATAGGCCCGGCGCTGCAAGACGTCCAGGCAGAAGGCGTGGAACGTGGAGACCGAGATCGCGTCGGCCCGCCTGCCGAGGGCGGCGTGGAGGCGCTCGGACAACTCGCCGGCGGCGCTCCGCGAGAACGAGACGGCGAGGATGCGCGCGGGGTCGACACGGCGTTCGCGCACCAGGTAACGGATCCGCTCGACGACCGTGGTGGTCTTGCCGCTCCCGGCTCCCGCGATGACGACCAGCGGCGCGCCGAGGTCGTGACGGACGATGCGCTCCTGCTGCTCACTCGCCATCGCTCTGCTCCTCGCCGTCCTCGGACGCCGCCTTGTCGCAGGCACGATTGAACGCGCAGGTTCGGCAGGCGTTGCCCGGCACGGGGCGGTAGCCGGCGCGTCCGTCGCGCAAGGCTCCGCAGAGGTCGCCGATGCGCCGCATGCCGCGCTCCAGCTCGCCGCGCGCCAGATCTTGCGAGCCCTTCGGCAGGCTCTCGCCGGCGACGATCGCGGCCATGCGCGAGAAGGCCGTCCCTTCGTCGTGCTTGGAGCCGCGTAAGAAGAGGAGATCGAGCGCGGCGACGCGCGTGCCAGGCCGGCTCTGTTCGATGGCGAGGGCATAGAGCGGGAGCTGAACCGCGCCGTCGACGCCGCCCAGCGGGAGCTCCTCCGCATCGGCGAGCTTGCGGAACGACGACGCGAACGGATGCTCGCGCGACGTCTTGTAGTCGCGCACGACCAGCGCGCCGGCGAGCTCGTCGACGCGGTCGATGCGCCCGCGAAACGGGTGGGCGCGCCCGTCGCCTCCAGTCACGGTGAACGCGACCGCCACCTCCGTCTCGCGCACGGCGAAGCTCTCCGGGCGCGCGCAGAGCCAGCGCGCGTAGTTGGCGGCGTACTCGCGGGCGCGCGCCACGATGCCCGCGCAGAGCGCCGATTCCGGGGGCGGTACGCTCTCGGGATCGCGTCTGCGCCGGCGTTCGAGCGCGGCGGCGATGCCCGGCTCGAGCAGCGCGTAGACGCCTTCCCAGCCCTGCTCGCGAAGTCGCTCGCCCTCCGGGTGGGCGCGATGGAGAGCCGCGAGCGCCTCATGGAGCACGGTGCCCAGCAGCGCCCGCGGCGACTCGCGCTCGTCGCCCTCCGCGCGCGCGACGTAGGCGAAGAAGAATTGGCGTGGACAGCGGAGGTACGTCTCGAGCGCGCGCGGCGAGAACGCATCGCCGGTGTACGGCGGGGAGGCCGGCGGCTGCGGGGCCGGCGCCGCGGCGTCGGTGACGATGCGCCGCGCCGCCGCCGAGAGGCCGGCGAGCGCGACGTCACCTCCGCGCCCGGCCACGGCGCGCAGCGCGAGGTCGCGCGTGAGGTCGTCGAGCGGCGCATCGGCGGGAAGGGGATCGGGGAGGGCCTGTCCCTCCCCGTCGCGAGCGCCGAGGCCCAGGCGCGCGACGAATGCGGAGTCGGCGACCGGCGCGCCCTCGGCTTGGGCGTACCCGGTGACGATCAACTGCTCCGATGCGCGCGTGCACGCGACGTAAAAGAGACGCAGCTCCTCGTCGAGCTGCTCCTCGGCCGTGGGTGGGGGCGGGAGCCCGGCGTGATGGAAGAGCGCTTGCTGCATCTCGTCGTCGAGCAGCGGATCGGGGCGGGGCGGGGAGGGCAGCTCTCCGCGCACGGCCGCGGGCAGGAAGGCGACGGGAAATTCCAGGCCCTTGGCGGCGTGCATCGAGAGGATCGCAACGCCGTCGATCTCCGGCGCCGCTTCGTCCTCCGCCACCAGGTCGAAGAGCTCGCGGGCGCTGTGGACCAACTGCTCCGCCGCACCCGCGCGCACGACCGCGTCGACGTCGTCCGCGAGGTCGATCAGCGCCTGCAGGCGAGCGGCCGACGCGCGTTGCGCCTCTTCGGAGCTCTGCGCCACGATGGCCTCGCTCAGCCGGTGGACGCGCGCGATCTCGCGCACCAGGTCGCGCGCGCCGGCGGCGCGCCACCGCGCGGCGATCTCACGGAAACCCGCGGCGAAGCGCGCGACGCGCTCGCGCTCCGCCGGAAGCAGGTCCTGGCTGAGCGCGAGCGCGTCGGGATCGGCGCCCCGGCCGACCAGCCTGCGCGCGGCGATGCGCAGCATGCGGGCCGGCACGCCGACCACGGGCGAGGAGAGCAGGCGGTGGAGTCGCTCGGCGTCGAGCGGCTCGGCGAGCGCACGCAGGTGCGTGAGCACGAAGTCGACGGCGAGATCGCCGAGGAAGGCCGATGCCCCGCTGCGCACCACGGGCATGCCCTCGCGGCGCAGAGCGATGGCGATCCGCTCTGCGTGGCGCTCGGGCGCGCGGAGGATCACCGCGACGTCGCGGTAGCGCAGAGGCCCCGAGCCGTCCGCGCGCGGGGCGCCGACCAGGCGCCGGATCTCGCGCGCGATGCCGGCGGCCTCCTCGGCGGCGTCGGCGAAGCGATGCCAGCGCACGCTCCCGGCGTGGGTCACCACGCTGAAGGTCAGACTCTCGCGGCTCAGGACCGGTTCCGGCGGATCGAGCGGATGCCCGGCGGGCGGAGGCTCGGCCAGACGGTTGGCGGCCGTGACGATCGCCTCCGGACAGCGCCGGTTCTGGTCGAGCGCGATCTCGTGGGGCGTGAACGCGGCGCGCGCGTCGTCGATGGCGGCGGGCGAGGCGCTGCGAAAGCGGTAGATGCTCTGATTGGGGTCGCCCACGGCGGTGAGCCTCGCGCCGGCGGCGACCAGGAGCTCCAGCAGGCGCAACTCGGCGGCATCGGTGTCCTGCAGCTCGTCGACGAAGACGTGCGCGTAGCGCAGAGGCTCGCGCTGCAGCGCGGCGATGGCGTCGTTGACGAGGTCGCGAAAGTCGCGCAGAGCCAGCTCCGCGCGCGCGAGCTCGTACTGCGCGTAGAGCGCCGCGATGGTCGCCAGCGCCTCACCGGTGCTCTCTTGGCCGGCTCCGCCGTCCCCCTTGAGCGAGCGTACGGCGCGCGCGAGCTCGGCGGGGCCGAGGCGCTCCTGCTTGCAGCGCCCGATCAGATTCGCCAGATCGCCGGCGAAGCGCTTGCTGCGCAGGCCCGGCTCCGTGAAGCCTCCGAGCGCCGCGGCCAGGCGCGGCGCCGCGTCGCCGCAGACGCGCTCGACCAGCAGGCGCTCCTTGGCGGGCGTGAGCATGCCGAGCTCGCCCAGTGCGCGTGGCCGGGAGCGGTCGACGACGTGCAGCGCAAATGCGTGGAAGGTGGAGCAGACGGGTACGCGGCCCCCGGCGACGATGCGGCTCGCCACGCGCTCGCGCATCTGACGCGCCGCCTTGCGGGCGAAGGTCAGCATGAGGATCTCGGGCTGCTGCGCGCCGGCGTCGCGCGCCTCGTTGATGAGCGCGGCCGCGCGGTGGACCAGCGTCTCCGTCTTGCCCGTGCCGGGGCCGGCCAAGAGCAGCAGATGGCCCCCGCGATAGTCGATCGCCTCGCGCTGGCGCTCGTAGAGGTCGATCGGCTGCGCCTTGCTCGTCACGAATCGGAGCCTACCGCACCGGTGTGCCAGGCGGCTGGCACGCCGCCGCGCTTACTCCTCAAGGATCTCGCCGACGAGCTCCCAGATGCTTGCCCATTCGCCGCCGCCCTCGGAAAGGCGCACGTAGAGCAGGTCGTCGTCGACTTGGATCTCCTCGACCGCTTGGCGCCGCTGCCGCCCGGTGAGCCAGCTCCGCTCGATGACCACTCGCTCGCCATCCACCAGCACGGCGATGGCGCGCCCCGTCTCGGCGCAGCGCACCGCGCGTTCCTCAACTTCGACCAGGCCCGGCGCCAAGCGCTCCACCTCGCGCGCGATGCGGCGCCCGACGTGACGGACGTGATCGGCGACGCGCTTGGCGCGTTCGGCCAGCGGCAACGCGTTCAACGTGCGCGAAAGGCGGCGCTCGGCCAACAGCCGCGCGTTCTCCAGCACCTGATCCGAGAGCTCCGAAGCGATCGGGGAGACCGATGCCGACTCCTCTTCCAGCACGAACCTCTACTCCTCGGCGAGATAGCGCGCGTACGCCTCGCGCAGCGCGCGCGGCGGGTCCGCGTACCAGGCGGTCTCGTCCACGTCGAACAGGCGCGGTTCCTGCACGACGGGGAGGCCGCGTGCGAAGGTACGCAGGCGCCGGCCGATCTCCTTGAGCCCGCCCCGCGCATCGCAGAGGCCGAAGCGCAGCTCCCAGGGGGCCTGGTCGAACGGCGGGCGTTCGGCGAGCGCGGGATCGTAGTCGCTCCAGCACCAGTAGAGCGCTCCCAAGGCCCCTTCGCGGTGGAGGCGCTCCAGCGCCGCCATGGCGTAGTCGGCCAGCTCCTCCTCGCCGTAGCAGGCGTACGGGGCGAGATCGGCGCCTCGGCTCTCCGGTGCCAGCGCCTCGCCTGCGCCTTGACCGGGAAGGACGACGTACTCGCTGGGGGAGCGCGTCCCCGGCGGGCACTGCGGGCCGCCCCACTCGCTGAAGATCAGCGGCTTGCCCCCTTGGAGGGCGCGCATCGCCGCTCCCAGGAAGGCGACGGCAGCGGCGTCGCCGCGGCCGCGTGACCAGAGAGAGTAGATCGCGTAGCCGTGCATCGTCGCCAGCGCCCACGGCCGCGCGATGGTCGAGGGGCGGATGCCGCGGTCGCGCTCCAGGTCCTCGCCGTGCAGCCCCCCAGTGACGGGCACCCCCGCGGGGGCCAGTGCCTCGCACAGGCGGAGGCTCCAGAGGGCGGCATCGCCGGGGCGCGCCGGCTCGCGCACGTTCGAGAACTCGTTGCCAAGATCGAAGGCGAAGAGCGCGGGGTGCCCGCGCCAACGCTCCGCCAGGCGGCGCGCGAGCAGCAGCTGCGCCCGCAGCAGCCTCTCGTCGGCGTAGAGGTCGCCTGCGCCGCAGGCGCGTTGCCTACCGCCCGAGATCGTGCGAAAGCGTCCGCCGGGGGTCGCGGGGTCGAGGGCCCATGCGGGGAGCCAATTGACGCCCGACATGTGGCCGGTGAAGAGCGTGGGCATGGCCAGCAGACCGTGCGCGGCGCAGGCGTCGAGCGCGTGGTCCACCAGCGCGAGGGCACGCTCGTCGACGCGATCGCGCTCGGGCTGCACCTCCTCCCACAGGGGGAAGAGGCGCACCAGACGCATGCCCAGCTCCGCGATGCGCGCGCAGTCGTCGTCGAACGCCGCGCGATCGAAGCGGCTCCACCAGGCCATCGCGCTCGCGCGCGGCCAGTAGTTGACCCCGAGCAGAAACGGCGATCCGGCCGCCGTGCCCGGAGTCACGTGCCCCGGAGGACGTACGTGGCCGCGCCGATGGCGCCGGCGTCGTTGGCCAGCTCCGCCGCCACGATCTGGAAGCCCTCGGGATCGGCCATCGTCGTGAGCGCGCGCACGCGCGGGACCAGCGGCGCGAGCATGAACTCGTCGGCCTTCGAGACGCCGCCGCCCAACGCGATGCGCTCGGGGTTGAGGATGGAGACGAGATTCGCGAGGCCGATCGCGAGGTCGCCGATCCAGCGGCTCCACGCCTCGAGCGCGTGCCGGTCGCCCGCCTGCGCTGCCTCGCGGACGGCCTTCGAACCCAGCTTGCGCGCCTTGTGCGAGAGCGTGCTGCGCGGGAAGGACGGCGCCACGTCCAGCAGATGGCGCAGCAGTCCGGTGCCGGAGGCGTGCGCCTCGAAGCAGCCGGTCTTGCCGCAGCTGCACACGAATCCATGGTGCGCGCGGATCTGATGGTGCCCCACTTCGCCGGTGGTCCAGCCATCGCCGAAGACCAGCTTGCCGTCCATCACGATGCCGCCGCCGATGCCCGTGCCCAGCGTGAGCATGACGAAGTTGCGCGTGCCGCGCCCGGCGCCGAACGTGTGCTCGCCCAGCGTCGCCGCGCGCGCGTCGTTGATCACCTGCACGTTGGTCTGGAGCTCTTTGGAGACCATCGCGCCGAGCGTCACGTCGCGCCAGGCGAAGTTGGGCGAGTAGCGCACGGTGCCCGTGCGGACGTCGATGCGGCCCGGCGAGCCGATGCCGATGCCGGCCACCGTGCGCCCCTTGGCGTCGGCAAGGGCCTGCCGAACGCAGCCGACCAGGGCCGTGACGACGTTGGCGGGCTGGAGATCCGTGAGGTCGATCTCGCGGCGCGTGCCGATCTTGCCGTGCTCGTCGACCACGGCGGCCATGACGTGAGAGCCGCCGAGGTCGACCCCGACGGCGACGCGATCGCTGCCGTCGCTCATGCCGCGCCGGTCCCGCGCGCGACCTCGTCGCGCACGTTGGCGGCGAACTGTCCCAGGAGGCGTCCCGCGACGCTCTGTATCATCGGTCCTCCGAACTGCGCGAGGACGCCGGCGATGCGCGCGTCGGCGACCACGGTGATCGCCGTGGCATCGCCGTCGGCGGCGGCCGAGGTGCGCACGGTCGCGGCGGCGTTGCCGCGTCCTTTGGTGTCCGTGGCCTCGACGCTCATGACGGCGGCGTGCGCGGCCTCGTCGATCGCTTCCACGCGCAGGGTCGCGCGATAGGTGAGCTGGACGGGTCCGACCTTGACCGTGGCGTCGGCCGCGTAGGTGTTCGCGTCGATCTGCTCCTTGAGCGTCACGCCGGGAAGACAGCGGGCCGTGCGCGGGATGTCGCGCAGCACCTCCCAGACCTTCGTCAGCGGCGCCTCGACGCGAGCCGTGTTGGTGATCTCCATGGGGCGATTATACCTGATCGCCCGGCGCTACGAGACGTGCTCGCGCTGGCGGTGAATCGGCCCCGCGCCGCCGTGGAGGAAGCCGCCGGGATGTCCCGTGCGCAGCGCGATGATCTCGGCGGCGATCGCGACGGCGGTCTCCTCCGGCGTGGTCGATCCGATGTCCAGGCCGATCGGCGCGCGCACGCGCTCCAGCTCCGCTTCGGTGACGCCCTCCGCGCGCAGCGCGGCCATGCGCCGCTCGTGGGTGCCGCGGCTCCCCATCGCGCCGATGTAGCCCGCCCGCGTGCGCAGCGCGAGCTTGAGGACGGGGACGTCGAACTTCGGGTCGTGCGTGAGCACGCAGATGGCCGTGCGCTCGTCGACGCGCGCCTTGGCCAGGAATTCGTCCGGCCAAGCCGCCACCACCTCGTCCGCGTCCGGAAAGCGCTGGCGCGTGGCAAAGGTGCGCCGCGCGTCGACCACGCTCACGCGATAGCCGAGATACTTGCCCAGCGTGACGAGGGCGCGGCTGAAGTCGACGGCGCCGAAGATGTAGAGGTCGGGCCGCGGGACGAAAGCGTCGATGAAGGCGCGCACGCCGCTCTCGAGCGGCTCACCGCGCAGACCGTACTCGCGTACGACGGTGGTGCCGCGCGCGATGCACGAGCGCGCGTCCTCGAGCACGCGGTGGGCGAGGTCGGGATTGCCGAGCACCCCTTGCGCCTCGCCGTCGCGGCTCACCAGCATCGTCGCTCCGGCGTCCGGGCCTTCGATCTCCACGCACAGCGCGATCGGGTCGTCACGGCGCAGCGCCTCCGCCAGGGCGGGGAACTCCGCGAAGAGCGGTTGGAGGAAGAGATGGATCGTGCCGCCGCAGGTGAGGCCCACGGAGATGCCCTGCTCGTCGGAGATGCCGTAGCTCACCAGGCGCGGCTTGCCGTCGGCCAGCACGCGCTCCGCCTCCTCGACCAGAGCCCCTTCCACGCAGCCGCCCGAAACCGATCCGGCGACCTCGCCCAGCTCGTTCACGGCCATCGCGGCCCCGGGGCCCCGGGGGGCGGAGCGCACCACCTGCACCACGGTCGCCACGACGACGCTGCGGCCGTCGCGCCGCCACCGATCGACTTGCTCGAAGATGTCCTTCACCGTCTCGACTCCTCGTCTCCCAAGCGTCTCACCAGCGCCAGCAGGTCTTCGAGGGCGCGCAGGTGGTGACCCGCGACCAGGGCGTCGACGTACGGCAGGGCGCTGGCCATGCCCGCGGCGAGCGGCTCGAACCTGGGGTCCTTCTTGTTCGGGTTTACCCAGATGATGCGGTGGCAGAGCAGGCGCAAGCGGTGCATCTGCTCTCCCACCAGCGCCGGGTCCTCGCGCTCCCAGCCGTCGGAGAGGATCACCACCACGCCCCCGCGCGCGACGCCGCGCTGCGCGTATTCGCGCACGAAGGCTTGGAGCGAGGCGCCGATGCGCGTTCCTCCGCCCCAGTCGTCGAAGCGCGCGGCGGCGGCGCGCAGCGCCTCGTCGCGCGTGGCTTTGGAAAGCGGATGCGTCAGCTCCGCCAGCCGGGTGCCGAAGGCGAACACGCGCACCCGCGCGCGCGACTCCACCGCCGCGCGCAAGAATTGCACGAGCGCCCGGCTATAGGCGCTCATCGAGCCGGAGACGTCGCAGAGCAGAACGAGCGGGCGCGCGCGGGTGCGCCGCCGCGCATAGACCAGGTGCACGGGATCTCCGGCCGTGCGCAGGCTGCGCCGCAGCGTGCGGGGGAGATCGACGTGGCGCCCATGCGGAGCCGGCCGCGTGCGGCGCGAGCGGCGCACGGGCATCGTGATCCGCAGCCCCTCGACCAGGCGCGCCGCGAGACGGTGCTCTTCGTCCGTGTACTCGGCGAAGTCCGTCTCCCGCAAGCGCTCCAGCGAGGAGGCCAACGAGGCGGGCAGAGGCTCTTCGTCCTCGTCATCGGCCTCCTCGGGAGCGCCCTCGCCGAGCGGCACCACCTGGAGGGCCGTGCGCTCCGGCTCCTGCGCCTCGGCCAGGACCAGCTCGTGCGCGCTCGCCCAATAGGCCTGGAAGATGCGCTCGAAGGCGGGGAGGTCGTCGTGGCGGCGCAGCATGCTCAGCCGAGTCGCCCAGTAGAGCGAGCGCGGCCGGGTGGCGTCGAGGGCGCCCAGCGCTTGGGCGCAGAGGCGGGCCGCTCCCGCGGGCACGCGCACGCCGGCCTCCCGCAACGCGCGGGCGAAGCCGACCACCGCCGCCAGCCCGCGGTCGGACATGCCGATCTACGCTCCGACCGCGGCGGCGAGACCGCGCCCGATCACCAACTCCGCGTCTTCGCGATACTTGAGCACCATGCCGAGCGTCCGCTCGGCCGCTTCGGCGTCGAGCCGCTCGATGCCGAGCGCGTCGAGCGCCTGGGCCCAGTCGAGCGACTCTGCGATGCCCGGCGGCTTGCGCAGCTCCAACCCGCGCAGGCGCGCCACGGCCGTGGCGACGTCGCGGGTGAGCGCTTCGCCCAGCGCCGGGAGCCGGGTGCGCAGGATCTCCAGCTCGCGCTCGGGCGATGGGTACTCGATCCAGTGATAGTAGCAGCGGCGCTTCAGCGCGTCGTGCAGCTCGCGCGTCCGGTTCGAGGTGAGGATCACCACGGGAGGCGAGGCCGCGCGCAAGACCCCGCGCTCGGGAATCGTCACGGAGAACTCGCCGAGAAACTCGAGCAGGTAGGCCTCGAACTCGTCGTCCGCTCGGTCGAGCTCGTCCACCAGCAGCACGCCGCCGTCGAGCGCTTGCAGCAACGGCCGGCGGATCAGGAACTCCTCGCCGTAGAGGTCGGGGGCGGCTTCGCCGCCCGCCTCGCTGCGCCGGATCGCCAAGAGCTGGCGGCCGTAGTTCCACTCGTAGACGGCGTCGTGGACGTCGAGTCCTTCGTAGCATTGCAAGCGGATGAGCGGTAGGTCGAGTACGCGTGCCAGGGCCTTGGCGGCTTCGGTCTTGCCGACGCCGGCCTCCCCTTCCAACAACAGCGGATGCCGCAAGCGGACGGCAAGGTGCAGCGCCGTGGCGAGTCCGGTGTCGGGCAGATATTCCACTTGGCGAAGGCGCGCGAGCATCTCCTCGATCGAGGCCGGCTCGTTCACGGATGAAGTCTCCTTAGATGACGCAGGGACGGGTCTCGGTTCGCGTTGAAAGGCGCCCTTCCCTCATCGATCGCTGGAGGCGTCACCATGAAACGTTCGATTTCGGTGACCGTGAACGGCAAGGAGTGGAAGGGTGAAGTCGAGCCCCGCACCCTCCTCGTCTACTTTCTGCGCGAGACGCTCGGACTGACTGGCACGCACGTCGGTTGCGACACGTCGTCGTGCGGAGCCTGTACGGTCCTCGTCGACGGCAAGTCCGCGAAGTCGTGCACCCTGCTTGCGGCGCAGGTCGACGGCGGCAAAGTCACCACCATCGAAGGCATCGGCACCACGGAGAGGCTCCATCCCGTCCAGGAGGCGTTTTGGGAGGAGCACGGCTTGCAGTGCGGCTACTGCACGCCGGGCATGATCCTTTCGGCGTGTGACCTGTTGGAGGGCAACTCCGATCCCACCGAGTCGGAGATCCGCGAGGCGATCTCGGGCAACCTCTGCCGCTGCACCGGCTACCAGAACATCGTCAAAGCCGTGCAGCACGCCGCGAAGTCGATGCGCCAAAGCGAGCGCGTCGAAATCGCGGCCCGCTGATACGAGGAGGTCACCATGGCCTTCACCAGCATGATGGGTGCGCGCATCACGCGGCGCGAGGACCCTCGCCTCATCACCGGCGGCGCAACCTACGTCGACGACGTCAAGCTCGCCGGCATGACCTACGCGGCGTTCGCGCGGTCGCCGTTCGCCCATGCGAAGATCCGCAGCATCGACACGCGCGCCGCCAAAGCCAGCCCCGGAGTCTTCGCCGTCTACACCTCGGACGATCTCGCCGGCGTCGGCGACGTCCCCGTGGCGGCGCAGCTGCCGGACATGAAGGTGCCCAAGCACCCGCCGTTGGCGCGCGGCAAGGTCGCGCACGTCGGCGAGCCGGTGGTCATGATCGTAGCCAATGCCGCCGCCGCAGCGCGGGACGCCGTCGATCTCGTCGAGATCGACTACCAGGAGCTCCCGGCCGTCGTCGATCTCGAGCAGGCCGTCAAGGGCGCGCCCTACGTCCACGAAGAGTTCGGCACCAACGTCGCCTACACCATGGAAGCCTCCGGCGGCGACGTCGAGTCGGCCTTCGAGAATGCCGCCGTCACCGTCTCGGAGCGCCTGGTGAACCAGCGTCTGGCGCCGCTCTCGATGGAGCCGCGCGGCATGGTGGCGCATTGGGAGAAGGGACCGCAACAGCTCACGCTGTGGTCCTCGACGCAGATCCCGCATCTGCTGCGCACGCAGATCGCCGGCCTCGTCGGCATCCCCGAGCACAAGGTGCGGACCATCGCGCCGGAGGTCGGCGGCGGGTTCGGCAGCAAGCTCGAGGTCTATGCGGAGGAGATCGCCTGCTCCTTCGCCTCGCGCGCGCTCGGCATGCCCGTGAAATACGTCGAGACGCGCAGCGAGAGCTTCATGATCGCCGTCCACGGCCGCGATCAGATCGACTACATTCACGTTGCCGCCGACAAGCACGGAAAGATCACCGGCTTGAAGGTCGAGATCCTCGCGAACATGGGGGCCTACTATCAGCTCCTGACGCCGGGGATTCCCACGTTCACGGTGCTGATGGCGCCCGGCCCCTATACGATCGAGAACGTCCACTGCAAGCTCACCGGCATCTTCACCACCGAGGCCTCGACCGACGCCTACCGCGGCGCCGGGCGTCCCGAGGCGACGTACCTCATCGAGCGCGCCGTCGATCTGGTGGCGCGTAAGCTCGGCATGGATCCCGCCGAGGTGCGGCGGCGCAACTTCATCCCCAAGGAGAAGTTCCCGTACACCACGGCGCTGGGCCTCACCTACGACACCGGCGACTATCATGCCGCGTTCGACAAGGCGCTGCAGCTCGCGGGCTACGCCGAACTGCGCAAGGAGCAGGAGCGCGCGCGCGCCGAGGGGCGGATCTTCGGCATCGGGATCTCCTCGTACGTCGAGGTCTGCGGCATGGGGCCATCCTCGGCTCTGCCGGCCCCGGGCTGGGGCAGCGCTACCGTTCGCGTCGAGCCGACGGGGCGCGTGACCGTGATGACGGGTGCCTCGCCCCACGGCCAGGGTGAGGAGACGACCTTCGCGCAGATGGTCTCCGATCGTCTCGGCGTTCCGATCGACGACGTGCTGGTGCTGCACGGAGACTCCGCGATCGTGCAGTATGGCATCGGCACGTTCGGCTCGCGCAGCACGGCCGTCGACGGCGCGGCGCTCTATCGCGCGCTCGATACCGTGCGCGAGAAGGCGATGAAGATCGCGGCTCACACGATGGAGGCCAACGTCGCCGACCTCGAGTTCAAGAACGGCAAGATCACCGTCAAGGGCAATCCGCAGAAGTCGACGTCGATCGGCGAGGTCGCCTTCGCGGCCTTTCGCGGCATCAATCTCCCGCCCGACATGGAGCCGGGCTTGGAGGCGACGCGCCGTTTCGAGCCGCCGAACTTCGTCTATCCGTTCGGCACCCACGTCTGCGTGGTGGAGATCGAGCGGGCAACGGGAGCAGTAGAGGTGGTCAAGTACGTCGCCGTCGACGATTGCGGCAACATCATCAACCCGCTGATCGTCGAAGGGCAGGTGCACGGCGGCATTGCCCAAGGGCTCGCGCAGGCGCTCTTCGAGGAGGTCGTCTACGACGAGAACGGCCAGCTTGCCACCGGGTCGCTGCTGCAGTACGCCGCTCCGCACGCCGACCAGGTGCCGCACTATCAGACCGGCCACACCGTCACGCCCACCGACGTCAACCCGATGGGTGTCAAGGGCGTCGGCGAGGCGGGCACGATCGGCTCGACGCCGGCGGTGGTCAACGCCGTGGTGGACGCGCTGGCGCCCTTCGGCGTGGTGCATCTCGACATGCCGTGCAAGCCCGAGCGCGTGTGGCGCGCCCTCAACGCTCACGAAGGAAACGGAAAGGCGGGGAGACGGTGATACCAGCCAGCTTCGACTACGCGGCTGCCGATTCGGTGGACCAGGCGATCGCGCTGCTCCGGCAGCACGGTGATGACGCCAAGCTCCTCGCCGGCGGCCACTCCCTCATCCCGATGATGAAGTTGCGCCTGGCGCGTCCCGGCATGCTCATCGACATCGGGCGCATCGCCGGCTTGCGCGGTGTCGCCAAGACCGCACGCGGCCTGGAGATCGGCGCGCTGACCACGCACGACGACGTGGCCGCCAGCGCCGGCGTCGCCTCCTACGCCCCGGCGCTCTCGGACGCGGCGGGCGCCATCGGCGACGTGCAGGTCCGTCATCGCGGGACCATCGGCGGATCCTGCGCGCATGCCGACGCGGCCGCCGACTATCCGGCGGCGCTCCTCGCGCTGGAGGCACAGTTCGAGATCGCGGGGCCGGCCGGCAAGCGCACGGTGAGCGCGAGCGACTTCTTCGTCGACATGTTCACCACGGCGCTGGCGCCCGACGAGATCCTCACCTCCGTGATCCTGCCCAAGGCGTCGCCGGCGTCGGCGTACGTCAAGCTGCCGCATCCTGCCTCGCACTACCCCGTGGTCGGGGCGGCGTGCGCGCTCTCCGTCACGGGGGGCACGATCGCGTCGGGGCGCCTGGCGCTCACGGGCGTGGGGAGCAAGGCGTTCCGTGCCGCGCACGTGGAGCCGGCGCTCGGCGGCATCGCGGTCTCCGACCACAAGAAGATGGAGTCCGTCTGCGCCTCGGTCGCGCGCGGCGTGGAGGCGCGCGCCGACGTCTACGCGAGCGCCGAGTACCGGACCGCGATGGCCGACGTGATCGCCTCGCGGGCCGTCGTCGCCGCGGCGGAGCGCGCGCGGTGATCGAGACGCTCGACCGGGCAGCGGCATGGGCCCTCGTTTGCGACAACGTCGCGAGCGAGGGCCTGCGTAAGCACGCGCTGGCGGTGGAGACCACGATGCGCGCCTACGCACGCAGGCTCGGAGGCGACGAGGAGCGATGGGGCATCACCGGGATGCTCCACGACTACGATTGGGAGATCCATCCGAGCGCCGAGGAGCACCCGGAGCTCGGCTGCCGCCGCCTGGAGGAACTGGGCTACCCGCCCGACGTGGTGAAGGCGATTCGCGGGCACGCCACCTACCTGAACGTGCCGCGCGACACCACGCTGGCCAAGGCGCTCTTCGCCTGCGACGAGCTGACGGGTTTCATCACGGCCGTGGCGTACGTGCGCCCGGGCAAGACGGTCCGCGAAGTGACCGTCGACTCGGTCAAGAAGAAACTCAAAGACAAGCGTTTCGCCGCCAGCGTCAACCGCGAGGAAGTCTACCAAGCGGCGGAGGAGATGGGCGTGCCGCTCGACGAGCACATCGCCTTTCTGATTCAGGCGCTCTCGGAGAACGCGGAGTCACTGGGGCTCTAACCATCATGTTGGCAATGGCTATGCTGGCCTTCTCCTTGACGAGTCCCGCGTTCCAGGACGGAGCGGCGATTCCGCGAGCGCACGCGCACTCGCGAGGAACGTGCGGAGGAGAGAACGTCTCCCTGCCGCTGCGCTGGGCCAACGCTCCTCACGGCACGCGCTCGTTCGTGCTGACGATCGTCGATCCCGACGCCCACGTGCAGGGAGGCTGGGTGCATTGGGTCGCCTACGACATCGCGGGCGAGACCCGCGCCTTGGCCGCCGGAGAGCAGCCGCGGCACGAGGGCGTCACGAGTTTCGGCACGCCCGGGTATGGCGGCCCGTGTCCGCCGGTGGGTGACCCGGCGCACCACTACCACATCACCCTCTACGCGCTCGACGTCGACCGGCTGGGCGTCGGGGCGCGGCCGAGCTACGCGGGAGTCGTTGCCGCGATGCGAGGGCATGTGCTGGGCCAAGCCGAATTAATCGGCCTTTACCAGCGCAAATAGCCTCTCGCAGTTGTCTTTCTCAGAATATGAACGAGGCGAGCGAGGCGGCTTCGGCATCGGGCTGGGGTGAAGCCCCACTTCTGACAGGAGACTGAGATGGCTGAGCAGCCTTGGAAGACACACGACTACTTCGTCAGTCCATGGAACTACCAACCGGAGGTCACGCAGGCGTTTGCGCCGCCCCCCAAGGTTGAGGTTCACGAGGTCACGCTGCGCGACGGCGAGCAGCAGGCCGGCGTCGAGTTCACCGCCGACGAGAAGGTGCGCATCGCGGAGCGCCTGGCGGAGGCCGGCGTCCAGCGGATCGAAGCCGGCCTCCCGGCCGTCTCTCCGTCGGACACGGAGGCCGTCAAGCGCATCGTGAAGCTTGGCCTGCCCTCCAAGATATTCGCCTTCTCGCGGTGCATGGTCGACGACGTGAAGCGCGCGCTCGACACCGGCGTCGAGGGGATCGTGATGGAGATCCCGTCGAGCGAGCACATCATCGAGTACGCCTACAAGTGGGAGTACAAGCGGGCGCTGGAGCTGACCATCGAGTCGACCCGCTTCGCGCACGAGAACGGGCTCTACGTCACGTTCTTCCCGATCGACTCCACGCGCGCCGACATCACCACGTTCCTCGACATGATCGAGGTGATCGCGCGCGAGGGGCACATGGACGCCATCGCGCTCGTCGACACCTTCGGCGTGCTCTCGCCGCCGGCCGCGGCCTACATGGCCCGCAAGGTGCGCGAGCGGATCCCCGACAAGCCGATGGAGGCGCACTTCCACATGGACTTCAGCCTCGGCGTCGCCAACACGGTGATGGCCGTGGCCAACGGGGTGAGCGTCGTCCAGGTCTCCGTCACGGGCATCGGCGAGCGGGCGGGCAACACCCCGCTCGAAGACACGGTGATGACCCTCAAGACCATGTTCGGGCTCGACACCGGCATCGATTACACCAAGCTCACGGGCCTCTCGCACCTCGTGCGCGACCTCTCGGGCGTGGCGGTTCCGCCGCAGCGCGGCATCGTCGGCGACCGCCTCTTCCAGGTCGAGTCGGGCATCATCGCCACATGGGTGAAGAACGTCGGCACGGAGCGCCTCACCGAGGCCTTTCCCTTCCGGCCGGAGATGGTCGGCCAGTCGGCCCCGGAGATCGTTCTCGGCAAGGGCAGCGGCCTGGACTCGGTCCTGATCTGGCTCGACAAGCTCGGCCTCGGGCCGGCGACCAACGACGAGATGATGGCGATCCTCGAAGAGGTGAAGGCCACCTCCCTCGAGCGCAAGGGCCTGCTCGACGAGGACGACTTCCTGCGCATCGCGCAGGGCGTGCTCAAGCGACCCGCGGCACGAGTCTAAGTAGCCAAACGGCCGGGGCACGCCTCCCTCGGGGCCACTCGTCGGCCCACATCCTGTGGGCCTCCTGTTCGCGCCGCATCGGCCCTCTCGGCATCCTGCCTACGGGCCGATGTCGGAGCGCCCCTCGAGAGGCATGCCCCAGCCGCTTGGCTCCCTCCACGCTCAGGCAGTCCGCTCCTCGCGGCGCGGCTTGGGCAGGAGATCGGGAGCGGCGCCGCCTTCCGGAGCCTTGACGGGATTGACGAGCGTGCCGATCCCCTCGACGTAGACGGTGACCGTCTCACCGTCTTGGAGGTAGCGCCTGGGCTTGCGCAGGAAGCCGACGCCTCCCGGCGTTCCCGTGAAGATGAGGTCGCCGGGCTCGAGCGTCGTCATGCGCGTCACGTACTCGATCATCTGCGGAACGTCGAAGACGAACTGCGAGGTGCGCGAGCGCTGCAGCACTTCGCCGCCGATCTCGAGCCAGATCTCGAGGTCCGCGGGGTCGGGGAACTCGTCCGGCGTGACGACCACGGGGCCCACGGGCGTGGTGCGGTCGAAGATCTTGCCGTTCATCCACTGCGTGGTGGCGCCCTGGTAGTCGCGAACGGAGACGTCGTTGCCGATGGTGAGGCCGCCGACCACGCTCCACGCGTCGTCGAGCGAGACGTGGTCGGCGCGGCTGCCGATGACCAGCACCAGCTCCGCCTCGTAGTCCACCTTCGCGCTCTCGCGGGGCAGCTCGATCGGCTCTCCGTGCGCCACCAGCGACGACGCGTACTTCGGGAAGAGCGCCGGCGCCTTGGGGATCTCGAGGTTCTGTTCGGCGGCGTGGTCGCGGTAATTCAGCCCCACGCAGATCACCTTGCGCGGGTCGAGCACCGGAAGCAGCGTCTTCACGCTTGCCGCCGGCGCACCCAGGTCCTTGGCGAGCGCGGTCTCCGCATCGCGCGCGAGCCGCGTCCGCGTCTCGGCCGGCAGCGAGAAGAAGGCGGCAACGTCGCTCACCCCGTGCAGGGGAACGATGCGGCCGTTGCGCTCCATGCCGAGTTGCGGCGCGGCGCCGGCGGCTTCCGTGGCTTCGTATGTCCTCAGTCGCATGGCGTGGCATCCTCGCCCAGAGGGGCGTTGACCTGCCGGCATCGCCCCGCCGTACGGGAGAAGTCGCGCTCCCGTCGTGCGAGGGGGGCGCACCATGCCGTCGAAGCAGGCGGCCATGGCATACGCGGGTACCGACTTCTACGACATCGACGCTTCGCTCACGACGGAGCAGCGGCAGGTGCGCGACACCGTGCGCGCCTTCGTCGACCAGCGCGTCCTTCCGATCATCGAGGAGGCGTGGCTCGACGGCCGTTTTCCGGGTGAGCTCGTGCCCGCGCTCGGCGAGCTGGGCGTCTTCGGCGCCAACCTGCCGGAGGAGTACGGCTGCGCCGGCCTGGACAACGTGGCGTACGGGCTGATCATGCAGGAGCTGGAGCGCGGCGACTCGGGCCTGCGCTCGTTTGCCAGCGTTCAGGGGGCGCTGGTGATGTACCCGATCCATGCGTTCGGCAGCGAGGAGCAGAAGCGCCGGTGGCTCCCGGCGCTGGCCAAGGCTGAGAAGACCGGGTGCTTCGGGCTCACGGAGCCGGATTACGGATCGAATCCCGCGGGGATGCTCACGCGCGCGCGCCGCCATGGCGACCGCTGGGTGCTCAACGGCAGCAAGATGTGGATCACCAACGGCTCGCGGGCCGACGTGGCCGTGGTGTGGGCCAAGACCGACGACGGCGACGAGGACTCGATTCGCGGCTTCCTGGTAGAGCGCGGAACGCCGGGCTTCACGGCGCGCGACCAGAAAGGGAAGCACTCCCTGCGCGCGAGCGACACCAGTGAGCTGGCGTTCACGGACGTGGAGCTGCCGCTGGAGGCCATGCTCCCCAAGAGCGGCGGCTTGAAGTCGCCGCTGATGTGCCTGACGCAGGCGCGCTACGGGATCGCCTGGGGGGTGATCGGAGCGGCGATGGCTTGCTTCGAGCAGGCGGTCGACTACAGCAAGTCGCGCGTGATGTTCGGCGGCCCCATCGGGGGCAAGCAGATCCAGCAGGAGCGCCTGGCGGAGATGCTCACGGAGATCACCAAGGCGCAGCTGCTGGCGTTCCAGCTGGGCAAGCTCAAGGACGCCGGGACGATGCGCCCCCAGCAGGTCAGTCTGGCCAAGCGCAACAACTGCGAGATGGCGGCCGAGGTGGCGCGCAAGGCCCGCCGCATGATGGGAGCGAACGGCATTTTGGCGGAGTACGTCCCCATGCGCCACATGGCGAACCTGGAGTCGGTCTACACGTACGAGGGGACGCACGACGTGCACGCGCTCATCCTCGGTCAGGCGTTGACGGGGATCAGCGCGTTCTAGCGTCGCGAGCGCGGAGGGGGTGGCTCCATGGCGCGAATGAGTGGAAAGAAGCTTGCCGTGCTGCGCATGCCCATCGCGGCCGTTACAGCGTGCAACGCATTGCTCTTCCTGCTTGCCTGGGATCCTGCATCCACGTGGATGGCGAACTCGCTGCGGCTCAGCGCTGCGCTGATGCTCCTGAGCTCGTCCGCCTGCTGGATCGTCCTGACGTTCTACCTGATTCCCGATCGCGACGCAGCGTTGAGCGACGCGCGGTGGAGGTGGGCCGGCGGCGGAGTCGCTGCGCTTGGCGTGCTCCTTGCGGTCGGCGCCGCCTCCGTGGCTCTCGCCTTGCTGTTGGCCGACGAGAGCCGACGGCATGCGGTTCTGCTCGGCTGCGCGGGTCTCCAGGTCGCGGCTTCGGCGTTGATGTTTTCGTCGTTCGTCTTTCCCGGCCGGCCGCCGCGGGTAGGCACGTACCGCGTGCGGTTTTGAGCGAAGTGGAGCGCGGGTCCGATGGATGAGCGGCCCGGCGGGGCGAGAGCCATTGGGGCGTTCGCCGCGGGGGCGCTGGCGGGCGGCGCGCTCGCGGTGGGCGCCTTCGCCGTGGGCGCGTTGGTGGTGGGGCGCCTCTTGATCGGGCGAGCGCGGATCGGCGTGATGGAGGTCGGGGAGCTCTCCGTGGGCCGCGTGCGCGTCGATCGGCTCGAGCTTCCTCCCCCTGCGCCATAGGC
The DNA here is from genome assembly GCA_035533275.1 of Candidatus Dormiibacterota bacterium. Taxonomy (GTDB): domain Bacteria; phylum Vulcanimicrobiota; class Vulcanimicrobiia; order Vulcanimicrobiales; family SCRA01; genus SCRA01. The sequence continues at coordinate 39,288 of DATLUD010000034.1, read as the reverse complement.
GCTCCGGCGGACGCGAGGAGGAGCGATTGGGTACCTTGAGACCGCGAGGAGCAGACGCAGAGGCCGATCGGATGGCAATGGACAGAATGGGCCAACTCGTCATCAGACTGCGGGACAGCAGCAGAGCCGGCAAGCTCGCCTGGACCGAGACCGCGGCGGAGGACGCCTTTCGGGTCTCGTTCGCGCGCCATTCGATCCAGATCTCCCGGGTCGATGATCGAAACTCGCAGTACTACGCCGTCCATATCCTGAACGAGACGGGGCGCGTCATCGAAGAGGTCACTCCTCACACCGTCGACGAGTTCATGTTCGACGCCGGCACCATCTTCGCCGAGCTCTATGAGCTCGCCCGCATGAAGGCGCGGGGCATCGACGAGGCGCTCGCGGATATCCTCCAAGAGCTCGGCACCGACGGCGAGAGCGAAGGACGGAACGCCTGATGGGGCGCGGCGCACGCCGCTGCGGACTGCCGTTGGCATGGCTCGTTCTCGCACTCGTTTGCGCGCATCTCCCCGCGCGCGCCGACACGGTCCTTCCGTCGGCGACGCCGGAGTCGGTGGGGATGTCGAGCGCCGTGCTCGCGCGCATCGCCCCCATCGTCGAGAGAGACATCAAGAAAGGCGACATGCCCGGCGCGGTGGTGCTGATCGCGCGCGAGGGCAAGGTGGTCTACCGCAAGGCGTTCGGCGAGCGCGCCCTCTATCCGGCGCCGCAGGCGAACTCCATCGACACCGTCTACGATCTCGCCTCGATGACCAAGCCCATCGGCACCGCGACGGCGATCATGAAGCTGATCGAGCAGGGCAAGATCCGCCTCTGGGATCGCGTCTCCCATGACGATCCGGCCTTCGCCCAGCACGGCAAGGAGCAGGTGACGATCGAGGAGCTGCTCACGCACAGCGCCGGCCTTCCGAGCGCGCTCAACGAGGAGCAGTCGGTGCTTCCTCTCGCCCGGGGAGAGGCGATCGTCGATGCCATGCCACTCCATTTCGCCCCCGGCACGCGCTTCGAGTACTGCAACACCTGCTACATCGAGCTTGCGCGCATCGTTCGGCTGGTTTCCGGGATGCCCATCAAGGAGTTCTTCGCCAAGGAGATCGCCGACCCGTTGGGCCTGGGCGACTCGCTGCTCTTCGACCCGCCTGCCGATCTGCTCAGCCGCGTCAGCCCCGAGGCGCCCGGCAAGGATCATCGCTATATCCGCGGGCGCTTCGTGATCGACGGCTACGGCCCCATCGGCGCGGAGGGCCATGCCGGTCTCTTCGGGACGGCCGACGCCGTGGCGGCCTACGCGCAGATGCTGCTGAACGGCGGCGAGCTCAACGGTGCGCGAGTCCTTTCCCCCGCGACGGTGGCCGCGATGCTGCGCCCCTACTACCTCGGTCGTCAGAGCCAGCGCATCGGCGACGTGCGCAGCCTGGGCTGGGACGAGGCGACCACGTACTCGTCGAACCGTGGAGAGATCTTCGGTTACGGAGGCTTCGGGCACGAGGGCTCCACGGGCTGCGACATCTGGGTGGACCCGGCCACGCAGTCGATCGCGGTATTGCTGACCAACTCGGCGCATTCGCCGCATGCGAGCGACGACGACGTCATCCGCCTCTACGGCCAGGTCTCCACCATCGCGGCGGCGGCCATCACGGACCCTCAGGCCCTTGGCGCCATGGAGAATCAGGCCGCCGCGTGGAGCGCGCAGGTGGCGGCGCAGGCGTCGGGCTTCGACCGCTGGGCCGAGTACGACGAGGCGCTCTGGAAGAAGACGGGCAAAGGGACGCCGTACTAGGCGTTGGAGCCGGCGCGTCCCAGGCGCATCGCCGCCGCTGTGCGCGTCTCGACCCCGAGCTTCTCGTAGACGTGCTCGAGGTGCTTCTGCACCGTGCGCGGGGAGATGCCCAGTCGTAAGGCGATGATGCGGTTCGTGGCGCCGTCGGCCACGCAGCGCACGATCTCGTGCTCTCGCGGCGTCAGGTCGCCCGTTGGCCACACGCGGACGCCGCTTGCGGGCAACGCGTCGGGGCGCAGCGATCCGAGCGCCTGGCGCAGGTGCGGCACGAGGCGCTCCGCCAATGCCCGGTCGCGCTCGCTGAAGTCGGTCGACGAGCGGCCGAGCGCGAGCACCACGACGCCGCGAGCGGCGGGCGAGGCGACCGCCGCCAGCTCGAAGCGCAGGGCGATCTCGGTGCGCAGGGAGCGCGCGCGCGTGCACCGAGGGACGTGCGATGCATCGACGTACGCAATGGAGATCACGTCGCAGGGAATCAGCGCGGCGATGCGGGCGAGCACGGCATGCGGGCCGTCCAGGCGCCATCCCGCGTCGTGGAGCTCCTCGATCACCTGGAGAAGCGCTTCGTAATCTGCGCCGGAGAGGACTCCCATTGGACCTCTGGCCTTACGCCAATCGGCGTATTGATCGCGCCCACGCTGGGGCGGTACGCTTCCTGCATCACGAAATGGAACCCTCTAGCACGGAGGAGGCGGCGATGGCGAATCAGACCATGCGGGCGATCGACGAAGCGAGGCTGAACGCGTTCATCGAGCGAGCCATCGCCGATGCCGGCGCCGCGATGAGCGCGTCGCTGGTGGTGATCGGCGACAAGCTGGGTCTCTATCGCGCGCTCCACCGCGGCGGAGCGATGACGTCGAGCGAGTTGGCCCAAGCCACCGGCACGCACGAACGCTACGTGCGCGAGTGGTTGCAGAATCAAGCCGCGGGCGGCTACCTCACCTACGATCCGGCGACGGGGCGCTACGAGCTGCCGCCGGAGCAAGCGCTCATGTTGGCCGATGAGTCGAGTCCGCTCTTCGCGCAAGGTCTCTTCCAGATCATCGAGGCGGTCTTCGCGGACGAGCCGCGGATCGCGCAGGCGTTCCGCACCGGCGAGGGCGTGGGCTGGCACGATCACGACGGGCGGCTCTACGAGGGCACCGAGCGCTTCTTCCGGCCGTCGTACAACGCGCATCTCGTCTCGGAGTGGATCCCGGCGCTCGAGGGCGTGGAGAAGCGTCTGCAGGCCGGCGCGCGCGTGGCCGACGTCGGCTGCGGCCTGGGAGCCTCCACGATCCTGATGGCCCAGGCCTATCCGGCCTCCGTCTTTCGCGGATTCGACTACCACGAGGGCTCGATCCGGGGCGCGCGCGAGCGCGCGGCGGCGGCCGGCGTGGAGGACCGCGTCGAGTTCGGCGTGGCGACGGCCAGGGAGTATCCGGGAGAGGGCTACGACTTCGTCGCCTTCTTCGACTGCCTGCACGACATGGGCGACCCGGTCGGCGCGGCCCGTCACGTCTTGGAGACGCTGAGTCCCGAGGGCACGTGGATGATCGTCGAGCCCTTCGCTTACGACCGGCCGGAGGAGAATCTCAACCCGATCGGGCGCATGTTCTACGCGGCCTCGACCATGCTGTGCACGCCGTCTTCGCTGGCGCAAGAGGTCGGTCTGGGGCTGGGCGCCCAGGCCGGCGAGCGGCGCATCGCCGACGTCGTGCGCGACGGCGGCTTCACGCGCTTCCGCCGTGCGGCGGAGACGCCGTTCAACCTGGTTTACGAGGCACGCCCATAATCACTTCCTACAGGAGGACACCATGGCAGTAGCAACGCGTAAGGTCATCGACTGCCGGCTCTTTCCCAGCGAGCAGAACTGCACGCTTGCCATCTCGGGGTCGGAGGCCGAGGTGCTCAAGGCGGCACGCGAGCACGCCGTCTCGAGCCACGGGCATAGCGACTCGCCCGCGCTGATGGACGAGCTGCGCAAGGCGCTGCGCGACGAGCGGCCGTAACGCGCGGCGGCGCGGCGGTCTACTACCGCCCGCCGCCCACCTCGACGATCGTTCCCGTCACGTAGGATGCCGCGGGCGAGAGCAGCCAGAGGATCGTCTCCGCCACTTCCGCCGCCGTGCCGGCGCGGCCCATGGGAATCAAGGGAGCCATGCGCTCCGCGCGATCGGGAGCTCCCGCCGCAGCGTGGATCTCCGTCTCGATCAAGCCAGGCGCCACGGCGTTGACGCGGATGCCCTCGCGCGCGACTTCGCGCGCCAAGCCCACCGTGAAGGTGTCGACGGCGCCTTTGCTGGCGGCGTAGTGCAGCCACTCGCCCGAACCGCCGAGGCGCGCCGCCAGCGAGGAGAGGTTGACGATGGCCCCGCCGCGGCCGCCGTTGCGCGTGGACATGCGCCGCACCGCCTCGCGGGCGCAGAAGAACGTCCCCTCGACGTTGACGGCGAGGACGCGCCGCAGGGCCTCGGCGCTCAGGGATTCCAAGCGCGAGATGCCGCCCGTGATGCCGGCGTTGTTGACCAGTGCCGTGATCTGACCCAGCGTGCGTTCCGCCGTCTCGAAGAGGCGGACGGCCTCGTCCTCGCGAGCCACGTCGCCTTGCAGCGCGGCGGCGCGTCCGCCGGCGGCCTCGATCTCGCGCATCACGCGCTGCGCGGCGGCCTGGTCGGAGGCGTAGTTGACGGCCACGGCGTAGCCGCGGCGCGCGGCGAGCGCGCAGACGGCGGCGCCGATGCCTCGGCTGCCGCCAGTCACGACGATGGTTCCCGCGTCTTGCCTGGCCATGGCCTTGTCTTCGCTAGCGCGCCGCGGCCAGCTCGGGTTGGCGAATGCCCGCGAAGCCGATGATCAGGTCCGCGATCTGCCGCGAGGCTTGGGGGCGGGCGATCCGCCGCTCGCACTCGCGCATGCGCTCGAGGCGCTTGGGATCCCGCAGGAGCCGCTTGACGGCGCGCACCGTCTGATTCACGGAGAGCGTGACCTCGCCGATGCCGGTGCGGATGACGTGATCGATGTTGCCGCGCTCCTGACCCGGAACGTAGTCGTAGACCACCATCGGCACGGCGGCGACGCAGGCCTCCGCGATGGCGCCGGGTCCGGCCTTGGTGACCAGGAGGTTGGCGGCGCGCATCAGCGCGGGGATCTCGTTGGTGAAGCCGATGACGGTCATCGGCACGTCGAAGGTCGGCTGCGCCTCCTCGAGACGGTGCTTGAGCGTCTCGTTGCGCCCGGTGCACACGACCACGTGAGCATTGGGCAGGCCTGCCGTGCCGATCGCGTCGGCGATGCGGGAGAGCTTGCCGCCTCCCTCGCCGCCGGCCATCAGGAGCACGACCTGGCGATCCTGCGGCAGTCCCAGCCGGTCTCGGATCTCTTCGCGCGACTCGTCGTAGTCGGCGAAGCGCGGGTGGACCGGATGGCCGAGCAGGTGGACCTTCTGAGGCGGCACGCCGCGCTCGATGGCCACCGAGCGCACCTCGGCGGAGGGGACGATGATGGCGTCGGCGGCGGGAGCGATCCAGCCGGCGTGCACCCGGCCGAGGTCGGTGATCACCGTGATCACCGGAGCGCGGCTGCCGACTTCGGCGCGTGCGCGCAAGGCCACGTGGTTGAGCAGCGGATGGACCGAGACGATGACGTCGGGATTATACGAGCGCAGCAGGCGCATCAGGGCGTGGCGGTAGAGCGAGGTGCAGCTCTCCACCAGCGTGCGGTAGCGGCGTTCCCCGTTGGTGGCGTGATAGAGCGCCCCGTAGACGAAAGGGCCGTACTTGAGCGCGAGATGGTAACCCGTGTTGAGCGCGCTCAACGGGAAACGGCACTGGACCAGCGCATCCTCGATGCGGTACTCGAAGACGTCGGCGTCAGGACGCTCGGCGAGCGCCGCGGCGATCGCCTCCGCGCCGGCGCGATGCCCGCCGCCGCTGTCGGAGATGAGAAAGAGGATCCGCCGCCTCATGATCCCGGACGTGGCTACTGCTCGACGATCCCGTGCAGCGTCTCGCCGGTGCGAAGCATCGGCTCTACCGCGCGGCGGGCATCGTCTTGGTTGCGTCCCTCGACGGCGATCGTCCACTTGCGGCCGTCAGCGTCGGATACCGACGCCACGTAGCGGCGCCGCCCGATCACGGTGGTGGGAAAGGATCCGGCCTCGGCCATGCTCTTTGATCTTCCTCATTCACGAGATGCCGAGCGCAACTCTAGTTGGCTCGGCGGAGGTCTTGGCGGGCACATGTTTGGCTCGATCCGCCCCCATGACCCTGCTTCTCCCCTGACCCTCGCGCTCATCTTCGGCTACGCGACGGGGGTTTTCGCCTTGGTCGCCTGGGTCTGGATTCATGAGCACCTCAAGCGGCGCGCCGTTCGAATGGCGGCCCGCCTTGCTAAGACCCATCCCGGGGAAGATTTGTTGCCGTACCGCGAGATACCCTTGCAGGATGCTCCCCGGAGCGAGCGAGGCGATGATCGGTCGGGATCGAACGTCTGTTCGTAGCGCGCGTGGCGGGGCGCGCCGCGGCTACCGGATCAGGCCCGTCGTGGCCGTCCAGCCGATATAGGCCGTGATGACGGCCACCGGGATGGCGATGACGGCGGTGGTCCAGAGGTGGCGGAAGATCGAGATCTTGTAGAATCCGGCCACGTTGTTGGCGATCGTGCCGCCGACCCAGGGGACCATCCGCAGCGCCAGCAGGAAGAGCGGTGAGCCGACCGGCAGGCGCTTGACCCAAGGGGGCAGGCGCTCGAGTTCCTCGTGGATGTCCAGGAACTCCCCGGTCCGCCGGGCGATGAGGTACGTGCTCACGCCTCCCAGCATCACGCCTACGCAGTTGATGAGCGCCCCCTCCCAGAATCCGAAGATGGCTCCGTTGAGCAACGCGAGGATATCCGAGGAGACGAACGGTGAGCTGACCAGGAGGACGTAGATGGCCACGGAGACGAGCGGTCCCATGGGCCCGGCCTGGATGAGCCAGGCTTGCAGCACGTGCCGGTGATGGACGGCGAAGTACGCCAGCGCGAAGGCAAGGGTCAGTGCGCCCAGCGGAACGAGGGCGCGGAGGCGTCGGCTCACCGCACGCAGGTTCTCGCTCCCCGCGGAATCTCTTTTCAAGAGGTTGCCCCTGCAGCGGGCGCCGAAGGCCTTTCCCCTATGCTGGAATCCGCGGGCGCGGAGCTGCGCCGGCCGCGTGATCGCGCAGAGCTCGATCTCGACGACCCCACTCTGTACTTCAGCCGCGAGCTCAGCTGGCTGGCCTTCAACGCGCGCGTGCTCGACGAGGCCTTCGATCCCCAGCACCCGCTGCTGGAGCGCCTGAAGTTCTGCGCCATCTTCGCGACCAACCTCGACGAGTTTTTCATGATCCGGGTGGCCGGGCTCAAGCAGCAGATCGACGCGGGCGTGGTGCGGCCGTCCGACGACGGCATCCTCCCGGCCGACCACTTGCGTCTCATCCGCGAGAACCTCGATCCGCTCGTCGAGCGCCAGGTGGGCGCTCTGCAGGACGAGCTGCTGCCCGCGTTGGCATCGCACGGGGTCGCCCTGGTCTCGCACGACGATCTGCGCCCCGCCGACCGCGGCGGGCTGCGGCGCTACTTCGACGATCAGGTCTTCGCCGTGCTCACGCCGCTCGCGGTGGACCCCGGGCACCCGTTCCCGTACATCTCCAACCTGAGCCTCTCGCTGGCGGTGGAGATCGAGGACCCGAGCGGCGACCACGAGCGGACGCACTTCGCGCGCGTGAAGGTGCCGCAGGTGCTTCCGCGCTTCATCCCGTTGGAGCCGCAGCCCGGCGCGCCGCACCGCTTTGCCCTGCTGGAAGACGTCATCGGCGACAATCTCGGCGATCTCTTCCCCGGCATGCGGGTTCGCTCGTGGTACCGCTTCCGCGTGACGCGCAACGCCGACCTCGACTTGCAGGAAGACGAGGCGGACGACCTGCTCGAGATGGTGGAGTCGGAGCTGCGCAAGCGGCGCTTCGGCGCGGCGGTGCGCCTCGAGGTGGATACCCGGATGCCGGAGCGCATGCTCGCGCTGCTGATGGACGGGATCGAGGTCGAGGAGCAGGATGTCTACCGCGTCGACGGCCCGCTGGCCGTGGGCGACTTCATGGCGCTGGCGAGCCTCGACGTGCCCGAGCTGCGCGACAAGCCGTTCTCTCCGGCCGTCCCCGCCCGGTTCCACGGCCTCACGGACTTCTTCGCGGCGATCCGCGAGAACGACGTGCTGCTCCACCATCCCTACGACTCGTTCGATCCCGTCGTCCAGTTCGTCCAGGAAGCCGCCGACGACCCGCAGGTGCTGGCCATCAAGCAGACGCTCTACCGCACGAGCGGCGACTCGCCGGTGGTGCGCGCGCTGATGGAGGCCGTGGAGAACGGCAAGCAGGTGGCCGCGCTGGTCGAGCTCAAGGCGCGTTTCGACGAGGAGAACAACATCCATTGGGCGCGCAATCTGGAGCGCGCGGGCGTGCACGTGGTCTACGGGTTGGTGGGCTTGAAGACGCACTGCAAGACCACGCTGGTGGTGCGCAAGGAGGATGACGGCCTGCGGCGGTACGTCCACATCGGCACCGGCAACTACAACGACAAGACGGCGCGCGTCTACACGGATCTCTCCTACTTCACCTGCCGCGCCGACATCGGGGCGGACGTCACCGACCTGTTCAACTATCTGACGGGCTTCTCGCGTCGCGAGCAGTACCGTAAGCTGCTGGTGGCGCCGATCAACCTGCGCGCCTCCGTCATCGAGCTGATCGAGCGCGAAGCCGAACACGCCCGCCGCGGCCGGGTCGCCCGCATCGTCGCGAAGATGAACGCCGTCACCGACCATGCCGTGATCCGCGCCCTGTACGCGGCCTCTCAAGCGGGCGTGGAGATCGACTTGATCGTGCGCGGGATGTGCGTGCTGCGTCCGGGGATTCCGGGCGTGAGCGAGCGCATCCGCGTGATCAGCATCGTGGGGCGGTTCTTGGAGCATTCCCGGGCGTGGTGCTTCGCCAACGGCGGAGAGGTGCAGGTCTACCTGGGCAGCGCCGACTGGATGGGGCGCAACCTGGACCGGCGCGTCGAGGTGATGACGCCCATCGAGGACGCGGCGTTGCGCGCGTGGATCTGCGGCACCTTCGTCAACGTCTTTCTCGAGGACGACGTGATGGCGCGCGAGCTCCAGCGCGACGGACGCTATGTCCGGCGCCGCCCGGAACCGGGCGCGGAGCCTCGCTCCTCGCAGGCGCGCTTCCTAACCGATCCGAGCCTGCGCCTCTGATGATCTCGACGCAACGCTGGCGCGTGGTTCGGCTCGAGAGCGGTGGCGGGACCTTCGCCGACGACGTGCGTGCAGGTCTGCTCTCCACTCCGCGCAGGCTGCCGGCCAAGTATCTCTACGATGCGCTCGGTTCGACGCTCTTCGAGGCGATCACCGAGCTGCCCGAGTACTACCTGACCCGTGCCGAGCGCGAGATCATCGAGCGCGAGAGCGATGCCCTGATCTCCGCAGCCGGTCTCCCCGACGAGATCGTGGAGCTGGGCGGCGGAAGCGGAGCGAAGACCCGCGCGATCATCGAGGCGGCGCTCAGGGCACGCGGGAACGTCCAGCTCCACGCTGTCGACATCGCGGAGGGGGCGCTCGTCGCGGCGTGCCGGAGCATGGTCGCGAGCTACCCCGACTTGACGATCACCGGCTATGCCGGAGACTACGACGCGGGCCTGGCGGCGATCAAGTTGAGCGGCTCACGCGCGCTCGCGCTCTTCCTGGGGTCCAACATCGGCAATCTCGATTCGGACGAGGCGCACGTGCTGCTGCGGCGCCTGCGCGCCGCGCTCCGCCCCGGGGACGCCCTCCTCCTGGGCACCGACTTGCGCAAGGACCCCGCGCTGCTGGAGGCCGCCTATGACGACGCGCTCGGCGTGACCGCGGCCTTCGAGCGCAACGTGCTCGTGCGCATCAACCGCGAGCTTGGCGCCGACTTCGACGTGGCCCGCTTCCGCCACGTCGCCGCGTACGACGTGGGGCGCGGCTGCGTCTCGAGTCATCTGGTCTGCATCCGCTCGCAGGAGGTGCGCATCCGGGCCCTGGGCCTGACGGTGCGCATCCTGGCCGGCGAACGCATCCACACGGAGGACTCCTACAAGTACTCGGAGGGCCAGATCGACGAGATGGCGGCCGCCGGCGGCTTTGCGCGCGAGCGCACCTGGCACGACGAGGGGCGTCTCTTCGCGCTTAGCCTGCTGCGCGCGGTGTGACCGCCCGCTCGAGCGCCCGCAGGAGCCCGTCGGTCAGGAGCGCGAGCGCGCCGATGCTCAGCGTTCCGGCGGCCACCAGCCGGATGTCCTGACGCTCGATGCCGGCGAAGATCAGCGCCCCCAGGCCGCCCGCGTTGATCCAGGCCGCGACGCTCGCGATGGCGATGATCGAGAGCGCGGCCACGCGCGCTCCAGCGATTGCCACGGGAGCGGCCACCGGCAATTCGACGCGCGCGAAGATCTGCAGCGAGGTCATGCCCAGACCGCGCGCCGCGTCGACCATCCACGGCGGAACGCTCTCGATCGCGGCGATCAGGTTGCGCACGAGGATGATCTGGGCGTAGGCCACGAGCCCCGTCACCGCCGTCCAGAAGCCCAGGCCCAGCAGCGGGATCAGCAAGGCGAAGAGCGCCAGGCTGGGGATCGTGTAGATCGCATCGAGCGCCGCGATGAGCGGGAGCCCCACGCGGCGGCGGCGCGCCGCCAGCAGACCCAGCGGCAGCGCCAGGGCGACGGCGATGGCGAACGAGGTGCCCGCGAGCGCGAGATGCTGCAAGGTCCGCGCGGCGATCTCCCCGGCGTGGTGGGCGAGCCAGCTCACGGCCGCAGCGCTCGGCGCAGATCGTCGAGATCGAGCACGGTCACGTCGCGCCCGCCGCGCATCACGCGGACGCGCCGCCCTCCCGAGGTCAGCATCGCCCCCAACGCTTCGCGCAAGCTCGCGCCCGCGTCGAGGCGCGGGACGTCGGCCTCGTCGAGCGGCGGAGGCTCGCCGTCCGGGGGTGCCGCGATCAGGTCGCCGATGGTCATCACGGAGAGGCGGCGCAGCGCGTCCCGCGCGTCCAGCAACTCCGCGACGAACGGGGTGCGCGGGTGAGCCAAGAGCTCCGCCGGCGTCCCGGCCTGCTCGATGCGGCCGTCGCGCATCACCACCAGCAGGTGCGCGAGCTTGAGAGCCTCCTCCACGTCGTGCGTCACGAAGAGGATGGTCGAGCCCAGGCGCAGCTGCAACGCCGTCGTTTCCTCTTGGAGAGAGGCGCGCACGATGGCGTCGACGGCGCCGAACGGTTCGTCCATCAAGAGGATGCCTGGCTCGGCTGCCAAGGCCCGCGCGATGCCCACCCGCTGCTGCTGGCCCCCGGAGAGTTGGGAGGGATACCGCGAGCGATAGGTCTGCGGGTCGAGCGAGACCTGCGCGAGCAGCGCGTCGACGCGGGCGCGGATCCGCTCGCGCGCCCAGCCCAGCAGGCGGGGCACCACGGCCACGTTCTCGCCGACCGTGAGGTGGGGAAAGAGGCCCACCGCTTGGATGACGTAGCCGATGCTCCGCCGCAGCGCGATGGGATCGAGGGTGGCCACGTCGCGCCCGCCGATGGCGATGCTCCCCGCGTCGATGGGCTGCAGTCGGTTGACGGTGCGCAGGAGCGTGGTCTTTCCGCATCCCGAGGGCCCCAGCAGGACGGCCAGCGTGCCGCTGGGCACCTCCAGGGTGATGCCGTCCACCGCGGGGCGCGTGCTCCCCGGATAGACCACCCGGACGTCCCGAAATCGGACCTCGGCCACGAGCGGCGCGCTAGACCAGTCCCGTGCGCTTCAAGAAGTCGCGGGCCACGTCGGCGGGATCGCGCTTGGATCCGTCGACCTCCCAGTTGAGGTGACGCACGGCCGCGTCCGTGAGGTGCGGCGCGAGCGCGTCGAGCGCCGGGGCGATCTTCGGCCAGCGCGCCAGCGCGTCGTCGCGGACGACGGGCGCGATGTGATAGGGCGGCCACAGGTGCTTGTCGTCGTCGAGGACGACCAGATGGTAGGCGTCGATCTGCCCGTCGGTTCCGAAGGCCACCACCACGTCGACGTCGCCGTGGCGGAGCGCCTCGTACTTGAGGCCGATGTCGAAGAGGCGCACGCTCTTGAAGTGGAAGCCGCCGTAGAGCTTCCGCAGGCCGGGCAAGCCGTCGGGGCGCTGGACGAACTCCGGAATCGCACCCAAGCGCAGCTTCGGGGCCAAGACGGCTAGCTGCGAGAGGGTGCGCAGGCCGTACTTCTGCGAGATGGCTTGCGTGGTGGCCAGCGCCTGCGAGTCGTCCATCGGCGCCGGCTCGAGCCACGTCATCTTGTACCGCCGCTGATACTCGCGCTTGACCGTCGCGTAGACGGCGCTCTCGCTGCGCAACGGCTGCATCTTCAACTGCACCACGAGGCCCGTGCCGGTATACTCCGGATAGAGGTCGATGTCGCCGCGCTGCATCGCGGCCATCGCCACCGCCACGCCGCCGAGGTTCAGTTTGCGCGTCACCGGGTAACCGGCGTGCTCGAGCAGCTGAGCGTACATGTGACCGACGATGAGCTCTTCCGTGAAGTTCTTCGAGCCCACGGAGATCGGCCGCTCCGCGGAGCGCTGGGCGCAGGCTTCGAGGGCGAGCGGCAGGGAGGCGACTCCGGCCAGCAGAGAGCGGCGAGTCAATGGTGTCGCATGCGTCTCCATGGAATGCTCCGTTCGATCAAGAGGATGCAGATCTCTGCTCCCAGGGCGAGTGCCGCCACCAGCGCGCCGCCGACGACCAGCTCGGGCTGATCGTTGAGCTGCATGCCGTTGATGATCGTCTCGCCCAGGCCGCCTCCGCCGATGAAGGCGGCTAGCGTGGCGCTGGCGACGACTTCCACAACCGCTCCGCGCACGCCCGTGAGAAAGACGGGAAGCGCCAGCGGCGTCTCCACCCGCATGAACCGCTGCCAACGCGTCATGCCCATGGCGCCGGCGGCGTCGAGCGCGGCGGCGTCCACGCCGCGATAGCCCGCGTCGACGTTCACCAAGATCGGCGGCACCGCCAAGATCACGAGCGCCACGACGCTGGGTGGCGTGCCCACGCCCAGCACGGGGAGCAAGAGCGCCAGCACGCCCAGGCTAGGAATGACGCGCAGGGTGGATGCCGCGCCCAGCGCCGCCGCGGAGATGCGCCGCTTGCCCGCGATCCAGACGCCCAACGGATACGCGATGGCGACGGCTAGAGCCAGCGAGCCGAAGGCCAGCTCGACGTGCTGGCGCAGTTGTGCGAGCAACTCGGCGCGGTGCGCCAGCGCGAAGGCCGCCGCCTGTTGGAGCAGGCCGCCGTCAGCCGTTGGAGGCCCCCTGCCGGGCCAGCATGACGATGTGCTTCCACTCCGCGGCCGCGACGGGCTGCACGGAGAGGCGCGATCCGCGCTGCACCACCGCCATTCCGGCAAGCTCGCGCCGCGCCTTGAGCTCTTCCAGCGTGACGATGCGGGGCAGGCGCGCCACGAATGCCACGTCCACGCACTCCCAGCGCGGGCGCTCGGGCGTCGAGGCGGCGTCGTGATAGGGGCTCTTGGAGTCGAACTGCGTGCTGTCGGGGTGGGCTTCGGCGGCGACGCGACAGATGCCGACGATCCCCGGCGGCGTGGCGTTGGAGTGGTAGAAGAATGCCTGATCGCCCACCTTCATCGCCTTCATCAGGTTGCGCGCCTGGTAGTTGCGCACGCCGCTCCATTCGGTGCGCCCCTCGCGGGCGAGATCGTCGATCGAGTACGCGGAGGGCTCGCTCTTGAAGAGCCAGTGCGCCACGGCGTCAGCCGCCCACGCGCTTGACGCGGAGGCCGCGCGCCTCGAAGAACGCCACGATGCGGTCGCGATGATCACCTTGGATCTCGAGGCGTCCGTCCTTGACCGTTCCGCCGGCGCCGCAGAGGCGCTTGAGCTCCTTGCCCAGGGTCTCCGCGTCCTTTGCGGGCAGCCCCGTGACCGCCGTGACCACGCCGGCGCGGCGGCGCTCGCGCGCCACGCGGATGGCCCCGTCGTCCGGCGGCGCAGCGGGACGACCCTGGGGCGAGCGTTTCGCGCCGGCCTGCGGCGCGTGCCAGCCGCCGTCGGTGGAGTAGACGAGGCGCCCTTTCTGATCCATGGTCGCCCGCTATTGTACCACCATCCCGGAGGGAGCGGTGCCTCCGCCGTGGTACGCCAGCGCATGGACATTGCAGTGCTCGGAGCCGGTCTGATGGCCTCGGCGATGGTTCGCCGCTTGCGGGAGGCCGGACACGACGTCGCCGTCTGGAATCGCACCTTCTCGAAAGCCGAGGCGCTCGCCGCGCTCGGCGCCTCCCCGCAACAGACCGTCGCCGCGGCGGTCTCCGGAGCAGACCTGGTGCTGACGATGCTCTCCGACGACGCCGCGGTGGACGCGGCGGTCGGCGAGGCGTTCCCGGCGGCCAAGCCGGGCATTCCGTTCGTCGACTGCACGACGGTGACGCCGCACGGCGTCGAGGCGCGCGGCGCGCGAGTCACGGGAAAGGGCCATCCTTTCCTGCACTGCCCGGTCTTCGCATCGCCGGACATGGTCGCGCTCGGCGAGGGCGTGATGCTCGTCGCCGGGGATCCGGGCGCCTATGCGGCCGTGGCCGACGTGCTCCATGCGATCCTCGTGCAGCACGAGTACCTCGGCGAGAAGCCGGGTCGCGCGGCCGTCTTCAAGACGCTCGGAAACCAGATCAACGGGTGTCTCACGGCGGTGGTGGCGGAGGCCGTCGACTGCGCCCGGGCGCTGGGCGTGAGCGAGACCGACCTCGCCAAGACCTACGAGGCGCTGGGCTTCGGGCCGCACGTGCTCATGCGGCTGCAGCGCATCGCCGACGGCACCTGGCAGCCCGTGAGCTTTCCGCTCTCGATGTTCCACAAGGACCTGCGCATCTTCCGCGAGTCCGCTCAGCACGCCGGCGTGAAGACCCCGGTGCTGCAAGCGGCGCTCGAGCGGGCGCAGGCGGCGCTCGATCTGGGCCTCGGGGAGCTCGACGCGAGCGCCGTGGCCGACGCGCGGGTGCAGCGCGCGCTCTGAGGTGCCTCGGCGCCCGAGGAGGAGCTCCCTGCCGGATCGGGGGCCGCGGGGATTTCAGGTTCGTAAACTCGTCCATGATGACATCCGATACCAGGAGAGGGACGCCGCCGAGGCGTCTCTCGCTTCCGAGGATGGATGGTCGTCAGGATGAGACTCAAGATCGGCGCGAAGCTGGCCGTGGCATTCGGCGCGGTGCTGCTTCTTTTCGTGTTCGTCGCGGCGGTCGGAGCCGTGGAGCTGATGCGCGTCAACGACGGCACGCAGATGATCGCGCAGGTGGAGGAGGCGCGCGGCCGCGTGCTCGATCTCGACACGCAGATGAAGTCGCTCCAATCGTCGCTGCGCGCGTACCTGCTCACCGGAGACGAGAAGTACGCGACGGAGATCACCTTCACCAGAGCCCAGCGTGACGACGACTTCAAGGCGATCGCGTCGGCATCGGCATCCATGTCGGCCGGGGCCGGCGCGGTCGGCCAGATGCAGGCCCAGAGCAACCAGATCGACGCCTTCCTCGACCGGGAGATCGCGCTGGTCAAGAGCGGCAAGCGGGCCCAGGCGCTGGCATCGCTCGGCGCGGGATCGGGGCACTTCGTGGCGCTGGAGAACGCGCTCGACAATCTGCTGGTCGCCGCTCAGGGGCGCGTCCTCGACGCGCGCCGAGGGGCGGCCCAAGAGTTTCACTTCGCCGTCACCACGATCATCATCGCCTCGCTCCTGGCCATCGTGCTGGGCTTCGGCATCGCCACCGTCATGGGGCGCTCCATCACGCTGCGGCTGGGCGCCGTGAGCCGGGCGCTCGCGGAGACGGCGGAGCGGGACTTCCCCGCGCTGGCGGCGGCCTTCGGCGCGCTGGCGCAAGGGGATCTCACGGCCGCGTTCGTTGCCAACCCCGAGGGTGTGGTCGACAGCAGAGACGACGAGATCGGCGCCGTCGCCGAGAGCTACAACGCGATGGCGGCCAGCCTCACGCAGGTGGCCGGTGAGTTCCGGCACATGACGGGGCGCCTCCAAGACGTGATCCGCGGCGTGGCGACGGCCTCGTCGGATCTCACGGCGGCCAGCTCGCAGCTGGCCACGGGCACCGGACAGTCGCGCCTGGCCGTCGACCAGATCGCCAAAGCCGTCGAGGGCGTCGCCCACGCGGCGCGCACCCAGGCGGAGCGCACGCGCGAAGGCGAGTCGGCGGCCCAGGAGCTCTCGCGCAGCGCCGCCCAGATCGCGGGCGGCGCGGTCGACCAGGCGACGGCAGTGCAAGGAGCCGCCGGCGCGGTCACCGCGCTCGACGACCAGATCGCCGCGCTGGCCCAACTCGGAGAGTCGCTGGCCGCCGCGGCGCGTCATGCCACGGCTCAGGCCAGCGGCGGAGCCGATGCCGTGCTCCAGACCTCCGACGCCATGGCGCGTCTGCGCGACCAATCGGTGGCGGCGCAGAAGGCGATGACGGCGCTGGAGGAGCGCTCCGCGGCGGTGGGCACGATCGTCTCCGCAATCGAGGAGATCGCGGATCAAACCAACTTGTTGGCGCTCAACGCGGCCATCGAGGCGGCGCGCGCGGGCGAGCACGGGCGAGGCTTCGCCGTGGTTGCCGACGAGGTGCGCAAGCTCGCGGAGCGCTCCGCGGCGTCCACGCGCGAGATCACGCAGATCCTCGCCGCGATCCGCACGGAGACGAGCAACGCCTCCAAGGCGATGCAGTCCTCGGCTACGGCGATGGAAAGCGGTCTTGCCCTCGCGCGCGAGGCCACCGGCGCGCTCGGCGAGGTGGGGCAGGCCATCGCGGCCACCACGCGCGTGGCCGAGGAAGTGGCCGAGCGCTCCGAGAGCATGCGCGCCTCGAGCGGTCAACTCACCTCCAACGTCGGGAACGTCTCGACGGTGGTCGAAGAGAACGCCGCGGCGGCGGAGCAGATGCGCCACACGGCGGATCGCGTGACCGCCACGCTGGGGCCCATCGCCCTCTCGGCCGAGGAGCAGTCGGCGGCGGCCGAGCAGGTCTCGGCCTCCTCGTTTGAGCTGGCCGCGCAGGTACAGCAGATGGACGCGACGGCCGGCGGCGTGCGGGAGCAGGCGGCCCGCCTCAGCGGCTACGTCGAGCTCTTCACGCTGCCCGGCGAGGCTCAACCGGCCATCGCCGCCGCCGTGGCGAAGATGCCCGCGCTGGTGCCCGCCTAGCCGTTGCGCACCGCCATCGCTCGCCGCCACCGCGTGGCGGTCGAAGAGGTGACCGTCAGCGCGGGCGTCGACGACTTGCTGGGTTGGGGTGCGGGCCTGCGTCCGGATCCCGGTGGGGGACCCAGGCGAGGGCCGGCTGCTGGAAACGTCGTTGCGCGAGGTGGTCGAGGTGCTTTAGCGTCAAAGCCTGCAATGCTCGGCTGCAGGGGCCGGGCTTGGTGCCAGGAACTCGGGGAGGCTATGGAAGGTTCGTACGACATCGCCATCGTCGGCGGCGGCATCGTCGGCTTGGCAACGGCTCGCGAGCTCAGCATGCGCCACGCGTCGCTGAAGATCGCCGTCTTCGAGAAGGAGACGGAGCTGGCCGCCCATCAGACGGGTCACAACAGCGGCGTCATCCACTCCGGCATCTACTATAAGCCGGGGTCGCTCAAGGCCAAGCTCTGCACCGAAGGCAAGCGGATGCTCTGGGCGTACTGCGAGGAGAAGGGCATCCCCTACAGGAGCGTGGGCAAGCTCATCGTCGCAACCAACGACGCCGAGGTCGCGCGCTTGCAGGACGTCTACCAGCGCGGCCTCCAGAACGATCCCGACGCCGGGTTCGAGCTGATCGGCCCCGAGAAGATCAAGGCGATCGAGCCGAACTGCGTGGGCCTGCAGGCCGTGAAGTCGCCGAAGACCGGCATCGTGGACTACGGGCTGGTCTCGCGCACCTATGCCGACGATGCCAAGACCAACGGCGCGGAGATCTTCACCGGCGCCGGCGTCGAGGGCATCTCGCGCGACGGCGGCACCAACGTGCTCAAGACCGTGCGCGGCGATTTCTCCGCCAAGTACGTGGTGAGCTGCGCCGGTCTCCACGCCGACCGCGTGGCGCGCATGACCGGCAGCGAGCCTTCGCCGAAGATCATCCCCTTCCGCGGCGACTACTACGTGATGAAGCCCGGGCGCGAGAGCATCGTGCACGGCAACATCTATCCGGTGCCGGATCCGGCCTTCCCGTTCCTGGGCGTGCACTTCACGCCGCGCATGAACGGCGAGATGTGGCTGGGACCCAACGCCGTGCTGGCCTTCGCGCGCGAGGGCTACTCGTTCTTCACGATCAATCCGCGCGATCTCGCGGAGACGCTGACGTACGCCGGGTTCTGGAAGCTGGCCGCCAAGTATCCGCAGATCGGCTACAGCGAGATGTACCGCGATCTCAGCAAGACGGCGTTCGTCGCCGAGTGCCAGAAGTTCGTGCCTTCGCTCACCGCCGCCGACGTGGTGAAGGGACCGGCCGGCGTGCGCGCGCAGGCGCTCGACGATCAGGGCGGCATGGTGGACGACTTCGTCTTCTCGGGATCCGAGAACGTGATCCACGTGCGCAACGCCCCTTCGCCCGCCGCCACCTCCTCGATGGCCATCGGCAAGTACATCACGGAGCACCTCGAGAAGGAGTTCGTCCTAGCCTAAGCGCGCCTCGCGGGCGAGTGGGAGCACTTCCGCCGTACCCCGAACGCTAGCGAATATGTACGTGCCGAGCCATTTCCGCGTCGACGACGTGCCGACGCTCCAGGACGTGATCGAGCGCCACGCCTTCGGCATCCTCGTCTCTCAGCGTGACGGCGCCCCCTACGCGACCCACCTGCCGTTCCATCTGCGCCGCGGCGACGGCGAGCGCGGCACGCTCTACGGCCATCTCGCGCGCGCCAACCCGCACTGGGAGACGTTCGCCGGCGGCGACCAGGCGCTGGCCATCTTCCAAGGCGAGCACGGCTACGTATCGCCGTCGTGGTACGAGGGGGCGGAGAACGTGCCCACCTGGAACTACGTGGCGGTGCACGCGTACGGGACGCCTCGGCTCATCGACGACGAGCGCGAGGTCCAACGCGTGCTGGACGATCTGGTGGACGTCTACGAATCGCCGCGGCCCCAGCCCTGGCGCAGCGAGGTGCTCTCGCGCGACTACCTCGGCCGGATGCGCGGCGCGGTGGTGGCCTTTTGTCTCCCCATCGCGCGCATCGAGGGCAAGTTCAAACTCAGCCAAAACCGCACGCCCGCCGACCGCGGGCGCGTGATCGCGGCGTTGGCGGCGAGCCAGCGCGCGGAGGACCGAGCGTTGGCCGAGCGGATGGGAACCATGAGCAGGTGACGCTTCCGCCGGCCATCCGCCACGGCGCGATCCGCGCCTATTTCATCTACGACGTGGCCGACACGGTCGATCTGCGGCGCTTGGATCGCATCGCGGGGACGGGCGTCGAGCAGGCACCGCTGCAGCTGCGCTCCGTGCTCTCCGCCGCGTACATCCAGTTTCCCACGCCGCCGCTGGCGGCGCGCTTGGCGCCGACGAGCGTCTTGGGGCGCGAGGCGGCGACGCGGGCTAAGATCTACGACTACGGCGTGGTCTCGCTGCGGCTCTCGCTGCCCTACGAGGGCTCGTGGGAGGGCTTCGCCCGCCTCGCTCAACGCCTGCGTCAGGGTGAGGAGCTGGCCGGCGAGGCGGCGCGCCTGCTGGAGGGCCTGCTCGCGGAGATCGCTCCCGCCCTGGCGCAACCCCACGGGCGGCTGGTCGAGGACTACTTCGTCCTGGAGGTCCAGGAGTTCGAGGCCCCCATCGGCGCGACGGAGCTGCTGGCGTCGTGCGCCTCGGCCGTCGCCTCGCTGGTCTCCGCCGAGACCGAGGCGCTCGGCGAGGATGAGCAGCGCGAGGCCCTGCGGGTGCGCTTCAGCTACTTCGAGCGCGACCTCGCCGTGGTGCAATGGGATGCGGCCTTCATCTACGACACCAGGGAGGGGGCCGAGGCGATCGCGGACATCCTCGAATTCGCCAACACGCAGCTCGTGGAGTTCCGTGCCTACGACGCGCGCCTCGATGCCGAGCTGGATGCCATCTATGCGATGGACATCCCCCGCCGGCGCCCGAACCGCCTGTTCGAGCTCCGCTCGCTGGACCGGCGCGCGCAGCTCCTGCGCTCGCTGGTCGTCGACGTGCGCGAGCTTGCCGACCGCGCGACCAACGCCCTGAAGATCATCGGCGACGCCTACTACGCTCGGCTCTACCGCGGGACCGCGGGACGGCTGAGCCTGGGCGAGTGGCAGGGTCAGGTCGACAGCAAGCTGGCGAGCATCAACGAGGTCTACCGGTTTCTCACCGACCAGGCCCAGAACGCGCGCGCCGAGTTCCTGGAGATCGTGATCATCGTCCTGATCGCCGCGGAGATCGTGGTCGGGGTGCTGGCCTTGCATCGCTGACGCCATATGTCGAAATGGCCGCCGCGCGAGGCGAAGCCGGGCGGCGCGGAGAATCGCCGTCCATGAACCTGAGAGCACACAGCTCCGTCATTCTCGACGGGCCCACGCGCGCCGCCGCGCGCTCGTACTACAAGGCCATCGGCTTCACCGACGGGGATCTGGCCAAGCCGCTCGTCGGCATCGCCAACACGTGGACAGAGACGATGTCGTGCAACTATCATCTGCGCGGCTTGGCGGAGCACGTGAAGGCCGGCGTGCGCGCCGCGGGCGGAACGCCCGTGGAGTTCAACACCATCGCGATCAGCGACGGCATCACCATGGGCACCGAGGGGATGAAGACCTCGCTAGTCAGCCGCGAGCTGATCGCCGACTCCATCGAGCTGATGGGGCGGGGCCACATGTTCGATGCGGTGGTGGCTCTAGTGGCCTGCGACAAGACGATTCCGGGCGCGGCGATGGGGCTCACGCGCCTCGACGTGCCGTGCGTGGTGCTCTACGGCGGATCGATCGCGCCGGGGCGCTACAAGGGTCGCGACGTCACGGTGCTCGACGTCTTCGAGGCGATCGGCGCGCATGCCGCCGGCAAGATCACGGACAAGGATCTCAACGACATCGAGTCGTGCGCCTGCCCGGGGCCGGGCGCCTGCGGCGGGCAGTTCACGGCGAACACGATGGCCACGGTGATGGAGCTGATCGGCTTCTCGCCGCTGGGCTCCGCCAGCCCCGGCGCCACCGATCCCCGCAAGGAGAAGATGGCCTACCGCTGCGGCGAGCTGGTGATGGAGGCCCTGCGGCGCGACATCCGCCCCAGCTCGTTCCTCACGCGCGAGGCCTTCGAGAACGCGATCGCCGCGGCCGCGGGCACGGGCGGCTCCACCAATTCCGTCCTCCATCTGCTGGCGATGGCGCGCGAGGCCGGCGTGCCGTTGACCATCGACGACTTCGACGCGATCAGCCGGCGCACGCCGATCATCGCCTCGCTCAAGCCCGGCGGGCAGTACGTGGCGCTCGACGTCGACAAGGCAGGCGGCATCCAGCTCATCGCCAGGCGCCTGCTCGAGGGCGGCAAGGTGCGGGGCAACACGCTGACCGTCACGGGGCGCACGTTGGCCGAGGAGGCCGCCGCAGCGGTGGAGACGCCGGGGCAGGACGTGATCCACGACGTGGCCCACGCGTTCAAGGAGACCGGAGGCCTGGTGATCCTCAAGGGGTCGCTGGCGCCCAGCGGATCCGTGGTGAAGATGGCGGGCCACGAGCGCCCGTACCATAAGGGTCCGGCGCGCATCTTCGATCGCGAGGAAGATGCGATGCAGGCGGTGCTCTCCGGCAAGATCGTCGCTGGCGACGTAATCGTGATCCGCTACGAAGGGCCGGTCGGCGGACCGGGGATGCGCGAGATGCTGGGCGTCACCAGCGCCATCGTCGGCAAGGGTCTCGGCGAGAGCGTGGCGCTGATGACGGATGGGCGCTTCAGCGGCGCGACGCGCGGCCTCATGGTCGGGCACGTGGCGCCGGAGGCGGCCGTCGGCGGACCGATCGGGTTGCTGCGCGACGGCGACACGGTCGTCATCGACACGGATCAGCGCCGCATCGACGTCGAGCTCTCCCAGGGCGAGTTGGCGGAGCGCCGCAAGACGTGGAAGCCGCTGCCGCCGCGCTACGCGGGCGGCGTGATGGCCAAATACGCCTCGCTCGTCACTCAGGCCGACGACGGCGCGATCACCCGGCCCGTCCCGCGATAGCCCTTCGGATTGGGGTAGAAGGACCACATGGAAGTGGAACCTCGGATCATCGTGTGCGCTCATGGCAGATGCAGCTGCCCGGTGACCGCCGCCAGCGGGCCGGAGTCGTACTGCTCCGACTACTGTCTGGACGCGGAGACGCGCCCCGAAGACGAAGACTTCTGCCTCTGCGGTCATCCGGAGTGCACACCGGAGGAGGAAGAGGCGCTCGCCGAGCCTAGCGCCGGCTGATGCGCCGCGGCCGCGCAGGCGCGGTCCAGGCCATCGAGCAAGCCCCTCGCCAGGGGAGGCCGTTAGGCTCCCCGAAATAAGCCCCCAGCACGGGAGTCCGCCAGAGGCGCGGGCTGAGAGGGCGACGCTGGTCGCCGACCGTTGAACCTGATCTGGGTCATGCCAGCGCAGGGAGCAAGCCGTCGAGCTTCCTCCCCGCT
This sequence comes from Candidatus Dormiibacterota bacterium, assembly GCA_035533275.1. GTDB lineage: Bacteria > Vulcanimicrobiota > Vulcanimicrobiia > Vulcanimicrobiales > SCRA01 > SCRA01. Next base: position 16,856 of record DATLUD010000034.1, on the reverse strand, counting down.
CTGGTGGTGAGGGAGTCGCAGATGAGCACCACGATCGATCCGCAAGCCAAGGCCACGTCGCACAAAGCCTACGTGGATGGCCCGCACGGGATGCGCGTCCCGATGCGCCAGATTCACCTGACGGACGGGTCCAGCATCCGCGTCTACGATACGAGCGGGCCGTACACCGACCCCGGCGTGGAGATCGACGTCCATCGCGGTCTGCCGCCGCTGCGCGAGGCCTGGATCCGCGCGCGCGGCGACGTGGAGGAGCTGGAGCGTCCCAGCTCCGTCTACCGCCTGGGGCGCGAGGCGATGCCCGAGCTGGACGAGGTGCGCTTCAAGCACACGCGCAAGGCGCTGCGGGCCAAGCCGGGGCGCAACGTCACGCAGATGCACTACGCGCGCCGCGGCGAGATCACCCCGGAGATGGAGTACATCGCCCTCCGCGAGGGGTGCTCGGCGGAGCACGTGCGTAACGAGGTCGCGCGCGGGCGCGCCATCATTCCCGCCAACGTCAACCACCCGGAGTCGGAGCCGATGATCATCGGCCGCAACTTCCTGGTCAAGATCAACGCCAACATCGGCAACTCCGCCGTCTCCTCCGGCATCGAGGAGGAGGTCGAGAAGATGACGTGGGCCACCCGCTGGGGCGCCGACACGGTCATGGATCTCTCGACGGGCAAGAACATCCACGAGACGCGCGAGTGGATTCTGCGCAACTCCCCCGTGCCCATCGGCACCGTTCCGATCTACCAGGCGCTGGAGAAGGTCAACGGCAAGGTCGAGCAGCTCAACTGGGCGATCTTCAAGGACACGCTGATCGAGCAGGCCGAGCAGGGAGTGGACTACTTCACCATCCACGCCGGTGTGCTGCTGCGCTTCGTGCCGCTCACGGCCAACCGCGTGACGGGCATCGTCTCGCGCGGCGGCTCCATCCTGGCGCAATGGTGCCTCTTGCACCACCAGGAGAACTTCCTCTACACGCACTTCGAAGAGATCTGCGAGATCATGAAGGCGTACGACGTCTCGTTCTCGCTAGGCGACGGGCTGCGCCCCGGCTGTACCGCCGACGCCAACGACGCGGCGCAGTTCGGCGAGCTCGACACGTTGGGCGAGCTTACCAAGATCGCGTGGGCGCACGACGTGCAGGTGATGATCGAGGGGCCGGGGCACGTCCCGATGCACCTCATCAAGGAGAACATGGACCGCCAGCTCGAGAAGTGCCACGAGGCGCCCTTCTACACGCTGGGGCCGCTGGTCACCGACGTGGCTCCGGGATACGATCACATCACCAGCGCCATCGGCGCGGCGATGATCGGCTGGTTCGGCACCGCCATGCTCTGCTACGTCACCCCTAAGGAGCATCTGGGCCTGCCGAACAAGAAGGACGTGAAGGACGGCGTGATCGCGTACAAGATCGCCGCCCACGCCGCCGATCTAGCCAAGGGTCACCTCGGCGCCCGCGAGCGCGACGACGTGCTCTCCAAGGCGCGCTTCGAGTTCCGCTGGGAGGATCAGTTCGAGCTCTCGCTCGATCCCGAGACGGCGCGCGCCTTCCACGACGAGACGCTGCCGGCGCAGGGCGCCAAGGTCGCGCACTTCTGCTCCATGTGCGGGCCTCATTTCTGCTCGATGCGCATCACCCAGGACGTGCGCAAGTACGCGCAGGAGCATGGGCTCGACGAGCAGACCGCGCTCGAGGCCGGCATGCACGAGAAGGCCCAGGAGTTCGCGGAGCAGGGCGGGGAGATCTACGTGCCGCTGGCACCGAGCGTCTGAGGATCGCCGCGGGTCGTGTCCTCGACCCGCCACAGGACCCAGAGCGCGTTTGCGACCAGACAGACCCCGGCCACGACGAACATCGCGGGGATGCCGAACTTGGCGGAGATGATCCCTCCGGCGAGGGGCCCTATGAACATGCCGATGAACATCGCGCTCGAGGTGACGCCGTAGACGCGCCCGCGGTCGGCGGCGGGAGTGAGCCGGCCGATGAGGGCGTTGGCCGTCGGCAGGATGCCGCCCAGGAAGACCCCGATGCCGAAGCGCGCGGCGAGGAAGGTCCAGATGTCGTGCGTGAAGGCCTGGGCGATCGTGAAGACCGCCGCGCCGGCCAGCGAGATCAGGAGCACGCGCCGGTAACCGAGCTGGTCGCTGCGCTTACCGAGGAACGGCGAGGCGATGACGTCGGAGAGCCCCGTGATCGAGAACGCGGCCCCCGCGGCGGTGGCGAGCCACGGAACGTTGCCCACCATCTGCTGCACGTAGATCGAGACCACCGGCTGGATGCCGAAGGCCGCGAACTGCACCATCAGGATGACCACCAGCATCGGCAGGATGCCGCCGTCGCGCATCAGCGCGCGCAGGCGCTCGCGGAACGGCGGTCCCGTGCGTTGGTGCGCCGCGTGCCGGTCGAAGCCGTCGTGCACGAAGGCGACGACCACCAGGCTCGCCACCGCCGCGAAGGCCGAGGTCCAGAAGAAGACTTCGCGATAGCCGTGCAGCACGTCGGCCAAGAGCCCTCCCGCCATCGGCCCGATCAGGCCGCCCAGGAGCTGTCCCGTGGCGAGCCATCCCAACGCGAAGCCGAGGCGCTCCTCGGGGACCTGCGTTCCCACGAGCGCGATCGCCGCCGCCGCGAAGCCGCTGAAGAGACCCATCGCGGCGCGCGCGCCGAAGAGCTGCCAGACGTTCTGCGAGAGGCCCATCAGCGCGGTGAAGATGCAGACGGCCACGCTGGAGCGGATGACCATGGCCTTGCGCCCGATGCGGTCGGAGACGGCTCCCCACATCGGCGAGACGATGGCCGCGAAGATGAAGTTGGCCGACGAGATGATGCCCGACCATAGGTCGACGCTCGCGATCGAGTGCACGCCCAGATCGCCGATGAACAGCGGCAGGAACGGAGTGGAGATCGAGAACGCGAGGCTCATGATGCCCTGGACGGTGACCATGAGCCAGAGAGTGACGGACCAAGACCCCGCGGGGCGGGGCAATCGTGCTTCCAATGGACTGTGAGCGTTTCCCGGCTGGATGAGGGGGCGCGAAGGCGCGCTCCGTGCCGTTACGCCGCGCGCGCCGCCCGTTCCTCGGCGGCCGCCGCCGTTTTAGCGCGTGGCGAGGATCACGATGCCGAAGGTCACCAGCCCCAGCGACGATCCCACGCGCACCGCGCGCACGGCCGCCGGGCTCAAGAGATGACGGGTAGCGGCGACTACCCCGCTGATGGTCAGCCACCAGACCAGCGAGCCGAAGAACGTGCCGATCACGAGGACGGCCGCGATCTGCGGGTGGAAGCCGGTGCCCAGGGAGATCGCCCCCGCGTAGAGTCCGGCGAAGGCGATGATCGTGGCCGGGTTCACGATGGTCAGGGCGAAGGTGGTGGCGAAGGCGGTCAGCGGCGAGACGCGCTCGAGCCGACTCGCGGCGCCGTCCTTCGCGCCGCCGCGCAGCATCTGCACGCCCAGCACGCAGAGCGCGGCGCCTCCGATCAGATGGAGCGGCGTGCGGATCTCCGCGATCGCGTTGGCGACGGCGGCGAGACCGAAGGCGGCGCATGCGGCGTAGACGCCGTCGGCCAAGGCGATGCCCAAGCCGGAGAACGCCCCAGCCACCCAGCCCTGCTCCAGGGCGCGGCGCATGCACAACAGACTCATGGGGCCGACCGGAGCGGCGATCAGCACGCCCAAAAGGGCGCCTTTCAGGAATACGAGCACGACGACGGGCCTTTCAACGACGCGAGCGCAAGAGCCGGCGCACCGCGGTGGGCGGGCGCCTGTGGCATGCTAGCGCTGTCGCTGTCGGATACGCTCGTCGGTGATCATGGGCCCGACCACTATACCAGGAGCGGCGGCGAGCCCGCAAGTCCGTGCGGTGCGTCGCCCGGGCGTTGTATAATCGGGCCATGACGTCGCCGCCGCTGGCCGATCGCCGGTGCGTTCCCTGCAAGGGAGGAGTCCCGCCGATGCCCCCCGAGGAGGTGGACCGGCATCTGCGGCTGATCAAGGGCTGGGAGGCCCCAGGCGACCGGCAGCTCTGCAAGGCCTACCGCTTCCCGGACTTCAAGCAGGCGCTCGAGTTCGTGGATCGCGTCGGCGCAATGGCCGAGGAGCAAAACCACCACCCCGACCTCTACCTGGCATGGGGCGTGGTGCGCGTCGAGGTCTGGACCCATAAGATCGACGGGCTCACGGAGAGCGATTTCGTCTTCGCCGCCAAGTGCGACCGGATCTTCGACGCCGACCTCGCGGCTTTGGAGCACGAGCGTTAGCAGGGGTTCTTCCGCACCCTGCTAGACGGTTCTCGCAGCCAGGCTCGTGGCCCGCGTCACGGGGAGGAAGCGCTCGCGGAACGCCTGCGGCGAGAGCGAGGTGTGCGCCGCGATGCGCGAGAGGCGCGGCTCCTCGAAGTCCTCGGCCTCCAGGCGGATCATGTACGAGCGCGCGACCTCGTAGGACTCCGTCGCCACGTTGACGGTGCGGATGCGCACGCGACCCGTGGACGGGTCTTGCAGATCCTCCAGGCGCACGGGGGTCACGCGACCGCCGGTGATCGCGATGAGCGCCCCGGAGCCCCCGCTCAACAGGTAGCGCACCGCCCCGTAGCCCAGCGTGCGCGTGTACTCCACGTCGAAGGGCACGGGCTTGGCACAGCGGAGCTCGTAGCCGATGTCCTTGGTGACCACGGCGGTCGAGATGCCGATCGCGTCGAGCGCGGCGCGCACGCGGTCGCGCAGCACGGAGCCGATGGGGACGTCGGCCAGGCGCACGTGGCCGTAGGCGTCGCGAGCGATCTGTCCAAGCTCCGGCAGCGTGCGCTCGTCCAAGCGTTCGGCGATGCCCTCGGCCACGACCGCCACTCCGTCGGCGTGACCCAGCGAGCGATGCTTGATGACGGCGCCGACGATGGTGTCCACCACGGCGCGCAAGTCGATCTTCTCGCCGGGGAACTCCTCGGGAATCACCGCCAGCGTCGCGCCGGCCGCCTTGCACATGCCCAACGCCAGCGCGCCGGACTTGCGCCCCATGGAGATCGCGAGGTACCAGCGCTCGGTGGTGCGCGCGTCCTCCATCAGCGACTCCACGATGGCCGTCCCCACGGCACGGGCCGTCTCGAAGCCGAACGTCGGCGCGTTCTCCGGCAACGGCAGGTCGTTGTCGATCGTCTTGGGGACCGTCACCACGCCGACGCGGCCCTGCGTGCGCTCGGCGATCTTCAAGGCCCCGTACGTGGTGTCGTCGCCGCCGATGCACATCAAATAGCGAACTCCGAGCGTCGAGAGCACGTGCACGGCGCGTTCGAGGTCGTCCTCGCTCTTGGCGGGGTTGGTGCGCGAGGTGCGCAGGATGGAGCCGCCCGTGAAATGGATGCGGCTGACGTCCTCGATCTCCAACTCCACCACGTGCGACGGGTCACCGGCGGCCAGCCACTTGTAGCCGTCGCGGATGCCCAGCACCCGCAGGCCGCAGTTGATGGCCTCGATGGTGGCGGAGGCGATGACGCCGTTGATGCCGGGAGCCGGGCCGCCACCGACGAGGATGGCAAGAGTCTCACGTTCCATGGCTCGGAGACCTTCCGACGCCGGCTCCGCGGACCCTGCCGTCTGCCGGTAGGTGAAACGGTGGCCGCCGCATGCGTGTCGTACTGTTCACTCAGCCGGTTTACGTCGTCGTGCGGGAGGGTATCGTGGTGAAACAGCGTTCTCTTGGAAAGCAGGGGCTCGTCGTCTCCGAGCTCGGGCTCGGCTGCATGGGCATGTCGGAGTTCTACGGGTCGGGAGATGAGGCCGAGTCGATCGCGACGATTCATCGCGCGATCGAGCTCGGCGTCACGTTGCTCGACAGCGCCGACATGTACGGCGCCGGAGACAACGAGGAGTTGATCGGGCGCGCGATCCGCGGCCGCCGCGAGCGCGTGATCCTGGCGACGAAGTTCGGCAACGTGCGCAAGAAGGAGGACCGGAGCTTCCGCGGGATCGACGGCAGCCCGGCGTACGTCAAGCAGGCGTGCGACGCATCGCTCCAGCGTCTGGGCGTCGACTGCATCGATCTCTACTACCAGCATCGCGTGGACCCCAAGACGCCGATCGAGGATACCGTCGGCGCGATGGCGGAGCTCGTGAAGGCCGGCAAGGTGCGCTATCTCGGCCTCTCGGAGGCCGCCCCGCAGACGATCCGCCGCGCGCACGCCGTCCATCCCATCACCGCGCTGCAGACGGAGTACTCGCTCTGGAGCCGCGATCCGGAGGACGAGATCCTGCCCACGGTGCGGGAGCTGGGCATCGGTTTCGTGGCCTACAGCCCGCTGGGGCGGGGTTTCCTCACGGGTGAGATCGCCAGCGTGGAGCATCTGGCGCCCGACGACTTCCGGCGCCACTCCCCGCGCTTTCAGGGCGAGAACTTCCAGAAGAACCTCGAGCTGGTCGCCCACGTCAAGCAGCTGGCCGCGCGCAAGGGCGTAACCGCGAGCCAACTGGCGCTGGCGTGGCTGCTCCATCGCGGCGAAGACATCGTGCCGATTCCCGGAACCAAGCGCCGCCGGTATCTGGAGGAGAATGTCGGCGCCGTCGACGTCGTGCTGACGCGCGAGGATCTGGAGGCGATCGACGCGGTCGCGCCCAAGGGCGTCGCCGCCGGAGAGCGCTATCCGGCCGCAGCGATGGGTGCGCTCAACCGCTGAGGCGGCAGCGCCGTTGCTGCTCGTCCACGGAAGCCTGAGCGATCGTACGCAGTGGGCGCCGTTGCGCCGTGCCTTGCGCCGGCTCGGCGTCTCCGCGGTCGCATACGATCGCGCGCCGCCCCATCCGACGGGCGAGCAGCCCCCGAGCTTCGCGCCGGACGTCGCCGAGCTCCGCGCGCATCTCATCGCGGACGGGAGCCGCACGGTGGTCGGCGCCTCCTACGGTGGCGCGGTTGCGGCGGCATTCGCCTTGGCCCATCCCGGGGAGCTCGATGCCCTCGTCCTCGTGGAGCCGACGCTGCTTGGACTGCTTGCCGATCCCCAGGGAGCCCAGCCGCTTCCCGATCCCATCGACGACGCCGCCCTCGCGGGATTCTGCGACGCCATGGCCGGCGAGGGGACCTGGGCTCGCAGCGACGAGCGGGCGCGCGACGCCTTGCGGGCCATGGCTCCCGCGCTTGCCGAGGAGAGCCGGCGACTCGTCGCCTTTCGCCCGTCGCGCGAGGCCTTGAGGGCTCTCGACGTGCCCGTGCTGGTGGCCACGGCGGGGCGCAGTCCCGCGTACTTCCGCGAGATCGCCGCCATCCTCGAGACGGCGTTGCCGCGCGTGCGCCGCCTGCACTGGGAGGAGGCCGGCCACGATCTCCCCGTCAGCCGAGCGCGCGAGCTCGCCGAGGCCTTGCATGCTTGGCTTCCCCTGCCCCGCTGAGCCGTGCTATACTCCTCCGGATGGCAAAACGTAGAGGTGGAGGTCCGCGCCGCCGGTCGTCGGCGGAACAGCGGGCCAAGAAGGAAGCTCGCGCCGTTGCGAGCGCTACGCCCAAGGAAGAGGCGATCGAGATGGAGGGCGTGGTCACCGAGCCGTTGCCCAACGCGATGTTCCGCGTGGAGCTGGTGAACGGGCACAAGGTGCTCGGACACATCAGCGGCAAGATGCGCAAGCACTACATCCGCATTCTCCCCGGCGACCGCGTGCTGATCGAGCTCTCGCCCTACGATCTCACGCAGGGGCGCATCACCTACCGCTACAAGTAGCGGCGCGCGTCAGGCAAACCTAGCACGTCCCCGCGTTCTCGCGGGGATGCTTCATCTCTTGGGCGCACCGCGGCCGTCCCGGATCTGGGCATAGGCCGCCAGCGCTCGCGCGCGCGCCTCGGCGTGGTCGACGATCCGCGTGGGGTACGTGACCCCGAGGCGCACGCCGGCTTCCCGCAGCGTCGTCTCGGAGGCCGACCATGGGTGATGGACAGCCTCGTCCGGGAGCCGCGCGAGCTCCGGGATCCAACGGCGCACGTACGAGCCGTCGGGGTCGAAGCGTCGCCCTTGGAGCACCGGATTGAAGACGCGGAAGTACGGGGCCGCATCCGCCCCGCATCCGGCCACCCATTGCCAGCTCGCCGAGTTGTTAGCGAGATCGGCGTCCACGAGCGTCTCCCAGAACCACCGCTCGCCGGCCTGCCACGGCAGCAACAGGTCCTTCACCAGGAACGAGGCCGCGATCATGCGCACGCGGTTGTGCATCCAGCCCGTGCGCCACAGCTGGCGCATGCCGGCGTCGACGATGGGGTAGCCCGTCTTGCCGCGCCGCCATGTGCCCATGGCTAGCGCGTCGTCGCGCCACGGAAGGCGCGCGAATTCGGGGCGCAGCGGATGGTCGGGGAGATCGGGATGGTGCGCGAGCAGGTGATAGGAGAACTCGCGCCAGCCGAGTTGGCGCAGGAAGGCTTCCGTGTCGCGAGGGGCGCGGGCCGCGCCCGCGAGCGACGCGTGGCGGAGCGCGCGCGCGGAGATCTCGCCGAAGCCCAGGTGCGGGGAGAGGCGGGAGGTGGCGTCCAGGTCGGGGCGGTCGCGGCCTGCGGCGTACCCCGGAAGGCGCTCGTCCAGAAAGCGCTCCAGTTGGGCGTGGGCGCCGCGCTCGCCCGGGGTCCACGCGGCGGCGATCTCTCCGGCCCAATCGTGCGCGGGCTCCAGCTCCAACGCCCCCAGCGGCAACGAGGCGAGCGCGCCGTCCCACGCGCGGATGGCGCGCGGCGCGGGCAACGGCGCTTCGTCCGTGGCCAAAGCCAGGCACGTGCGCCAGAACGGCGTGAAGACCGTGAAGGGATGCCCCTCGCGCGTGCGCACGCGCGCCGGCTCGAAGAGCAGCGTGGCGTTGAAGCCCTCCACGCGGACGCCGCGCCGCAGGAGCTCCGCCTCGCAGGTGCGCTCGCGCGCCGCGGCGGCCGGCTCGTGGCGCCGGTTCCAGAAGACCGCTTTGGCCGCCACGGCCCGCGTCACGTCGAGCAGGGTGGCGGCGAGCTCGCCGCGCCGCAGGATCAGGGGCACGCCGAGCGCGTCGAGCTGCACGCGGAGGGCGGCGAGGCTGTGATGGAGCCACCAGCGGCTCGCCGCCCCGGGAGCCCACGCGCCAGCTTCGTCGTCGAGCACGAAGAGCGGGATCACGGGTGCGCCGCTCTCTACGGCCGCCGTCAACGCGGGGTTGTCGCCGACGCGGAGGTCGCGCTGGAAGAGCAGGACGACGGGGGCGTCTTCCACGCTCCGGCACTTCGTCCGGGAACCTGCTCACGCCTCGCGAAAGGAACCGCTCGCATGTCCAAGACGACGAAGACGCGCTGCGCGTGGGCGGGCGAGGACCCGCTGATGATCGACTATCACGACCGCGAGTGGGGCGTGCCGCTGCACGACGACCGCGGCCTCTTTGAGTTTCTGGTCCTCGAAGGCGCCCAGGCGGGCCTGAGCTGGTCGACGATCCTGAAGATGCGCGAGGCCTACCGCGCGCGCTTCGACGGCTTCGATCCCGAGAAGGTGGCGCGCTACACGCCGCGCCGCATCGAGACCCTCATGACCCGTCCGGGCATCGTGCGCAACCGCGCGAAGATCGAGGCGGCGGTGGGCAATGCGCGCGCGTTCCTCGCCGTGCGCGAGGCCGAGGGGAGCTTCGACGCGTTCGTCTGGCGCTTCGCTCCGCAAGGGCGCCGGCGCCGCCCGGCGATGCGCGCGGAGGTGCCGGCGCTCACCCCCGAATCGGAGGCGATGAGCAAAGCCTTGCTGCGGCTGGGGTTCCGCTTCGTGGGGCCCACCATTTGCTACGCGTTCATGCAGGCCGTCGGCATGGTCGACGACCACGTCGCGGCGTGCTTCCGCGCGCGGGAGCCGGCGGCGGGTGCCGATGCCTCGCCCGCCTAACCCTCCCGGCAAGATACGATGCCGCAAACCGAACACGTCGAACGCCACTTCACCGCCGGCGAGACCATCCGCGACATCGTGATCGGCATGTCGGATGGTCTGACCGTCCCCTTCGCCCTGGCGGCCGGACTCTCGGGGGCGGTCGCCTCGACGGCGATCATCCTGACGGCGGGTCTGGCCGAGGTTGCCGCGGGGTCGATCGCCATGGGCTTGGGGGGCTACCTTGCCGCGCGCAGCGATGCCGAGCACTACCAGAGCGAACGGCGGCGCGAGGCGAGCGAGGTGATCGAGAAGCCCGAGGTCGAGCAGGCCGAGGTGCGCGAGATCTTTCAGAGCTACGGCCTGACGGAGCACGAGTCGGCTCCGCTGGTGCGCGCGCTCCAGCGCAACCCCGAGACCTGGGTCGACTTCATGATGCGCTTCGAGCTGGGTCTGGAACGCCCGCAGCCGCGGCGCGCGCTGAGCAGCGCGTTCACCATCGCGTCGGCCTATGTCGCCGGCGGCATCATTCCCCTGATCTCGTATGTCTTCATTCCCGGCGTGCACGCCGCGCTGCGCGCCTCCGTCGTCGTCACGCTCGCGGCGCTCTTCGTGTTCGGCTTCGTGAAGGGGCGTTTCACCGGCGCGCGCCCATTGCGCAGCGCGCTGCAGACGGTGCTCATCGGTGGCGTCGCCGCGGCGGCGGCATTCGGCTTGGCCCGTCTGGTCTCGCACGGCGGCTGAGACCGCGCAGCCGCGTCCGTCCAGGACCGATCAGAGCGTCAGGACGATCTTGCCGTGGACGTCGCGAGCGCGCAACTGCTCGAACGCCAGCGGCGCCTCGTCGAACGGGTAGTCGCGATCGATGGGAACGCGCAGCTTTCCGGCGGCCACTCGTCCGAGCAGCGCCTCCAGGTCGCGACCCACGGTGCGCGGCGCCGGCGTGCGAAAAAGGAAGAAGCCATGGACGCGGCCGGAGTTGCCGAAGAGATCGCGCGGGTTGAACGTGGTCTCGTCGCCTGAGGAGTTGCCGAAGAGGGCCACCACGCCGCTTGGCGCGAGCAAGCGGATGCTCTGAGCGAGCCAGGCTCCCCCCGCGCTCTCGAGGACCGCCTCGAAGCGACGCTGCTCGAACACATCCGAGAGCGAGGCGCCGCGCGCCACGACCACGGCCTCGTGCGCGCCCAGGTCCTGGACAAACGCGGCCTTGCGATCGTCCCCCACCACCGCGGTGACGCGCGCGCCGATCTCGGCGCCCATCTGCACGGCGAAGGCGCCTACTCCTCCGGCGCCTCCCGTGATCAGCAGGCGCTGCCCGGAGAGAACCTGCGCGTGATCGCGGATGCAGCGCAGCGCGGTGAGCGCCGCAACGGGGAGCGCCGACGCCTGCGCGAACGAGACCCCATCGGGGATCTCGGCGACGCGATCGGGATGCGCGTAGACCACCTCGGCGAAGCCGCCTTCATCGACGAGCGCCGCCACGCGACGGCCGCGCTCGTCGACGCCCGCCACGTCCCAGCCGACGACGTCGACCAGACTGCCGGCGACCTGACGCAGGTTGCCGCGGTTGAGCGAGACGGCTTTGACGGCGATCCTGACTTGGCCCGGCTGCGCCTGCGGCTCGGACCGCTCGCCCACCGACGGCAATCCGCCTTCCGTGATGATGGCTCGCATGGCGTTCCTCCACGACATAGAGCGGGACCCCGGAAACAGCCTCCCCCAAGACTGGTTCAGGGGTCCGCGAAGCACGAGGCTTATCGTGCATCGACATCGTACCCAACTTTTCGCAAACGCGACACCCGGTTACCGTAAAGTTGCGGCAAGAGTTGGGTGGAGCGCCCGGCGTGCTTCCGGATCGTGGCGCCGGTGCGACCCCGGCGCTAGCTCCGCCGGCTTCTCGGATTCTTCCCACCGACGGGTGCAGACGCGGGTATCATGGTGGCATCGCGGCCGAGCAGCCTGCGGCCGCAGGGAGCAGTCAACGATGTTCAACGCCATCCTCGTCCCGATCGACGCCGGCGAGCCGTCGGAGTCGGCCATGGAGATGGCCGTCCAGCTCGCATCCGCGGTCAAGGGCCGGCTGGTCTTCTGCTCGGCGATCGACGTGGCCGGCATCACCGTCGATGCCGCGGGCGCGTTCATCGATCCCCGCCCATCGCTCGACGCGGCGCACGAGGCGGCCGAGAAGGTCATGCAGGACGCGGCCAAGCGCGCCGCGGACGCGGGCGTCGCCGCGGAGACCGACGTCCTCGACGGCGATCCCGTCGCGTCGATCCTCGACGCGGCGCGCGAGCACCACGCGGACTTGATCCTGATGGGGAGCCACGGCCGCGGCGGCCTGGCGCGCGCGATGCTGGGCAGCGTCACGGAAGGCGTGCTGCGCAAGTCGAGCGTGCCGGTGCTGGTGGTGCGCACGCAGCGCGTACCGGCGCACAGTTGATGGCAACCGGCGAGGCCGTGGGGTCGTTGATGGTGGTGCTCGACCACCGTCAGGGCTACGAGTTCAACGCCCACGTGGAGGGGACGGAGATTCCCGACCTGATCACGGACGAAGGCCCGCCGCTGGGTGGAGACGCCGGCCCCAATCCGGCGGCGCTGCTGACCACGGCCATCGCCAACTGCCTGAGCTCAAGCCTGTTGTTCTGCTTGAAGAAGGCGCGCGTGCCCGTCGAGGGCATGCGCACGCGGGCGACGGCCGAGAAGGTTCGCGACGAGCGCGGGCGCCTGCGCATCGGATCGGTGCGGGTCGCGATCGAGGTGACGATGCCGCCGGAGCACCGGGAGCGCTTCGAGCGCTGCCGCGGTCTCTTCGAGGACTACTGCACGGTCACCGCGAGTGTGCGACAGGCGTTGCCGGTGGAGGTCACGGCCACGGCCGTCTGAGGGCCCCAGCAAGATACCGGCGCCCGGCCGGCCCGCGGGTTATCGGGAGGGTACCACGGCGTGCTGCCGCGAACCACGGAGCAGCATGCAAGGCCGCATGGCGCGCGCTCTCCGAGACGCCGCCGGAGTCGTTGGTGTCGCGCTCTCCGGGGCCATCATCGGCCACGAGATGGAGTATTGGTTCCTCGGCGATGCGCACGCGGTCGGCGGGGCATACCACTACCCGCTCCTCGCTGCCGCTCTCGTCACGTTCCTGTTCAACGTGCGGCGCAACTCGCCGGTCGCGCGCCGCGCGGCTGCATTGCCCTGGCTGCTGCCGGCGCTGCAATTCGCGGCGTTCCTGGGCATCGAGCTCGGTCTGGAGCATCACGGCGTCTCGGCACCCGCCGCGGCGCTGGCGCTGGTCTTTCAGACGCTCACCGGCCTGCTCCTGGCCATCGCGCTTCCTCCGACAATCGAAGCGCTGGCCGCGCCTCATGCGGCGCGCCTCTGCGCGCAGGGCATCTACCTCGCGTTCGACGCGGCGATTTGCCCGCCGCTCTCTCGGGCGATCGCCGGTTCCGCGAGCCCCCGCGCCCCGCCCCACCCGTAACGCAGACTCGATCTCGATCTTGTCGCTCAGCCGCGCGGCTGCCCGGGGTTTCCGGGCAGCCCATCCGGCTATATGTTACGGAGGAATCCTCCAGATGTCTTACCATCGTGCGGCGCGCGCCGTTGCGGCGCTGTCGCTCATGCTCGCCATGATCTTCCTGATGCATCCTCCGGCCTTCGCCGCCACGAGCGGCCTGGTCACCGGTACGGTCGACGATGCCCAGCACCACCCCGTGGCGGGTGCGGACGTTCAACTGGTCGCCGGTCAGACGCACCGCTCCACGACCACCGATGCGCAGGGGCGCTTCTCGTTTCCGGGCGTGCCGTTCGGCCGCTACCGCCTCTATGCGCGCAAGGCCGGCGCAGGAGAGGCGCAGCTCGAGACGACCGTCTTCTCCGGGCAGCTCACCCGCGTCGCCGTGACGCTCGAACTCAAGGTCATCAGTCACGTGGTCACGTACGGGCGCGCCGTCCGCGGGGCCCCGGTCTCCGTCAACCAATTGGGATCCGAGCAGATGTCCAAGCTGCCCGTAGCCAAGTCGCTCAACTCGATCATCGAGACCCTCCCCGGAATAGTGAGCTTCTCGTACAACGAGCCGGTAGCCCACGGCTTCCACGGCCTCACCTACAACCTCGACGGGGCTCCCCTTCCCTCAACCACGACGCAGGAGTTCTCCGAGGTCATCCCACCCCAGTACGTCGGCTCGATGGAGGTCTTCACCGGCGCCATCCCCGCGGAGTTCGGCGGCCAGCGCAGCGGCGCGGTGGTCAATCTCCAGACGTTGCCCGTCAACGCCTTCGCCCCCGGCTTCCACGGCTCGATCACGCAAGGCATCGGCAACTTCGGCCAGGCGCAGGGCGGCGTGACGGGGCGCTTTCGGGAGGGGAACGTGGGCGCGCTCTTCAGCCTGAACAGCAACCGCACCAACGACGGGCTCGACTCGCCGACTTTCGTGCCGCAGCACGACTCGTCCAGCAGCACCAGTCAGCTGGCGAGCATCACCTGGCAGCGCGACGCGCGCGACAAGTTCACCGTGAACGCCGTGAACTCGTTCGACACCTTCCAGGTGCCGATCAACACCGTCTTCTCCGCGAACGATCCCGTGGTTCAGCCGCCGGGCACCAACGACACGCAGCTGGAGAACAGCCGCTTCTACGAGGCGACCTGGACGCACTACACCAAGGATCTGCAGGGGTACCTCACGGTCGCCCCGTGGTTCAAGTACGGGCGCGTGCGCTACAATCCCGACGTGCCGAACGACCTGGCCTCGTACATCGTGAACCCCGACGGCACGACGACCCCCTTCCAGGCCACGAGCCAGGACATCATCTCCAGCTACGCGGGCCTGCGGGTGAACGTCTTCCACACCGCCGGCAAGCAGACCATCGGGTACGGGGTCGAGGGCGACGCCAACAACGTCGTCTCGAACTACGCGATCTCGCAGACGGGCGTCCCCACGTTCGCCAGCAACGTGCGGCAGCGCGGGACCACCTTCGGCGCGTTCGTCCAGGACCAGATCGACATCTCGCCCGTGGTGACCAGCCGCATCGGCGTCCGCTACGACCGCTCGGTGGGTTTCGTCAGCGGAAACCAGATCTCGCCGCGCATCGAGCTCAACCTCCAGGCCGACCGCAAGAACGTCCTGCACTACTACTATGGGCGCTTCTACGCCGCGCCGGCATTGGAGGACACGCGCGCCGACGCCGTTTTCGCCGGCGGCTCGGGGAACTCGTCCCAGCTGCCCGTCTACGACTTGAAGCCGGAGCAGGACAGCTACATGGAGTTCGGCCTCCACCACGCCTTCGGGCCCGGCTACAGCGGCTACGTCGACGTCTGGAGCCGAAACGTATCCAACGTCCTCGACACCACGCAGCTCGCCAACACGCCGATCTACGCGCTCTACAACTCGGCGATCGGGCGCGCGCAGGGCATCGACATGCGCCTCCAGCGCTACGTCCCCGGCGGCGACTTCTGGTATCTCTCGTCGACGATCAGCCAATCACTCGCGCAGGGGATCAGCGGCGGGACGTTTCTCTTCTCGCCGGCCGATGTCGCCGGCGCGAGCCAGCTCGAGCCGGAGGATCACGACCAGACGGTCTCGGCGCAGGCGGCATACGAGCACGTCTTCGGCCGCGAGCGCGCCTACAACGCCAGCCTGCAGACCATCTACGGCACCGGCTTCCCCGTGCAGTTCCTGGACGGCAGCGGCGGGCGGCTGCTGCCGCATCTGACGTTCAACGTCAGCGTCGGCAGGGACGCGGGCATCGGGAGCCCCTACGCGTTCGGATGGAACCTCTCGATTCTCAACCTGACGGACTACGCGTACCTGCTCAAGGTGAACAACGGGTTCAACACCACGCAATGGGGCCAGGGCCGGCAGATCCTCTTCACGCTGACTGAGAAGATCTGAACGGGGCCCACGGTACCCGAGGGAGAGCGGAGGAGGGATGCGAAGAGCGCATCCCTCCGCATGAGCACGCCTGCGACCATCCGCCTCTACCTGCACGACGAGTACGCCTTCGAAGCGGAGGCGACGGTGGTCGCGGTGCGCGAGAACGCGGTGGCCTTCGATCGTACCTGCTTCTATCCGGGCGGCGGCGGCCAGCCGCCGGACGACGGCGTGGTCGTCATAGACGGCGGACGGGAGACGGCAATCGCCTCGGCATTCGCGGACGGCGACGGCGTGGTATGGCACGTGACGGACGGGACGCTCCCGGCCGACGCCGTGGGGCGGCTGGCGAGGCTGCGCGTCAACGGAGCGCGCCGTCTGGCGTTGATGCGCTACCACACCGTGCTGCACGTCTTGAACACGATCGCCCTGCGCGACTACGGCGGCTGGATCACCGGCGTGCAGATGGCGGAAGACTACGCGCGGATCGACTTCAAGATCGAGGGGTTCTCGCCCGCGCTCCGCGCGGAGCTGGAAAGCAAGGTGAACGCCGTCCTGCGAGAGCCTCACGCGCTGCGGTCGTACGACATCCCCGAAGAGGAGTTCAGCCGCCGGACGGATCTGTTGCGAACGCTGGAGGTGAAGCCTCCGGTTGTCGACGGCCGCGTACGCGTGGTTGAGATCGAGGGCTTCGACGCGCAGGCGTGTGGCGGAACGCACGTGCACGACACGCGGGAGGTTGGCCTTGTGTCCATCTATCGCACGGAGAACAAGGGCCGGATCAACAAGCGACTCTACCTCAGCCTGGAGTAGGCGCACGCACGACGAGGTTCCGCCTCATGCGCAAGCGCCGGCAACGCGTTCCGGCGCGAGCTCACCGTGTCGTCTCGGCAGCCTGAAGGTCGTCGACGAAGCCCAGCGACATCGAGGTGAGCGCAACGTCGTAGCTCTCGAGCATCGGCATCGCGATCGCTTCCAACTCGTTCTTCCACTCCTCCCCGTCGTAAAACGCGCTCTTCATACGGTCGCGCTCCTCGAGCGACGGGAACGCGCGCAGCCAGATGAAGACGTCCGGGTTCTCGAGGTCGATGAGCGGACCAACTATACGCATGCCTTTCGAGCGCAGGGCGGGGACGGCTCTTTCCTCGAAGAACTCCAAGAACCGCTCGC
>DATLUD010000033.1:0-41344 GCA_035533275.1 Candidatus Dormiibacterota bacterium | reverse complement strand
CCACCCGCACCTCGAACTCCGGCATCAGCGCGTCCAAGAGCGGAACGCGGCCGGCCTCGCTCACGGCACGAGTCACGCGCCCGTAGCCGAACCATGCCGCCGCGGCATACGCCGCGTAGAGCGTCGCCGCCGTCCGCGCCGTGGCAACCAGACCGCGCGCTGCCATCCGCGCCCATCGCCGCCTCTGCATTGCACTCACCTGATACCCAGAATGCAGGGTTGCCTGGTTCGTCCGCGCGCGGCCGTCTCGCGAGATCCAGCTGAATCTCTGCTCCTTACGCGACTCCCGCCGTCGCCGGCTCGCGCGCGGTCTGCGTCCCCGAAACGCCCGCGGGCTCGCTCAGATCCTCCAGCGCCCGTCCCTTGGTCTCCGGCGCCAGGGCGAAGCAGATCACCAGCCCCGCCGCCGATGCCGCGACGAAGAGCCACAACGCAGCCTGCAACCCCAGCGACTGCACCAAGCCCGGGAAGACCAGGATGGAGAGGATCGCGCCCACGCGGCTCACCGCCGTGCCGAAGCCCGTGGCTCCCGCGCGCACGCCGGTCGGGAAGATCTCCGTGGGATAGACGAAGTCGAGCACGCCCGGTCCCATGTTGGCGAAGAGCGTGGCCAGACCGAAGAGCACCACCAGCATCGCCAGCGCCGGCGAGGGCTCCACGGCCAGCGCCGCGAGCAACACGGTGAGACCGGCGAAGGAGAACAGGATCAGGGGCCGGCGCCCCCAGCGGTCCACCAGCGCCACGCCGATCAACGCGCCAACCAGGCCCAGCAGCGAGACGATCGCCGAGCCCAGATATGCCGCGCTGGCCGAGCCGGTGGTGAAGTTCTTCAGAATGGTCGGCGTGTAGATGGAGATGCCGTAGAACGCCACGTCGTAGCAGAACCAGAATCCCGCGACGAAGACCGTCGAGCGGATCAGCTCCTTGGAGAACATGTCGGTCCAGGCGCGGGGCGCGATGCGCTGCACGCCGGTGTGGCCGTCGCCCAGCGAGCGCAGCACGTCGGCCGCCTCGTCGGTCCGCCCGCGCGAGGCGAGCCAGCGCGGCGACTCCGGGATCGACGCCCGGAAGAAGATCACCACCAGCGCGATGACGGCGCCGATCAGCAGCATCCACCGCCACGCCGCGGCTCCCAACGGCAGCAGCGCCAGGCCGGCGAGGTAGGCGCAGACCGCGCCGAGGAACCACGTGGCGCCCAGCAGCGTGACGAACGATCCGCGGCTCTTGGCGGGCACGAACTCCGCCAGCAAGGTCGACGAGATGGGATAGTCGGCGCCGATGCCCAGACCCAACAGGAACCGGAAAAGCAGCAGCTCCCACACGTTCTGCGAGGCGGCCGTCAAGCCCGCGAAGACCACGAAGAACGCGAGGTCGAAGAGGTACATCGCCTTGCGGCCGATCCGGTCGGTAAGGTGGCCCAGGAAGAGCGACCCCACCAGCATGCCGATCACGGCCGATGCGGCGACCAAGCCGCTCAGGCTCGGCGGGATCGACCACTGCTTGGCCAGGAGCGGCAGGGCCACCGCGATCACGGTCAGGTCGAAGCCGTCCAGGAACATGCCCGCCGCGGAGAGCGCGGTGAGCTTACGGTGGAAGGGTCGAAGCTCTCGGGACTCCAGGACATCGAAGGACATGGTGCTGCCTCCCCGTGCGAGCGCAAATGGGTACCGTCTCACCGCGGTTGTAGCACCCCGAGATAAAGGCACGCTTAACGGTCCGTAGAACGCCCCGCAATGCGCATCGTCGACATTCGGGAGCGCTCCGTCCCCATCTCCCGCTACAACGATCCCGCACTACCCTCCGGCGGCCTCACCACCAGCATCGTGGCGCTGACCACCGACGTCATCCGTCACGGCAAGCCCGTCGTCGGCTACGGCTTCGCCTCCATCGGCCGGTTCGCGCAGGGCGGTCTCATCCGCGAACGCTTCGCGCCGCGGCTCCTGGCCGCCGCCGACGCGGAGCTCGCCAACGACGCCGGCACCAACCTCGATCCGTTCCGCGCGTGGAAGGCGATGATGAAGGGCGAGAAGCCCGGCGGCCACGGCGAGCGCTGCGTCGCGGTCGGCACGCTCGACATGGCCATCTGGGACGCCGCGGCCAAGATCGCGGGCGTGCCGCTGTACCGCCTCGTCGCCGAGATCGCGGGCCGCGGGCGCGCCCCGAACCGCACCGTTCCCGCCTACGCCGGCGGCGGCTACTACTACCCCAGCGACGATATCGCGCGTCTCTCCGACGAGGTCCGGCACCACCTGGACCACGGCTACACGCGCGTCAAGATCAAGATCGGCGGCGCCACGCTGACGCAGGACCGCAAGCGCATCGAGGCCGTGCAGGCGCTGCTGGCGGCCCCCATCCACCTGGCCGTCGACGCGATGAACGCCTACAGCGCGCAGCAGTGCCTCGCGGCGGCCGCCGCCCTCGATCCCTACGACCTCTGGTGGTTCGAGGACATCTGCGATCCGCTGGACTTCGAGACCCACGCGGCAACGGCGTCCGCGTACAGCGGACCCATCGCCGCGGGCGAGGCGCTCTTCTCCGCCGCCGAGGCCAAGCTGCTCGACCGCTACGGCGGCCTCCGCCCCGCCCAAGACATCCTGCTCTTCGATCCGGTCCACACCTACGGGATCCCCGGATTCCTGCAGATCGTCGAGGCGCTGGAATCGCGCGGCTGGCCGCGCTCCGCGTTCTGGCCGCATGGAGGCCATCTCTTCTGCGTCCACCTCGTCAGCGCGCTGGGCCTGGGCGGCTGCGAGGTCAACCCGCTCTGCTTCGCGCCGTTCGGCGGCCTCTCCGACGGCGTGACGCCGCGCAACGGCCGCATCGCGCCGCCGGAGGTGCCCGGCATCGGCTTTGAGACGAAGGCGAGCCTCCACCAACTCTTCCGCACCCTCGCCACGGAGTGATGAGATGCCGCTGACTCGAGACCAGATGCAGGCCGCCTCGGATCTGCTCTGCCGCACGTGGAGCGAGGGCGGTGTGCTCACCGCGCTACCGGAGGCGATTCGCCCGGCCACGCGCGCCGAGGGCTACGCCATCCAGGCCTTGATCGAACGCCATACGAGCGAGCCGCTCTTCGGCTGGAAGATCGCCGCCACGAGCCTGGCGGGTCAGCGCCACATCAACGTTGACGGTCCCATCGCCGGACGGCTGTTAGCGGAGCGCGTCATCGCGAATGGCGCGGCGCACTCCCTCACCGGCAACCGCATGCGCGTGGCCGAGCCCGAGCTGGCGTTCCGCATGGCGAGGGATCAGCCACCGCGCGCCGCGCCGTACACGCTCGACGAGGTGATGAGCGCCGTGGGCGCGCTGCACCTCGCCATCGAGATACCCGATTCGCGCTACGAGAACTACGCCGGCGCCGGCGCGCCCCAGCTCATCGCCGACGACGCCTGCGCCCACTGGTTTCTGCTGGGCCTCGAGGCGCCGCCGGCGTGGCGCGGGATCGACCTTGCCGCCCACCGCGTCACCGCCGCCGTGGCCGGCAAGCCCCCGCTTGAAGGCAGCGGCGCCAACGTGCTGGGCGATCCGCGCGTCGCCCTCGCGTGGCTGGCCAACGAGCTCTCGAGCCTGGGGATCGTGCTGCGCGCCGGCGAGGTGGTCACGACCGGGACGCTCGTGACGCCGCTTCCGATCGCTCCGGGCGACAGGGTCTCCGCCGACTTCGGCAGCCTTGGGACCGTCACGGTGCACTTCACGCCCTGACCGCGGCGATCACACCATGCGGCGATGGAGGACGAACGAGTTGCCGTCGGGGTCCTCGCACCATTGCGCCCGGCACGTCGGGAAGGTGCGCACCTCGCCGTCGAGCTTTCCGCCCAGCTCGGCAACGCAGGCCGCGGCGGCCTCCACGTCGTCCACGGCGAAGAGCACGCATCCGGATGGCTTCCACTCCCCGCTCTGGTATGCGCCGATGCCGAACGCGGTTCCGTCGGGAAGGATGAACTCGGCGCCGTGCTCGGACTCCCACGTCACGGCGCGAATCTCGAGCACTCCGCGGTAGAACGCCAGCGCGCGCTTCACGTCCTTCACCGAATAGAAGACGGCGTCGATGCCGGTCGCGCCGCTCGGCACCATAGCCTCACTCGTACCCATGACCCCTCCTCCGGAGTACCGGATCCAGTCCCCCGTAGTTCCCCGGCGCGCCATGGGGGCCTCCGCGACCACGGGATGACGAAGCGCATGGTCCAGAGCACCGAGCGTGGAACCCCGCACCGATGATCGAGCAAGCGCTACGGGGAATCGAAGCCGTCCTGTTCGTCATCGGAGCGCTGCTGCCGATGATCAACCCCTTCGGGGGCGCGCCGATCTTTCTCGGCTTGACCGCCGGGTGCTCCCCCGCGGAGCGCACGCTGATCGCCCGCCGCGTGGCGCTCTACGGCTTCGGGCTGCTCATCGGATCGTTCTTCCTGGGCTCGCACGTTCTCGCGTTCTTCGGCGTCTCCGTGCCAGCGCTGCGCGTGGCGGGAGGGCTCGTGGTGATGGCGGCGGGCTGGAACCTGCTCAACCGCGGGGCCGAACCGGCGACCGCCGGCGCAACCACGCGTTGGACTCCCGAGGAGCTCGCCAGCCGCGCCTTCTATCCTCTCACCCTGCCGCTGACGGTGGGACCGGGCTCCATCTCCGTGGCCGTCACGCTGGGCGCCGACATCTCTCGCTACTCCACCTCACCGCTCTTCTCCGCGATCGTCGCGCTGGTGGGCATGGGGCTCATCGCGCTCTCGATCTACCTGCCCTATCGGTTCGCCGAACGCTTCTCGCGCCTGCTCGGCCAGACCGGGATCGGCATCCTCGTGCGGCTCTCCGCGTTTCTCTTGCTCTGCATCGGCGTGGAGATCGCCTGGAAGGGCGCGAGCGCAATGCTTACCAGTCTCCTCAAGACCACCATCCCCACCTGACGCATCGCCATCGTCGCGGGGAAGGGGGCTGCGAGAGACCTCAAGAATCCGTACGCATACGCCTCTCGGACCGGCGGTGGAGCTCGCCGGGCGGCAGAATTGCCGCGAACCGCCTTCGGGCCAATGGCTCCTGACACGACCGCTCAAACGTCATGTCGGGAGTCCTTGATGACCGAAACGGCCCTACCGGGTAGGCGACCATGGACGACCTGAAGCTCGCGCCGATCGTCGTCCAAGCCGCCCAAGTCCTCACCGTCGTTTTTCTCTCGCCGCTGCTCACGGGCGTGATCGGCCGCGTCGAGGCATGGCTGCAGGGCAAGCGCGGCCCCTCGTTCCTTCAGCCCTACCGCGACATCCTCAAGATGCTGCGCAAGCAGCGCCTCGTTCCCGAGACGTCGTCGTGGGTCTTCCGCGCGGCGCCCTACGTGGCGTGCGCGGCGTACTGCTCCATCGCCACCCTCATCCCGGTGCTCACCACCTATCCGTTGCCGGGCGCCACCTACGGTGACATCCTCGGAAGCGCCTTCGTCTTCGCTCTCGCCGGCTTTGTGACGGCGCTCGCGGCCATCGACGGCGCCTCGCAGTACACGTCCCTCGGCGCGAGCCGCGCGGTCATGGTGGGCATCCTGGTCGAGCCGACGCTGATCTTCGTCTTCTTCTCCGTGGCGTTCATCACGGGCACGGACCTCCCGTACGCCATGAACGCCGCCCTGCGCGCCTCCGCCGCCAACGTGCTGCGCCCGGCGCACGTCCTGGCGGCCGCCGCGTTCTTCATGATGCTGCTGGTCGATACGGGACGCATCCCCATCGAGAGCTCCTCGGCGACGATCGAGTTCGGCATGATCGACGACGCCCGGCTCTTCGAGCATGCCGGACCGGAGATGGCCCTGTTCAAGTGGGGCTCGTCGATGAAGCAGTTCCTGCTCTACACGGTCTTTCTCAACGTGCTTCTGCTCCCGCGCGGCCTCTCGGCGGACGGGAGCTTGCCGTCGGTGCTCTGGGCCGTCGCGACGCTGTTCGCCAAGGTCGTGCTGCTGGGGATGGTTGTCGTGGTCATCGACAGCACGTTCGCCAAGCTGCGCCTCTACAAGATCACCGAGTTCATCGCCACCGGCATGCTCGTCGCGGTGCTCGCCGTCTTCGTCTACCTGGTGGGGATCGGGTGATGCCGCACGTGCTCACGCCCTCGCAAGCGCTCGCGGGAACCGTCGATGCCTTGCTGCTCCTGGTGCAGTTGGCCCTCCTGCGGTCGGTGGTGGTCTCCGAGCTGATCAGCCTCTATGCCGTGCAGGCGACGCTGGTCGCGCTGATCTGTCTGGCCATCGGCATCAGCCTGCATGCCGCCGATCTGATCGTCCTGGCCGTGCTCACGCTCCTGACCAAGGCCATCGCTCTCCCGGCCTACATGCGGGCATTGTTGACCCGGGTTCCCTCGCGCGTCGAGCTCCCCGCGCGCATCAACGTCACGCTCTCCATCTTGATCGCGGCCGGATTGATCGGCTTGGCCATGCTCACGGCCGCGCGCCTGCCGATTCGCGGCGGGGCCTTTCTCCCGAGCGCGGATCTGGCCACCACGCTCTCCATCGTCTTCGTCGGCTTCCTCGTGGCGATCTTGCGCCCCAATGCTCTGGCCCAGGTGGTCGCCTTCCTGACGCTCGACGACGGCCTCTTCTTCGGCACCGTGACGCTGGCGCCGGGCCTGCCGTTCGTCGTGGGAGTGCTGCTTCTCATCGACGTGCTGGTCGCGGTCTTCGTCTTCTCGGTCCTGGTGCGCATCTTGGTCGAGCAGCGGGCCTCCGCGTCGATCGCGCCGTTGGAGCAGCTGCGGGGATGAGCCACCTGCAAGCGTGGATCATCGCGATCCCCGGCGCGTTGGCCGTCCTCTCGCTGCTCCTTCCCTCGCGCATCGGCCGGCCGCTCACGGCCGTCGGTGGTCTGGCCACGGGCATCTTGATCGTGGTGCTCGCCCTCGCGACGGCCAAGGGCCAGAGCGGCTTGGACGCGCTCTCCGCGCTCTTTCTGCTGCCCGTCGGAATCGTCTACGGCACCGTGGGACTCTACACGTCCTGGTACGTCGAGGTGCAGGGTGTCAAAGAAGCCCCGAGCGCGCGCTACCGGCGCCGCTTCCTCGCCCTGACCAATGCCTTCGCCTGCGCCGAGGCGCTGGTTCCGGTGCTCACCAACATGGCGGGGCTCTGGGTCGCCGTCGAGGCGACCACCGTCATCGCCGCGCTCCTGGTGCGCTTGGAGGGCACCGACGCCGCCCTCGAGGCGGCGTGGAAGTACATCCTCATCGCATCCTGCGGGCTGGCGATCGGCTTGGTGGGGGTGCTGCTGCTCTACGCCTCGGCAACCACGGTCCTCGGCTTCCATCACGTGCCGGAGTGGCAGGCCTACCTCGCCGCCGCCAAGCGGCTCGATCCCGACGCCGTGCGGCTGGCGTTCGTCTTCGCGTTGATCGGCTTCGGCACGAAGATGGGCCTGGCGCCGATGCACACCTGGCTTCCCGACGCCCATGGCGCCGGACCCACGCCCACCAGCGCGATGCTCTCGGGCATCCTGCTCTCCGACGCGCTCTACGTCATCCTGCGCTTCACCGCGATCACGACGGCGGCGGTGGGGAGCCACTTCGTCCACACCTTCTTCTTCATCGTCGGCTTGCTCTCGCTCGCGCTGGCGGCCTTCGTCCTGCTGCAGCAGCGCGATCTCAAGCGCATGCTGGCCTACTCGAGCATCGAGCACATGGGCGTGGTCGCCAGCGGCTTGGGCTTCGGCGCGCCGTTGGCGGTAGCCGGAGCGCTCCTCCACGCCATCACGCACGCCTCGGCGAAGTCCCTGGCCTTCCAAGCCGCGGGGCGCATCGCGCACCGCTACGATACCCGTGAGATCGCCGGCATCCGCGGCGCCATGAGCGCGCTGCCCTACTCGGGGACGCTCTTCGCCCTCGCCGGGCTGGCATTGGCCGGCGCCCCGCCGTTCGGCCCGTTCCGCTCCGAGCTGATGGTGCTCGCGGGAGGCTTCTCCTCGCCCTCGTGGGGGCTCGCGTTCGCCGTGCTGGGGCTGCTGGTGATCGCCTTCGCCGGGCTCCTGCGGTGGGTCACGCAGATGTGCGGCGGCGAGCGCCCCGCATCGGTGGCCGGCGGCGAGGACTCACCCGTCGCCGTGACGGCACTGGTCCTCGGCTTTCTGGTCGTCTTGGGTCTGGGGCTGATCGTTCCGCAGCCGCTGGCCGTCCTGATCGAGCGCTCCGCCGCCATCGTGGGAGTCGCGCCGTGACCGCCGCTTCCCGCCTCGACGCTCGCGAAGCCGCGCGCATGGCCGTCGAGCGCGTGCGCTCCGGAGCGCGCTTCTGCTGGCTCTATGCCGACGCGCGCGGCGAGGCCGTGCGCTTGACCTACGTGACCGACGGGGACGACGGCCTCGAGGCCTTCACGGGCGCGGCCGGCGCCGGCGTCGACTCCATCGCCGAGCGCGTGCCGGCGGCGTACTGGCACGAGCGCGAGGCCCGCGACCGTTTCGGCGTGGCCTTCACCGGCCTGCCCGACGCGACGCCCGCGTTGCCGCCTCCGTCCGCGGACCGGCTGCGCCGCGGTCAAGGCGAGGAGCTCTCGGTCGTGCTCTACGGACCCGTGCGCTCCGGCATCGTGGAATCGATGCGCTGGATCATCGAGACCGCGGGTGAGGACTTCGTGCACGTCCATCCGGCCATCTACGCCAAGCGCCGCGGTGTCGAGGAGCGCTTCGCGGGGGTTCCGCTGGAGGTGGCCCCGCTGGTGGCCGAGCACGTCAGCGGCGCCACCGCGGCCAGCCACGCGACGGCGTTCTCGCGCGCGGTGGAGGACGCGCTGGACCTCGAGGTGCCGCCGCGAGCGCGGGCGCTGCGCTCCGCCCTCGTGGAGCTCGAGCGCGTGCACCAGCACCTCGACGCGCTCGCCAAGCTGGCCGAGGACGGGTCGCTCGCGATCGGCGCGGCGCAGCTGCTCGCCGCCAAGGAGCGCGTCCACCGTCTGCTCGCCGAGGCGACGGGCAGCCGCTTCGCGCGCGGAGTCATCTGCGTCGGCGGCCTGCGCGACGATCTGGCTCCGCCGCTGCTGGAGGCCGCCGAGCGAGGTCTCGACGAGGTCGAGCGCCACGCGGTCGCCGCCGTCGAGGGCTTCTTCGGCACGCAATCCTCGATGGACCGCCTGATCGGCACGGGACGTCTCGCGCCCGACATCGTCCGCGAGCTCGGCGGCGTCGGCCCCGTGGCGCGCGGCTCCGGCGTCTCCTGCGACGCGCGGCTGCGCGACGGCTGGCTCTACACGCCGCTCCAAGGCGACGAGGCGCTCGCCGACGGCGGCGACGCCTACGCGCGCGCCCGCGTGCGCGCCGTGGAGATGCGGCGCTCGTTCCGGTTGATTCGCAACGCGCTGGACAGCATACCGGATGGACCCGTCCGCAGCTCCGTCCCCGTGCGCGAGGGCTCCGCCATCGCGCGCGTGGAGTCGCCGCAGGGCGAGCTCCTGTACTACGTGCGGCTGGAGGGCGGCGCGCCGGCGCGCGTGGCGATTCGCTCGGCGTCGTTCGCCAACTGGCCGCTCTTCGTGCCGTCGCTTCCCGGCAACATCTTCACCGACTTCTCCTTCATCGAGCACTCCTTCGGCTTGATCCACGCGGAGACCGACCGATGACGAACTGGATCTGGCGCGGCTTGCGCGGCGGCATCCTGGCTACCCGCTATCCGTTCGAAGCCGAGGCCATGCCGCCGCGCTATCGCGGCGGCGTTCAGGTGCTCGACGGGGCCGCCCTCGAGGAGTACCGGCGCGGGGAGGAAGCCTGTCTGCCGCGCGCCCTCACGCTGGAAGGCGGGGGCGCCCGTGTCGACCGCGGGCGGTGCATCCAGTGCGGTCAATGCCAGCGCGTCGCGCCCAACGCCTATCGCATGACGCCGGAGTTCGAGCTCGCCCTCGTCCCCGACGAGGTGACTGCCGCGCGAGAGCGTTTGCGCGCGCGCGTGGCGCCGCTCGGCCGATCGGTCCATCTGCGCCATGTGGACGCGGGGAGCGATGCCTCGTGCGAGCAGGAGCTGCAAGCGCTCTTCAACCCGTTCTACGACCTCCAACGCCTGGGCATCTTTCTCACCGCCTCCCCGCGCCACGCCGACGTGCTGGTCGTGACCGGCGTCGTCACCACGGCGATGGCCGACCCGTTGCGTCTGACCTTCGAGGCGATGCCGGAGCCCAAGATCGTCATGGCCGTGGGGACCTCCGCCTGTTCCGGCGGCATCTTCGCCGCCGACGGCGACGTGGTGGGCCCGGTGGACCGCGTGCTCCCCGTCGACGTGCGGGTCCCGGGCTCGCCGCCGGCGCCGCTCGCCATCATCCACGGCCTCTGGGTTGCCCTTGGCCGCGCGACGGCGCACGCGCGGGAGGCCGTCCGATGAGCGCGCTGGAGTCGATCCTGTTGGCCCTCGGCGTCGCCGCCACCGCGATCGTCGCGGCGATCCTGCTCCCCGGACGCACCGGTCGCGCCATCGGCTTCGCGGGCCTCACGCTCTCCGGACTCTGCGCGCTGGCCGGCGGCATGCGGGCGTTGGGCGAGCCCGCCGCCGCGTTCGCCGGCTCCGAGGCGCTGCACACCGCCGTGCGCCTCGATCCGCTCTCGGCGTTCTTCGTCACCGTCATCGCCGTCGTGGCCACCGCCGTGGGCATCTACGCGCTGGGCGGGCGCACCGCCGACGAGCGCAGCGGCGGGGGCACGGCCGCGGCGGTCTCGGCGGCGATCCTCTTCGCCTCGCTGCTGATCTGCGTGGCCGATGACGCCCTGCTCTTCGTCTTCGCCTGGGAGCTGCTCGCGGTCGCCTTCTACTGGGCGGCGGGATTCGCCGGGAGCGACCCCGGCGGGCAGCGTGCCGGATACGTCACGGCCGTGGTGACGCACGCGGCGGGAGCGGGATTGATCGCCGCGCTGTTGATCCTGGCACGCGGCGACGTCGACTTCTCGCTGCGCCGGCTGCTCGCGAACGCGCCGTCGCTCTCGGCTCCCCTCGCCGGAGCCGTCTTTCTGCTCTTCCTCGTCGCGTTCGGCGCCAAGCTCGGCGCGATGCCCCTGCAAGCGTGGCTCCCGCTGGGTTACACCGCGGCACCCTCGCTCGTCGCGGCGCTGATGGCCGGCGGCGCGCTCAACGTGGGCTTCTACGGCATCGTTCGGTTCCTGATCGCGCCGGCGTGGCCGGTTCCGCTGTGGTGGGGCATGCTCGTGCTCGCCATCGGGGGCATCAGCGCATTCCTCGGCATCGCCTACGCCGTGGCGCAACACGACCTGCGCTCCCTTGCCGCATACTCGAGCATCGAGAACGGGGGGATCGTGGTCGCGGCGCTCGGCGCGGCGTTGGTGGCCAAGACCCTGCA
The DNA here is from genome assembly GCA_035533275.1 of Candidatus Dormiibacterota bacterium. Taxonomy (GTDB): domain Bacteria; phylum Vulcanimicrobiota; class Vulcanimicrobiia; order Vulcanimicrobiales; family SCRA01; genus SCRA01. The sequence continues at coordinate 30,060 of DATLUD010000033.1, read as the reverse complement.
CCTGCCGCTCCTGCTCGGGATGGCCGTGGCCGCGGCGTTCTTGCATCTCACGGCCCACGCGTTCGCGAAAGCCCTGCTCTTCTTGGGCGCCTCCTCCATCCGAAGCGCCGCCGGCACCACCTCGTTCCAGCGCCTGGGCGGACTTGCCGGCAGGCTCCCCGCAACGGCGCTGCTCACCGGAGTCGCGACGCTCTCGCTGGCGGCGCTGCCCCCGCTGGCGGGCTTTGCCGGGGAATGGTCGGTGCTCGAGACCCTGATGCAGGCGTTCCGCTTGCGCGACACGACGGCCGAGGTGACGTTTGCCTTGGCCGCCGCCGCGATCGGAGTCGCCGCCGGCCTCGCCATCGTCGCCTTCACGAAGGCCCTCGGCGTCGCCATCCTCGGCGCCCCGCGGACGCCCGAGGCGCAGCGAGCCCAAGAGCGCCTCGGGGCGCGCGCCGGCGGCATGGCCATCCTCGCGCTCGGCGTCGTGGCGGTCGGCGTCTTCGCGCCGGCGTACCTCGGATGGATCGCGCCCGCGGTCGACGGCCTGGCCGGAGTCGGCGCCGCGCGCGCCATGATCGCCACGGCACCGCTCCTCGCGCCCAGTTACCCCGGCTTCGCATCGATCTCTCCGCTCGGTCTGCTCGCCCAATTCGTGGGCTTCGGCGCCCTGTTCGCGCTCTTCGTCGCGCTGATCGCGCGCCCCAAGGCGCGCCGATCCCCGGTCTGGACCTCCGGCAACGTCTACGCCGCCTCCACCAGCTACACGGGCACCGGCTTCGTCAACCCCACGCGAGCGATCTCGGCCCCGGCCCTGCGCACCGAGCGCATCATCACGGTGGAAGGGCCGCGCCTGGCGCCGCGCAGCATCCGCTACGAGAGCCGCAGCCTGCCGCTCTTCGACCTCCCCTTCTACCGCAAGGTCGCGGCCGCCATGCTGCGCATCGCCGACCTGGCGCGCGCGACCCAGTCGGGGGCGATCGCGGCCTACCTCTCGTACATCTTGGTCTTCGTGATCGGCGTCCTGTTGTTCTATCCATCCATCCGCAATTGGTGAGTGGCGCAAGGAGTACCGAAGGTGTTTTCTCACATCGTGATCGCCTGGGACGGATCGGAGCATGCGCGTCGCGCATTCGACTACGCTATCGCGATCGCGGAGCGCTTTGGGGCCCGCGTCGAGGTCGTCTCGGTGGCCCGGGCGCCGGACCACGCGGAGACGTCCCAGGAGCGTGCCAGCTCCATCGCCGACGCGCGCGCCTTCTACGAGCGCCGCGCCTTGCCGCTGATCGAGCACGCGCGCGAGCGCGGCGTGGAGGCAAGGCTGGTGGTGGTGGAGGGCGACCACCCCGCCGACGACGTGATCACCGCTGCGCATCAGCTCGGCGCCGACCTGATCGTCGTCGGACGGCGCGGACTCTCGCCGGTGGAGCGATTCTTGAGCGGCAGCGTCTCCGACCGGATCTCCCGGTACGCGCCGTGCGCCGTGTTGGTCGTCGGATCGGAGCCGGCGTGAAAGGGAAGGGAGCGCCAGCATGACGAGCGAGGGCTCGGGAAGCCGTCGCATGCTTCGCACGTCGAAAAGAGTAGCCCGTCCGCAAGGATCGGCCGCTGAATTGCGTTATTGTCTTGAAGAGCGGTGGTGCCCGGGCGCCATGCGCGCTCATAATTCGCAATCGTCAAGATAGGAGCTTTGGCATGCCAAATTCTATCTCCCGTGAGACGTTCATCAAAGGCGCCGCCGTCGGCGCCGCCGTCGCATCGGCCGGATTCCCCGCCATCATTCCCAGCCGCGGCGAGGCCGCGGAGGTCCTCAAGATCGGCAACTCCGAGGAGATCACGGGCGTGTACTCCGCCCTCGCGCAGAGCCAGACCCGAGGCATGGAGATGGTCGTCGAGGCCTGGAACAAGAAAGGCGGCGTGCTCGGGCGCAAGGTCGAGCTCGTGACGGAAGACAATCAGAACAATCCGGGCGTGGCCGTGGAGAAGGCGCGCAAGCTCATCAACGAGGACAAGGTCGTGGGCCTCGTCGGCACGGTGAACAGCGCCGTCACGCTCTCCACCGCCAACGCGGCCAACTCGCTCAACATACCGTTCGTCGATGCGGGCGGTCACACCGACGACGCCGTCGGCAAGCAGTGTCACTGGAACAGCTTCATGACCTGCCACCAGACGTGGATGGTCACCCACGCCACGGGCTTCACCTTCGCCAAGGAGTTGGGCAAGCGCTGGTACATGGTCACGCCCGACTACGCCTTCGGCCACTCGCTGGCCGCGGGCTACGAGGACGTGGCCAAGAAGACCGGATCCACGGTCGTCAAGAACGTCCTCACCCCGCTGGGCACCTCCGACTTCAGCGCCTACATCCCGCAGATCGTGGCGGCCAAACCCGACGTGGTGATCGTCAACCTCGCCGGCGCCGACTTCATCAACTTCATGAAGCAAGGCTCGCAGTTCGGCCTCTTCAAGCACATCAACGTCGGCGGATGGGCCGCCGAGCTCGAGGCGATCTGGGCCCTGCCGCCGGACGTGCGCATCGGTTATTGGGGCAGCGAGTGGTACTACAAGGACAGCGTCGTGCTCGGCAAGGGCAAGACGCTGGGCAGCGAGTTCTCCGCCGAGTACCGCAAGCGCTACGGCACGCCGGCGACCGCCCGCAGCTGCTTCGGCTACGTGGCCCTCGACCGCATGCTGTGGGCCATCGGCGAGGCGAAGTCCACCGACGCCCTCAAGGTCTGCCATGCGCTCCAAGGCGCGGAGTTCCATTCGCTCTGGGAGGGCGAGGCGTACTACCGCGACAGCAACCACGCGCTGATGTGGCCGATGTGGGTGGGCAAGCTGCGCCCCAACGGCACGCCCGAGGACAAGTACGACGTCATCGATATCGTCGACATGGAGCCCGCCGCGAGGATCGCACCCGACGCCGCCTCGGTCAAGCAAATCTGCAAGCTCGACTGGCCGTCCTAACCACTCGTCCAGGAGTGCGGCGCAGGGGGGCACGCGCGCACGCGCCGTGCCCCCGCTGCGTGCGCTCGCGCCTCAGCCGCCCAGGCCTGAGCGGACGCCTCCTCTCGTCAGCCACCGCAGGCCCGCGAAGATCACGAGCACGACCAGCAGGAACACCACGGCCGCCGCGGACGAGCCGCTCAAGCCCCCTTGCAGGAAGAGGTCGTAGATCTTGACGGGGGCCACCATCGGATAGTACGCGAGGATGACGATGGCGCCGAACTCGCTGAGCGCGCGCGCGCCGGAGAGCATCGCGCCGGTGAGGATGCCGCGCCAGGCAAGCGGCAGGGTCACGCGACTGAAGGTCACCCACGCCCCCGCCCCGAGCGTACGCGACGCGTGCTCGAGGTCGGGCTCGATCGCCTCGAACGCGATCCGCGCCGCGTTGACCGTGTACGGCAAGCTCACGTAGAGCATCGCGACGACGATTCCCGCCGCGGTCCCCCAGAAGCGCACGCCCGTGAGCGCCCCCAGCAGGATGCCCAGCCACCCCGTGCGGCCGAAGGTCAGCAGCAAGGCGATCCCGACCACGGTGTGCGGAACGGCCAACGGCAGATCGACCAACGCCGCCGCCAGGCTCTTGCCGGGAAACGCGTGCCGCGCGAGCAGATATGCCAGCGGAACGCCCAGCAGCAGCGCGATCGCCGCCGTGACGAACGCCGTCGCCACGCTGAGCGCGATCGCCGCGCGGACCGACGGGTCCGCGGCGGCGTGCCCGAAGCTCGAGGGCGTCTGCGTGGCGAACAGCTGCACGAGCGGCGCCACCACGAAGAGCAGCGCCAGCCCCGCGAGGACCGAGAAGACGAGGATCAGAAGGCGGGCGGAGCCCCCTAGGCGAGCGGCCACGGCTTGGTCAGCGAGCGCAAGGCCGCCGGCAGATGCGCCCCGCCGAAGGCGTACCCCGGCGAGACGGCACCAAAGCCGGCCTTCTCGAGAACCGCCTTGCCAACTCCGCCCAGCAAGAGCGCGAGGTACTCCAAGCCCGCCTGCGCGTGCGCCGCGTTGTTCGGCACGGTCGCCGCGTAGACGATCGGCGTTCCCTTGAGCGTTCCGTTCTTGGTTCGCGCGCTCGCCTTGGCGTAGAACGAGGAGAAGCGCGCGTCGCTCAGGTTGATCTGCGGAGGCAGCTCGAGAAACTTGTACCCCTGCTGCAGAGCGCTCGAGCGGTAGATCGCCAGGTAATCGATCTGACCCGACTGCAACGCCGGGATCAGCTCGGTCTCCGTGTCACGCATGTTCGAGACCGGGGCGTTGGCGAGGATCTTCTGGCCCAGACCGGGCTGGTGATAGTACATCGACGCCAGATCGAGCAGCCAGAGCGTCTGGTAACCCGACGGATCGGTGTCGGGATTGGAGCGGCCGATCTGCACGCCGGGGCGCGCGAGCACCTCGTACCAGTTGTGCGCGTTGATCTCGCCGGCGAACTTGCTGCGCTCCGTGTAGATGAACGTGACCGCGTTCGACGCGAAGCCGGCATACCAACTCGTGTACTTCGGCATCAGGTACTTCGGGATGACGCTGTAATCCGCGACGGCCACGATATCCGCGACCTCGTGGAGCTCCGTCACCTGCTTGGCCATCTTGACGCTGCCGCCGAATTGCGGCTGCACGCCCATGCCGCCGTGGCCCTTCGAGAAGACGCCGTCGAGCGAGCGAAACGGCTTGGCGAGCGTGCCCGCGGCGAAGATCGTCAGCTCCGACGCCGCCTGCGCCGCCGAGCGCGCACCGAGCGTGAGGCCCGCGGCTCCGAGCCCTACTGCCGACATGCCAAGCAGCACCCGGCGCCTGTTCAAGCTGTCGTGTTGCATGCGGCTGGCTTTCGAATGCGCTAAAGGGTGCTCCTCTCACGCGCGTCGAAGCGCTCTCCGCATCGCGGGAACTTGAGGTGGACCGCTCGCCGGCTCACCCCCGATCCTGACGGAGGAACGTGCGATGATCAAAGTCAGCGTGCTCTACCCGCAAACCTCCGATACCCGCTTCGACATGGCGTACTACACCAACCGGCACATACCGATGGTCCGCGAGAAGTTGGGATCCGCGTGCAAGGGCGTGGCCGTCGAGCAGGGCCTTGCGGGTGCGGCCCCGGGTTCGCCGCCGGCGTACGCGGCGATGGGGCATCTCTACTTCGACACCGTCGAAGCCTTCCAGGCGTCGTTCGGCCCCCATGCGGAGGCCATCATGGGAGACATCCCCAACTACACCAACGTCCAGCCGACCATTCAGATCAGCGACGTCAAGATGTAAATCCCGGTCAGCGCAGCCACCAGGCACCGGAGGTCACGCGGCGCTCGCCGACCTCGCGTCGCGCCGCGCCGGCGGCCAGGAGGAAGCACCCCACGGCGACGGCCAGACAGGCGGCGATCAACAGTCCCCCGACGAGGGGATCCAACGTCGCGCCCGCGAGCGCGTGAGGCCCCTCGCGAGCCGGGGCCCCGGCCCGCACGGCGTGCTGGACGATGCCCGGCGCGGCCGCCGGCATCGAGAAGATCAGGTTCAGCGCGTTCGGCGCATCGGTCACGGCCTGGCCCTCCAGCACCATCCTACCGCACCCGTCTGGGATTTTCTGCAGAGGATGATGAGGAAACCTTGCGATTGCGCCACCGGCGCCTGGGTAACAGTCAGGTGTCCACCGACCGCGACCACGCGAGGGAGAACGCCATGGGACTGATCCGCGAGAACGACCGCAAGACGCTCCGCGAGATGGCCGAGGGCATGTCCAAGGACGTGAGCCTCACGCTCTACACCCAGCGCACGAGCCCGCTCATCGTGCCGGGAGTCGTCCCATGCGAGACCTGCGAGGCCGCGGAGGGTCTCATGAGCGAGCTCTCCGAGTTGATGCCGCGCCTCAACCTGACGGTCTTGGATCTCGTCGCCAACCGCGCAGAGGCCGAGAGCGTGGGCGTCGACCGCGTTCCCACGCTGCTGTTCGACGGCGAGGGGGGCGGACGGGTCCGGTTCGTCGGCTTCCCCGGCGGCTACGAGTTCCCGGCCTTCCTCAAGTCCGTGCTGGAGATGGGCGGCGCAGAGCAGGGCCTGGCGCCGGAGGCGCGCGCCCAGCTCTCCGCCCTCACCGAGCCCGTCGACCTCAAGGTCTTCGTCACCCCGACCTGACCCTATTGCCCGCAGATGGCCAGTCTGGCCGTCTCCCTCGCCTTGGCCAATCCCAACGTCAGCGCGACGATCGTCGAGGCCAACGAGTATCCCGATCTCTCGCAGCGCTATCACGTCTACGGCGTCCCGCGGACGGTGGTCAACGACTCCGACGACGCCATCGAAGGCGCCGTTCCGCCGGGCGTCTTGGTGGAGCGCGTCCTCCTGGAAGGCGGCTCCGCTCCCGCGCAAGGCTTCGCCTAACGCACCAAGCCCAGCGAGGTCACCCGCCCCCGATAGTAGGTGAACCCTCCTTCGGGCAGATGCCAGGTACTTCGGCGCGTGTCCCTTGTCAAACGCGGCACCACGCGAATGCGCGCCACCATCATCGTCGCGCGCCCTCCTCGCCGGCTATGCGACTCATACCCGGATTCTTCATCGGATCGCTAAGCGGCACGCCGCCATCGGCGCAACAACGCCCCCCGCCCGCCGGTACGCACGAGAGCAAGAGGAACACCATCATGACCAAGACGACTATCCTCACGTGCACCATGGCCGCCGCGCTCATCGCGGCGGGAGCACGCCCGGCGCTTGCTCGGGTGCCCGGAGAGACCACGCTGCGCGGGACAATCACCGCGATCGCCGGCAAGTACGACATCCACGTGGAGGGCAAGTACGGCCACATCCACGACATCCGTCTGCATCAAGGCACCATCATCAATCCGACCGGCCTGACGCTGCACGCCGGCATGCCCGTGACGATCCTGGGCACCCGACAGTACGGCGTCTTCCAAGCCAACGAGATCGACACGCCGTACCACCAGTACGGATACGTCGATCCCATGCCGTACTACACCCCGTGGTACGGCGGCGGCGACATGTTCTGATCTGATGCCGCGGAGGCGCGCGACCGATAGAGATGACATGATGGCTCGTCGGCGCGTCGCCTCCGCTCTCGTGCTCTCGGCGGGACTCCTCGTCTCCGCCGGCACCGCGGCCGGCGCCACGCAGTATCTCCCGCCCGGCATCACGTGCCGCGCGAACGCGCTGATCGCGGCGGCCCAGCACCCCAATCCTCAGCTGACGACGAGCTTGGTGGGCATCGGCGACTTCGACCAGGTGCTCACCGAGTTCGCGAGTCAGTGCGTGAACTTCGGCACGCTGAGCCCCCAAGACGCATCGCTCGTGAGCGTCTACCGCGACCGGGAGGTGGCGGTGCGCATCCACCGCCTCTATCCGAAGGTCTCGGCCGCGCCCTGGCCCTCCGCCGTGGGCGACGCCGCCGCGGCGTACCGCATCGGCAAGCCGGTGCTCGATCCGCTCGCGTCGCGCAACTTCCTGCACGGCATCGTCGAGGGAACGTCCATCGAGTATCTGCCCCCGGCGGACAGCTTGACCATCGTGGTGCGCGACTTGGATCACGCCGCCCACGATCTGCTCTACCGGCAAGGAGTCCACGGATCGTTGCGCGCGCTGGTCGAGCGCACCGAGCGCCGAATCCACCGGATGGCCGGGGTTCCGCTCGCGGCCGAGCGGCGCTGACCTACGGCGCGGGAACGGCCGCCAGGAAGCTCCGCGAGGCCTCCAGCGTCGCCTCCGCGTGGTCGCGGTGCGGCGAGTGCCCGCACTGCGGCAGGACGAGCACCTCGGTGCCCGCGACGCGCGCGCGGATCGCGTCTACCTGCGCCATGGTCCCGTACTCGTCGTCCTCGCCTTGGATCACGAGCACCGGGCAGCGGATGGCCGGAAGGAACGACTCGATGTTCCAGGAGCGGAAGCGGGGATCGAGCCAGACGTCGTTCCAGCCGTGGAATGCGCCGTCGGGATCGTCGTGGTACCGGCCCAGCCTCTTGGGCAGATCCGACGTGGCGTAGGCCGCCTTCGCCTCCGCGATGCTGCGCACGGAGAGGTCTTCCACGAAGACGTGCGGCGCCTCCAGGATGAGCCCGCGGACCGCGCCGGGGTAGCGGCCCGCGTGGATCAGCGCGATCGAGGCGCCGTCGCTATGGCCGAAGAGCACGGGCCGCTCGATCTGCAAGCGACGCAGGAGCTCGGGGAGGACCACCTCGCCCTCGTGATGCATGTACTCCACCGGGCGCGGCTCGGTCAGCGGGTCGGAGCCGCCGTAGCCGTGGCGCGAGTACGCCACGACACCCCACCCGGTGCGCTCGGCCAGGCGCTGCGGGAAGTCCTTCCACAGGGCGACCGATCCCAGGCCCTCGTGCAGCATCACGATGGCCGGCTCCGCGCCATCCGCGGGGCCCACGCGCAGCGTCTCGAGACGCTTGCCGTCCACCACCACGTGCTCCATCCGTCTCTGCATCGTCATCGCGCTCCCCGCGTCATTCCGGTGAGTGCGCGGTCGAGGCGCCTGCGCCCTCTCTGCCCCTAGAGCGTGACGCTCAGCTCTTCCTCCGACTTGCGAAAGCTCGCCGGCACCACCGCGCGCTCCACCACCTCGACGGCGAAGTAGAGCACCACGCCCAGCAGCGTGAGCACGAAGAGTGCGGAGTAGACGCCCACCGTGTCGAGCTGGCCGTTGGCGAAGAGCAGGTAGTAGCCCAGCCCCGTGTTCGCGGCCACGAACTCGCCCACGATCGCGCCGACCACCGCCAGGCTCATCGCCACCTTGAGGCCGGAGAACACGCTCGGCAAGGCCACCGGCAGACGCAGCTTGACGAACGTTCGCATGGGGCTCGCCCCCATCGACTTGAAGAGCTTGATCATGTCCGGATCGACGGCCGCCAAGCCCTGCCCGGTGGAGACCACGATCGGAAAGAACGAGATCAGGAACGCCACCAGCACCTTCGAGGGCAGCCCCACGCCCACCCAGACCACGAAGAGCGGCGCGATGGCCACTTTCGGCACCATCTGCGAGGCGACGATCAACGGGTAGAACGCGCGGTGCGCCGCGGGCGAGAAGACGATGAGCGTTCCGATGGGAACGCCGATGGCGATCGCCAGCCCGAAGCCCAAGAGGATCTCCACCAAGGTGGGCTCCATGTATTGCGCCAGGAGCGCCCGCTGGTGGACGATGTTGGCGAAGATGCTCGTGGGAGCCGGCAAGATCGCCGGGTTGACGTGCAAGAGCGCCGTCGCGGCCTGCCAGAGGGCGAAGAACGCCGCCAGCGCAGCGAGCGGCGCCAAGATCTTGCCGGCGCGGCTGCGCGCCCCGGCGGTCGTGCCGCGGTCATCGGCCATGCTGATGCAACACTCCGTTCGCTTCGAAGCGCTTGCGGATCTCCGTCGCGTAGTGGGCGAATTCCGGCGTCTCGCGGACCAGCATCGAGCGCGGATGGGGGATCTCGACGCGGAGCTCCAAGTCGATCTTCCCGGGACGCGGCGTCATCACCAGCACCCGGTCCGCCAAGATGATGGCTTCGGCGATGGCGTGGGTGATGAAGATGACGGTCTTCTGTTTCTTGAGCCAGATGTCCGCGAAGTCCATGGCAACCTGCTCCCTGGTCAGCGCATCCAGCGCCGCGAACGGCTCATCCATCAGCACCACCGGAGGATCCAGCAGCAGCGCGCGGCAGATCGCCACGCGCTGCCGCATGCCGCCGGAGAGCTCCCGCGGGTAGTGGTCCTGAAAGCCGTCGAGGCCCACCAGAGCCAACAGCTCGTTGGCGACCGAGCGGTACGCCCGGGGATCGAGCCCCCGCACCTCCGCTTGGAGCAGCACGTTGTCGAGGACGGTCCTCCAGTCGAGCAGCAGATCTTTCTGGAAGACGATCCCCAAGTCGGTGTACGGCCCCGCGACCCGCGCGTCGCCTATGGCGACCTCTCCCGCGGACGCCTTCGTCAAGCCGGCGACGATGGAGAGCAGGGTCGACTTTCCGCATCCCGAGGGGCCGACGATGGTCACGAACTCGCCGGCCTCCACGCGCAGGTCGATCGGCCCCAGGACCCGCGATCCCGTCGCACCGCCGCTCGAGTACTCCTTGGTGACGCCGCGGACGTCGATGCGCGAGCCCTGCACGGTTGTCGGCCGTTCAGCCAATGTAGGCATTGCTGTAGAAGTCGGCGACCGGAGACGAGACGGCGGCCTTGAGAACGTACTTCTCCACGGCCTGCAGCGAGGAGGTCATCCCGGCCGCGTCCTGATATCCGAGTCCGTGGGCCTTCTGCGCCGCACCGTACGCGAGCTCCTGAACGATCTTGACCTCGGCCGCGGCCTGCTCGAGATCGAGCGTCGGCACGTGCTTCTTCATCGCGGCCGCCGCGCGCGCGGGGTCCTTGAAGGCGCCCTTGTACCCCTCGATCGTGGCTTGGACCACCCCCCGCACCGCGTCGGGATGGGCCGCGGCGAAATCGTCGGTCACGACGAGGCCGTTGCCATACGCGTCGACGCCGTACTCGCCGTAGGTGAAGTGTCCCACCTTGCGCGCCCCGGCCTTGGCCTGCACGCCCGGGAGCCCCAGCACGTAGGTGGTGGTGGCGTCGACTTTGCCTTGCAGGAAGAGGCCCACCTTGGCCGACGGGTCCACCGTCACCCACGTGATCTTGGAGGCGTCGATGCCTTGAGCCGCCGCGAACAGCGGAAAGAGCTCGAAGTCGGTGCTTCCCGCGGACGTGGCGATGGTCTTGCCTTCCAGGTCCTTCGGGCTCTTGATCGCACCGCCCTCGAAGTAGAACACGGTCTCCGGGGCCTTGGCGTAGAACACGGCATAGCTGCGCATCTTGGGCTTCACGCCGCGGCCCATCAGCACCATCATCGACGGGATGTCGACGAACGACACCTGAGCTCTCCCCGCGATGAGCTGCTGCAGCGCCGGGCCCGTTCCGCTGCCGGGAGCGATGGAGACGTCGACGCCGCGCTTGGCGTAGTACCCCTCCTCGAGCGCCAGATAGTACGGCGCATAGCGCCCGAAGGGAAGGAAGTCGAGCTGAATGCGAACGGGCACGCTCGCGTTCGCCGCGCGCGCCGCGAGCGGTTGGGTCAAGACGGCGGCCGTCGCGCCGAGGCCGGCGGCGAGAAACGCGCGCCTGGACGTCCGGGGGCTCATGGCCATGGTCGAATCCTTGGATTCCATTGGGGCCTCCTGTCGTTCGAGCGATTGTGGGGCTATGCGGGTTCTCCGACCGCCATGCTCGGCGTCTCTTCGCTGAGCGCCCGCGCCGCGACGCGATTGCTCAACTCGCCCACACCCTCGATGGTCACGACCACCTCGTCTCCCGGCTTCAGATACTCGGGCGGCGTGCGCGCGAACCCGACGCCGTCCGGGGTACCCGTCAGCACGATGTCTCCCGGCAGCAGCGTCATGCCCAGGGAGAGCTCCTCGATGATCTTGCGCACGGGAAAGATCATGTTGCCCGTGGTGTCGTCTTGCTTCAGGACGCCGTTGACGCGGCACTGGACGCGCAGGTCCTGGGGATCCGGGATCTCGTCGGCGGTCACGATCCACGGACCGATGGGGCAGGTCCCGTCGAAGCTCTTGCCCTTCAGCCATTGCCCGCCGTGCCGGCGCTGGATATCGCGCACGGAGACGTCGTTGCCCACGGTGTAGCCGAAGATCGCGTCCAGCGCGTGCTCGGCGCGGATGCTCCGCGCGCGTCGTCCGATGATCACGCCCAGCTCCGCCTCGTAGTCCAGCAGCGGAGAGATCGACGCATCAAACGGGATGTCGGCACCCGGCCCGATGACGCTCATCGTCGCCTTGGTGAAGAGCGATGGGTGGTCGGGGAGCTGCTCTTCCTGGCTCCCGCGCTTGCCCACGCCCTCTTTATAGTGCTTGAGGTAATTCCAGCCGACGCAGAAGACGTTGCGCCGGGGCTCCGGGATCGGAGCCAAGAGCTCCGCCGCGCCCAGCGCCACGACGGACGCCCGGGCGGCAACGGTCCTTCGAGCCAGCTCCAGCGCCGCGGCTCCGCCCTCGATGAGCTCCAGCAGCGTGCGGACGTCTGCGCTCAGATCGACGATGGAGTCGTCGACCACGGCGCCCGGCCGCGGCGTTCCGCCGCCGACCCGGTATGTCACGAGTTTCATCAGTGCTCCCGATTTCGATTCACGCGCGAGATCAACCGACGACCGCGATCGCTTCGATCTCGATCAGCAGCCGCTGGTCCACCAGCCGCGACACCTCGACCATCGACGAGGCGGGGAACGGCTTGGTGAAGTACCGCTTGCGCACCGCGTGGATCTTGGCGAAGTCTTCCATGTCGCGAATGAACACGGTGACCTTCACGATGTCTTCGAAGGTGGCGCCCCCGGCTTCCAGGGCGGCCTTGAGATTTTGCATCACCTGCTCGGTCTGAGCCGTGATGTCGCCCTCGCCCACCACCTCGCCGTTCTTGTTCCGCGAGGTGAGGCCGGAGACGTAGATCGTCCGGCCGGCAGGCGCCTCGATCGCGCTAGAGAATGCTCCGCCTCCCGGCGGCTCGTACAGCAACGGGCTCTTGATCTCTTTCTTGGGCACTCGTCTCTCCCTTGGACCGGCGTTAGTGCGCGTCGTTCTCGTCGGTATACCAGCTGGGTTTCTCGGGGTAGTGCGGCCCGTCGTAGGCCTCCAGCAACACGCATTCCTCGTGCGCGACGGTGGGGCCGTGGACCAGGCCTTTGGGATTGCAATAGAAGTGGCCCGGCAGCAGCACCAGCCCCGAATGCCGGTACTCGTACTTGCCGGAGAGGCAGTACATGAACTGGTTCGATGCGTGCTTGTGTGGCTGCGGAATGCCGCTGCCCTTCTCGAAGCGCACCAAAGCCATCGAGGCTCCGGTGCTCTCGTCCTGCCAGAGCCGCTTCTCGTAGAGCCCCGGCAGCGACTTCGGGCGCCACTCCATCGCCTCGGCGTCCAGCAGCAGCTCGTGCAGATCGGGAGCGCGCTCGGCCACCTTCATCTCGTGCCGGAGATGCGCGACGCCCTCCTCCGCCGTGACCGGCGGAGCGTACTTCAGCTCGATCAGCCGGTTGATGTAGCGCGTGCTTCCCACGTTCCGCAAGTCGTGGATCTCGCCCGCGGGCCTCACCACCCAATGACCGGGGGGCTCCGTGGTGTGCTTGACCTTGCCGTCGGGATAGGAGATCTGGTTGTCTCCATGCTCGATCGAGACGATCACGTACGGATACTCGTGGTGGTGGAGTCCCAGGCGCTCCCCGGCCTCCAGCTTCACCTCCCAGATGCGGATCATCTCGTTCTCGAAGAGCAGGCTCGTTCCGACCGGCACGAACGGCTCGTGAGGCGTAGCGTTCATCTCGATGCTCCTGATTGGTGCGTCTCGCTCATGTCGGTGACGTGCCGCTTGAGCATGAGCAAGGTCGTGCGAAGGTGCGCCTCCAGCGTCTGCGCCGCGCCCTCCACGTCGCCGGCGCGCATGCGGTCGAGGATCTCGCCGTGCTCTCTCCAGCGGTACTCGGGGGAGCCGCGGCGCCGCACGCCAAGCCGCCGGTAGCGCTCACTGGCCTCCCACAGCGGCGGAACCACGCGCTTGAGCCAGCGCGAGCGGCCCAGGTCGTAGATCCCGAAGTGGAAGTCCTGGTGCGCCTGGCGCGACTTGAGGTCGGCCTCGGAATCCCGGGGATCCTCGTTGCACTCGAGGATCGCGCGCAGGCGCCGGTACTCGTCCTCGGCCAGGCGCGGCACCGCCGAGCGCACCGCCGCCGTCTCGATGGCGATGCGCAGCTCGTAGAGCTCCTCGAGGTCGGCCCCGGAAACCGGCGTCACGCGGGCGCCCCGGTGCGGAGAGTACTCGATCAAGCCTTCCGCGACCAGCCGGCGCAGGGCGTCGCGCACGGGCATCACGCTCACCGACATCCGGGAGGCCAGATCGCGCAAGACCAAGGGATCTCCGGGGAGCAGCTCGCCCTCCAGGATGGCCTCGCGCAGGCGCGCCACCACCGCGTCCACCAAGGTGCGCTGCTCCAGCTCCCCGTCCAGGATCGCCGAACCGATGAGGGGGTTGCCCCCCGCCGCCTTCAGAGCGTTCACGTTGCCGATATTTGTTATCACAAATCACAAGTCCTTCCACCCTTTGCGAGGAGCTCGCCCCTCCAAAGGGCGAGCGTGGAAGGCCAATGAACCTCGCGAGACGCCATCACGCACGACCCGGAGGTTGCCCGTGGCCGAGCTGCTCGAGTTTTCCGATGCGGACGCGGCGCTCGATCACTACATCGAGCACTTCTCCGACGGCCTGCCCGTCGTGCTCCCCACGGAGCGCCGCGTGGCGCAGCTGCTCGCCGCGACGACGAGGGAGCCCGACTTCGACCTGGGTGCCGTGCCGCCAGGCGGGGCGCGCCTCACGGTGCGCGACGTCGCCGTCAACGCCGTGCTCGCGGGCTGCCCCGCGCCGGCGTTCCCCATCGCCCTGACGGCCGTCGAGGCGGCGCTCGAGCCCGCCTTCAACCTCAATGGGATTCAGTCGACCACGCACAGCGCCACTCCACTGATCGTGGTGAGCGGGCCCGCTGCTGCGAGAGCCGGCATGAACGCGTCGTTCAATGCCTTCGGCCCGCACAACCGCGCCAACGCCGCCGTCGGCCGGACGCTGCGTCTGGTGATGGCCAACGTCGGCGGAGGCCTCCCCGGCAAGACCGACATGAGCGTGCAAGGCTCTCCGGCCAAGTACACCTTCTGCGCCGCGGAGAACCTGGAGCAGTCGCCGTGGCCCTCGCTGGCGGAGCGCGAAGGCTACGCGCCGGGCACGACGTCGGTGACGCTCATGGCGGCTGAGGACGGCCACGTGGTGGCCGATCATCGCAGCGCCGACCCGGAACGCCTGCTGGAGAACGTCGCCGACGTGATGCGCGCGCTGGGCACGCTCAACGCGTGCCTGCCCGGCCCGATGACGCTGGCGCTCTGTCCGCAGCATGCCCGCATCGTCGCGAACGCCGGCTGGAGCGTCGCCGACGTGCAGCGCTTTCTCTACGAGCGCGCCGCCAACTCCCTCGAGCGCCTCACCGCCTCGGGAGAGTTCGATCGAGCGCGCACGCTGGGCGTGGCCGCGCGCTACGGCGATCCCGGCGACCCGCGCACGCGCGTGCCCGTCATCGATGCCCCGGAGAGCCTCATCGTCTGCGTCGTGGGCGCCCCGACGGGCGGTTTCTCAACCGTCGTTCCCTCCTGGCTCGCCAGCCGTCCCGTCCACCGTCCCGTCTAGAGGAGCCTCCGAGATGACCGTTCGCGTCTACGATCCGCGCGGCAGCCGGCGACCGGCGAAGGCCGAGACCGCTCCCCGCCCCGCCGCGCTCTCCGGAGAGACCATCGGACTGCTCGACAACTCCAAGGAGCAGGCCGACGTGATGCTGGAGCGCATCGCCTCCAAGCTGGACGGCCAAGGGGCCCGCATCGCCCGCGCGCGCAAGGGGTCGTTCTCGCGGGTGGCCGAGCCCGACGTCCTGGACCAGCTGCGCGAGTGCGGCGCCGTCGTCACCGCGCTGGGTGGGTGAGGGAGCTGCGTCTCCTGCAGTTTGCGGGACGCAGTCGAGTTCGAGCGCCGCGGCATTCCCGCGGTGGTGCTGGCCAACGACGTCTTTCGCCCCATCGCCGACGCCACCGCGGAGCTCCTCGGGCTCCCGTCGGACTACGTCGAGCGCGCCGTGGTCTATCTTCCGCACCCGACGTCCATCCTCACCCGGGAGCGTGTGCAAGCGCTCATCGACGCCCACTGGGACGAGATCCTGGCGAAGCTCACCGGGCGCCCGGCGCTGAGCGCCGACGGGGCCTCGGCGGCGCCGAGCCTCGAGGAGAGCCCGCTCGAGCTGGCTCGGCGCGCGGTGGACGCCTTTGCCGAAGGCTTGCGCGCCGACGGCGCCGAGCTGGTGCTGCGGACCTACGAGGAAGGGGTGCTCCAGGCGCAGCTCGACATCTTCGACGCGGCCGCGTGCGAAGGCGGCGTCTGCCTTTTGCCCGCCCCCCAACTCGAGGCGATGATCGCCGCGCTCGTGCGCCCGGCGCTCCCCGGCCTGCGCGCCGTCCAGCTTTGGGACCCGCGCGACCCTACGTAACGGATTCGAGCTTCTCCAGCGCGGCCCCGAACGCGGTGGAGTTGACACTCTCGGCGCGGCGCACCTCGGCGAAGTGCCTCGCGACCTCAAGGTCGCCTAAGGCCTCGGCCTCCTCGGCGAACTTCCTGTACACCGTCTTGGCTTCGAGGTCTTCGCCCTTGATGGCGTCCTTGAGGTTATCGGCATCCTTGCCCACGAGTCCGGCCAGCTTCGCCTCCTCGGCGAAGTGCTTGAAGAACTCGACCTTCGCCGTCTCCTCGAACAGGGCGGCGAGCTCCGCGTTGCCGCCGGCGCGCGCGTGGTCGGCGTAGAGCATGAACTTCGCGTAGGCGAACGCTTCGCCGTGCATCGCGGTGAACAGGTGATCTTTGGTCCTGGCTTTCATGGCGCTCTCCTTGTCCAGCATCATGCCACCGCGCCGGCCGCTCCAAACTTCGTTCCCAGGTTGTTCACGGCTCGCTCCCAACTCCGCGCTAGAATCGCGTCGTAAGAGGGAATGTGTACGCCATGAGCAAGCTGTTTCCGAGCAACGTCCACCCGGTGGAGCGGGCCATCCGCATCGTCCTGGGCCTCGCGGTGCTCGCGCTGGTCTTCGTCGGGCCGCAGACGCCCTGGGGGTGGCTGGGCGTGATCCCGCTGTTCACCGGACTGGTGGGAACCTGCCCGCTCTACACGGTCTTCGGGCTCTCGACCAACCGCCGTACGCCGGGGCAGAAGCCGACCTAGCCCAGGCCCGCTCTCCTGGGCGGACTTGACGGATTTCCGAAATTATGGGATGATGAGAGCCTCGTGCCATCGGCACGAGTACGGCTGAGCATGTCTCGCCGTCACACCGCGCGATCTTCCTCTCGGTCTCGAGACGCGTAGAGCGCGCACACCCGAAAGATCGCATTTCCATCAAGAACTTCTCAGAACTCCAGCTGCACACCGACCTCGTGCGCGGTGTTGCCAAGCTCGGCTTCACTCTCCCCACCCCCATCCAAGCGCAGGCCATCCCGGCCGCATTGGCCGGACGCGACGTCCTCGCCAGCGCCATGACCGGCAGCGGCAAGACGCTCGCCTTCGGGCTGCCCGTGCTCAACGCGATCCTGCAGCAGCCGCGCGGCAAGACGCGTGCCCTCATCCTCGCGCCGACCCGCGAGCTCGCGGTGCAGATTCGCGACTCGCTCGTGGCCGCCGCGAAGCTGACGCCGCTGCGCATCGCCGCCGTCTACGGCGGCGTCGGCATGGCCAACCAGGAGCTCGCGTTCAAGAAGAACGTCGACGTCATCGTCGCCACTCCGGGGCGCCTGCTCGACCATCTCAACCGTCCCTACGGCAAGCTCGACGGGATCGAGCACCTCGTCCTCGACGAGGCCGACCGCATGCTGGACATGGGCTTCCTGCCCGCCATCCGCCGTGTGCTCGCGCGGCTGCCCAAGCAGCGGCAGAACCTCTGCTTCTCGGCGACCATCCCTCCCGAGATCGCCTCGCTGCTCGCCGAGATCCTGGTCGATCCGGTGCGCGTCGAGCTTGCGCGCAAGGCCGCCCCGGCCACCGGCATCACGCAGAGCGTCTATCACGTGGCGCAGGACGGCAAGTCCCGTCTCTTGCTGGAATTGCTCAAGGACAACGGCATCTTCAGCATCATCGCGTTCACGCGCACGAAGTCGCGGGCCGATCGTCTGGCGAAGGTGCTCGCCACCAACGGTGTCCCGGCCGAGCGCATCCACGGCGACCGCTCTCAGGCACAGCGCGTCCGCGCCCTGACCGGCTTCAAAGAGGGCAAGTACCGCGTGCTCGTGGCCACCGACATCGCCGCGCGCGGCATCGACATCTCGACCCTCAGCCACGTGCTGAACTTCGACGTGCCGAGCGTTCCGGACGACTACATCCACCGCGTTGGGCGCACGGGGCGCGCGGAGCTGGAGGGCGACGCCATCACCTTCGTCGCGCCGGACGAGGAACGCAGCCTGCGCGACATCGAGCGCGCGCTGGGCAAGAAGCTCCCGCGCAAGCGCGTCGAGGGCTTCGAGCCCGCTCTCGCCGCATCGGCGGCGCCCGCGCCGCAGGCGCGGCGTCGCGGCCCCGCACCGCGCACGGGACGGGCCTCCGCCCGGGCCTAGTAGCATGGTGCGATAGGCTCCTAGGAGCCGCTTCACCGAGCCGGAGCGCCCCACGATCGTGGGGCGCTCCGTCGTCACACCGTGACCAGCTCGGTGTGCCCGAAGCCCTTCGTGTAGTCGAGCACGGAGACGACGGTCGGCGTGATCTTGAGCAGCGCCATGCTGGACGTCTCCGAGGGCGTCTCGGCTTCGATCATCTGCGCCATCTCGGGAAAGCGCTCGGTCAGCAGCCGCATGGCGTGGCCGACCTCGCGCGAGTCGGTGAGCACGTGCGCCGTCGCCCCCATCGAGAGGCCCTGGATGTCGTTCCAGCCCTGGTAGTCGCCGTCGACCGTCAGCGAGACCTTCTCGCAGCGCTCGATGTTGCGCACCTTCTGGCTGTCGCGCGCGACCCCCACGTAGACGGTGAGCCCGTCGTTGGCATAGCCCACCCTGGTGGCCTGCGGGTAGCCGTCCTCGCGCACGGTGGCCAGCGTCATGAGGTTGTGCGTCGACAAGAGCGTGCGAATGAAGTCCTCGGTCTTCGCATCCATCGTCATCTCCTTGGACCGTTCATGTACCCAGGGCGGCGGAGCGGCGCGGAGGATCCCTCTCGGGCCGGCCAAGGAGGCGGCCGGGCTCGCCTTCAACACCTCCCTACAACCCTGGCCCCGGGGAAGGCACGGGGGCCCGTGCAGAAAAGCGCACGACCACGCCAGATGGGAGAGCACCATCCCTTGAGCCATCAGATCGCGATCGTCGGCAGCGGCCCCTCCGGACTCTATGTCGCGGAGGCGCTCGCCAAACTCCTGCCCGATTCGTCCATCGACGTCATCGACCGTTTGCCCACGCCCTACGGCCTGGTCCGGGGCGGCATCGCCCCCGACCACCAGAGCACCAAGAACGTCTCGCGCGCCTTCGAGAAGACGCTCAGCCGCCCCGGAACGCGCTTTCTCGGCAACGTCGAGATCGGACGCGACCTCTCGTACGACGAGCTCAAGGCCGCCTACGACGTGGTGGTGCTGAGCATCGGTTCCGCCCTCGACCGCACACTCGGCGTGCCGGGCGAGGACCTGGGCGGCGTCTACGGGTCGGCCGCCTTCGTGGGCTGGTACAACGGCCATCCCCAGCATCACGACCTCGCCCCGCTGCTCGACGGCAAGGCGCTCGCCGTGATCGGCAACGGGAACGTGGCGCTCGACGTGGTCCGCGTGCTCGCCAAGACGCCTGCGGAGCTGGCCGACTCCGACATCTGCCTCCATGCCGCGCGGGCCATCGCCGCGGGGAGCCTCACCGATCTCTACCTCATCGGGCGGCGCGGCCCGGTGGAGGCCAGTTTCACGCCCAAGGAGCTCGGCGAGCTGGGCGACCTCGAGCGCTGCGACGTGATCGTCGACCCGCGGCAGCTCCCCGACGACGTCGGCCCCGAGGTCCCGGAGAAAGAAGTCAAGGTCAAGCAGCGCAACCTGGAGATCCTGCGCGAGTTCGCCGCGCGCGAGCACGGCGCCAAGCCCATGCGCATCCACATCCTATTCTACGCGGCTCCCGTGGCGGTGCTGGGCGAGCATCGCGCGCGGGCCATCCTGCTCGACCGCACGCGCATCGAGAACGGGCGCGCCGTGCCCACCGGCGAGCGCCTCGAGCTTCCCGTCGACGCCGTGGTCGTCGCCATCGGCTACCTGACGGCACCGTTCGCGGGCGTCCCGTTCGACGAGAAGCGCGGCATCTTCGCCAACGACGAGGGGCTGATCGAGCCGGGCGTCTACGCGGCGGGCTGGTGCAAGCACGGCCCGCGCGGCGTGGTCGGCACCAATCGCACCGACGCGCAGGGTCTGGTCCAGCGCATCCTCTCCGAGCTCGACCAGTCGCCGGAGCGTGACGGCAAACCCGGCGGCGCCGAGGTCGACCGCCTGCTGCGCGAGCGCGGGGTCAACGTCGTGGACTTCGCCGCCTGGAAGCGCATCGAGGAGGCCGAGGTCGCCCGGGCTCAAGGAGGTAAGCCGCGCGAGAAATTCGTCACCATGGACGAGCTGCTGGCCGCGGCGTTCTCCGAAGCCGGCGTCGAGTGAGATGAGACGGACGCCGTGACCGATCCCGACGCCGTCGCCGCAGAGATGCGCCGGCGCGACCGCGTGGCCGAGTGGCTGGGCATCGTGCTCGAGGAGATCGCACCCGGGCGGGCGCGCATGACGATGCGCGTGCGCCCCGAGATGGTCAACACCCACGGCGTCTGTCACGGCGGGCTGATCTTCACGCTGGCCGACACCGCCTTCGGCTACGCCTGCAACAGCCACAACCTGAACACCGTGGCGGCCGGCGCGAGCATCGAGTTCATCGCCCCGGCTCGCTTGGGCGACGCGCTGACGGCGGTGGCGCAAGAGCGAGCGCTCACCGGCCGCACCGGCGTCTACGACGTGGAAGTGACCGACGGGCAGGGGCGCCGCATCGCCCTCTTTCGCGGCAAGTCCCATCGCATCTCGGGGACGGTGGTCCCCGTCGAGGGCGGCGCGTCGCCGCAGGAGTAGGAGAGAGCGCCGGACCATGCAAGAGGCCTACATCTGCGACGCCGTCCGCACCCCGGTGGGCCGCTACGGCGGAGCGCTGGCCGCCGTGCGCGCCGACGACCTTGCGGCGGTGCCGATCAAGGCGCTGATGGAGCGCCACGCGGGTGCCGATTGGAGCCGGCTCGACGACGTGGTGTTGGGGTGCGCCAACCAGGCGGGCGAGGACAATCGCAACGTCGCCCGCATGGCGGCTCTGCTGGCCGGGCTCCCCGTCGACGTCACCGGCGTGACCGTGAACCGCCTCTGCGGATCGGGCATGGAAGCCGTCGGCTCGGCGGCGCGCGCCGTCCGCTGCGGCGAAGCGGAGCTGCTGATCGCCGGCGGCGTCGAGAGCATGACGCGCGCGCCGTTCGTGCACGCCAAAGCCGACGCCGCCTTCGCGCGCAATGCGGAGGTCTTCGACACCACCATCGGCTGGCGCTTCGTCAACCCGCGGATGCGCGAGCGCTACGGCGTCGACTCGATGCCCGAGACCGCCGAAAACGTCGCCGAGGCGTTCCGCGTCTCGCGCGAGGACCAGGACGCCTTCGCCTGGCGCAGCCAGATGCGAGCCGCCGCGGCCCAGGCCGCCGGCCTCTTTCGCGCGGAGATCGTCCCCGTGACGGTGCCCCAAGGGCGAGGTGCCGTGGCCGTGGTGGACCTCGACGAGCATCCGCGTCCCGACACCACGCTGGAAGGACTGGCCAAGCTCCCAACGCCGTTCCGCGCCGGCGGAACCGTCACGGCGGGCAACTCCTCGGGCATCAACGACGGCGCATGCGCTCTGGTCATCGCCTCCGAGCGCGCCGCACGGGAGCACGGGCTGGAGCCCAAGGCTCGCGTCGTGGCGATGGCGGCGGCCGGCGTGCCGCCGCGCATCATGGGGATGGGTCCCGCCCCCGCCACCCGGCGCGTGCTGAAGGCCGCGGGGCTCTCACTCGATCAGATGGACGTGATCGAGCTCAACGAAGCCTTCGCCTCTCAGGGGCTCGCCGTGCTGCGCGACTTGGGCATTCCCGACGACGCCCCGCACGTCAACTCCAACGGCGGCGCCATCGCCATCGGTCACCCGCTGGGCATGAGCGGCGCGCGCCTGGTCACCACGGCGCTCTACCAGCTCCGCCGGACCGGCACGCGGTACGCGCTCTGCACCATGTGCATCGGCGTCGGCCAAGGCATCGCCGTGATCATCGAGCGCGTCTGAGGATCGCCCCAGGCGCGTCCAAGCGGCTCGTGCGCGCCAGCACCTCGGAGAGCGCGCCAAGGCTGTGACCGGAGGCGAAGTCGCTCACGTACGGCAGCGCCTCCGCCATTCCGCGCGCCAGCGGCTCGTACCGCGGGGACTTCTTCAGCGGATTGATCCACACGATGCGATGCGCGAGCCGCGCCAGGCTGCGCATCGCGGCCTCCACGTGGCCGGCTTCGCCCTGATCCAAACCGTCGGAGAGCACGAACACCACCGCGCCGTGCGCCATGCCGCGCCGCCCGTATTGGCGCAGAAATCCTTCGAGTGCGCCGCCCAGCCGCGTTCCTCCGTGCCAATCGCGCACCCCGGCGACGTACGCGCCCACGTCCTGCGAGCGGCACCGGCGGAGCTGCGGCGTGACCCGCGTGAGACGCGTGCCGAACAGGAAGACTTCCGTGCGCGGCCGCCGCGCGGCGACCACGTGCAGAGACTGCAGCAGTCCCTCCGTGTACGGGGCCATCGAGGCCGAGACGTCGCAGAGGAAGATCCACTTGCGCCATGCCGTTCGCCTGCTGCGTCTCCGCACGGACAACGGATCGCCGCCGGTGCGGGCGCTGGAGGCCAGCGTCGCGCGCAGGTCCAGGCGGCGCCCGCGCGGCGCGGGGCGCGTCCGCCGTGACGCCATGCGCGCCTCCCACCACGCATCCCGCTCCAGCAGTCCGCGCAGCGCCGCCGCGTCAGCGGGAGTGAAGGCCGCGAAGTCCTTCTCGCGCAGCATCTCGAGCGGGCTGTAGAGCCCGCGTGCCGCCTCAGACTCCTGCTCGTCGCGCGCGTCCTCGCTCGTGCCGCCGTGCTCGTGCGCCGTCTGCGTGCGAGCCCAAGCCTCCATGCCCGGCAAGCCTCGACCGGGAGCAGCGCTCTCGCCGCCCGGACGGCGCGAAGCGGCGTTCTCGCCGGGCTCCAGCTCGCTCGAGGCCGCGCGCCGCTGCTCTCCCTGCGGCACGCCGCGCGTCTCGCGCGCGTCGTTCGCGTCGAGCGCTGGATGGTCGAGCGTGATCCAAAAGGAGCGAAAGAGCGCGTCGTACGTCTCGAATTGCGCCGGCGAGGTGAGCAGGTTCGCGCGTCCGGACCAATAGAGGTCCTGGGGACGGCGGCACGTCAAGAGCGCCAGAGAGCGGAGCCAGCGCGCCGCCTGGTCCGGCCCCACGCGCACGCCGCGCGCGCGCAGCAGCCGCGCGAAGCGCACGCAGCTGCCTTCCACGTCGCGCGGATCAGCTCGCCAGCCAGGCGTCCCGGGCATCGACGGCGCGCTCCCAATCGTCGCGGTTCTTGATGGCCGTGCCCAACGTCCGCTCGACCGCTTCGAGCGTGAGCTCTCGATGTCCCAGCATGCGGACGGCTCGCGCCCACGCGATGCTCTCGGCCACGCCGGGGGGCTTCTGCAGATCGAGGGCGCGCAGCTTGCGCACGGCCGTGGCCACGGCGCCCGCCAAATCCGCGGGCACCTCCGGCGCGCGCAGGCGCACGATGATCAGCTCCTGCTCCAACGTCGGATACTCCACCCAGTGGAAGAGGCAACGGCGCTTCAGGGCGTCGTGCAGCTCGCGGGTGCGGTTGGAGGTGATCACCACCACCGGAGGAACGCGAGCGCGCACGCTGCCGATCTCGGGAATGGTGATCGCGAAATCCGAGAGAAACTCCAGCAGGAAGGCCTCGAAGGCCTCGTCGGCGCGGTCGATCTCGTCGATCAGCAGCACCACCGGACGCTCGTCGCTCTCCAGGAGCGCGCGCAGCAGGGGGCGCGGCTGAAGAAAGCGCCACGTGAAGAGATTGGTCTCCAGAGCCGCGTCGTCGGACCGCGGCGTCTCGCGGCTCCGAATCTCCAGCAGCTGCTGGAGATAGTTCCACTCGTAGAGGGCTTCGCGGCTCTCGATGCCTTCGTAGCATTGGAGACGGATGAACGACGTCTCCAGGCCCGCGGCCAGCGCCCGCGCGAGCTCCGTCTTTCCCACCCCCGGCTCGCCTTCCAGCAGGAGCGGTTGGGGCAGGGCGCACGCCAGGAAGACGGCGGAGGCCAAGCCGTCGTCGGCCACGTAGCCGGCCTCGGCAAGCCGCGACTGGACGTCCTCGACGCGATCGAACGGGATGCTCACCCGGCGAGATACCGCTCGGGCTCCTTGACGAAGCTCATCCGGCAGTGGGGGCAGCAGAAGTAGTAGACTTCACCCCCGTGCTCGGCACGGTGGCGAGCCCCCTCGATCTCCACGTCCATGCCGCAGACGGGGTCGCGAGCGGTCTCCGGCGCACGCTCCTCGCGCACGTCTCCGGCATGCTCCATCATCTCGCGTTGCGGCGAGCGGTACGCTTGGACGATCTCGGCCAGGATGCTCAGGGCGATCTCTTCCTGGCTCACCGCCCCCAGATCGAGCCCTGCGGGAGTGTGAATGCGGTCGAGGTCTTCGCGTGGCACGCCGTAGGAAGCCAGCACCTCGAGCACGGTCGCCGCGCGGCGGCGGCTGGCCACGAGCGCCACGTAACGCACCGACGAGCGCAGAGCCGCGAGCAGCGCCTCGTCGTCGTAGTGCCCGGCGGAGGCCACCACCACGAAGGCCGTTGGGGCGAACTCGAGCGACGCGAGGTCCGGCGTCTCGGCGCCGACGACGGTGACCTCGAAGTCGAGCACGGGGGCCAGGCGCGCGAGCGCGCGGACGACCGGCGTGTCGCCGATGGCAACCACCAGCGGCGCGGTCACGTGCGGCTCGATGTAGATCGAGACCTCGCCGCCGCTGGGACATGCCATCGGAACGGTGGCCACGGCCTCGCCCGTCTCGCCGGCCTCGTCGCCATCGATGGCGAGGCGCAGCAGCTTGGGCTTCCCGCTGGCGATGACCGCGAGCGCCTCGCGCCGCACGATCGGCTGCGAGCAGCTTCCGCCGATCCAACCGAACAGCCGGCCGTCGCCGGTCACGATCGCCTTGTCTCCCACATGCGAGGAGACGGGAGCCTTGCGATAGACCACCGTCGCCAGCGCGAAGGGGACGCCGGCCTCGGTCAGCTCGCGCGAGAGCTCCGCCAGGCGCGGCTCGGCCAGGCGCGCGTCGATCATGGCGAGCTCGACCCCAACGCCTCGCGGATCGCGGCGAACATCCGCTCCGTGGTCTTCTTCGCCTGCGCCTCCAGCAAGCGCCCGCCCACGGAGGCCAGCGGACCGCTCACGGCCGCGTCGGCCGTCCAATGAAGCTCCGAGGCGCCGTCGCCGGCGGAGGTCACGCGCACGCGGCTGTTGAGGTTCATCCCGCTCCCCATCCCGCTGCCTTTCGCGGCCATCTGGAGCTCCTCGGGCTTCGAGGGATCCGAGGTGAGCTCCACCTCCATCTTGAGGCGCCCCTTGACCGGGCCCACGCCCACCCTCACCGTGGCCACGAAGTGACGCTCATCGGAGACCTGCAGGTTCTCCAAATCGGGCATGCACGTCCCCACGCGCTTGGGATCGCTCACGAACGCCAGCGCCTGCGCGGGCGTCACGCTCACGCGCTCCACGCCGTTCATCTCGATCTTCATCGTTGCCGCCCCGGGCGATCAGGCGCCGTCGACGCCGTGCTGCCGCAGGATCCTCCATATCTTGTCGCGGGTGAGCGGCATGTCGACGTGCCGAACCCCAAAGTGCGATAGCGCGTCGACCACGGCGTTGACGAACGCGGCCGGCGAGCCGACGTTCGGCGACTCGCCGACGCCCTTCGCACCGATCGGATGGTGCGGCGAAGGCGTGGTCGTGCGGTCGGTCTCCCAGCGCGGCGTCTCGACGGCCGTCGGCACCAGGTACTCCGTGAAGTTGCTCGCCAGGCAGTTCCCCTCGGCGTCGTAGGGGATCTCCTGCATGAACGCGATCGCGAACCCTTCGGTGAGACCGCCGTGGATCTGGCCGTCGACGATCATCGGGTTGATGATCGTGCCGCAGTCGTCGACCGCCAGGAAGCGCCGCACCTTCACCTCGCCGGTGCCGGGATCGATGTCGACGACGGCGATGTAGGTCCCGAAGGGGAACGTGAAGTTCGGCGGATCGTAGTAATAGGTCGCCTCGAGACCGGGCTCCAAGCCGGGCGGCAAGTTGGTGTACGCCGCGAAGGCGCAGTCCTGCATCGTCACGGAGCGCTCAGGGGCGCCGCTCACGCGGAACTTGCCCTCGGCCCACTCGACGTCGTGCTCGCCGCACTCCAACAGGTGCGCGGCGATCTTCTTGGCCTTCTCCCGGATGCGCCGCGCGCAGAGCGCCGCGGCCCCGCCGGCCACCGGCGTGCTCCGGCTGCCGTAGGTGCCCAGTCCATAGGGCGCCGTATCCGTGTCGCCTTCCTCGACGAGCACGTCCGCGGCTGTGAGCCCCAGCTCGCTGGCCACGATCTGGGCGAACGTGGTCTCGTGCCCTTGGCCCTGATGGCGCACGCCGAAGCGCGCCAGCGCCTTGCCCGTGGGATGGACGCGAATCTCCGCGCTGTCGAACATCTTCAAGCCGAGGATGTCGAACTGGGCGCTCGGCCCGGCGCCGACGATCTCGGTGAACGTCGAGATGCCGATCCCCATCAGCTCGCCGCGCTTGCGGCGCTCCGCCTGCTCTCGGCGCAGCTCCGCGTAGCCGATCTTCTCCAGCGCCTTGTCGAGATTGGCCTGATAGTTGCCGCTGTCGTAGGTCCAGCCCAGCGGCGTGGTGTACGGAAAGCTGTCCGCCGGGATGAAGTTCTTCCGGCGCAGCTCCGCGGGATCCGCCTTCAGCTCCGCCGCCAGCACGTCCATCGCCCGCTCGACCAGATACGACGCCTCCGTCACGCGGAACGAGCATCGGTAGGATACGCCGCCGGGCGGCTTGTTGGTGTAGACCGCATCCACGTCCACGAAGGCGTTGGCGAAGTCGTAGGAGCCCGTGCAGATGTTGAAGAGACCCGCCGGCCACTTCGTGGGATTCGCCTGCGAGTCGAAGGCGCCGTGGTCGGCCAGCGTATGCACGCGCAAGGCCTGGACGCGGCCTTCCTTCGTCGCGCCGAGCTCCACCGACATGTGGTAGTCGCGCGCGAACGCGGTGCTGGCCAAGTGCTCGGTCCGGGTCTCGACCCACTTCACCGGGCGCCCCGTGACGATCGAGGCGACCACCGCGACCACGTAGCCCGGATAGACGCCGACCTTCGCGCCGAACCCGCCGCCGATGTCCGGCGAGACCACGCGGATCATGTGCTCGGGCAGCTTCGCCACCAGCGCGAGCACCGTCCGATAGACGTGCGGCGCCTGCGAGGTCACGTAGAGCGTGAGCCGCCCGGTCGCCTTGTTCATCTCGGCGATGCAGCCGCATGTCTCCAGCGGTGACGCGTGGCAGCGCGGGAAGTAGACGTCCTGCTTGACGACCACCTCGGCCTTGGCCATGGCATCCGCCGTCGCTTTGGCGTCGCCGGACTCCCAGTGCCAGATGTGGTTGCTCTTCTTCTCGCGGTCCTCGCGCAGCAGCGGCGCCTCGGGATCGAGGGCCTTCTTCGCGTCCACCAGCACCGGCAGCGCGTCGTATTCCACCTCGACGGCCGCGGCGCCGTCGTAAGCGGCCTCGCGGCTCTCGGCCACCACGGCGGCCACTTCCTGGTATTGGAAGAGGACCTTCTCGGTGGCCAGGACCATCTGCTTGTCGCCGGCGAGCGTGGGCATCCAGTGCAGGCCCAGCCCCGCCAGGTCCTCGCCGGTGATCACCGCCAGGACGCCGGGGATCTCGAGGGCCGCCTTCTTCTCGATGGAGCGGATGCGCGCGTGCGCGTATGGACTGCGGACGATGGCCATGTAGACCATCGCCGGCAGCCGGATGTCGTCCAAGTAGCGCCCTTGCCCCTGGATGAAGCGCGGGTCTTCCTTCCGCTTGAGCGCCTGGCCGAGAACGGGTTGCGAAGGAGCTTCGGTCGCCATGTGCTTCTCGTCTCCTCGAGCTACTCGACGGGTGCGTTTGCCCCCGCGATCTCCGCGGCGGCTTCCTGGACGGCCTTCACGATGTTCAAGTACCCGGTGCAGCGGCAGATGTTGCCGGAGATCGCCGTGCGGATCTCATCGTCGCTCGGGCTGGGATTTCGCGCGAGCAGGGCCTTGGTGGTCATCAGCATGCCGGGCGTGCAGTAGCCGCACTGCAAGCCGTGCTTCTCCCAGAACCCCTTCTGAAGCGGATGGAGCTCGCCGTTGCTCGCCAAGCCCTCGACGGTCTCGACGGCGCAACCGTCGGCCTGCACGGCGAAGACCGTGCAGCTCTTGACGGGCTTGCCGTCGAGCAACACCGTGCACGCGCCGCAGCTGGTGGTATCGCAGCCGATGTGCGTGCCGGTGAGTCCGAGCGTCTCCCGCAAGAAGTAGACCAGCGGCAGGCGCGGTTCCACGTCCAGCGCGTGGCGCAAGCCGTTGACGGTGACTTCGATCCGATAGCTCACCTACGCCCTCCTACCCTGCGATCGCGGCGCGCGCTGCACGCAGCGCGCGAACCGTCAGCACGCGGAACATGTCTTTCTTGAAGTCGACGGGGCCGCGCGTGTCGGCGGCCGGGTCGGCGGCGGCCGCCGCCTCTTGGCCGGCGGAGGCGATCGCGGCGTCGTCGAGCGGCTTGCCGATCAGGCGCTGCTCGGCGGCGGCAGCGCGCAGTGAGACCGGCCCTGCGGCGCAGAGGCCGATGCCGGCACGCTCCACGCGTCCCTGCGCGTCCAAGGTGAGTTGCACCCCCACGGCGGCCGTGGCGAAATCGCCGACTTTGCGCTCGATCTTCAGGTAGCTGCCCCCGCTGCGGGGCCCCGGTGTCGGCACGCGCACCGCCGCAAGGACCTCGTCCTCGCCGAGCGCCGTGGTGAACGTGTCGATCAGGAACTCCTCGAGCGGCATCCGCCGCTCCCCCGCCGGTCCGGCGATCACCACCTCGGCCCGCGCCGCGATCAGCGCCGCACCCCAGTCGCCGGCGGGATCGGCGTGGACGAGCGATCCGCAGAGCGTCCCGCGGTTGCGCACCACGGGATCGGCCACGACGGCCGCCGTGCTCGCCAGCAACGGGTAGCGCTGCGCGATCAGCGCGGCGTTCTCGATCTCCGCATGGCTCACGGCCGCGCCGATGCGCAAGGCTCCGTCTTCCTCGCGCATGACATGCAGCTCGGGGATCCGCGTGATGTCGATCAGCAGGCTGGGCGCCGCCAAGCGAAATCTCATCATGGGAATCAGGCTTTGGCCGCCGGCCAGGATCTTGCCGCCCGGGTCGCGGCGGAGGAGCGCGATCGCCTCCGCCAGCGTCTTGGGGACCGCGTATTCGAATGCCGCTGAAATCACGGGATGACCTCCCTCACGCGTGCGCTCGATCGAGTCGCGCCGTTCGTGGTCGTTACCGCACCTCCTGCGGTATCGACCGTCCTGTCGCTCGTTCTTTTCCCAGGCGCAAAGCCCGAGCTCGAGGGTGCGGTCCCTAGCAGGGTGCGGAAGAACCCCAGCGCTGATCGCTAGGAGCCCGCCGTGGGCATCGGCGGCGGCGGCGGCACGTGCCCGCGCCTGAAGACCATGATGGTGCGAAGGAACTCGATCACCTTCGTTCCGTCCTGGTTCACGCCCGTGGTGCGGACTTTGACGATCCCGACGTCCGGACGCGAACGCGACTCGCGCGCCTCCAATACCTCGGAGTACGCGTAGATCGTGTCGCCCTCGAAGACGGGATGCGGCAGACGCACCTCGTCCCACCCCAGGTTCGCCAGCGCGTTCTGCGAGAGATCGCTCACGCTCTGGCCCGTGACCAGCGCCAAGGTGAACGTGGAGTCGACCAGACGGCGGCCGAACTGCGTCGCCGCCGCGTAGACGCTGTCGAAGTGGATCGGGTTGGTGTTCAGGGTAAGCAGCGTGAACCATACGTTGTCGGCGTCGGTGACCGTGCGCCCCAACGGATGGCGGTAGACGTCGCCCACCTGGAAGTCCTCGAAGACGCGCCCGGTCCAACCGGATTTGATAGCCATCCTTGCCTCCTGACGTCGTGGCATGCAGGCAAGGATACGGCGAAGAGGCGAGCGCTTCCACCTTAGTACTACTGTGTCATAAAGCAGGCGCAAAAAAAGAGACGCTTATGCGGATCGGGACTGCAAGCACGTCGGGCAGCGCCTGAGTGTGGGTGCGAGCGCAGCGATCAGGGCGGCACGGCGGGACGCAATCGACTCTTCGACATGCCGCTCAACTCGCACGGGAAGCCCCCCGCGGTCG
>DATLUD010000032.1:0-72546 GCA_035533275.1 Candidatus Dormiibacterota bacterium | reverse complement strand
CATGAAGCCATAGAGGATACGTGGAGAGTTCCGCCTTGTTTGAATCGGCGGTCCGCGCAGGCGTCCGAATCGAGTTCGCCATGGCGGTGCTCTCCGGAGATCGGACGTGGGCGATGGCGCAATCAGCCGGCGACGCGAATCTCGCGCTCGATTTGTCTACCGAGTACATCCCTCGCTTGCCGCAACTCGTATTCCGCCTGAAGCCCGAGCCACAGTTCCGCGCTCGTGCCGAAGTATCGCGCGAGGCGCAGTGCGGTGTCTGCCGTTATCGCGCGCCGGCCGCGGATGATCTCGGTGAGGCGATTGGCCGGAATATGCAGCTCCAGAGCAAGGCGATTGGCCGTCAACCCGCGGGGAGCCATGAAGTCCTCCGCAAGGACCTCTCCTGGATGAATGGGCGCAAGCTTCGTCGTCATGGTCGAGCTCCTAGTGATAATCGACGATCTGTACGTCGAACGCGTCTCCGTCGCGCCACGCCTCCGGTCGATCGTGACGTCAAGCGACACGCAGAGGCTTGAGGCGTGCGATCTGCTTGGCCTCGGGACCGTGTTGTGCGTCATACATGTCGACGGCGAGTTGCAAATTCAGCCACGTCTGCGCATCGACGCCTAGCACGCGCTCGAGGCGCATCGCCATCACGGGAGTGACGGCACGCTTCCCATTGATGATCGCGTTTAAGCTCTGGCGGGTGACGCCGAGACGACGTGCTAGCTCGCCCTGCGTAACGCCGAGGCCGTCGTCTCCGAGAAACATGTCCCGCAGGACCTCGCCGGGAGTGCTCGGGCGACGGTATTTTGGAATCTCGATTTTCCGCATCGTTTAATCCTCATCGTGAAACTGACCAGCCTTGATGTCGCAAGCACAGCCCTCCAACCACCTAAACCGAATCCTGAACGGGCCGGCGATGCGGAGTTGATATATGCCTCGCGGAGTGCCTCGCAGCTCCTTGAAATCGGCGCCAGGCGGCAGGGCAGCAAAGGCGGCCATCGTTGCCGCACGATATACGTAGTCCAAGCGTAGTTGGGCCTTCGCATGATGCTCCGGCGCGACCGCTCGGCGGGCGGCCTTCGTGGATCTGCCATTCCAAAGGTCGCGTGTCGCCTCATCCTTGAATCGCGGCCGCATAACGCAAGTATACAGCTGTCACGCGACACGTGACAACACCGCCGGCGCGGCTCAGCCCCCCGCCCGCGGACGGCACACGGCCGTCGCCGGACCAAGGTGCCGGCCACCAGCTAATATCGCTAACCAATCCAACCGATACCCCGCCTATGAGTAGCCGGGAACTCGCAGGCGCCGGCGCGCTCCAGCCGCGCATTCTCGCCCATTACCAGGCCGTCGGCCCGCTCCTGGAGCGCAGCTTCGCCGGCGCCCCCATCGTCTACGCCAACTTCCCAGCCGGCCTCGATCACACGCGGTACTTCCGCGTGCTGGGCGTCCCGCTCTCGGAGCGCAAGCTCGTCTGGACCTGCCACCGCTACTACGCGGTCGAGTTCCACACGTGGGCCCCCCTCCCGGAAGATGAGGACCGCCTGCGCTTCGCCCGCATCCTCCTCGAGCCCCAGCCCGCCACGCCGGCCCACCCAAAGACGCTAGAAGCCCGCATCAAAGAGGCCGCCCTCGCGGTCCGCGAAGCGCTGCAGACCCTCGGCCTCGACGCCATCCCCCTGCTCGACGGCACGGGTGGCATCGCCCTCTGGGTCCCCTTCGCCGACGCCCCGCACGCCGCGCCCCTGCGCGCCTGGCTCCACCGCCTCGCCGCGCGCGTCATCGCCAAGCACCCCGCGCTCGTCAGCGGCGAGCCCAATTCCCATGCCGACGGCCGCGTCCACCTGCACGTCTCCAGCAACGCCCCCGGCCACTACAGCGCCATGCCCTACAGCCTGCGCGGCGCCCGCGATCTCCCCGTCTGCACCCCCATCCGCTGGCAGGAGCTCAGCGAAGTCCACCACGGCCAGTTCACCGCCGACACCATCCAACAGCGCCTCGCCGCCCACGGTGACGTCTTCGCCGCCGAAGCCGCCCGCCTCGCGCAGCAAACCTTCGCCGCCGTGCAAGACGCGCTCACCCCGCACGCGCCGACACCCGCGGAAACCCTGACGTCGGTCCAGCCGCGCGGCCACATCATCGCCGCCGCCGTCCAGATCCTCGAGGACGGCAAGGTGCGCACCTCCGACCAGATCCTCGCCGAGGCCCTGCGCCGCAAGCTCGTCCCCGCCGCAACCACCAAGAAGTACGTTTACAGCGCGCTCATCGAGTACATCGCGCGCCAGATCGGCCACGGCCGCAAGCCGCCGCTGGTGCAAACGGCGGATCGCCGCTTCCGCATCAACGAGCCGCCCGACGACTGGCCCGATCTCGTCCCACAATCGCAGCCCGCCATCGATGCGAAGACCCACGCCCTCATCGAGCGCCTCGAAACCACCGCCGTCGGCACTGATCCCGCCGCCTTCGAGCTTGCCGTCTGCGACGCTTTCGCCCACCTCGGCTTCGCGGCCACGCACATCGGCGGCCACAAAGCCCCCGACGGCTACGCCGACGCGCAGCTCGGCGTGCTGGGCTACCGCGCGATGCTGGAGTGCAAGACCGGCAAGTACGTCGTCAACCGGCCGGACGTCGCCGAGGCCGCCAAGTTCAAAGACGCCTACCACGCCGACGCCTGCGCGCTGATCGGCCCCGCCTACGGCGAGGAGATCGAGCTGCAGAGCGAGCTGCGCACCCACGGCGTGGCGGCCTTCACCGTCGAGGACCTCACCACGCTGCTCTCCATCGGCGCCGATGCGCACGAGATGCGCGCGCTCTTCGCCCCCGGCTTCGCCGCCGACGCCCTCGGCGATCTGGTCTGGAATCGCCTCCACGGCGAGCGCAAGCGCCTCGCCGACGTCGCCGCCTACGTGCGCGCCGCCGGCTGGCAGGCGCAGGTGACCGCGGCGGAAGAAGGCGGCCCCGCCAACGCCCCGCGCCTCACCGTTGACGCCGCGATGCTCCTGGTCGACGCCGCCCTGCGCGATGCCGGCAGCACCCAGGCCTGCAAGAAAGAAGAAGTCCACCTGGCCTTCCAGCACCTCACCAATCCCTTGACCGGCGCCGCCGTCTGGACCGACGACACCCGCACCGCCATCGTCGTCACGTCCGCGCCGTAGCCCGGCGCCGACATATAGTAGACGGGGTGAAGGCAGCCACGAGCCTCTTGACCGTGGCGAGATCGAGGAGGCGATCAGGGAGGCGCCGGGTATCGATCGGGCGATGAGCCCCGAGGAGCAGCGAACGCTCAACCGCGCGGTATTCGGGCTGTACGGGCAATTTCGGGTATCCCAAGACGGGGCAATTCTAGGCGTGGAAACCGATGCGTTCTAGCGATTCCATGCGCCCGAGAAGCGCGAAGAGGCCGCCGAGCCCTAAAGCCCGACGACCCCTGTTGAACAATGTCTAACGCGAAACTCACGACCGTCGTGGCCCCTACGTACCCTTGCGGTAGACGGTCCAGAGTATGTCGCGACCGGGATAGGGCAACGCGCAGTCGTCCGGGATCACTTGCGCTCCCGCATGAGCCATGCGACTCAGTATTCCATCGCCAGCCTTGTAGCCCAGGAGCGACTTGGCGTGGGCACCGGAGATCCATTTCAGTGGTCGCCCGGCCCCGATGCGCTCGAGTCCCCATTCGGCTGCGGCGCGGTCTAGGGCGTCAAGCGTGAAGATGCGGAGGACACTTGGCGGGCTGTAGCCGTGCCATTGTATCCCGAGAACCCTCGCCATGAGACTGCCGCCGTCCATCGTCTCGCAGAACCAAAGGCCGCCCGGCTTCGTTGCTCCTGCGGCCTTGTCCAGCGTAGTGCCAAGGTCACGCACGTGCTCGAGCACCTGGATCATCGTCACCAGATCGACCGACGCCGGGAAGCGGGCGTCCTCAATCGCGCCAGCGGCCACCTCGACGCCAAGCTCTTCCTGCGCATAGGCTACCATCGTGCGGTTGGGCTCCAGCCCGCTTCCGGACCAGCCGGAGTCTATGAAGCCGCGAAGGATGAAGCCGGCCGCCGACCCGATGTCGAGCACGCGACCCGGACGTGCGTAGCGCCCGACGATGCGCGCGTACGCCTTGCCGCGGTCGATCAGAAGCGGTCCTTCTTGCAGATAGTCGGGGTAGCCCGCGCCGCCGCCGAAGAAATAGTCATCGTCGTACACGGCTTGCGTGCTGAATCCCTCGGGTTCGCGCTCAAGGAATTGCAGACCGCAGTACGAGCATCGATAGTAGAGATAGTCCCGAATCGATCGGTAGGGCTGAGCACCCTCACCGCACGTATGGCAAAGAGCATCGACAGAGAGAGGTTGCATGGTACACCCTCACCTATCGTACGGTCGGGTGAGGATGAAAGGCGACCTGCAAACGGGGCCGTCATGCTAGGTCTGTCGTCCTACGCGCGGTTCGGGACTCCTAGGATGCCCGCAGGTTGAACGGTGATCCACGCGATAGCGGAGAGGTGCTTCATGGCGGGGGGCTGCTCGTATCCGTTCAAGACGTCGTCACTCAGCGCGACGCGGCCGAGGCCGCCAAGTACAAAGACGCCTACCACGCCGACGCCTGCGCGCTGATCGACCCCGCCTTCGGCGAGGAGATCGAGCTGCCGAGCGAGCTGCGCACCCGCGGCGAGCGCAAGCGACTGGCCGACGTCGCCGCCTACGTCCGCGCCGTAGCCCGAAGCTCCGACAGCGTTCACCACATGCGGAAGCCGTTGCATCCCGGCAACTCCACTGATAGACTAGACTCATGGCGGATCTGCGCTATAGCGTTGTGCTCGAACCTGGAGATCCGGACGAAGGCGGCTACGTCGTCACCGTACCGGCATTCCCCGAGGCCGTGACCGAGGGCGACTCGGTCGAAGAGGCGCTCGCGAGAGCACGCGAAGTGATCGAGGCCTGCATCCTCGTCCGTCGTGATCGCGGCGAAGCCATCCCTGCAGCCGATGCGGACGCCACGCGCATCGAAACCGTCGCGATTACGTTTTCGGCGGCCTGAGCCTATCTCTCACGAATGAGCGCGAAACTGCCCGCCGTCGGCGGAGCTCAGCTCGTGCGGGCTCTAGAACGGGCGGGCTTTCGGGTCGCGCGCATCCACGGTTCGCATCCTGTCTTGCAGCACGCGGACGGCCGCAGCACGTCCGTGCCGGTGCACGGCGCTGCGTCGCGGAACACTGGCAGCAATCCTCAAGAACGTGGGGCTCACGGCAGACGATCTCCGTGCGTTGCTCTGAGTTCCTCGCTGTCATCGCGGGTGACGGGAGCGCACGCCGGGCACGACGTCGGGATTGAAGTGAGCCCATCCGGAGCCGGACACGCCCTAAGCGAAGTCAGGTTCGCAAGAAAGATTCCGTGTCCCGCGTCCTCGCGCGCTCGACGGATGCGGCCAGCCGCGTCGAGGGCGGCGCGCGTCGAGCCGCTCGAAGCTCTGCTCCGCGTCCTCGTTCGGACGCCCGCCCCACACGAAGGTGTAGACCAATCGCGCGGGCTTGACCCCACAGGGACGCGTAGACAAACGACCGCTCTCTTCCATCGATAGGGCTACCGAATTGCGTCCTCCCGCAAGGCCTCGACGGCGGCCGCGGCGGCTGCCGCGCCGTCTCCGATGGCATTCACGATCAGGCCCCGATAGCCGCGGCGCACGCCGCCGATGGCGTACATGCCCGGAACCGAAGTGCGGCCATCGCAGTCCGTCTCGACGAATCCACCGCTGTCGCGTTTCACCTGCGATGGCAGAAAGTCGGAGTTCGGTTCGGTACCGATGAAAATGAAGATGCCGCGGGCCGGGAGCTCATGCAGGCGGCCATCCTGACAGTTGCGTAACACGACGGCCTCGACACACTCGGTGCCGATAATACGCTCGACCAATGTCTCCCAATGGAACGTGATCCGGTCGTTGTCGGCGGCCGCTTGCAGATAGTGCCAGCGGGCGCGCAACTGCTGACCACGCACGATGACCGATACGGATCGGCACATCTCGGCCAAATGGAGGGCGGCTTGCAGTGCGGCATCGCCCCCACCGACGACCACGACGTCGGCGTCCCGGAAGAGCCCGCCGTCGCACCAATCGCACTGCGAAACGCCACGGCCGGCGAGTTCCGCCTCCCCGGGAACGCCGAGCTTGCGCAGCCGGCCCCCTGACGCAACGATGACGATCTTCGCGGAGACCGTTCCGTCGAGTGTCACCACGTCGAACCGGTCCGCGGCAGGCGCAACGGCCGTGACACGCGAGGTCAAGAGCGAGGTACCCCGCATCGTACAGCGCTCCCTCAAAGCCTCGGCAAGCCCGCTGCCGGATACGGCGGTTGGCGCCGGATAGCTCCCGAGAACGCCGACGTTCGTGACGAGCCCGCCAAGCAAGATGTTGGGCTCTATGCAGACGACCGACGCACCGAGCTCGGCGGCGTGGGCGCAAGCTGTGAGACCGCTGATGCCTGCACCAACGACGGCAATGTCGCACTCATGGGCGTATGCAGCGCTCATATTCTCAGCGAGGGGTCGCCGAGCGACCCCCAACCACCTCGAGCATCGGGGCGATGCGTACACCGGCTCGCTCCAAGGCACTCCTCAGTTGCACGCCGACCGCTGCGGCACCAGGCGTGTCGCCGTGAAGGCAGATGGTGTGCATCGGAATCTCGAGCCACGTCCCGTCGACCGCCCTGACGCGCCCCTCCAACACCATCGCCACCGCGCGATCCACCACGCGCGCGGGGTCGGTGATCACGGCGCCCGGCAGGCGGCGAGAGACCAGCGTGCCGTCGGCATTGTACTCACGGTCGGCAAAGACCTCGTACGCCACGCGCATCCCCGCCGCCTCCGCCGCGCGTGCGAACTCGCCGCCGAAGCTCACGATCAGCAGCTCGGCATCGAAGTCCTTGACGCCGGCCACAATGGCATCGGCCAGCGCACGATCGGCCATCGCCAGGTTGTTCAATTGCCCGTGCGGCTTGACGTGCTGCAGGGGAACCCCAAAGCGGCGGCAGAAGCCCGAGAGGGCGCCGATTTGATAAAGCACATCGGTGCGTGCTTCTTCCGGCGTGACATTGAGGTTGCGGCGGCCGAATCCCACCAGATCCGGGAACGATGGGTGCGCGCCGACGCCGACGCCGTGAGTCTTGGCCATCTCCACCGTGCGCGCCATCACGCGGGGATCGCCTCCGTGAAAGCCGCAGGCCACGTTGGCCGACGAGATCGACGGGAACATTCGCTCGTCGTCGCCCATCTTCCAAGCGCCGAAGCTCTCCCCCATGTCGCAGTTGAGGTCAACGAGTATTTCGCTCATCGTTCGTCTCCCTTACTCGTATTCGAGCAGCGTCGTAGGGCTGCGTCATACGTGCGATGCTCCGCCGAGCGGTTCGGCGGAGAGCCACTCCGTACCGGCAGCCGATGCGGCCGCGAGATGCTCGTACTGCTCGCGGTCGATAGGATAGAACCGAAGGGAGTCACCAGGCGCCCAAAGTACCGACGGGACTCGATCCGGGCGGAACGGCACGACGGGCGTCTTCCCCAAGAGGTGCCAGCCGCCGGGGGTCGCTGCAGGGTAGATGGTCACTTGCCGGCCGGCCAGCGCTACGGATCCCGGCGGGACTGCCACGCGCGGCGATCCGCGCCTTGGCAGGCGAAGAGCATCGGGAAGCATGCCGCAGATCGGTTGGCCGGGGGCGAAGCCCACGGTGAAGATCCGGAAGTCCACCGAGGTGTGGAGCTCCACCACCTGCTGAGGCGAGAGCCCGGTGCGGTCAGCGACCTCGGGCAAGTCGTCCCCGGCGTACCAGACCGGAACGCGGAACCGCCGCGTAGCAACCCTCTCGTCTGCGCCCTCGCGCACCTGGCGCTCGAGCGAGGCAAGGATCTCGTCGCGCGTCGTCGCCAGCGGATCGAATTCGAGCAGGAGCGTGTTGTATGACGGAATCGTGCCCCAGACGCCGGGAAGCTCACCACGCGCTCGGAGCTGGTTCGCCGCGCGCGCCGCGAGGAGGACGCGATCGTTCACGAAGACGTCGAGCGCCTCGCCGAACTCAACGAGCACTGCGGCATCCCCCACGGGAAGGACTCGCGTCCACGGGGCCGGGCGCCCATCTCCTCCGCGCTGGTCGGCATCCTCGCTCAATCGCCACTCCCCGCGGCGGCATGCCGCAAGCGAACCCAGTCGCTGGGCAGGGTGATGGGAACGACGACGCGGCACGGGGGGAACCCCCAACTGGGGAAATAGACGTGTTGCGGAATCGGGACGTCGGCGCCGGCGACGAACACGACGATATCCTCCGCGTGCTCAACGATGGGAATCGGTCCGTTGCCGTCCTCGGCAGCGACGACCCAAGGGGGCAAGCCATAGGTAGGGGCGATCTTCGTGCGCACCCAGAGCGACCTCCACTCGTCGACGGGCAATCGCGCGCGCTCGAACAGGTACCGCGAGACGTCGAGCTTGCTCCATCCCATGCCGCTAAGACGCGCCGCCGTTGCCGGCGCGATGAGGACCGCGACGCAACCGCCGTGCAAGATGCTAAAGGCGGAGGCCGCCGATGCCATGACGCTCGCCAGATCGTCGAGGTCACCAGTGACGTTGATACTGCATTCTGCGCGCATGAGGGTAACGGCACTCGACTCCGCGGGTAATCCTGCTTCCACGTGTAGCGATCGCCATGGATTCGCGTGGGTGCGCTCGGCGAGGCAGAGGGTATAGCGCGCGGGTTGGCCGATGCCCGCCAAAGACGTGATGCCGGGCCATGCACCGCCCACGTTGTTCATGATCAACCGGAGGGCGCGTCCGATCGTCGCGTTGGCGTGCCAACCGGGCCCAAGCGCGCCGATCCCCGCGTTGATGCCCAGTTCTTCGGCAAGCGGGCCGCTCACGATGAGCAACGGCGCCACGTTCTCGTCCGTGGTCTGCACGCCTCGCAAGTTGAACCGTGGGTCGAGGATGCCGCGCACGGCGGCAAGCACGACCGGGAAGTACTCCGGGCGGCAGCCGGCCATGACCGCGTTGACGGCGAGCTTTTCGACGCTGGCCTCTCCATGCATCGGCTCGAGCTCGCCGATCACGGTGGACGCGGATTCCGGCGAAAAGCGCACCATCTCGCGAACGCGCCCCACCGTTGGCGGCACGATCGGGAGGCCGTCGGTCCAGCCTCGACGATAGAAGCATTCGTTGACCGCCGCGTCGACGTCGGCGCTGCGAACTGCTTCCACGCGTTGCGGCACGACTCTCGCGCCGGCAAAGCGCATGCCCACGGGATCCGTCTCGCGCCCACGGTCGCCGAGTGCATCATCCACCCAGCCACCGCCGCGTTGCCGTCCGACCGGGTTGTGGACCCATTGCGTCCCGCGGCTTTCATGCGGAGCACTCATCGGCCGTTGAATCGCATGCTACTCCGCGTATGCCGCCCTGAGCCTCGTGCTCCAATCGCGTGGAAGCACGATCGGCTTCATCGTCGGGAAGCCAAGCATACCGTTGTGCGCTAGGAAGTAGCAGTTCGTCCGCATCGGGTCTCCGCTCACGGCGATCATGTAATCCTCGGGGCGGAGCACCAGCGGCACGAGACGTTCGGGGTCGCGGGAGGCCCCGAAGACCTGTGGCGCCTTGCGGAGCATCACCAGGTCATACAGAGAGCGTTTGCCCGGGATCAAGTTCGTCCAACCGGATATGTAGTTCTCGAATTGTCGTGCCGGAATGCGAGCATGCTCGAACAAGTACGCCTGTACGTCGGCTTTCGTCATCCCTGAAGCGGCGATCGTCTTTGCGACGATCGGGGAAAGGATGAGCATGGGCTTGTAGGTGCCCGTTGCCATGCCGACGGTGAACATCAGCTCCCACCCGGTGTACTTGACGACCGCGTCCGCGAGGTACGGCAGGCACTCCTCGGCCGATGTGCCGTACACCGAGACAATGACGTGGGACCCCGTATAGCGCGCGATACAGACCCCGTTCTGGCCGGGCGGCAAGCCCATCCCGGAGCACACCGTCGGCCACCCGATCTCGGCCAGCGTGTCCTCGTTCTCCGCCATCACGACCCGCCACGTTCCTCCAAACGTTCCCTTGTCGTTCTGGTGGGGAAGAAAGCCGGCGACGTTGCGCAGATACAGGCGCCAAAAGCGCCCGATGCTCGTATTGGCCTGAAAGCCGTCACGCAGCGCGCCTTGTTCGTAATTGAAGCCGAGGTCCTTGATCAGCGGACCGTTGATGACGATCTGTGTCTCCGCGCCGGGCGTGTTGCCGCTGTGCTCGACTCCGTATGCCGGATCGGCCATCGCCTCGACGAGGGCGACCAAAATGGGCATGTATTCGGGCCGGCAGCCGGCCATGACGCCGTTGACGGCGATATTCCAGATCGTCGCGGCGCGATTGTCGAGCTGCACCGTTGCCAAGACCTGGTCCGGACTCCGGTCGACGAACGAAAGGAAGGCGTCGACGCGGTCGCGCGTCGGTGGCACGATGGGCAACCCGTCGCTCCACAGGTTCTCGTAGAAGAAGCGTTGGACCTCGTCGAAGGTCCCCTCGAAAACAACGTCTCGCGGCGCCGGCTCCACGAGGTGTCGCGCGCCGTTCGATGTCGTGGTCAGGCAAGCGACGACGCGCTCCAGCGTCACCGACGCGATATTACGCTCGAGTTCAACGGCGCTCTGCACGTCGGGATGTCCGGGTACCATCGCAATGCCAAGCGTGGGTACGCCAAGACCGGAGGACGTGGCCTTCGCCTGGCCCAGAAAACCCTCGCAGATTAGCGTTGCCGTTGGAAATCCGGCGCTTTCGACCGCGGCGCTCACCCGCAACACGGCGGGTGTGCAGCTACCTCAGCAACCGATGCCGGAGACGACCGCATCGACGCCGAGTGCGCGGAGCTTGTCGGGCAAGCCGGCAACTACTGCGTGTTCGTCGGCTCCGTGCGTTGAACCGAACGCCTCGTAGCCCACGAAACGCATGTCGGGAAATCTGCTTTGCAGTCCTCTTTCGAGCATGGAGAAGATTTCGTCGCCCCGGAAGAGATAATCCCAGACGAACGCTACGGTCTTGCCCGAAAGGTTATCAAACCGAGGCGCGAGCTCGTGGGGTTTCAGCGCTCGCTCTCCGCGTGGCCAGAAAACGGCATAGGTGTCGCCGTGTTTGCCCATCGGTTCTCCTTAGGTCTCGATCGCTCTGCATCTCGCTCGATCGGGCTCTCCACAGAATGTCTCCGCGGCTCCCAGCGACGACCGCGAATCCGTGCTCGTCGTCTCGTATCGCCGAGCGTAAGTGCGCCTTCGCCGTCCCGCCTGCAAGCGTAATCGCCTGGCCGCTGTGCATCCACTGCCTCCAACGGCGTTTTGCGCAGGAGGCGCGTTATTGTTCTACTAAGAGAAGACAGTGAGTCGCTACTTGACGTCCTTATAGCATTGTCGTTTCTCTCGTGTCAACATCGCATGGCCGCGACATATCGGCGGTAATACACCCAAATGCGTTTGCCCGCGAGCGCCGGCCTGCGGTCGGGGATGCGCGCTCCCGAAATTCTACCTAAGGAACTACCCCCTTGTGCGCTCCACGGTCCCATGCTATCGTAAGTCGGCGATCGAGGCTCGAAGGTGGGGACTCCGGGCGTGCATTGAGACAATGCTCCTGGTGCTATTCCGAAATTGCGCCTGCCCGCTCGATGAACGGTGAACGGCGATCGTCTACCGGTCACTCATTCTTCTCACTCATTCTTCGTAAAGCGCGATTGAGAAGTAACGCTGATCATGAAGATAGTAGTCACCGATCCGATTCACGAAGACGGCATTGCGCGGCTGCGCCAAGAGCATGAGGTCACGCTCCTCTTCGGTGATCGAAACGCGGAAAGCTCGGATGCGGCATTGGCGCACGCCGACGCTCTGGTCATCCGAGGCTTTCCCATTTCCGGCGAGCTCCTCGACAGGTGCCCACGTCTCGTCGTCATCGGCAAGCACGGATCGGGCGTCGACAACGTCGATCTAAACGCGGCTAGCGAACGGGGTGTCGTCGTTGCGAACACACCGGGCGGAGCCAACGCCACGGCGGTGGCCGAAGGTGCCGTCGCGCTGATGCTCGCCGTACTTCGGCGCGTCTTGGATTGTCATCGGGCGGTCACGGAGGGCCGCTTCGGGGTACGAGACGAGTGGCGCCTCTCCGATCTCTGGGGCCACACGCTTGGCCTCATCGGCTGCGGGAACATCGGCGCCATCGTCGCTCGGATGTGCCGCCAGGGCTTCGACATGCGGGTGCTCGTATATGACCCGACGCTATCGCGGGAGCGGGCCGGTGAGATCGAGGTTGAGAAGGTCGAGACCCTCCACGATCTGATGAAGACGGCGGATGTCGTTTCGATTCACGTACCGTTGAGCGATAGGACGCGTGGCCTGGTGAGCGCATCGGCAATCGCGGCGATGAAGCCGACGGCGATTCTCGTCAATACGTCGCGCGGTCCGATCGTGGATGAGGATGCGCTCATCGCGGCACTCGCGGAGGGCCGCATCAAGGGCGCCGGCATCGACGTGTTTCAGCGCGAGCCGCCCGACGCCGACTCATCCCTGCTCCGGCTTCCCAACGTCACGTTGTCGCCGCACAATGCCGGCTTGACGGAGGATAGCACGCGCGACATGGGAGTCCGTATCGCAGAGTATGTGCTCCAGGCGCTTGCCGGCGAAAAGCCGCCAACGCTGCTGAATCCGCAGATATGGGATACCCGCCGCTCGTACGCCTGAGAGGCAACTCGCTAGCGCTAGACCGACCGATGCGTCGCAAATCATCCAGAGAGGGACATCATGCCGACTGAGCAGGGTTCACCGAAGTGGGCTTGGATCGATGGAAGCTTCGTCCCGTGGCAAGAGTGCGTTCTGCACGTGCGCGCTCAGGCGATTATGACGGGGGCCAGCGTCTTTGAGGGCATTCGCGCATACTGGAACGCTGGGCAAGGGCAGCTTTACGTGTTTCGCGTTCAGGAGCACTTCGCGCGCCTTGCGGAGTCGATGAAGATCATGCGGATGAAGCAGGCGGTCTCGCCCGAGATGGTATCGGCATCGATCGAGTTGTTGCGGCGGAACGAGTTCAGGGGTGACGTGCACTACATGCCCGTGGCCTATGTCGGCTTCGGCGAGGAGTATGGGGCTCAAACGAAGCCCGTACAGGAGGGATTCTTCATCACGGCAGTGGCAAAGCCGCAAACACGGGCATTGGAGGATGGACTGAGCGTCTGCGTCAGTTCATGGCGGCGAATCTCCGATACGGTGATGCCTCCCAGAGTCAAAGCCGCCGCAAACTACCAGAATAGCCGCTTCGCGCTGCTGGAGGCGCGCACGAACGGCTACGACTATGCAATCTTTCTCAACTCGTCCGGTACGGTTTCGGAGGCGCCGGGCGCGTGCATCTTCGTCGTCCGAGGCAATCAGGTATGCACCCCTCCGGTGACGGCCGGCATACTTGAGAGCATAACCAGGTCGACCCTGATCCAGCTCTTTGAGGAGCGGATTGGGAGGATGGTGATCCAGCGCGAGATCGACAGAACGGAGCTCTATGTCGCGGACGAAGTGTTTCTCTGCGGCACGGGGATGGAAGTCATGCCGGTTGTGTCGATCGACCACATCAGCGTCGGGTCCGGCCGTCCGGGCCGTTTGACCAAAGAAATCCAAGATCTCTACTTTCGGATCGCCAGAGGCGAGGACATGTCGCTACAACACTGGCTGACTCCGGTATACGCCCCCGTTACAGTGTAATCACACAGAAGCGCTCGTCACGCACGAGACGGATACGCGTGGAGCGATGGGACAGATGGAGGGTAGGACGATGAGATTCGCACGAA
This sequence comes from Candidatus Dormiibacterota bacterium, assembly GCA_035533275.1. Lineage (GTDB taxonomy): Bacteria > Vulcanimicrobiota > Vulcanimicrobiia > Vulcanimicrobiales > SCRA01 > SCRA01. The sequence continues at coordinate 58,747 of DATLUD010000032.1, read as the reverse complement.
TGCTGGGAGTGGCCCTCGCGGTTATGGGCAGCATTTTTCTCATAGCCGCCGGAAGCCGCGCCTTGGCTGCCGGAACGCAGACGGTAAAGATCGGTCTACTGGCGTCACTATCGGGGTATGTGGCTTCATACGGGATCGACGAACGCGACGGGGCTCTGCTCGCGATCGACGAGATCAACAAGTCCAACGTGATTCCGGGAGTCAAGCTCGAGCCGATCATCCTCGACGACAAAGGCGATCCAACCGCGACGGTCGAGGCGGCTCAGCAGGTCATCGATCAGGGAGCGATCGCCATTCTCGGTCCGACGACCACGGCGGGAACGGCGGCGCTCGCCAGCATTGCAACCGCAAGACAGATACCGGACGTGAGTTTCGGGCTTCTGCCGGTCGCCGCTCACGCGCAGCCGCCGGCCTACGCGTACAGCCTTTCGATTCAGCCGAACGATGAAGCCTTGGGGGACTTGAACGTCGCGCTCGCGCAAAAGAACGCGAAATCGATAGCGATTATCTACGATAGCAATGCATACGGCCAATCGATCAGCGACAATCTGAAGCAAGACGCCGCGGCGAAGGGTGTGCGCGTCGTAGCGAGTGAGGCGTTCAAGTCGACGAGTACGGACATGACGCCACAACTCACAGCCATCCGCAAGGCGAATCCCGACGCGATCATCGACATCGGCGGAGGAACCACGCCGGCCCTGATTGCACGGCAGATGTACGAGTTGGGCATGCATCAGCCGCTGGTCATCAGCGCCGTGTCGTTCGGTATCGGCGACACGAAATTCGCTCAAATCGCGGGACCAAATGCACTGTCGAACGTGAGACACACAGCGTTCGCCGAGGAGGTCTGGAACACGTTGCCGAAGTCCGACCCTCGGTACGCGAAACTCCATGCGATGATCCCAGCGTTTCGCAAGGCCTACGGTCGCGACCCGAGCGGCTATGGTGCTGCGGCCGCATACGATGCCGCTTGGGTTCTTGCGGATGCGATAAAGCGCGCTGGATCGCTCGACCCGAAGAAGATTCAAGCCGCCTTGGATGAGACGAGATATCAGGGGACCCTGTGTCTCGCTCGATTCTCACCCGGAAACCATTCAGCGTGTCATGCCGACTCGCTGGTGACCTCGAAGATCGTCAACGGCAAGCTGGTGTACGGGAACTAAGCGGCGAATACCGTGCTGCGGACGCTCTTGCGAACCGCGCGGGTCCGGCGGGACCCGCGCGGCCGCTCTAGACGCAGGAGAAGTGCGGGACCGACGTAGCGAGCGCTGCGCGAGGACAGGGCATATGGCAGGCGTCATCGGTCAGCTGCTCGTAACGGGCATACTCATCGGACTCATGTATGGCGTCATCGCCGTGTGCATCGGCGTCATCTACAATGCTACGCAGATCATCAACTTTGCTCAGGGCGAATTCGTGATGATCGGCGGTGTCATGACGTGGGCGTTCATAACCGAGCTCCACTGTCCGTTATGGGTGGCGGCTACGGCCGCCGTGTTGATCGGAGCCCTTGTGGGCTTGGTCGTGGAGCGCGTCGTGATCAATACGGCGCGGCGGTTCCGTCCACCGCTGTTGACGTACATCTTTCTGACGTTCGGCGTGAGCATCATTCTTAGCAACGTCACGATGTTCGCCTTCGGGACCAATCCGCTGATCTTCGATCCGTTTCTCGGCAGAGCGCCGATCGTTCTCGGTAAGATCAGCATGTCGTCTCAGTACGTTCTCGTGCTTCCGCTGTGCCTCGTACTGCTCGCGGGACTCACGTCGTTCTTCGCGTATACGCGGTTTGGCAAAGCCATGCGTGCATCGGCCGTAAATGACATTGGCGCGCGGATCGTGGGTATCGACGTCGGCGTTCTTTCGATGATGGCCTTCGGCTTATCGGGTGCCGTCTCGGCGCTGGTCGGGGTCTTTCTCACCCCGATTACGACGACCTCGTATGCTATCGGCTTGTCCTTCACGCTCAAGGGCTTTGCCGCGGCGATCACCGGCGGGCTCGGAAATTTTAGGGGAGCCGTCGTCGGAGGGCTGATCATCGGTGTCGTGGAGTCGCTGGGTGCCGGTTTGATCTCGTCGCAGTTCCAAGACGCGATCACGTTTCTATTTGTCATCGTCATGTTGGTAGCGTTGCCGAAAGGAATATTCTCGAGCCTTGTCGAGGAGCGGGAGCGCCTTTGAGGATGGTGAATGCGCGCCGCCGAGCACTCGGCGAGGCTGTCGCGTTGGCGCTGCTTGGCCTGGGGGTGGCGTTTATCGGGCGTATGTTCCTCTCGGATTATTGGCTCACCGTCGGGATCGTCATTGCGATGTACTCGCTGCCCTCGCTGGCGCTCTTGCTGCTGCTCGGCTATGCGGGGCGGCCTTCGTTCGGCCACGCAGCGTTTTTCGCCGTGGGGGCGTATGCGAGTGCCGTCACGACGACGCGCCTTGGTTGGCACCCGCTGGTGGGGATGCTCGTCGGAATCGCGATCGCGGGCATAGTCGCGTATGCCATCGGCTTTCCCCTGTTGCGGCTTAGTGGGCACTATCTCGCGATCGCCACGCTGGCGTTTGCCATCATCGTTCGGGTCGTGCTGGAGAATGCCACTCCGATCACGGGAGGACTCAACGGGATCGTCGGAATTCCCGGCCTAGGAACGCCGCGCAGTGCATTCTTCGTGGTGGTGATATTGGTTACCATCATCTATACCGCTGCTGTGGTCATCGATCATTCTCGGGTTGGGCGGATTCTGCGCGCGCTCGGGGATGATGAGCGCGCGATGGCCTCCTGCGGAATCAATCCCCAGGCGATTCGCACCGCGGTGTTCGTTGCATCGGCATGCTTGACCAGCATCGCGGGGAGCGTTTATGCGCATTTCCTGAGCTATATCAGCCCGGAGCCTTTCAACGTGGATATGAGCGTGCTCTTCGTCACGATGATGCTCGTCGGGGGCACGGGCAGCGTTTGGGGGGCCTTGATCGGGGCTTGCGTCGTCGGCGTGGTTCCGGCAGTGCTCAGCGTATACGCGTCGTATAGCGCGCTGCTCTACGGCGTCGCGATCGTCGCGGTGCTGCTGTTCATGCCGCAGGGCTTTCTCGGAGTGCCTCGGCAGATCCACGTCGCGGTCTCCCGGCTGCGGCGGAGCCCCTCCTCGGGACGCGAGGGCGTCAGAGGGAGCGAGACGGCTCATGTCGAGTAGCGTACCTGTGCTCAAGGTGTCGGAGATCTCCAAGAGCTTCGGCGGCTTGCGCGCCGTAGCGGCGGCATCCTTCGAATTGGAGCGCGGCGAGATTCTCGGGGTCATGGGGCCGAACGGTGCGGGAAAGACGACGCTCTTGAATGTGATCAGCGGCTACGAGCGACCCGATGCCGGGCGGGTGGAGCTGGCGGGAATGGCGGTTACCGGATTTGCGCCGCATCGGCTGGCGCGCCTTGGTTTGCGCCGGACGTTTCAGACCCCGCGGGTGATGAGGCGGCTCACCGTGGAGGACAATTTGGATCTAGCGAGGTTCGGTTCTGGGAAAGGTGGCCACGCGGGACCGGTACTCGCCTACCTCGATCCCGTGCGCCGTCGGGTTGCGTCGACGCTTCCCATGGCTGGGCGCCGTCTTGTGGAGCTCGCGCGGGCGTGCACGGGGAGGGTGGATGCATTGCTGCTGGACGAGCCGTCGACTGGCCTTGCCGACGACGAGAAGACCCTGCTGGAGACGCTCATTCGGTCCGTCGCCTCAGAGGGAGTCGGCGTCGTCCTCGTCGCCCACGACATTCCGTTCGTCCTGAACACGTGTCATAATATCGTCGTACTCGCGCTCGGGAGCGTCCTCGCCAGAGGATCCCCCGCTGATGTGCGCGGTGATCCTCGCGTGATCGAGGCGTATCTCGGCAAGGACTGGAATGCTCATGCCGGGACTTGAGGTGCGAGCGGGATGCGCGGGCTATGGAGACCTTCAGGTCCTCTTCGGTGTGGATCTCTCGATACGGCCCGGCGCGGTCACCGCCGTCTTGGGGCCCAATGGAGCGGGCAAGAGCACTCTGCTCAATGCCATCGCCGGAATACTTCCGTTCTGGTCGGGATCTGAATGGCTCGGGGATCGTGACGTGACGAGAGCGGCGGTACCGCACCGCGTGCGGGCAGGAATCACGCTCGTGCCGCAAGGGCGGGAGCTCTTCGGGCCAATGACGGTCAGAGAGAATCTCGAGCTCGGCGCATTCCAGTGCCGGCTTTCGCGCAGACTCATGCAAGAGCGAATCGCGAGGACGCTCCAGCTCTTTCCAGACCTGGTGGTGCGGCTCGAGAGAAGGGCGGAGGAGTTGTCCGGAGGCCAGCAGCAGATGGTCGCGATTGGACGTGCGCTCATGAGCGAACCGGCATTTCTCCTGATCGACGAGCCATCTCAAGGATTGGGCCCCATCGTGGTGGAGGCGGTGTTGGACTCGCTGCGCGTGCTTGCACGCGAGGGGATGGGCGTAGCGCTTGCGGAGCAGGACGGCAGCGCGGGCCTCAGGGTCGCGGATCACTGTTACGTCATGCGGTCCGGCTCAGTCGTGTGGTCGGGATCCGCGGCGAGCGCAGCAAGCGGAGGCGTGTTGAGAGAGTTGTATTTCGGGCCTCGGGACTAGGCCGAATCAAGCGACGACGAAATAGACCATTACCACGACACGTGGGCCCCGCTTCCGGAAGACGAGGACCGCCTGCGCTTCGCGCGCATGCTCCTCGAACCGCAACGTGGCGCATATGCCGCGTCACTTCACGAGCTCGGGAATCGCCAGGGTCAACCCCGGGACGACATTGATGATGACGAGCGCGACGAACAATCCAGCGAGAAACGGCAGGACGGCAAGCGAGATGGCCTCCACCGGCTCCTTCGATATGCCCGAGACCACGAAGAGATTCAAGCCGATGGGCGGGTGGATGAGGCCGATTTGCATGGCAAGAATCATGATGATGGCGAAGTGAAGCGGACTCACGCCGACTAAGGAGAGAAGCGGAACGAATAGCGGGACCGTGAGGTAGATGATCGCCGGCGGCTCCAGAATGAACCCCAAGATCAGAAACGAGACGTTCGTCGCGAGCAAGAAGAGCGTGAGGGAAGGCTTCGTTCCTACGACCGCGGTGGCCAAATGTTGCGGGGCTTGGCTCTGGATGAGGTAGAAGGCGAGGACGGCCGAGCTGGCCACGATGAACATGATCATCGACGTGACTTGCGCGGTTTCCACCAGTTGGCGAACGAACGCCGAGAATGACAGCTCTCGATAGACCGTGGCGGAGATGAAGATCGCATACACGGCCGCGAGGGTCGCAGCCTCGGTAACGGTGACCAGTCCGAGGTAAATGCCGCCCAATACGATGATCGGCAGCAGCAGGGCGGGGAGGGCCCTGCGAAACGCTGCGTATCGCTCCGCCCACGAGCGTGCCGGCAACCGCGTTCCTCCGTCGCGGGCGGCAATGGTGACGGCAATGGCCATGAGTATGGCGGCCACGACGATCCCGGGAATGAGGCTTGCGAGAAAAAGGCGGGCGATCGAAACCTGCGCGATGGCGCCGAAGAGAATCAATGGGATGCCGGGCGGGAACAAGATACCCAAACAGCCGCCGGCTGCAACGACACTGGCCGCGAAGCGGCGTGTGTAACCGGTTTCTACCATCGCCGGGATCATGATCGTGCCGACGGCGGTCGTATCGGCGATGCTGGAGCCGGTCATCGCTCCGAAGAACACGGAGCTAACGATCGACACGATCGCCATTCCGCCCGGCAAGTGGCAGAGCAGCGATTCGAAGAAGCCGGTCAGGCGGCGCGCGGCGCCGCTTCCCGTCATCACTTTCCCGGTGAGTATGAAAAGCGGTATGGCGATGAATACGGAGTTGTCGATGCTCGACTGGAAGACGGTGGCGATCACATCGGGCGCATAGGTGGAGCCGAAGACGAGGAGCACGATGGCGGCCACGCCGATGGCGAGAAACAGCGGCGCGCCCAGGACGATGAGCACCGCTAGAATCACCAGGCCGGCGATGATCACGACGACGCCCTTCCACCGCCGCTCGTCGAACCGGCTTGGGCCTTGGCGCGTTTGACCTGGAAGATGAGGTGATTGAGAAATGAGATGCCGAGCAGCAACATGGAGAGCGGCAGCATCAAGGCGATCAGGTAGAGGGGTGTCTGCAACGATGTTCCTGAGCGAATGTGAGCGGTGTAGAGCTGATACGATTTCAGCAGCCCTTCTCGCAGCATGAATCCGGAGAACGCGATGCCCAAGACGTCGATCGCCGCCCCGATAGGGCGTTGGCACCACAGAGGAAGCAGGCGAAACACCATGCTGGCACTGACGTGCTCGCCTTCCGTGTATGCGCTGCCGCTCACGACGAAGACCGTCATGAGCAGCAGGTATTGCTCAAGCTCTTCGATCCAAGCGCCGCTCGTATGAAACAGATACCGTTGCGTAGCGGCGAACGCCGACACGACGAGCATCAGAATGATGCCCATCGCGCCAATGAGTTGAGCCGCTCGGGTTAGCAGCCGCACGAGCCCGCGGATGCGCTATCGTGCGCGTCCATGGGTTTGAGTGTACTACTCGCAGCGGTCGATCGTCAATTCGGGATACTGATTCCCGGGGTGCCCAATGGCCGACGCGCGCGCCCACTTGATTTCTGGAACCGCCGGTGCTAGGCTTGGTGCATCCTGACCTTAGGAATTCGATATGGTGAATTTACCTGGGGCACTAGCCGGAATCCGCGTGCTCGATCTCACGCGCATAGCGAGCGGGCCGTATGCGACGATGCTGCTCGCCGATCACGGCGCCGACGTCGTGAAGATCGAGGAGCCGTCCCGAGGCGATGATACGCGGGCGTATCCTCCGTACGTCGCGGGGGAATCCACGTACAATCTGAGCCTCAACCGTGGCAAGAAGTCGGTTGCGGTCGACCTGAACTCGGTGCAGGGGCAGGAGATTCTTCGCTCCGCCGTGGCGGAATTCGACATCCTTATCCACAACTACCGGCCGGTCTACGCCGGGCGAATCGGCCTGCGGTATGAGGACCTTGCGGCAATCAATCCGCGCCTGATCTACTGCACGATCACCGGCTTCGGGACGAGCGGCCCAAAGGCGGACAAGCCCGCGTACGATCTTTTCGTGGCGGGAATCGCGGGCTTGATGAGCGTGACCGGGGAGCCGGACGGACCTCCTCAGCGGCCCGGGGTCAATCTGATCGACCATCTGGCCGGCTTGAACGCCGCTTTCGGCATCCTTCTGGCTCTGAGAGCGAGAGAGCAAACGGGGCGCGGGCAACGGGTGGAAGTGTCGTTGCTCGACTCGCTGGTGTCGTGCTCCGGATACCTGGTCGCTGCCGAAGCGGCCAATGGAAAGGCCCCAAAGCCGACCAGCCATAACCAGCACGCGCAGATCGTCCCGTACGGTACCTTTCGCACTGCAGATGGCTATATCAACCTCGGTGTCTTGAACGACAAGGTCTGGTCACCGTTCTGCCGCGCGCTTTCATGCGGAGACCTGTCCGAGGATCCGCGCTTCGCGACGAACGCGTTGCGTGTCGAGAACAAGAGCACGTTGCTCGACCTGATCCGCCCCATACTCTTGACGCGGACCTCTGCCGAGTGGCTCGAGGCATTCGAGGCGGCGGGAATCCCCTGCGGTCCGATCAATTCGTTTGCGGACGTGCTTGCCGATCCCCAGGTCATACACAACGAGCTGCTGGTGAAGATGGAGCATCCGGCGTACGGCTCGGTTACCTTGGTTCGTTCACCGGTCCTGCTGAGTGAGACGCCGGCGTCGCTCTCTCTTCCGCCGCCGACGCTCGGCGAGCACCCGATCGCGGCATTGAGGGCGCCTGCATGATGAGCTCTGGAATGACGCGCGACGCCATCGAGGCGATCGAGCTGATGTACCAAGCGGGCTGGACGGACGGCTTGCCCGTCGTTCCACCGTACCCGGAGATCGTCGACCAGTTCGTGAGGGTCGTTGGCCGGCCGCCGGAAGACGTGGTGGCGTGCATCCCGCCGCTAGGCGGCAAGGCGACGGTGGCAAAGGTGGCGGCCAACGCGGTCATGGCCGGGTGCAGGCCGGAATACATGCCGGTGATCATGGCCGCGATTGACGCCATGCTCGACGACAAGTTCAACCTCGGCGGAATGCAGTGCTCGACGCATCTCTCCACGCCCCTGCTGATCATCAACGGACCCATCCGGAACGAGCTTGGGATCAACTGCGGCGCGAACGTGTTTGGCCAGGGGTGGAGGGCTAACGCCACGATCGGGCGCGCCGTCAAGCTGATCCTTGTCAACATCGGCGGCGCCGTGCCGGGGGTAACCGACAAAGCGACTCTCGGCCACCCGGGAAAGTACACGTACTGCATCGGGGAAAACGAAGAGGAGTCGCCTTGGGAGCCTCTGCACGTAGAGCGTGGTTTCGATCGAGACGAAAGCACGGTCACGGTCTACGGCAGCGAGGCGCCCCATAACATCAACAACCAGATGGTTGACAACCCTTTCGTCCTGCTCACCACGATTGGCAGCATGATGGCCAACCTGGGGTCGAACCATCCGTACCTCATGGGCGAGAGTTTCGTAGCCCTGTGTCCGGAGCATGCCGAAGTGTGTGCCGGCAAGCGCTTTCGGAAGGCCGACGTAAAGCAGTACCTGTTCGACAACGCGCGCAATGAGCACCGGCGCCTCAAGATGGGTGGCATCTATGGCCCGGATACGGCGAAATACAACACGTGGCCGCATTGGATAGACCGCGCGCGCGACGATATCATGGTCCCGGTGTGCCGGCGGCCGGAAGACATCAGCGTCATCGTGACGGGCGGGCCCGGGAGGCACTCGGCCTACCTTCCGGGCTGGTCGTCGCGATCCGCAACGCGGAAGATCCAGACCTCGAGGAGCGATTGAACGTGCAGACAGATGCTTCGACTCAGACGGACGGCGTCAAGGCCGTAGCCGCGAGACGGCTTGCGGAATTGGGACTCGTCGATCCGACCGACCAGCCATCCGGGACCCAGACGGCGGCGGCGCGCTTGAGCTCGCTCGCCGGGAAGCGCCCGGGACTGCTGGACAACCGCAAGGGTAATGGTGACCGGCTGCTCGACCGTATTGGCCAGCTTCTCGTTGAGAGATACGGGACGTTGGAGCCGTACCGGACGACGAAGTTCATCTATGCGCGGCGCGCGGGAGACGAGATCATCGACGAGTTGGCGAAGCAGTGCGACTTCGTCGTCACTGCGGTCGGCGATTGAGGGTCCTGCGTGTCGTGCAGTGTGCACGACGGAGTCGAGTTGGAAGCCCGCGGCATTCCATCGGTCGCCATTCACACGTCGGCCTTCATCGGCTCGGCGCGCGCCCATGCGGCGGCATATGGGCGACCGGACTACGAGCCGGTGATCGTCCGACATCCGATCGCCGGGCTCACTCCGGACGAGGTCGTAGCGCGAGCCGACGAGATCATGCCGGCGATCGTGGCGCACGTCGTCGGCGAGGGGAGCCGTGAAGCGCCCCCTGAGCAAAACCGAGCGGTGGACAAGGTCGGCGCGATCGCCGCGGCGCTCAAGGAGCTTCGCAGCGGCTTCACCGCGGACGGAGCCGATCTCGAGGTAGTCAGCGCGACCGCGGACTCAGCGACGGTCCGCCTGGTGGTTACGCCTGAGACGTGCATGGAGTGTATCGTGCCCAAGAGCGCCCTGCAACAGATCGTGGAACGGTCTGTCAGGGAAGCGTGCCCGGAGGTCCGGAACATCGAGCTGATCGATCCACGTGAGGCGAAAATAGGCTAGACGCAAGAGGAGCTTCGGCTCCGGAGGAGGGGACCGCGATGCAATGGTCACCAGATAGCCGGCTTCCCCACGGGTGTGTTTCTCGACGGCAATTGCTGGGGATGGTAGGCGCCGGCGCTATCGGAATGCTCGTGCCGAGTGGGGCCGATGCGGAGTCCGGCGCTGGCGACGTTCAAACGCTGACGATTCGCGTGAGCCATGAAGCTCCGGTGAATTTCATCAATGACGTGACCCTCAAGAAATGGGCCAGCACGATTCAGCGGAAGAGCAACGGCAAGATCACCGTTCAGGTATTCCCTGCGGGTCAGCTTTTCAACGATACGGATGCTATGCAGACGCTGGTTACGTCGCAGGGCGCCACGCTGCAAATGGTTTCGACGAGCGCGTTCTACGTCGAACCGTATTCGATCGCGGCAGGGGTGCTCGAGTTGCCGTATGAGTTCGCCTCGCAGGGGGCATTTCGCACGGCTTTTGAGTCACCGCCGGGAAAGTCGGTTCTGAAGCGGCTCTCGGAAGGCGGTCTCGTCGCCATCGGCGACATCATTGATCTCGGGCCTCTCATCATCGTGAGCGCAAAGCGACCGCTTCGGACGTTGGCCGACATGCGGGGCCTCAAGGTTCGGAATCTCTCCGGCCGGATTACAGCCGATGCCATTCGCGCGCTAGGAGCGGGACCGGTCGATATATCCTTCCCTCAGCTTCCCCTCGCGATGAGTCAAGGGACCGTGGACGCGGCCGTCGCCACCTATCTCGCGTGGAACGCCGTCCTATCGGACATCGCGAAGTACGGGGTTGATCCGCAGATGTGGAAGGTTGGGTACTTGCAGCTGGTTCAACGTGACTGGTGGAGCTCACTAACCGCTCCCACCCGGAGTCTGATTGCGTCTACGCTTTCGGAGGAGATTCGATCGTCGTGGGCGGTCCTCGATGGAATGCTCGCGCATGCAAAACAGGCGCTCGCCCAAAAGGGCAGGCAGGCGTATACGCTGACCCCGAGCGAGGAGTCCGCGTGGAGGCACGCGACGGACAGCGTGGTGACCGTGTGGGAGCCGAAGATCGGTCGAGATATCGTCCAGGGATTCCGCGAGATGCGGGCTTGAGGAAAGCGGCGCAGGAGGAGAAGGCGGCGGTTCCCGCGCTCGGAGCGGCGATTCGCATACTTCGCCATCTGTCGCTCGTTGACTCGGCGCGTGCATATCAGATCGCCGACGAGCTTGCGATCAGCCGGAGCTCATGCCATGGCATTCTCAAGACGCTGGTGGAAGGGGGGCTCCTCGGCTTCGACCGGAAGACGAAGGCGTACTTTCTCGGAACCGCTCTGATTCCGCTGGGAACGCTCGCGGCTGAGCGCGACTGGTACGTTCGAGTGGCAAGGCCGTTCCTACGCGAATGGGTCGAAACGACGCGACTCACCATTTTCGTCGCGCGCCTACTCCCGGACCGCGAATTCGTCGTCATCGACATGATGAACAGCTCGCAGATCATCAAGGTGACGGTGAGCGTCGGCCAGACGTTTCCGGTGACGTCTCCGGCGATGGGCGGGGCGCAATTGGCGTTCATGCCGCAGGGCGATGCGCAGCGCATGATTCGCTCGAGCGGGAGCGAACCGCTCGATCGTGAAACCGCTGCCGATATTGAAGCGTTCCTAGCCGAGTTGCCGAGGATTCGCAAACGTGGTTGGGCCGCCTCAATGAGGCAATACTATCGTAATGCGAATGCCGTGGCCGCTCCCGTGCTCGTAGACGGTCAGGTGCTGTTCGTTCTCTGCAGTCTGGGCTCGGTGCAGGATCTGCCTATCAGGGAGCTTGATCGCTTGGGGCCGGAGATCAAGAGGGTCGCGGATCGCATATCCCAGGAAATACGCCGCGCTATCGTCCACGGCATAGCGGTCTGACGTCGAGCGAGCCGGCGGAGGCTCCCTCAGTAGGACCTCGGCAAGCCCAGCACCCGCTCGGCGATGAAGTTCATGATCAGGTGAGGGCTGACGGGCGCCAGGCGCGGGATGAGCGCCTCGCGCAGATAGCGCTCCACGTGGTACTCCTTGGCGTAGCCCATGCCGCCCAGCGTCATGACCGCCGTCTCGCACGCACGATAGGCGGCCTCGGCTGCCAGGAACTTCGCGCTGTTCGCCTCCACTCCGCATTCCTTGCCGCGGTCGTACGCGTCTGCGGCCTGCAGCACCATCAATCTCGCCGCCTCCACCTCCATCCAGCACCGCGCAAGCGGATGTTGTATTCCCTGGTTTTGGCCGATGGGACGCCCGAAGACGACCCGTTCCTTGGCATAGGCTGCGGCTCTGCGCAGCGCCGCGAGCCCGATTCCCACGGCCTCCGCGGCGATGAGGATGCGCTCGGGGTTCATCCCGTGCAAGATCGATCGGAAGCCGTCGCCTTCGGGCCCGATGCGGTCGGCTTCGGGGATCTCCATGCCGTCGAAGAACAGCATGTTCGAATCCACCGCCTTGCGCCCGTGCTTCTCGATCTCGCGCACCTCCACGCCGTCGCCGCGGCGGAAGTCCGTATAGAAGAGCGAAAGCCCGTCCGTCTTCCGCTTGACCTGATCCTGAGGCGTTGTCCTCGCGAGCAGCAGGATCTTGTTGGCCACCTGCGCCGTCGAGATCCATATCTTCTCCCCGGTGACCACGTAGCGGTCGCCGTGCCTCTCGGCCCGCGTCGTGAGCGCGGTCGTGTTGAGTCCGGCGTTCGGCTCGGTTACGGCGAAGCAGGCTTTGTCTCTGCCGGCGATCAGCAGCGGCAGCATCCGCGCCTTCTGCTCGGCGGTCCCGAAGACGACCACGGGCTGCAAGCCGAAAATGTTCATGTGGATGGCCGAGGCCGCGCTCATCCCTCCGCCCGACTCGGCCACGGCTTGGAGCATGATGGCGGCCTCGGTGATTCCCAGGCCCGCTCCGCCGAACTCCTCGGGCATCGCGATGCCCAGCCACCCCGCCCGCGCGATCGCGGCATGGAATTCGTCCGGAAATCCTCCGGTGCGGTCCTTCTCGAGCCAGTAGCGGTCGTCGAACGGCGCGCACAGCTTGAGGATGGAGTCACGAATCTCGTGCTGTTCGGCGCTCAATGCGAAATCCACGAATGCTCCTTGCGGCGCTCCCAGGCAGCCTCCGGTCCCGTACGGGACGCCCCCGCGCGCTTCCCCTGCGGGCATGCTCGAACGAGCCATCAGGGCCGCGCAGTCTGCGCTCAAAATTCGCTATGGAGAACAAATTATACACCGAGTCCCTAGGATTATCGGAGCTGCCAGCGGAATCATCAAAATCATGGCGCGCTCTATTCTCTCTACAGAACCATCGGCGGCAAGCGCGGGCCCCGGGTCGCTGCGCTCCAAGGCGCCGGCGGTCGATGCCGCGGTCAGGGTCCTGGACTACGTGGCTCAGCACGGCACCGCGCGCGGCCGCGAGATCGCCCTCGCACTGGGATTGAACCCGAGCACGGGGCACAACATCGCCAAAGCGCTGGTTCAGCGCGGCATGCTCGACTTCGACGCCGAGACCAAGCTCTACGCTCCCGGCCCCGTGCTCTACGCGCTGGGCGTGAGGGTGGTCGAAGCCGGCAACGGCGTCGTCGCCGCCGCGCGGCCGCTCTTGCGCGAGTGGGTCGCTAGCACGCGCTTCGTCGTCTTCCTGGCCCGCATGCTCCCCTCCGGCGAGATCATCGTCGTGGAGAAAGAGGAGAGCTCGCAGCGCATCAAGGTGACGGTCGACGTCGGCGAGCGCTTCCCGATAAGCGCCGCCGCGCTGGGCAAGGCGTTCCTCGCGTGGATGGATCCGGGTGAGCGCGATCTGCGCCTGAACCAGCTCTCGCTTCCGAGTTACACGTACCGGTCCATCGTCTCAATGGCGGAGTTCCGCAAGGAGCTCGAGCGGGTGCGCGCGTGTGGGTGGTCGGAGTCCCACGCCGAGTACTACTCCAGCTCCAATGCGGTTGCAGCGCCCATCCTGGACCGCGCGGGGAGGCTCTCGCACGTTGTCTGCAGCCTCGCCGCCACCATTGATATGCGCGACGAGGATCTGCCGCGCTACGGGCGCGCGCTCGCGGAGCTGGCGGCCCGGGTGGATGAAACCGCCGGCCGGAGCAAAGCGTCGTGATCGAGATCGCTGCTGGACGACGTCTGCCGGGGATGCGGCTCCAACATGGGCGCGCGCTCGGATGGGCGATCCCACGGTACGTGAACATCGCTTCGCTCGTAGCGGCCCAGCCGAGCACCTCGCTGGCCTTGCGCTACGTCTTGACCGACGGCACGGAGCAGCGCTATACGTTCGGGGACGTGCGCGGCGCGGCGGCGCGCCTCGCCGCCTTTTTCAACGCGCGCGGCGTACGGGCCGGAGATCGCGTCGCCGTGGTGAGCCTGGCTCACCCCCACGCCGCCATCGCCCACCTCGCGTGCTACCGCCTTGGCGCCGTCGCCGTGGCGCTCTCGCCCATGCTGGGCGAGCGTACGTTGCTCGAGCGCCTTGAGGACGTCGGCGCCACGCTGATCGTCGCCGAGGATACCGTATCCCAACGGCTCGAGGGCCGCACCGCCATTCCAGTCGTCGCGACGGGGACGCCCCTCGAGCATGCCATCGCCCAGGCGCGGCCGTGGACGGAGACGGCGCGCACGGAAGCCGGAGATCCCTGCGTCATCGTCTTCACGAGTGGGACAAGCGGCAGCGCGAAAGGGGCAGTCCATCCGCATCGCTGCGCCTACGGCCGCGTCCCGGGGCTGTTCTTCTCGCACGGAGGGCAGTTGGCGGCGGGGCACGGCTTCTGGTCGCCCGCCGAATGGTCGTGGATCGGCGGGTGGCTCGACTCGGTGATCGGGCCCTGGCTCTTTGGGATGCACGTGGTGCTGGATGAGCGCATCGGCAAGTTCGATCCGGAGCGGGCGCTGGCGGGCCTGGCGCGTCACCGTCCCGACGCTGCGTTCGTGCCGCCCACGGCCTTGCGGATGATGCGCGCGGCGGCCACGCCGCGCAACGTCGCCGGCTTCACGCTCCGGACCATCCATAGCGGTGGCGAGGCGCTCACGCCGGATCTCGTCGAGTGGTGCGCCTCGCTGGGCTGCTTGGTGAACGAGATCTACGGTCAGACGGAGGCGGGCTTCATCGCGGGCAACGCGGCGCCCCACCAGCCGGTGAGGGACGGCTCGCTCGGGCGCGCCTATCCGGGGCATGAGATGGCGATTCTCGACGAAGGCGGCCAGCCCGTGGCATGCGGGGTCGAGGGCGAGATCGCGCTGCGGATCGACGGAGACCCCACGCACTTCCTGGGCTACTGGGAACGGGGCCGCGGCATCGCGCCCGCGCCCAGCACCGGTTTCCACCGCATGGGCGACCGCGGCACGATGGACGACGACGGCTATGTCCAATTCTGCGGGCGCGTTGACGACGTCATCGGCAGCTCGGGCTACCGCATCGGGCCGGAGGAGATCGAGACGGCGCTGCGCCGTCACCCCGCCGTCCACGACGCCGCCGCGATCGGCTCACCCGACCCGGTGCGGGGCGAGATCGTGAAGGCTTACGTGGAGTTGAAGCCCGCGTTCGCGGGCGGTGACGATCTCGTCCGTGCCTTGCAGGATTTCGTCCGGCGCGATCTTGCCGCGTATGAATACCCACGCAAGATCGAGTTCGTCGACGCGCTCCCGCGCACGGAGACGGGAAAGGTCCAGCGCGCCATCTTGAGGGCCCGCGATCGGGAAGCCCTGCTCACACGAAAGGACAACGACGCTCCATGACCATCACCGAACGCTTTCCACGCATCACCGATGAGACGCTCGGCGCGCTGCGCCGGCGCATCGGCCAGGTCGTCCCGCGTCCGCAACCGTACATCGAGACGGCCTCGGAAGACGCGATCCGTCATTGGACGATGGGCATCGGCGATCGCAACCCCCTCTTCCTCGACCGCGCCTACGGCGAGGCGAGCGTTCACGGGACCCTTCTGGCTCCGCCCACGATCCTCTATGCGATGGACCGCATCGTGAGCGGCTATGTCGGCGGACTCCCCGGCGTGCACGCGATGTTCGCCGGAACGGATTGGCATTTCAAGCGCCCGATCAAGCTCGACGATCGGATCCGCGGCGAGGCCAAGCTCAAAGAGTTGGTCGAGCGCGAGGGCCGCTTCGCCGGCCGCGCCGTGCAGCAGATCTACGAAGTGCGCTTCCGCGACCAGCAGGGCGAAGAAGTGGCGTGGGCCGACTCCTGGTGCTTCCGCACGGAGCGCGATACGGCGCGCCAGCGCGGCAAGTACAAGTCCGACGCCGTCGCCCAGGTGTCACCCGCCGAGATCGCCCAGGTCGAGGCCGAGTACGAGCAGGAGCGCATCCGCGGCCGCGAGCCGCGCCGGTTCTCCAGCGTGAAGGTGGGCGATACCCTCGATACGATCGTGCGTGGGCCGTACACGCCGACGATGGCCATCGCCTTCGTGCAGGGGTGGGGCGGCCTCTACGTCTACGCGCACGCCTATGCCTTCGATCTCTTCCATCGCCATCCGGCTACGGCGATTCGCAACAACCAAGGCGTGCCGGAGCCCCCGGAGCGCGTCCATTGGGACAACGACATGGCGCGCGCCGCGGGTGTGCCGGCGGCCTATGATTACGGCCCGGAGCGCGTGTCGTGGATGGGCACCGTCGCCACCAACTGGATGGGCGATACGGGAGCGCTGCGCCGCCTCTACGTCGAGGTGCGCCGGCATAACCTCAGCGGCGACATCGTCAGGCTCGGCGGCAAAGTGGTGGAGACCACCCCACTGCCTGGCGGAGGCGGCGTCGTACGCTGTGATCTCCAAGCACATACTCAACGCGGCGAGCTCTCGGCATCGGGGTTCGCGGAAGTGGAGTTGCCGGCATGAAACGCGCGCGGTTCAACGCATTGGTCGCCGGCGGCGCGATCGCTGCGGCGGCCTCGTCGGCGAGTCGGGTCCTGGCGGCCGAAGGACCGGTCCGGATCGGCGTCATCGGCTCGCTCACCGGGGGCGCCTCGACCTACGGCGTCGCCGAGCAGGACGGTATCCAGCTTGCGGCCGATGAGCTCAACGCCAAGGGCGGACTGCTCGGGCGCAAGATCGAGCTCGTCGTGCGCGACGATCAGGCCGATCCCTCCGTGGCGACGACCGCTGCCCTGGAGCTCGCGCAGTCGCAGAAAGTCGTCGCGATCTTCGGCCCCATCGTCAATACCGCGGCGCTCGCCGTCGCGCGCATGTCCGATCAGTTGAAGGTGCCGATCCTCGGCACGCTGGGCGCGACCACGCCCGTGGTCTATCCGCAAGGCACGGCCGGGCCGCCCAACCCGTGGGTCTTCCGCGTGCTGGTGAGCTCTCCGGTGCAGGTCGCCGCGCTGGTGGCCTACGGGGCGTCGAAGGGCTACAAGAAGTGGGCGATCGTCTACGAGAACGACGCCTATGGAATTCCCACCGTCAACGACCTGCAGGCGGCGCTCTCGCGCGCCGGCGGTGCCATCGTCGCCCGCGAGGCCATTGCCATCGACGCCACGGACGCAACGGCTCAAGCGCTGGCCGTCAAGGCGGCGAATCCCGACGTGATCCTGATCTGGACGATCCAATCGCCTGCGAGCAAGATCGTCCAGGCATTGGCTCGAGCCGGGGCCAAGACGCCGATCTTCTCGGCCAACGCGCAGGTGAGCCCGCAGTTCTTCCAATTGGCGGGGAGCCTCGCCAACGGCATCGTCTCCACCGCGCTGCGTAGCCAGTACCAGAGCAACGCCAGAGTCGATGCTTTCCGCAATGCCTACCGCTCGCGCTTCAAGATCGATCCCACGCTGTGGTCGTTCTGCTCGTACGACGCGGCGCGGCTCTACTTCGAGGCGGTCGACAAGGCGCGCACGGACGATCCGTCCGCGGTGCGGGCTCAACTGGAGAAGACGGTCTACGCCGGGCTGACCGGGAGGATCGTCTTCACCCCGAAGGTCCACGACGGCATCACCGCCGCCGACGTGATGATCGTGCGCATCGAGAACGGCAAGGCAGTACCGGCCTGACACCAGAGGAAGGGGCGCAACGGTGGGCACGCTGGGCGATCTGATCGTACAGGTTGTCGTGATCGGCTGCGTCTACGCCATGATCGCGGTGGCCTTCGACCTGGTCTTCGCATCCTCGCGCGTCGTCAACTTCGCGCAGGGGGACTTCGTCGCCGGGGCGGGGCTTATCGCCGCCATCCTGGCGGTGACGCATGGGGTCCCCTTCGGCATCGCGGCGCTTGCGGCGGGGGTGCTGATCGCCCTGGTCGGCATGGTCACCGTGAGCGCGCTGATCCTGCCGGTGCTGCCCGGCATCACGCAGCGCTCCGTCTCTGACCTCAACGAGATGCGCTGGGTGCTGACCACCATCGGCGTGAGCGTGACGCTCGAGGCGATCGGCGGCATGTTGACGCCTCAGGGCGCGATCGGGGTCAAGCCGTTGATCAACGGCGGGGTGAATGTCGCCGGCATCCACGTTCCACTCTACGACATCGCTATCGTGGTCGTCGCGGTGGCGATGATCGCCGGCCTCCACATGCTCCTGCGCCATACGATCGTCGGGCAGATGCTGCGCGCCGTCGCTGCCGACCGGTACGGTTCGGCCGCGGTCGGCATCCCCGTTCGGCGCGTGATCGTGGCCACGTTCGTCGGCGCGGCGGCGCTGAGCGCCCTGGCCGGGGTGCTGATCGTGCCGTTCACGCAAGGGAGCGCCAGCGGCGGCTTCGCGCTGGGGTTGGCGGGCTTCGCCGCGGCCACGGTCGGCGGGCTCGGAGATATGCGCGGCGCGCTCGCCGGGGGGATGGTGGTGGCCGCCGCCGAGCTGATGGGGGCGCGCTTCGTCAACTCGCAAATGGAGAGCGTCTTCCCGTTGCTCGTGATGATGCTGATCCTGGTCTTTCGTCCGCAAGGGATCTTCCAAAGCGGGGCGGTCGAACGGGTATGAACGGGAGCCGGGCGGCATGGTGGGGGTTGGCGGTCATCGGCGTCGCCGTGCTGCTGTCTCCGCTCGTCTTCCCGAACCCCTATCAGATCCGCTTGGGATCGCTGCTCCTGGCGTATGCGCTGCTGGCGGTGGCGCTCGACCTCGTCGTCGGGCGCACCGGTCAGATCAGTCTCGGTCACGCCGCGTTCTTTGCCATCGGCGCGTACGGCGAAGGCATGCTCCAAGCGGAGTACCATGTGGCGCCGTGGGCCGCGCTCGCCTTGGCGGTGGTCATGAGCGCGGTGTGCGGGGTGGTGGTCGCCGGGCTCGCGCAGCGCGTACGCGGCCCGTATCTCGCCATGCTCACCATCGGTGTCGGCATCGCCGTGCAGAATGCGATCTACGTGGCGCAGCCGTTCACGCAGGGTGCCATGGGGCTCGCCGGCATCGGCGGCTTGCCGCTGCCCTTCGCCGCGCCGGGGCCCGTGACCACCTACTACGTCGGTGCCGTCGCCCTCTTGCTCGCGCTGGCCGGAGGGATCGCCCTCTCGTCGACGCGCATCGGAACGGCGATGGCCGTGCTGCGTCAGCGCGAGACGTTGGCGCGTGCGGCCGGGATCGACGTTCGCCGCGTCAAGATCGCGGCATTCACGGCTTCCGCCGCGCTGGCGGCCGCGGCTGGCGCCTTCTACGGCACGACGCTCGGGTTCATCAGCCCGGAGAGCTTTTCGATGAAGCTCTCGATCTTCGCCTTGGTGTCGTGCGTGCTCGGCGGTTTGGGCACGCCCTTCGGCCCCCTCCTCGGCACCGCGCTCCTCTACGGCTTCCAGCAGATCGCGGCGCGCACGGCGCAGGGCGACGTGCTGATGTTCGGCGTCCTGCTCATCGTCGTGCCGCTGCTCCTCTCTCGCGGTCTTGCCGGCGTCTTCGTCTCGCTCTCCGCCCGCATCGTGGCGGCGCTGGGCCTCCAAGCCCCCCGCGCGCAAGCGACCCTCGCGGCGGCGGCACGCCCGGGTGACAAGGCCACGGCGGTGCTGTGGCTGCCGCGACGCGACGGCGAGCGCTTCCATCTGCGCGAGATCAGCCACGCCTTCGGAGCGCTTCGCGCGCTCTCCGGTGTCTCGCTCGAGGTCGCGCCCGGCGAGGTCGTGGGGATCGTCGGCCCTAACGGCGCCGGCAAGACCACGCTGCTCAACATTGCCTCGGGCTACTATCGGCCCTCGTCCGGCATGGTGCTCTTGGGGGTCACCGATCTCACGCGCGTGCCGATGCACGAGCGCGCGCGCATGGGCGTCGTGCCGACCTTTCAGCACCCGCAGTTGATGGACGCGAGCACGGTGCTCGCCAACGTGGAGGCGGGCCTCTTGGCCGATCCCCGCGCGGCGTCGGCGAAGGTCGGCAGGCTGCGCCTCGACGACGTTGCCGCCGATTTGGGATTGACGCCGCTCTTGGGCATGCTTGCCGGCGATCTCCCCTACGGACCCCGCAAGATCGTGGAGGTGGCGCGCGCCTTGGTCTCGGAGCCCGCCGTGCTGCTCCTCGACGAGCCGACCTCGGGCATCGCGCCCGCCGACGTCGAGATGGTCGCCAACGCGATCCGCATCGCGCGGGAGCGCGGGGTTGCCGTGGTCTTGGCGGACCACCGCGTCGAGTTCGTGACGCAGGTCTGCGACCGCGTCGTCGTGTTGGTCGGCGGCGCTCAGCTCGCCGCCGGCAGGCCCGCCGAGGTGACGGCGAACCCCGCCGTCGTCGAGGCGTACCTCGGCCGCCCCTCGCAGGGCAACTATGCCTGACGCGCTCGAGGTCCGAGGGCTCGACGTGCACTACGGCAAGGCGACGGCCCTGCAGTCCGTTGCGCTGCGCGTGGAGGAGGGGACGCTGGTCGCGGTGGTCGGCAACAACGGCGCGGGGAAGACGAGCCTGCTCCACGCCGTCATGGGTTTGGTACACCCGAGCGCGGGCACCGTGCGCCTCTTCGATCGCGACGTCACCGGGCTGCCGACGGATCGGTTGGTGAGCTTGGGCGCCGCGCTCGTGCCGGAGGGCCGCCATGTCTTCGCGGACCAGACGGTGCTGGAGAACCTGAGGCTGGGGTGGGCGCGCCGGCCGAATGGCGCCGCGTTCGAGGAACGCCTGGCCACGGTCTTCGATCTCTTCCCCGCCCTGCGCGAGCACGCCGCTAGGGCGGCGGGGATGCTCAGCGGGGGGCAGCAGCAGATGTTGGCCATCGGCCGCGCCCTTGCCGCAGCGCCCAGACTCCTGCTCTTGGACGAGCCGTCGCTGGGCCTGGCGCCGCTGGTCGCCGAGAGCGTCTTCTCCGCGTTGCGATCGCTCGTGGAGCGAGGCATCACGGTCGTGGTCGCCGAGGCCTCGCCGCGCCGCGCACTGGCGTTCTGCGACCGCGCCTACGTCTTTGGGCTGGGCGTGGTGCGCGCCGAAGGATCGCCCAAGGACCTCGAGGCCGGCGGGGCGCTCCACTCCGCGTACCTGGGAACGTGATGGAGGAGCGGGGACCGCTGGACGGCCTGCAGATCGTGGCGCTCTGCGCCACGCGTGCCGCGCTCTACGCGGCGTCGCTGCTGCGCGACCTCGGCGCGGGCGTCGGCGTCGTCACGGCGATGCCGCGCGACGCGGTCACCGAGCATCTGGCACGGCGCTGCCTGCGCCTGGACGAGGACGCGCTTCCCGCTGCGGTGCGCGCGGCCGATGCGCTCGTCGTCGACCTTCCCGAGGGGCATCCGTTGCTGGGTGCGGCGAGCGGGGCGTCGCCACTGGTTCGCCTGCGCTGGAGCCGGGAAGCCGGCGGTCCGGCATCGGACCTCTCGTGCCAAGCCGCGGCCGGCGTCTGCGACGTGATCGGCGAGCCGGAGCGCGAGCCGCTCTTTCTGCCGCATCGCGTGGGGGAGTTCTACCTCGGCGTGCACGGGGCCGCCGCGCTGGTGGCGGCTCTTTTGCTGCGCGCGCAGAGAGCGGGCCCCGACGGCGCCGTGGAGGTGGCGCTCGACGAGGCGTGGGCGCATGCCGTCGGCTCGAATGCGATGCTCTACGAATCGCAAGGGATTCCATACACGCGTGCTGGACGCAGAGCTCCGGGATGCGGCGGTCCCTATCCGTACGCCCTCTATCCCGTGCGCGACGGCGAGGTCTGCCTGATCGCGCGCGCAAGCCGCGACTTCCGGAACTTCGTCGCCGCCATGGGCAACCCGGCGTGGGCCGCGCAGCCGCGCTACCGGGATCTGCGCGCGATGGGGCGCGAGTACCCCGACGAGGTCGATGCGCTGATCGTGCCGTGGCTGGCGCAGCGCACGCGCGACGACCTCGGGCGGCTGGCGCGCGAGTTCAGCTTCCCCTGCGCTCCGGTGCGCACGCCGAGCGAGGCGCTCGAGGATCGCCTGCTGAAGGAGCAGCGATTCTGGCTCGACGATGGCGGTCTGCGCCTGCCGGGGCCGTTGGTCAGGGAGCAGACCTGGCGCACGAGCGCCGTGGCCGCCAAGGCAGCGCGCCGGAAGGGCGCGGCGCCAGACCTCCGCGGCTGGCGCATCCTCGATCTGAGCTGGGTGTGGGCGGGTCCGATGATCGGCGCGTTGCTGGCCGATCTCGGCGCCGAGGTCATCAAGATCGAGCACCCCGATCGCCTCGACAACACCCGCCTGCGCGGCAGGCCCTTGAAGAACGGCACGCCGGTCGCCGGCGACCCGCGCGAGCTGGATCCATACTTCCACAACCTCAACCGCGGCAAGCGCAGCGCCGTGATCGACATCAAGAGCGAGAGCGGACGAGCCGAGCTCCTGCGTCTGGTCGCCGCGAGCGACGTGGTGCTCGAGAGCTTCTCGCCGGGAGTCCTCACGCGGCTGGGCTTGGGCTACGAGGATCTGCGCGCCGTAAATCCGGCGATCATCGTCTTTTCCATGCGCGGCGCCGCCCTCGAGGAGACTGCGCTCAAGATGCCGTCGTATGCGCCCGTGACCTCCAGCCTTGCCGGGCTCGAGCAGCAGATCGGCTATCCCGGCGAGGACCCCACCGGCGCGATGGCCTTTGGTTTCAGCGATCCGAACGCGGGGATGCACGGCGCCCTCTTTGTCCTCGCGGCGATGGTGGCGCGTGGGCGCTCCGGATGCGGAGCATGGGTGCGGCTCTCGCAGCTCGAGACGCTTTGCGCCGTACTTACCGAGATGTACGCGGTCGCGCAGCACGCGCCCCTCGACGCTCCGGGCGCCGCGATGATCGCGACCACGACGGGCTACGTCGCAGCGACGTTTGCGGGCACTACGGAAGTGCGTGAGCTCGAAGCGTGGGCGGCCGGCCGCACGGCGGCCGAGGTCGTCGCGCGCTTGCGAGCGCAGGGCATCGCGTGCGCCGCGGTCGAGCCTGTGGCCGCGCACGTGGAGCCCCGGTGGGCCGAGAGGCTGCTGGACGAGGTGGTGCACCCGCAGTACGGCGCCGAGCAGCTCTATCGGTTTCCCTGGCACGGCATCCCACTGCACGTGCGCGCGAGCGCGCCGCTGCTCGGAGAGTATCGTGCCGCAACGTCCGCGAAGTCTTAGATCCGTTGTGTGGCGGCGGAGGATCCGCCGTTCCAGTTCGCCATCACCGTTTGCTTCGCCCCGACGCCGCCCGCCACGATCACCAGGATGTCGTCCGCCGTTCTCGCCGGTCGGAGCGGCGCGCGCAGCACCTCCAGACGCGATCGGCGCCGGCGGATAACCTCCTCGCGCGCGCTGGGCGAGAGGCGGTCCAAGGAGCAGGCGGCCCGCTTGAAGATCTCCTCCTTGACGGCACGCTTGGAGAAACCCTCGGCGGCGAGGGCACGAGCCCATTCCGGCGAGACGAGCACCAGCGGCTGTCCGCCGCCGATGAGCACCTCGTCCGTGGGCGAGAGGGCATTCGGCGCGGCGAGCGTCTCGGCGAGCGAGTGGAGGTAGTCGCGCGCGCTCTGCCCGTAGGGATTCACGACCTCCATCGTGCCCGCGATGGCGGCGATCGTAACGGCGCTGTCGTCGGGGGCGAGGCCGCGCTCCACGTGCAGAGGCTCCCACGGGCTCTCCTCTTCGTTCTCGGCGAAGCAGCACGTGTACTTCGCAGGTTGCCCCATGGTGGACATGTCCGTCACTCCCGGAAGCGCGCCGCCGATGAAGCGCGCCATCAGCGAGAGCGCGCGCCCCACGGTCGCGTTGCTGCGGACGCCGGGCCCGAGGCAGTTGGCCCCTCCGCTGAAGCCGAGGCGCTCGCGCGCGGGTCCGCCGACGATCACGGCCAGCGCTGCCGAGCCCGTCGTCGTCAGGACGCCTCGCGTGTTCAGCGCCGGATCCGTCAGCGCTCGGGCGCAGGCGAGGAGAACGGGCAAGTGCGCCGGCGTGCAGCCTGCGACCACGCCGCAGAGCGCGAGAGCCTTAACGCTCGCCGCGCGATCGCGCGGCGGAATCGGCTCCACGACCTCGCTTCCGTCGAGGCCGTGCGCGCCCAGGAACGCTGCGAGCGCCTCGGTGGTCGGCCGCACCACGGGGAGGCCATCGAAGAGCCCCACGGCGCCCAGCTCGTCCAAGAGCTGGGCTTCGGAGATACCTCCCCAGCGTGCGACCGTCTCGTCGATCTCGTGTGCCTCCAGCGGCGTCACGAGGACGGCGGCTCCATTCCTATGGTGACGAAATGCGAGGCGCCGAAGCCCGGAATGACGCACGAGTGCTTGCCCGCGCCGCCTGCCACCAAGACGATGATGTCGTCGAAGTCGCGCACGCACGGGAAGGCGGCCTCGTCATGATCCGCCTGCGCGTTCATCCACGTGGGCCAATCGCGCATGTCCCACATCCCGCCCTTGCGAAGATCGCTCACGGGGCGAACGGCGTGCTGGAAGAGGTAGCGCTGAACGTCCTGCCGGGTCCAGCCCTCCGCAGCAACGAGCGCCGCATGCTCCGGGCTGAGCACCACGGCGCAGTCGTTCCTCCCCGTCTGCGTGAGGTACCACGTGTTGTGCCCAAGCGCCCGCATCACGTCGGCAACGATGGTGAGCAAGCGCTCTGCGGTCCTGCTCTCGTGGTCGTTGACGTTGTGCGGGGCCTCGCCGCCGAAGACGGTCACCGCGTTGTCGGTCGCCTCGAAGCCGCGCGTGGTATGGAACTCGGGCCACGGACTCTCGCCGACGTTCTCGCTGATCGCGTATGCGTACTTCGCCGGGCTGCCTTGCGTGGCGCGGTCGCGCTCGCCGGGATAAGCCCCGCCGACGTTCATCAAGATGAGCCGGATCGCGCGGCCGATCGTTGCGTTCGCCGCGAACCCCGGTCCAAAGACGCCCGCCCCGGCGTTCATGCCGATCTCGCGTGCGATGGGTCCGTGCACCACAACGAGGGGGGCGACAGGATGCGTCGTCGCCTGCACGCCGTACAGGTTGAAGGGCGGCTCCAAGAGCGCCCGTACCGCCGCCACCACCACCGGAAAGTACGCGGGCCGGCAACCCGCCATAACGGCATTCGCGGCCAGCTTCTCGAGCGTGGACTCGTTCGCGCCCGGCATCATCGTGCCCAGCGAGGCGCCCCCCGAGAGGCCGGCGGCGGCCAGCATCGCCGCGACCCGCTCCTCCGTCGGAGGCACGATGGGGAGGCCGTCGGTCAGGCCGTGCTCTTCGAACCACGCCTGGATGCTGTCGAGGTCACCGGTGAGCTCGTAGCGATCAGTCGACATCGCTCTGCTTCCCCAGCCACGACTCCAGTGCCGTCCAAGCCGCCTCGATGCGGGCCGAGAGATCGCTCTCGGATATGCCCCCGAGCGGGTGCGGAATCGGCGCGATAGAGAACGTCGACCCGCGGCCTAGCGCGTCGAACTGCAGCTGCGCCAGGGGAAGGAATGAAGCGGTGCAGATCGTCAGCGTGCGCAAGCCGCGGCGCTCCAGCTCGACGGAGTCGTGGACACTCCACGACGTGCAGGAGCCTCAGTCTCCGGTGCCGTTGACGACTCGGCCGCAATCGAGCGCAACGCGGTCGAGCAGTGCTCCGGTGGCGGCGAGAGCGGCGCTCTCCTTCTCGTAGAAGCGAACGCGGTACCCGCGTTCCTCGAGACGCTTGCCCAGGACGCTCTGGAGGGCGGCGGTATTCGGCTTGCGGTTGGATAAGAAGGCGACGACCTTCGGCGTCGCTTCGTGGCGTGTGCTCTCCTCGGCCCCCAGCCGGGATGTGGACCAGCCCACGGGATTCACGAGATGCCAGACGCCTGTGTTCACAGCCAACCCTCGCCTTTCATTGATCTACTAACAGAATGCACTACCAATGAGGTCGGTGTGCGCGTATTATATGGTACGCTCATCACGGTGTCAATTGAAGCGTCTTGCCGGAGTTCTGAGGAGCAGGCACTGCCCGAAATCGAGAGCACATCTGTTCTATGGACAGAGCATTCGGTTGAATTCCACGAGCCCGATTGCTATCATGAGTGCAGGGCCTTGTCGAGACGTGCGGCGAGAGACGGATACCCGGATTCGGCCAACAGGCCGTGGAGGGACATGATGAACCGTCAGAGGAGCGCAGTTCTTGCCTTTCTCGCATTTCTGATTGCGAGCGTTGCTCTCGGCTTCGGGGCAGCGGATCGAGTGTTGGCGCAGGGCACGGCGCCGGGAGTCTCCGGCAAGGAGGTTTCACTCGGGGCGTGGACCCCGGAGTCCGGCCTCGCAAGCGTGCTGCTCGGGATAAGTCAAGGAGCCGACGCGTACTTCCGCTGGGTAGACGACCATGGTGGCGTGAAGGGCTATCGCTTCAAGTTCATCATGGCCAACGATCAATACAATCCGGCGCTCACGCCGGCGGCGGCGCGGCGTCTGGTCGAGGTAGACAAGGTCTTCGCCATCGTCACCGCAGTGGGGACGCCGTCGAACGTCGCCGCGCTCTCGTATCTCTCGCGCGTCGGGATCCCGAATGTCGCTCCCCTCACGGGTGATCCCGCGCTCACGCATCCCGTGCGCAAGAACATCTTTACCGTCATGCCGGATTACGTCACGGAAGGTGCCTTTCAGACCCAGTTTGCGTTGAAGCAGCTGCATAGCAAGTCGCTCGCCGTCATCTACCAGAACGACGGCCTCGGCAAGAGCGGACTCGACGGCGTGCTGAAGGAGCTGGCCCAGCGCGGCCTCAAGGCTGCAACGACGGTGCCCTATGATCTGGGAACCGTCTCCTTCACGCCGATGGTCGCGCGTCTGAAGGCCAGTGGAGCCGATACGGTGATCGTCTGGGGCTCGGTGCCGCCGTTCGTGCCGATCCTGAAGGCGGCGCAATCGCTGGACTATCATCCGAACTGGATCGCGTACGTCTTCGACGCGGCGCCGGCGGTGCTCAATCAGATCCCGCCGGACGAGCTTCGAAATGCGTACTTCGACTCGTGGGTTCCCCTGCCCAGCGATGCCGCGATGGTTGCCTATCGCAAGGCGATGACCAAGTACTACCCTCAGATCAATAGCGGCAGTCTGCTGCCCGTGACGGGCTGGTGCCTCGCCTCCGTCTTTGCCTCCGCCTTCTCCGACATGGTCGCCGGCGGCGCCGCGCCGAGTTGGAGCGGTCTGGAGACGGCGCTCGACGGCATGCACAACTTCTCCAACACGTACGTGCACGATCTGTCGTTCTCGACCGCGGACCACCAGGGGAAGCCCGCAGAGTTCGTTATGAAGTACCAAGGTGGCGGCTTCGTCAAGGTGACGCCATACCTGCCGCTACCTACCCTGCGTTGATGGGCCGCCTCCGAGGGGGGGCTCGCTCCCCGATTCCAGCTCGCTTTGCGACATACTGGTCTCCTGCATGAGCTACGTGCCCATCTCCATCCCTTTGGGGGTATTCATGATCGCCGGAAGGGGCGCCGCCGGTTTCGCGCTCGTCTCGCCGCTCTGGGTTGCGAAGATCTGGATGTAGCCGTAGCCGGCGACGTCGGGCTTGCCCTCCACGCTGCAGGACGGAGCGAAGTCGTTCACCGCAACCTGCACGTCGAATCGCCTACCCACGGCGGCGCCGTTGTGCGGTGCGACGATGGAAACCGACGGAGTTCCAGCGGGGCGGGCCGCCGGCACGACGGCCAGCGTGTGTTTTTCCGGCTTCAGTCCCTGAGCGGGGATCGTGAAGTGGTCGAAGCCGTACATGTCGATGAGATGGTCCATGTCCAAGCCGTCGAGCATGGCGCGGATGTGCCCTTCGTTGTGCTCGGCTAGCGCTTGCGTCGTTTGCGGCGATGCGGCTTTGCTTTCGCGCCCTTCGCTTGAAATCGGCGCAGGTACGCGTCCAGGCGGCCGATGCTCGCCGGCGGTATTGCTCCAGCCAATCCGCGGCGTCGGGCAGCGGCGTTGCCTCCAGCTTGCACGGGCGCCACTGCGCGTGACGGCTGCGCGTCATCAGGCCGGCACGCTCCAACACCTTGATGTGCTTGGTGACGGCGGGCACGCTGATGAGCCCCGTCGATGCCGGCGTCCGCATGATCAAGCCGCGACCATCTGCGGACGATAACCTTGCTCAGCGGTGCGGCCGTCGTCGCCGTCGTGCAGTATGTCCTTGCAGCACCGTGAATTCTCTTTCAGAGCATGAACGACGGATGCTGGCCCAACGCTGAGAAGTCGGTGACCGCGTATGGCGGTAGTAATCTCCGCGTTACCATGGCTCGCATGACGAGTCGATGACGACAAGGCGGCGCGCACGACGAGCGTTGCGCTAGTGAAGGTCCTCAGATGACGTGGCGTGAAGCAACGCGAAAAGCGTGTCGAGACTCAGCGTGTAAAGCACGCGGCCTCACATCGTTCTGTCTTAGCGCATCGTTCGATGACGACAAGGATGGTGGTATGATGCAACGTCTTACGCGGCGGATGGTCATTGGCGGAGGCATCGCGGCGGCGGGTGCCGCCGCGGTGAGCGGGATCCGCGCTCCCGCCTGGGCACAGGCCGCCTCGAGCACTCCCATCCGCATCGGCTTCCCCACGGACTTGACCGGCGAGGCGGCCCCGAGCGGGCGCGCGATGCTCAACGGCATGCAGATGTACCTCGATCAGCACAACGGCCACATGGCCGGCAGGCCAGTGAAGTTGTTCGTCGAGGACACCGCGACGAAACCGGAGTTCGCCGTCGAGAAAACGCGATTGCTCGTCGAGCAGGAGCACGTCGACGTCATCATCGGCTTGGCGATCGCCTCGTCCGGATACGCCGTCGCGAACTACGTCCGCGAGCGCGGGGTGCCCACGCTGTTCCCGGTCGTCTCGTCCGACGACCTCACGCAGCGCAAGCGGATGCCGAATCTCATCCGCACGGGGTGGTCGAGCAGCCAGCCCTCGCACCCGTTCGGCGAGTGGGTCGCCAAGACGCTGGGCTACAAGAAGATCGCCACGGTCGGGAGCGACTTCTCGTTCGCCTACGAGGTCGTCGGCGGATTCCAGCGGACGTTCGAGATGCACGGCGGCCAGATCGTGCAGAAGGTCTGGCCTCGGCTCGGGACGCAAGATTTCACGCCATTCATCACCCAGCTCCGCCACGACGTCGATGCCGTCTTCGCGATCGTGCCCGGCGCCGACGCCATCCGCTTCGTGAAGAGCTACCACGATCTGGGCCTGAAAGGGAAGATCCCGCTGATCGGCGGAGGCAACACCACCGACGAGAGCCTCCTGCCGCACATGGCGCCCGAAGACGCCGACGGCATCGTGACGGTGGCGATTTGGAGCGCGGCGCTCGACCGTCCGGAGGCAAAGGAGTTCGTCGACGAGTACCGCCGCCGGTTCCACCAGGATGCGGCCTATCACGCGGAGACGACCTATGACACGGCGCACTGGCTGGACCTCGCCTTGCAGCACCTCGGTGGCAAGGCCGGAAACGCCGACGAGTTGCTGGCAGCCATTCGCGCGATCCAGCTCCCGAATGCCCCACGCGGTCCGATTCGTCTCGACAGTTACCAAAACCCCATCGAGAACGTCTACGTGCGCCGGGTCGAGCACGTCAACGGCCGCCTGCAGAACACGGTGATCCACACCTTTCCCAACGTCTCGCAGTTCTGGACGTTCTCGCCCGAGAAGTTCCTCGCGCAGCCCGTCTATAGCCGGGACTATCCACCCTGCGACCACTGTTCGTAAAGAGGAGTAACTGATGGCAACGATCGTGAGAGGCATCGTCGGCACGCCGGTGACGCCGTTCACGTCGGACAACCGGCTCGACGAGGCTACCGCCGAGCGGCTGACCGATTTTCTCATCCGCAACGGCGCGCACGGGATCGCCGTGCCCATGCACATCGGCGAGTCGTTGAACATGTCGTCCGAAGAGCGCAAACGCTTGGCGGAGATCACGGTGAAGGTGGCGGCGGGGCGGGTCCCCGTCTTCATCAACGTCAGCCTCTCCGGCACCGACGAGGTGATTGCGCTCGCGCGCCATGCCCAGAGCGTCGGCGCCGCGGGGGTGGTGGTGCTCACGCCGTATCACTGGCAGCCGACGCAGGATGCGCTCTTCGAGCACTACGTCGCCATCGGGTCGGCCATCGAGATCGGGATCATCGCCTACAACTTTCCGCTGCGGTTGGGGGTCACGATCACGCCCGGGCTCGTCAGGCGTCTCATCGCGCGGTTGGAGAACTTCGTGGGGTTGAAAGACGCCAGCGTCGACATGGAGTACTTCACGGAGATCTGCCACGCCGCCGCGGACGCCGGCCGTCCGTTCAGCGTCTTCACGGGCGTGGAGTACACCCTGCCGTCCCTGGTACTGGGCGGAGCGGGGTCCTTCTCGGCATGCGGCGGCGTGGCTCCGCATCTGGCTCGGGACCTCTACGCCGCCACGGCGCGGGGAGACTACGACGAGGCGCGCCGCCTGCAGTACACCATGTCGGGGCTCTGGACGCTGATCAAAGCCGACTATCCGGCGACGATCAAGGCTGCCATGGAGATCATGGGGCGCCCCGTCGGCGTCACGCGCCGGCCGATCCCGCAGCTCTCGGCCGATGCGAAGAAGAAGCTGGAGGAGCGTCTGGGGGCGTTGGGGATTCTCGAGAGCCAGCCGCATGGATGGTAGGGGGCGAGCGCGGTAGCCGCGACGTGGAGATCTTCGTCACGCAGCCGATTCCCGAGCGCGCCGCCGCGAGGCTCCGGGAGGTCGCGGAGGTCCGCGTCTTCCCCGAGACGGCGCGGATTCTGCCGCACGAGCGGCTCCTGGACGAAGTCCGCCGCTGCGACGTGCTCTACTGCATGCTGCAGGACCGCGTGACCGAGGAGGTCATCGCCGCCGGGGAGCGCCTGCGCCTCATCGCCGCCTCGGGAAGCTCCCCGGGCAACGTCGCGGTCGCGGCGGCGACGGCGCGCGGGATCCCGGTCACCACGATTCCGCGTCAGGCGGTGGAAGCGACGGCGGACCTGCAATGGGGCTTGCTGATCGCGGTGGCGCGGCGGATCGTCGAGGCCGATGGCGCGCTTCGGCGCGGCGTCTTTCCCGGCGCCCAGTCCATGCACTTCGTGGGTGGCGAGGTCCACGGCAAGACCGTGGGATCCATCGGGCTCGGCGAGATCGGCCGCGCGGTCGCGCGCCGAGCGAGCGGGTTTGGCATGCAGGTGCTCTACACCAAGCGCACCCCGCTCGACCGCGAGGACGAGCGGCGGCTGAACGTCGCCTATCGCGCGCTCGACGATCTCCTGCGCGTCAGCGATTTCGTCGTCGTCAACGCCGGCTACCACCAGGGAACGCACCACCTCCTCGGCGAGCGGGAGCTGAGCCTGATGAAGCCGACGGCGTACCTGATCAATACCGCCCGCGGGCCGATCGTCGACGAGGCGGCCCTCGTCGACGCGCTGCGCGCCGGGCGCATTGCCGGCGCGGGCCTCGACGTCTACGAGCACGAGCCGCGGCTGCACCCTGGACTGCTCGCGATGGACAACGTCGTGCTCACGCCGCACATCGGCAGCGCCGCGCGAGAGACGCGGGAGCGCATCGCCGCATCCGTGGCCGACAACATCCTGGCCTTCCTCCGCGGCGAGCGGCCCCCCAACCTCTGGAATCCCATGGTATAATGCACGCGTAGTCACCGATGATGACGGACGGAGGATCCCGCCGTGATGACGCGTCTGATGGCCGTTCTTGCATTCGCCCTGGTCATTGCCGTCGCCGGAGCGATGCATTCCGGCGTCTCCAGCGCCGCGCCCGCGCCCGACGGCGCGGCCATCTTCGCCGCGAAGTGCGCGGCCTGCCACCAGGCCAACGGTGAGGGCGCCGGCCCATTCCCGCCGCTCGCGGGCAACGCCGACGTCACCGCCGCCGACACCAGCACCATCATCGCGACCGTGCTCAACGGCAAGACCGGGCCGATCACCATCAACGGCAAGCAGTACAGCGGCGCGATGCCTGCGTGGAGAGACCAGCTCTCCAACGTGCAGATCGCCGCGGTGCTGAGCTACATCCGTTCGGCGTGGACGAACAAGGCACCGCCGGTCTCGGAAGACCAAGTGGCCCTCGTCGCCAAGCCGGTCATGCTGACCGGCGAGGCGATCTTCGCGGCAAAGTGTGTGCGGTGTCATCAAGCCAACGGAGAAGGCACGGCACAGTACCCGCCGCTGGCGGGAAACGCCTCCGTGACGGCTGCGGACCCCGCGCCGATCGTGGCGATCATCGTGAACGGGCGCACGGGCCCGCTGACCGCGGAAGGCAAGACGTTCAACGGCACGATGCCGACCTGGAAAGGCGTGCTCTCGAACCCGGACATCGCAGCCGTCGCCACCTACATCCGCTCCGCGTGGGGCAACAAGGCCTCCGGGGTGACGGAGCAGATGGTTGCCGCGGCGGGAACGCCGGTTTCGACTGCCCTCGGACGCTCGATCTTCGAGCACCGATGCGCGGCGTGCCATAAGGCCAACGGCACCGGGGGCGGTCCCTTCCCGGCGCTGGCCGGCAACGCGAACGTGAACGCCGCCAATCCCTCCAAGATCCTCTCCACCATCGAGAACGGCAGCGGCATCATGCCTTCGTGGAGAGGTCAGCTCTCGGATGCCGACATCGCGGCGGTCGCCAGCTACATTCGCACGGCGTGGGGCAACAAGGGCACGCCCGTCACCGAGGCGCAGGTCAAGGCCGCCAAGTGAGCTCGTCCCCGATGAAGCGAACGGACCCGGGGCTCGCGTACTGCGAGCAGGCGCTGCGGTGCTGGCGCGACGCGGCCGTCGCCGGCGATCCCTCCCCGCTCTGCCCGATCGGGACTCCGGCGCCTCGTGGTCTCTCCAGCCTTCCGTACCCGTGTGGCATGGAGGTGCGCGAGCGCCGTCGGACCGTCGCCTACCGCTGTGCCTTCTGCGGTCTGGTCATCCCCGTCGACCGCGAGGTCGTCGACTACGCCCACATCGCCAAGGCCCGCGCTCGCCGCGCCGCGACGGCTCACCTCGCCGCCGTGCACGGCTGCCCGGGCGCGGAGCGCGCGCTCGTGGGTTCCCATCTGCGGGCCGGCCACTGGCACCGCTACCGGCGGCGCCTGCCGGATGGGAGCACCGTGCTGGAGACTCGATGGGTTGAGGCGCACGTCTGCACACGCCGCCGCGGAGGCCGTCCCGCGGCCCCGGCCAAGCGCGATGCGTCGGACGCGGAGCCCTAGGCGCGAGCGCCAAGCAGCTGGAAACGGCTCCCGTCGCGCGAGGCCAACTCCTCGTATTGCCGGTACTTCGCGGTGACCCCGGTCTGCGCCGTCTCCAGCAGCGTCTCCGCCTCGGCCGGGCGGTCCCGCGTCAGCGTCTTGTAGCGCAGCTCGTTGTAGGCGTAATCCTTGAACGCGATCGTGGGCCGCGGCGAGTCGAGACGGAAGGGGTTCACGCCGACCTTACGCATGGCCGGGTTGAAGCGGAACAGCGGCCAGTAGCCGCTGGCGACGGCGAGGTCCTGCTGCGCAAGGCCGTCGCGCATGTCGTAGCCGTGAGCGATGCAGTGGCTGTAGGCCAGCAGCAGCGAGGGTCCCTCGTAGGCTTCGGCCTCGCGCAGCGCCAACAGCGTGTGCTGCAGGCTTGCCCCCATCGCGATCTGCGCCACGTACACGTTGCCGTACGCGATGGCCTGGAGCGCGAGGTCCTTGCGAGGAATGCGCTTGCCGGCGGAGGCGAACTTCGCCGCCGCGCCCAGCGGCGTGGCCTTCGACGCCTGCCCGCCCGTATTCGAGTAGACGCCGGTGTCGAGCACCAAGACGTTGACGTCGCGGCCGCTGGCGATCACGTGGTCCAGCCCGCCGGAGCCGATGTCGTAGGCCCAGCCGTCGCCGCCCACGATCCAGACGCTGCGCCTGACCAGCAGGTCCACCACGGAGAGCAGATGGCGCGCGCGATCGTCGTCGAGCGCGAAGAGCCGGGCTTTGAGCTCCGCCAGGCGCACGCGCTGGGCGCGGATCTCCGACTCCTCGATCTGGCGCGCCCCTAGGATCTCCTCGACGACCCGCGGCCCCAGCTGCGGCGCCAGCTCGGAGAGCAGGGCCTGCGCCAGCTCCAGGTGCTTGTCGATCGCGAGCCGGAAGCCGAACCCGAACTCCGCGTCGTCCTCGAAGAGCGAGTTCGACCAGGCCGGACCCCGCCCTTCGCTGTTGGTGGTCCACGGCGTGGCGGGAAGATTGCCGCCGTAGATGGAGGAGCACCCCGTCGCGTTGGCGATCTGCGCGCGGTCGCCGAAGAGCTGAGAGAGCACCTTGAGGTACGGCGTCTCGCCGCACCCCGCGCAGGCGCCGGAGAACTCGAAGGTCGGCTCCAAGAACTGCACGCCGCGCACGTTCGCGAAGTCCACGCGGGCACGATCGTTCACGGGCAGCCGCTGGAAGAAGGAGAAGTTCTCGTGCGACTGCTCGAGCAGCGGCGCCTTCTCCGCCAGGTTCACCGCCTTCATCCCCGGGACGGCCGGGCTCTCAGCGGGGCAGACCTCGACGCAGAGGCCGCATCCCGTGCAGTCGTCGACGGAGAACTCCAGCGTGTAGTACACGTCCGGGTAGCCCCTGGCGTTGGCGGGTGCCGACTTGAACGATCCCGGAGCATCGGCCAGCTTGTGCCGGTCGTAGTACTTCGCGCGGATGATGCTGTGCGGGCAGACGAAGCTGCAGCGCCCGCATTGGATGCAGAGGTCGGGCTCCCACACCGGCGCCTCGTCCGAGACGCCGCGCTTCTCGTAGGCCGCCGTCCCGGACGGGAACGTTCCGTCCACGGGCATCGCGCTCACCGGCAGCTCGTCGCCCAAGCCGGCGAACATCTTCGCGGTCACCGATCGCACGAACTCCGGCGCGGTCGGCGGCACGAGCGGCGGGATCTCGAAGGTGCTGGTGACCGCCGCCGGAACCGCGACCTCCCGCAGCTCGTCGAGCGCGCGATCGACGGCCGCGAAGTTTGCGCGAAGGACGTCCGCGCCCTTCTGACCGTAGCTCTTGCGGATACCCTGCTTGATGCGCTCGATGGCGTCGTCCTTGGGCAGGACGCCCGCGAGCGCGAAGAAGCAGGTTTGCAGCACGGTGTTGATCCGTCCGCCCAGGCCCGCCTCCTGCGCCACGCGCGAGGCGTCGATCACGTGGAAGCGTAGGCGCTTGCCGATGATCTCTCTCTGCACCGAGCGCGGCAGCCGGTCCCAGACCTCCTCGGGGCCGTACGGGCTGTTCAACAGGAACGTCGCGCCGGGCAAGGCCGCGCGCAGCACGTCGAGGCGAGAGAGGAAGTCGAAGCGGTGGCACGAGACGAAGTTCGCGGAGCTCACGGCGTACGGCGCGCGGATCGGACGCGGGCCGAAGCGCAGATGCGAGACCGTCAGCGCGCCGGACTTGTGCGAGTCGTACTCGAAGTACGCCTGGGCGAAGAGACCGGCGTCCTCGCCGATGATCTTGACGCTGTTCTTGTTCGCCCCCACCGTCCCGTCGGCGCCCAGGCCGTAGAACACGGCTCGAACCACGTCATCCGGCTCGATGCCGAACGACCGGTCGTAGGGCAGGCTGCTTCCGGAGACGTCGTCCTCGATCCCGACGGTGAAGCCGTTCTTCGGCGCCTCGCTCTTCAGCTCGTCGAAGACGGCGCGCGCCATGGCCGGAGTGAAGTCTTTGGACGAGAGGCCGTAGCGGCCGCCGATGACGCGCGGCATCCCGGCGCGATGGCCGTCGCCCAGCGCCGTCGCGAGCGTCGTGACCACGTCGAGATAGAGCGGCTCGCCGGGCGCGCCCGGCTCCTTGGTCCGGTCGAGGACCGCCAGCGCGGTGCACGAGGCGGGAATCGCGTCGAGCAGCGCCTGGGCCGGGAACGGGCGGTAGAGGTGCACCTGCACGACGCCCACGCGCTCACCGCGCCCGCGCAAGACCCGCGCCGTCTCGCGCGCCGTCTCGGCCGCCGATCCCATCACCACGATCGCGCGCTGCGCGTCGGGATCGCCGTCGTACTCCACCAGCGAGTAGCTGCGCCCCGAGCGCTCGGCGAAGCGCCGCATCGCCGCTTGCACGATCTCCGGCATGCGGGCGTAGAAGGGATTGACCGTCTCGCGCGCTTGGAAGAACGTATCGGGATTGTGCGCGGTGCCGCGGATGAAGGGGTGCTCCGGGTTGAGCGCGCGCCGGCGATGCTCCCAGACCCAGTGGTCGTCGATCATCGCGCGAATCTGCTCGTCGTCGAGCAGCTCGATGGTGTTCACCTCGTGCGAGGTGCGAAAGCCGTCGAAGAAGTGCAGGATCGGAACGCGGCCCTCCAGCGTCGCCGCCTGCGCGATCAGCGCGAAGTCGTGCGCCTC
The DNA here is from genome assembly GCA_035533275.1 of Candidatus Dormiibacterota bacterium. Taxonomy (GTDB): domain Bacteria; phylum Vulcanimicrobiota; class Vulcanimicrobiia; order Vulcanimicrobiales; family SCRA01; genus SCRA01. Next base: position 22,417 of record DATLUD010000032.1, on the reverse strand, counting down.
CTGCACCGAGCCCGAGCTCAGGAGCGCGAAGCCGGTGCCCCGCGCCGCCATGACGTCCGAATGATCGCCGAAGATGGAGAGCGCCTGCGTGGCGATCGAGCGCGCCGCCACGTGGAAGACCGTCGGCGTCAGCTCACCGGCGATCTTGAACATGTTGGGCAGCATCAGCAGCAGACCCTGAGAGGCCGTGAAGGTCGTCGTGAGCGCCCCCGATTGGAGCGAGCCGTGAACCGCCCCTGCCGCCCCGCCTTCGCTCTGCATCTGCTGGACCACCGGGACGGTGCCCCAGATGTTCCGGAGTCCGGCGGAGGACCATTCGTCCGCCAGCTCCGCCATCGTCGACGATGGCGTGATCGGGAAGATCGCGCACACTTCGTTGACGCGATAGGCGACGTGCGCGACGGCCGTGTTGCCGTCGATCGTCACGGTCGGTTTCTTCATGAGGGAACGCCTCCGAACGCCACGGCGCTTGGCTCCGCGATCATCTCGATGGCGCGGCACGGGCACTGCGCGAAGCACACGGCGCAGCCGGTGCAGCGCTCATAGTCCACCTCGTAGCGCCGGCCCGGGCCGAGCTTGATGATCGCGGTCTCCGGGCACGCGGCGTAACACTGATCGCACTCGAAGCAGTTGCCGCACGAGAGGCAGCGCTGCGCCTCGTATCTGGCCTCGGGCTCCGTCAGACCCACCACCACCTCGTCGAAGCCCTCCAGGCGCTCCTCCAGCTCGATGGTGCGCTCCGCCTTCGGCTCCACGTCGCTGTAGATCGGCAGGTTGAGCATCTCGTAGGTGACGACGGGGTGCTTCTCGGGCTTGGCACGCACCTCGCCGCGCAGCCATGCGTCGATGGCGCGCGCCGCCTTCTTGCCGTGCCCCACGGCCACCGTCGCGGAGTGCTCGTCCGGGATCACGTCGCCGCCGGCGAAGATGCCCGGGTGTCCCGTCATCAGGTTCTCGTCGACGGCGATGCTGCCGTCGCGGCGAAACGCGATGCCGGGAACGGACCGCAGAAACGCGGATTCCACTTCCTGTCCCAGCGCCAGCACGACGGCGTCGGCTTCGAGGCGCTCGAACCGGCCCGTGGGCTGCGGAACGCCGTGCTCGTCCAGCTCCATCAGCTCGACCGTGAGGTCACCCTCGCCGATGCTGCTGATGGTGCTCAGCCACTTGACCGTGACGCCCTCGGTCAGCGCCTCCTGGAGCTCGAAGTCGTGCGCCCGCATATGCGTGCGGTCGCGGCGATAGACGATCAAGGGCTCCGTCGCGCCCAAGCGCCGGGCGGATCTGGCGGCATCCATCGCCGTGTTTCCGCCGCCGTAGATCACGACGCGTCTGCCCAGCACGGGTGCCTGGTTCTCCTCGATGTCCCGCAAGAGCTGGATGGCCGAGAGCACGCGGCTGGCGTCGCGCGCGGGAATCTCCACGCGCCGGTCGATCTGCATGCCGATCGCGACGAGCACGGCATCGAAGCCCCCGGCGTCCCGCTCGGCGCGGACGTCGCGGACTTCGTGGTTGAGCACGAACGTGACGCCCATCTCCTCGATGCGGCGCACCTCCTGCAAGAGGTCGTTGCGTGGAAGACGGTAGGCGGGAATGCCGAAGTGCAGCATGCCCCCAGGCTCAGAGCCGGCGTCGCGCACCTCGACCGCGTGTCCCATGCTCGCGAGGTGATAGGCGGCCGAGAGGCCACAGGGTCCGGCGCCGACGATGAGCACGCGCTTGCCGGTGGGCGCCGCCACGGGGAAGCGCCAGCCCTCGCTGGTGGCAAGGTCTCCCAGAAAGCGCTCCACGGCATGGATGCTGATGGCAACGTCCAGCTCGCCGCGATTGCAGTGGGATTCACAGGGGTGGTAGCAGACGCGCCCGTGCACGGCCGGCAAGGGATTGTCCTTCACCAGCTCCAGCCACGCCTCACGGTAGCGTCCGGCTTGCGCCAGCGCCAGCCACGCTTGGACGTTCTCTCCGGCGGGACATGCCTGATTGCACGGGGGCAAGTAATCCACGTAGATCGGATGCCGCGAGCGAACGGCACCGGTCCCTCGCTCCGCGAGAAGGTCGATGATCGGTGTCATGTCGTGCGGTTGGCCGGTCAACGGTGCGCCCTCGCCTCGAGCTCGTTGCCGCGACCGCGCGGTCCAGCGATCTTCTCTGCTAGGCGCGATTCTGCAACAGCTCCGCGTATACGGGCATTCGGTTGACGCGGAGGTGACCCTTCGCCTTCTGGCTTGTAAGAAGTTTCTTTTGCCCGCTGACGACAGCGCCACGGGGGAAGGTGGCGCATTGCCTCCTTCCCTCGCTCTGGAGAGCGGGCGCTCAGCGGCGCCCTACGTGAAGTCGTACAGATGCGCGGGATTGTCCACCAGGATCCTCTTGCGCACCGCGGCGTCGGGCGCCCAAAAGGCCAGCAGGTCGAGCAGTGCCGTGTCGTCGGGCTCCGGACGCCCGTCCAGCTTCGGATGCGGCCAATCGCTGCCCCATACGGCACGCTCTGGAGCCGCCTCCACCAGGGCACGCGCCATGGCGATCGTGTCGCGGTACGGCGGACCCTCTTCGGTCACGCGGTATGCGCCGGAGAGCTTCACCCACACTCGGCCGCTCGCAAGCATGCGCAGCAGCGAACGAAACCCCGCGGCATCGATGCCCTCGGAGGCCGGTACGTTGCCGAGATGATCGAAGACGACGTGCACCGGGAGCTCGAGGATCCGCTCTTCGAGCTCGGCAACTTGCCGGCCCGAGACGAACAGCTGAATGTGCCATCCCAGCCCGGCCACCCGCTGCGCGAGCCTCTCGAGGAGCTCCACGTCCACGCCCGCGCCGGAGAACGTATTGATCCGGATGCCGCGCACGCCCGCGCGATGCAGCTCGGAGAGCTCGTGATCGCTCACGCGGTCGTCCACCACGGCAACGCCGCGCAGGTCGCGGTTCTCGCGCAGGACGTCGATGAGGAGCCGGTTGTCGGTTCCGTAGACGCTCGGCTGCACCAGCACGCCGCGTTGAATGCCCAAGGTGCTCTGCAGGTCACGGTACGCGGAAAGCGGAGCGGGCCCCGGCGTGTAGCTGCGCTCGGGCGTGAACGGGTACGACGCCGTGGACGCGAAGACGTGAAAGTGGCAGTCGCACGCGCCTTCGGGTACGGCGAACGACGGCGACCGCAAGGGGTGAGGCATCGTTCAATCCACCTCCGTGTGAGCCGAGTCGGCATGGCCGTCGGGCGCGAGGCTGGCAATGGCGCGCTTGACCGATTCCACCGCGGCGTCGAGGTGGCTGCGCATCGCATGCTCGGCGGCATCGGGGTCGCCCGAGACGATGGCGTCCACCAGCGCCGCGTGCTCGCTGACCGATTCCGTCGGCCGCCCCGGCTGCAGGAACGAGCGGAACTGCGCGGAGACGCTCTGGTAGCGCAGGCCCCGCAGGAGTTTGGCGGCGACCTCCTGGTTCGCGATGCGAACGATGGCGGAATGTAGACGGACGTTCTCGGAGAGATACGCCATCAGATCCCCGGCCGCGTAGAGCCGCTCGAGCTCCCGTTGTATGCCGCGCAGCTCGTCGGCGTCCGCCGGGGTAACGTTGGTCGCGGCGTGGCGTGCGATGAGCGCCTCGAGGACGGAGCGGGCCTCGGCCAATTGTACCGCCTCATGAGGCAAGACGACGCGGACGCGTGCCCCCCGGTTTGGTTCGCGAACGACGAGGCCTTCTTGCTCCAGGCGCGCGAGGGCAAGGCGCACGGCGCTTCGGTTCGCGCGGAAAAGCTGCGAGAGCGACTCCTCCACCAAACGCTCATTCGGGTGAAAGCGGCCGCTCGCGATGGCCTCGCGGATGCTTTCGGTCGGATCGTGAAGGCCGCGCTTGACTCGGCCCTTGGTCTGCTTTGGCATCCTGGCTCCAGGCTGGTTGGCCCGCGACTTGGCCTTCGCGTCGAAAGCATCCTCTTGACTTGGGACGGTCCATGTGGCAGGATACATACAAAATTGTTACAATAATTGTCGCAAAGTTAGATTCGGTGAAGAAGCGGCCGTTCCTTGCCATTCCTCGGGACGGGCCGCGGATTGCTCAAGCGTGTCCAAGCAATGGAGGAGCTGCATGGTGCGGGCAGAGGCTGGTGCGCGGCGGGGACCTCTCGACGGCGTTCGCGTCGTCGACCTGACGCGCGTGCTCGCCGGTCCCTACGCCACGATGCTCCTGGGCGACCTCGGCGCCTCCGTCATCAAGGTCGAGCACCCGAAGGGCGGCGACACCACGCGGCACAGCGCCCCCTTCAAGCACGGCCAGAGTCACTACTATCTGGCCGTCAACCGCAACAAGAAGAGCGTCGCGATCGACGTGACCACGCCGCGGGGCAGGGAGCTCGTCCTGGACCTCTGCCGCGACGCCGACGTGCTCGTCGAGAACTTTCGCCCCGGTACGATGGAGCGGATCGGTCTGGACGACGATGCCCTCCGGAGCGTCAACCCGGCGCTCATCCTCTGCTCGATCTCCGGCTTCGGCCGAGACGGGCCGTTGCGCGATCGCCTCGCCTACGACATCATCACGCAGGCCATCAGCGGCGTGCTGAGCACGAACGGAGAGCCGGCCGGCCCGCCGGTCAGGATCTCCATACCGATCGGCGACCTCACCGGCGGCCTCTTGGCGGCGATCGGCATCCTCGCGGCCCTGCGCGGTCGCGACCGCGGACAGCCGCCGCGCCACGTCGACGTCGCCCTGCACGACGGCCTCGTCTCGCTGCTGGGCTACATGGCCACGCTCTACGACGCCACCGGCTCGACTCCGCGGCGCACGGGATCGCGTCACCCCAGCGTCGTGCCGTACGGAACCTTTCGCACGAAGGACGGCTGGCTCGCCATCGCGATCTTCACGAGCAAGTTCTGGCAGCTCTTTTGCGCCGCCGTCGGCCGCGAGGACCTGGCGGCCGACCCGCGGTATCGCCGGACGCAGGATCGCATGGCCAACCGCGTGGAGCTGGAGCGTCTCGTCGAGGAGATCGTCGCCGAACGCACCACCGCCGCGTGGGAAGAGCTCCTCGAGCGCAGCGGCGTCCCGGCCAGCGCCATCTTCTCGGTCCCCGAAGCGCTCGAGCACCCGCAGACTCAGGCACGCGGCATGTTTCCGATGCTCTCGCATCCGGAATACGGGGACGTGCGCGTTCCCGGCCCACCGCTTCGGCTCGGCGGCGAGGGCGTCGATCGTCCGGTCGCGCCTCCCGTTCTCGGCGAGCACACCGCCGAGGTCTTGCGAGACGTGCTCGCCGTCTCGGATGCCGAGATCGCGGAACTGGAACGAGCAGGCGTCATTCGCGTCGCCGCCGCCGCAAGCGCGACAGGGGGCGCATCGTGAGCCTGCCGTTGGCGGGAGTTCGCGTCATCGACCTGACCCAATTCGTCGTGGGTCCCTGGCTGACGACGCTGCTTGGCGATCTGGGGGCCGACGTCATCAAGATCGAGCGCCCCGGCACCGGAGACGGATCGCGCAGGTTGGATCGCGTCTTCGGCGAGGGCATGAGCTCCTACTTCATCGGCCTCAATCGCAGCAAGCGTTCGATCGAGCTCGATCTGCATACGCCGGAGGGCGCGGAGGTGGTGGCGCGCCTCCTTGACGGCGCCGACGTGCTGATCGCCAACTTCCGTCCGGGCGTCATGGAGCGGCTTGGTCTCGGCTACGAGCGCTTGGCGGAGCGGTACCCGAAGCTGGTCTATCTCTCGATCACGGCGTTCGGTGAAGAAGGACCGTTGGCTTCCAAGCCGGCCATGGACATCATCGTGCAGGCCGTGGGCGGCGTCATGGGGCTCACCGGCGAGCAGGGGCGTCCACCCGTGAAGGTCGGAGCCCCGGTTGCCGACTTCGTGGGGGCGTACATGGCCTTCGGCGCGGTTCTGCTGGGCCTGTACGTGCGGCAGACGCAAGGGATCGGTCAGCGCGTCGACGTCAACCTGCTGGACGGCCAGGTCTCGATGCTGGCCAACTTCCTCACGGGCTTTGCGATGACGGGCGAGCCGATGGGTCCCCAGGGCGGCAGCCATCCGCAGATCGTCCCCTACCAGGTCTTCCAGACGCGCGACTCCTACATCGTCGTCGGCTGTCTGACCGAAGGCTTTTGGCGCGGACTCTGCGACGTGATTGGGCGACCCGACCTTACCGACGATCCGCGCTTTCTCACGAACGCCGATCGCGTCCAACATCGCGCGGACCTCGTCCCCATCCTGAGCGAGATCTTCGGCGCCAGGCCGTCGTCCGCATGGCTTGCGCTTCTGGAGGAGCGCGGCGTGCCCGCGTCCGCCGTGAACACCACGCGCGAGGTCGTGGCCAACCCGCAGGTGCGGCTCAACGGCATGATCGTCGATGCGACGCATCCCTCTCTGGGGCCGATGACGCTGGTCGGCAACCCCTTTCATCTACACGCGACACCCCCTGAGCCAAGCCGGCCGGCCCCATTGCTCGGCGAGCATACCGTCGAGGTGTTGCGTGAGCTTGGCTATGACGTCGCGGACATCGAGCGCTTGGGCGTTCGAGGCATTATGGAAGGAGCCTGAAGCGGCATGGAGATCTTGAATCCGGTTTCCCCCCGGCGCACGAGTGCCATCGAGCCGGCTCCGCGCATACCGGGCATGCGGGGGCATCTCGTCGGCTTGCTCTACAATGGCAAGCCCGGCGGCGTGGAGATTCTCGAGGGCATTCGCAAGGAGCTTGCGGCGCGCTTCGACGGAGTCGAGACGGAGCGCCGCAACAAGCGCCACGCGGCATCCGGTGCCCCGTTTCTCCACGCGCTGATGGGGCGATGGCGCGCCGCGGTGGTGGCCGTCGGTGATTGAGGGTCCTGCTCGTCGTGGAGTGTCCACGACGCCGTCGAGCTGGAGCGAGCGGGCACGCCGTGCGTCGTAGTCGTCTCCAGGCCCTTTGAGGCCATGGCGCGTCTGGAAGCCGAACGCTTGGGCTTACCGTCGTTGCGGCTCTTGGTGGTCGACCACCCGGTCGCGCAACTGCCGGCCGCCGATCTCGAGGCGCGCGGAGCGGCGCTTGCCGACGAGGTGATCGCCGCGTTGACGGAGGGTCCGGCTGGTGACTGACACGCTGATTCTCCCGGACGACCCCGTGGCGCTGGCGCGGGAGCTGGCCGAACGGCACATGGGCGACGGCCTGCCCGTCGTCCCCGCCACGGCCGAGCGCGTGATCGCCATGCTGGCGCAGTCGCCGCGCGCGGCCGACGAGACCATCGGGTGGATGCCGCCGACGTGGGGGCAAGTCACGCCCCGCTACGTAGCGATCAATGCCGTGTTGGCGGGTTGCGTGCCGGAGCACTTCCCCGTCCTGCTCGCCGCGGTGGAAGCCATGCTCGAGCCGGACTTCAATCTCTACGGGATTCAGGCGACGACGAATCCGGTGGCGCCTCTGCTGGTCGTCCACGGTCCGATCGCCCGTCGCCTTGGCATCAATGCGAAAGCGGGCGCCTTCGGGCCGGGGACCTATGCCAACGCCGTGATCGGCCGCGCTGTTCGCTTCGTGCTCATGAACATCGGCGGGGCCATTCCCGGAGAGACCGACCGTGCAACGCAAGGGCAGGCGGCGAAGTACACGTTTTGCGTCGCCGAGAACGAAGAGGACAGCCCTTGGGCCCCGTTCCACGTGCGACGCGGGCTCGCCGCGGAAGACGACGCCGTCTCCGTCTTCGGCATCCAAGCGGAACACAACATCATCGACCTCACGGCGGAGAACGGGACCGAGCTGCTCACCGTCCTGGCGCGCGCGATGGCCGCCGTCGGCACGAACAACATGACGCACGGCGGCGAGGCGCTGCTGGTGATCAGCCCGGAGCACGCCGAGCTCCTTCAGCAGACGGGCTTCGACCCCGAGAGCACGGGGCACTTTCTCTACGAGCACGCGCGCATCGACGCGCTGGCCCTTCCCCCGCGTCTCGAGAAGCTGCTGCGCGAGCGGCGGCCGCTCTGGGCCGACTTCTCGCGTTTGCCGATCACCGACGGTCCGGAGGACGTTCAGCTCCTAGTTGTCGGGGGGACGGGCATTCACGCCCTATTCATGCCGAGCTTTGGCGCCACGCGAGCCATCACGCGACGCATCGTCGGCCGCTGAGGCCATGGAGGACATCACGAGGTGACCACAAGCGCTCCGCAAGGCATGATTACCGATGCCGCCCTCGAGGCACTTCGCGGCAAGCTCGGAAAGATCATGACGAGCTCGCACGCGCCCTACCTCACGGAGACCTCGCGCGACGGCATACGTCACTGGGTCGACGGCGTGGGAGATGCCAATCCGCTCTGGATCGAGGAGGAGCGCGGACGAAGCAGTCCCTGGGGCAGGCCGCTGGCGCCGCCCACGATTCTCTACGCCTTCGATCGCCTGGCGATCGGCTACCGCGGCGGCCTTCCCGGGATTCACTCGATGTTCGCGGGCAGCAACTGGCGGTGGCTCCGCCCGCTCGCCTGGGGGGAGCGGATCCGCGCCTCAGTGCGCTTCACGGACTTGATCGAGCGGCCGAGCAACTTCGCGGGTCGCGCCTTCCAGCAAATCTCGGAGATCACGTTTCTGACCGGTGGCGGCGAGCCGGTTGCCGTTGCGCGGTCGTGGGGCTTTCGCACGGAGCGCAAGGCGGCCGCCGAGCGGGGCAAGTACCGCGAGGTGAGCATCGCCACGTACGATCACGACGAGATCGTGGCGATCGCGCGGCGCTACCAGGACGAGCAGACGCAGGGGACGCGCGGCGGCGACCCGCGGTACGTCGAGGACGTCACCGTCGATCTCGATCTCCCGACGATCGTTCGCGGCCCGTATACCGTGACCACGGCCGTGGCGTTCGAGCAAGGCTGGGGCGGACTCTTCATCAAGGCCCACGGTCAAGCGATGGACTACTACCTGCGCCATCCGGGTGCTGGCATCCCCAATGAGTACGGCGTTCCGGAGCCTCCGGAGCGCGTGCACTGGGACAACGAGTTTGCTCGGAAAGTCGGCGTGCCGGCCGCATACGACTACGGCCCGGAGCGGATCTCGTGGATCGCCACGCTCCTGACCAACTGGATCGGCGACGCGGGATTCCTGGAGCGCCTGCACGTCGAGGTACGCCGGCACAACCTGATCGGAGACCTCACGACGTGTCATGGGCGCGTCACCGCGGTGCATGCCGAGCAGGCCGGGAGCGTCGACCTGGACGTGTGGGCGCAGAACCAACGCGGTGAGGTCACCGCCAAGGGCACCGCGCGCGTGCGCCTTCCCTCGCGGGATCGGAGCGAGTCGCGGCCGGTGACGCCCAGCGAGGAGGGATCGCATGGACTTTGAGCTCACGGCGGAGCAGCGCGAGCTCCAAGGTCTGGCGCGCAAAGTGAGTCAGGAGTTTCGCAAGACAGCCGAGGCGCTCGAGGCGTCGGGCGAGTTCCCCTGGGAGAACATGCGCCGCCTCGCGGAGCTGGGCCTGTTGGGGGTCACCATTCCGGAGGAATACGGGGGAACCGGAGGCAGCCTCTTCGACGCCGTTCTCGTGCTCGAGCAGCTGGCTCAGGGGTGCTATATCACGGCCATGGCGGTCTTGGGAGAGATCGGCGTTCAGAGCCAGATCCTGCTCCGCCTTGCCTCGCCGACCGTCAAGGACCGCTACCTTCCGGGCGTCGTGCGTGGCGAGAAGATCCTCGCGATCTGCATCAGCGAGCCGGAGGCCGGGTCCGACGCCGGGGCCGTCAGCACCAGCGCGCGTACGGTCGACGGCGGCTACGTCTTGAACGGCGGAAAGATCTACATCAGCCGCGCCGACGTCGCCGACCTCTTCATCGTGTTTGCGCGTTTCGACGGCATCGAGGGGAGTAAGGGCGTCGGGGCGCTGGCCGTGGAGCGCGGCATGCCGGGCTTCAGCGTGGGGCGCCTCGATTCAACGCTGGGCGGAGAGAAGTTGGGTCAGCTGTTCTTCGACGAGTGCGTCGTGCCCAAGGACAATCTCTTGGTGGGCAAGGACGGTTTTCGAACCTTGATGCACGCCTTCAACGGCCAGCGCTGCTTGAACTCCGCCATCTGCCTGGGGTTGGCGCAGGGAGCCTTTGAAGAGTCGATCGCGTATGCGAAGAGCCGGCGGCAGTTCGGCAAGTCGATCGCCGACTTCCAAGGCGTGCAGTGGATGCTCGCCGACATGGCGATCGACCTCGAAGCCGCGCGCTTGCTCATCTATCGCGCGGCCGGGGCCGCCAAAAACGGCTTGCCCGACATCCGTCAGGCCGCGCTGGCCAAGACGTTCGCCAACGAGATGGCGATCCGGGTTACCAACCAAGCCGTCCAGCTGCACGGTGCCATGGGCTTCATCCGAGGAAGCTACGTCGAGCGGGCCATGCGGGGGGCGCGTTTCGGCGCCATCGGCGGCGGCACCACGCAGATCCAACGCAACATCATCGCGCGGGAGCTTCTGCGAACCTGATGCAGATGCTGGAGGCAACGGCCAAAGGGCTGTTGGAACGAGCGGGCATCGCGGTTCCCCACGGGGCCTTCTTGGAACGCGGCCAGCGCTCCGATGCGCTTCCCGCGGCCTTCTGTGAAGGCACCGTCTGGGTCAAGGCGCAGGTCCCGATGACCAAGAGGCTGGCCAACGGCGGGATCAGGCGCGCCTCCGGAGCGGCGGAGATCGACTGCGCGCTCGACGAGATGGAGCGCGCCGGCGTCGGCGGCATCTCGCCGCTCGGCTTTCTCGTCGAGGAGCACGTCGCCGCGCGGAGCGAGCTTTTCCTGGGCTTGGTCTTCGATCCGCTGGAGCGGCGGCCGGTGCTCGTCGTCTCCGCGACGGGCGGCTCCGAAGTCGAAGGCGGGGCGCGCGTCGGCCGCGTCGCCTGGAGCCCGCTCTACCCGCTCTACGGCTATCAGGTGCGCGAGGCTTGCTCGGTTGCGGGCGTCTCCCCGGAGCCGCTCATCGGCGTGGCCCAGCGGCTCGCGGAGCTCTACTGCGCGCAGGATGCGACGCTGCTCGAGCTCAACCCGCTCTTCCTCACCGAGGACGGCTCCTGCGTCGCGGGCGACGTCCATCTGATCGTCGACGACAACGCCGAGTTCCGCCACCCGGAATGGTCGCCAGAGAGCGAGCGCCTCGCGCTCGTCGACGAGTCTCTGGACGTCCGCCTGCGCTACGGCTTCGATTACGCGGTGATCGACCCTGAGGGCGAAGTCGGCTTGCTGACGACGGGTGCCGGCGCCACGATGCTCATCATCGACGAGCTCGCTCGACGCGGCGCGCGCGTGCTCAACTTTGCCGATATCCGGACCGGCGGCCTCAAGGGCGACGCCACGCGGCTCCTTGCCGTCGTCGATCGCCTGCTCGTGGCCCCGCGCGTGCGCGCGGTATTCATCAACGTCTTCGGCGGGGTCACGGATACGGCCGAGGTTGCCCAGCTGTTGGTCGCGGATGTCTTGCCCAAGCTCTGCGCACGCGTCGCGGTCACCGTGCGGCTGGTTGGGAGAGGAGGAGAACAGGCTCGAGAGGTGCTGCGTGAGGCGCGGCTCCCCATTCACATCTTGGAAGATCTCGATGAGGCCGTTCGTGTGACGGTAGAGGCATGTCGATCATAAGCTGGATTCCCGAGCCGCTCCGCGTCGTGATCCACGGCGCCACCGGATTCCAAGGCAGGCGCCACATGGCGCTGATGAAGGCGTTTGGCACGCCGGTCGTCGCGGGCGTCAGCCGGCGCGACGTGGCCGAGGTCGACGGCGTGCCGATCTATCCCTCGGTTCGTGCCGCGCGCGAGGCGACAGGAGCCACCGCCAGCGTGATCTTCCTGCCGCCGCGGGATCTTGCGGAAGGCGTGATGGAGGCGATCGATCAGGGGGTGGAGCTGATCGTCGCGGTGACGGAGGGCGTCCCGGTGCGTGACATGCTCTTCGTGCGGGAACGTCTCGCGCGCTCGGACAGCCGGCTGATCGGGCCGAACACGCCGGGCCTGTTGTTCCCCGGCGTCAAGCTCGGCTTTCTGCCGCACGAGGCGACGATGCCGGGAGACGTCGTGCTCGTCTCGCGCAGCGGCACGCTCTCCTACGAGGTGGCTCGCGCGCTCGCTCAGGCCGGCATCGGGGTTCGCTACTGGATCGGTATCGGCGGCGATCCCGTCAAGGGCACCACGTTTAAGGACGTCCTCGTGGCGCTCCGTGACGAGCCGTCGGTTCGCGGCGTCGTCCTCGTCGGCGAGATCGGCGGCGTCGACGAGGAAGAGGCTGCCGACGCGCTGGCGGCTCAACCGCTGGACGTCCCGGTCTTCGCATGCATCGCCGGAAGAGCGGCGCCTCCGGGCCGGCGGATGGGGCATGCCGGCGCGATCGTCAGCGGCAATGTCGGCACGTACGCGGGAAAGGTCGCCCGCCTACGCGCCGCCGGCGTCGTGGTCGCCGACTCGCCGCGCGAGGTTGCGCGGGAAGCCGGGCGCCGACTCGTCTCGAGTGGAGGGCTGCGATGAGCACGGTGATGGAGCTCTTGGATCCCCGCGGTGCGGCGTTGGATGCGCCGGCCTCTCCCGCTAGGCGCCTGCCGGCGCTGGAGGGGCGCACCATCCTGCTCGTCGACAACGGAAAGCTGGGCGCGCAGTACGGCTCCTACGGCGTCATCGCGGGCGAGCTTCGCGCCGGCCTCTCCGGCGCCCGCTGGCGCGTGCATGCGCAAGACCTGCTTCGCCTGGTCGACCACGAGGTGGAGGCGCTCGCGGAAGCCCTGGCCGGCGATGCGCCGCCGGACGCGGCGGTGCTGGCGCTGGCCGATGCCGGCGTCAGTCTGCAAACGGGGCTCCTGGCGGTCGCGCTCGAGCGGCGCGGCGTCCCCACGGTCGTCGTGGCCACGCCCTTGGGCGCCGGCCTCCTGCAGGCCATCTTCGATGCCGCCGTGCCGGGCTTGACGCCGGTGGTCCTCGAGACGATCCGCACGGACACGCAAGAGCAGCTCAGCGGCCTGATGGCAGCGGTCCTCGGCGAGGTTCGCGACCGCCTCACGAGCGAGCAACGCCGGCCGGATCGTGCCGCCGCAAGCCGCGCGCTCGCCGTTGACGGGGAGCGCTGGAGTTTCGCGGCGGAGCACGCGCTCGAGGAGTTTCAAGACGTTGCGGAGTCGCTGGGACTCGGCGATGGCCTCCCGTTGTTGCCGCCCACGCGCCGAGCCGTGGAGGCGTTGCTCGCGGCAGTTCCCGACGATCCGGACGAAGTGATCTACGGTCCCGCCCCCACCTCGCGCCGCTCGCTGCGCGTGCGCGATGTCGCGGCCAACGCGGCGATGACCGCTTGCCCGCCGCGCGCGTTTCCGGTGGTGCTGGCGGCGCTGCGCGCGATGGCGCACCGCGACTATCGGTTGAGTCAGGCGGCGATCACGACCCACCCGGCCGGAAACGCGATCGTCTTCTCCGGTCCGAACGCCGGCGCGTACGGCTTGGCATCGGGAGCCGGGTGCCTGGGTCCGGGCAACCGCGCCAATGCCACCGTGGGCCGAGCGGTGACGCTTTCGGTCATCAGCCTCTTCGGCGCCCGTCCGGGAGGTGCGGACCTCACGGCCTTCGGTTCGCCCGCCGAGTTTACGTACTGTCTCGCGGAGAACGTCGAGGAGAGCCCGTGGTCGTCGCTCGGCTCGGAGCTGGGTGACGGCGGCCCCGGCGTCTTCGTGGCCAAGATGGAAGCTCCGCGCAACGTCTTGGAGCACCTTGCCACCACGCCGGAGGGAATCTGCGAGGCGCTCGCGGACACGGCCACGTCGATCGGCTCGAACAACGCCTACGTCCCCGGAGACCTCCTGCTCTTGGTCAATCCGGAGCACGCGCAGATCTTCCACCATGCCGGCTGGACGCGCGAAGATCTCGCGCTGGCGGTCTATCAGCGGGCGCGCAATCCGCGATCGCGCCTCGAGGGACATGGCGTCGGCCCCATCCGCCCATCGTACATGGCGTCGTTGGAGGAGTTCCCCGTGGCGCGCTCGCCGCGCGACATCCATGTCGTCGTCGCCGGTGGGAGGGGGCCGCAGTCCATGGTAGCCTTGCCTTGGGGGTATGCGCGCGGACAGTGGCAGCCCATCGCCGCCCGTGAGGCCCGGCCATGAGCGAGCTCGTACGCTCTCGGATCGCCGACGGCGTCTGCGAGATCACGCTCTCGCGCCCCGAGCGCCGGAACGCGCTGGCGGGCGAGATGGCCGACCAACTGCGCGACGCGGTGCTTCGCGCGCCCGAGCAGGCGCGGGCGATCGTGCTTACGGGAGCGGGCACGGCGTTTTGCGCGGGAGCCGACCTCAAAGAGCGCGCGCAGCTCAGCGGAACCGAGAGCCGCGCGCACAACCGCCGCCTCTTCGAGACCATCCAAACCGTCGCCACGTGCCCGGTGCCGGTCGTCGCCGCCGTCAACGGACCCGCGTACGGCGGCGGCTTCGAGCTCGCGCTTGCGGCCGACCTGCGCATCGCCGACCCTTCGGCGGTGTTCGCCCTCTCTGAAGTGAAGCTGGGGATCATCCCTGGCTCGGGCGGCACGCAACGGCTCTTCCGAGTCGTGGGCGAGGGCTGGGCTCGCGCGCTGCTGTTGAGCGGCAGAAGCATCACGGCGGAACAGGCGCGCGCGATCGGGGTCGTGCAAGACATAGCCGCATCGGGCGCGTGCCTCGAGCTCGCGTGGAGCTGGGCGCGCGAGATCGCCGAAAATGCGCCGCTTTCCGTACGGGCGCTGAAGGAGATGTTCATCGCGCGCGAGTCGCAGCTGCACGAAGGTCTGATCTTGGAGCGCGAGACGATCTTCCGCCTGTTCTTGACCGAGGATCGCAACGAGGGCTTGCGGGCATTCGCGGAGCGCCGCAAGCCGGACTATCAAGGCCACTGAGCGTTAGGAGGAGCTGCCATGACGCAAGTCGGAGACAAGATCATCGTTCTGGATCCGCTGCTTTCCCGCCGCAAAGCGGTGGATGTTCCGCTCGCGCCCCGCACGAGGAGCTCTTGGGAAGGAGCTGTCGTTGCGCTCTTGGATAACACGAAGCATCGGGCGGATACGATCCTCGATGCCTTGCAAGAGCTCGTGACCGAGCGTGGCGCTGCGCGCGTGATTCGAGCGCGCAAGCCGTCGGCGAGCCTGCCCATGCCCCCGTCGATCGCGCAGCGCTTGCTCTCGGCGAACGTCTTCATCACCGCCGTAGGCGATTGAGGGTCATGCACGTCGTGGAGTCTCCACGACACCATGAGCGCCGAGGCGGCGGGCGTACCGAGCGTTGCGGTGATCACCGAGGTCTTCAAAGGGATGGCGGCCATCGAGGCGGCGGGGTTAGGGATCCCCGATATGCGGGTCGCGGTCTTACCGCATCCCGTCGGCCCACTCGCGGCTGACGAGATCAAGGCCGCGGTCAGGAGCCGCTTCGAGGAGATCGAGCGCGCGCTTGGGCTTGCGGGCGCGCAGACGCCATGAAGGGAGATGAGAGATGAGCAGCGGCGCGAGGGAGATCGCGGCTCCCGCCGACCTCGACGAGTTCGAGGAGTACGCGGTTCGAGAGGCCTGGAGCGACGGGTTTCCGATCGTTCCTCCCACGCCGGAGCGCGTGGCGGCGATGGTCGGCGCCTCGGGGCGTCCGGCCGATGAGCTGCTGGGCAAGATGCCGCCCTTCTATTCCGATGTCTCGGTCGAGAAGGTGGCGATCAACGCCGTTATGGCCGGCTGCCGTCCGTCGTACTTCCCGGGCGTTCTCGCGGCGGTGGAGAGTCTGCTCGATCCGGAGTTCAACCTCTACAGCATCCAGGCGACCACCAATCCGGTCGCGCCCCTGCTGATCTTCAGCGGGCCCTGGGCGGAAGAAGTCGGCCTCCATAGCGGAGCGGGCGCCCTCGGCGCGGGATTCCACGCCAATGCGACGATCGGGCGCGCCTTGCGCCTGTGCATGCTCAACCTCGGCGGCGGCCGTCCCATCGTCGCCGACAAGGCAACGCTGGGCTTCCCCGGCAAGTTCAGTTTCTGCTTGGCCGAGAACGCGGCCGATAGTCCCTGGCCGAGCCTTCGCGAGCGCGAAGGGTATCGCGCGGAGGAGACCACGGTCACGGCGTTCGGAGCCACCGGGACGACCAACGTGCTGGACTACGGCGCGCAGACCGGCCGCGCGCTGTTGGACAACCTGGCGGAGAGCGCGGCCATTCCGGGCAGCAACAACCTCCAGCTTGGTGGAGGACCGCTGTTCCTCATCTCGCCGGAGCACGCGCAGATCATGGCGCGCGACGGCTTCAGCATCGAGGACGTCCGCCGGTACCTCTTCCTGCATGCGCGCGTGGCGCGCAGCCGGATCACGCAAGAGCTGTGGGAGGCCGTGCTCGTCAAGCGGCGCCCGCTCAGCCACCTCGGTCTCGACAGCATTCCCGTGGCCAACGCCGAGGAGGACATTCTCGTGGTCGTGACCGGCGGCCCCGGGCCTCACACGCAGATCCTCCCCTCGTTCGGCGAAGGAACGAAGCCGGTGACGCGCGTGGTGCGCAAGCCATGATGGGCGAGCGCCGTCCGTGAGTCTGCTCAGCGTCGAGGGACTCCGCGTGCGGTACGGAGCGGTTGAGGCCGTGCACGGCATCGACTTCCGCCTCGATGAGGGGGAAGTGGTCGCGATGCTCGGCCCCAACGGAGCGGGCAAGACCTCGACGCTGCGAGCGTTGATCGGTCTGTTGCCGGGAACGGGCCACATTGCGTTCGACGGCAAGCCCATCGGCGCCACGAGCCGCGAGCGCGTGGCCGCGGGGCTGGCTCTCGTGCCGGAAGGCCGGGAGATCTTCCTGCGGCTCACCGTCCGCGAGAACATCCTCATGGGTGCGTACTTGCGCTCGGACCGCGAGATCGACCGCGATCTCCAGCAGACGCTCCAGCTCTTCCCCAACCTGGCCGAGCGGCTCGACTCCCGGGCCGTGGTCCTCAGCGGCGGCGAACAGCAGATGCTGGCGATCGCGCGCGCCATCATGGGCCGCCCCCGCCTGCTCATGCTCGACGAGCCGTCGATGGGCTTGGCCCCGCGCATCGTCACCGAGGTCTTCCACGTGCTGCGGAGACTGGTCGCGGCTGGCAACATCACCATCCTGCTCGTCGAGCAGAACGCCAACCTTGCTCTGCGCCTCGCGACGCGCGCCTATCTGCTCGAGCGAGGAAGGATCGCGATGGAAGGCCCATCTGCGGAGCTCATCTCCGCGCGCGAGATCCGCACGACCTATCTCGGGATCGAAGCATCGGCGGTGCAGCCGTGACGCTGAACCTACGTAGCAGCCTCCACGACGCGCACCGCGCCCACGCCGATGCCGGCCTGGCGCAAGCGCTCGGCGACGAGATACTCCATACTCTCCAGCGGCATGATGCACTCCTCGCAGGCATCCGGCGTTCGACCCAGCTGAATGACGACTTCGTCGGAACGAGCGGTCAGAACGCTCAAGATGAGGCCGTCCGCTTCAAAGCCCGGAAGCAGCGGGGCCAAGGCATCGGCAATGGTTTGTTCGTCCATGGTTGTGGCTCTCCGGCCGAAGAACGCGCCGTGAAAGGTGGTAGAGCGATGGACACATCGTAGCGCAGATGACGGTGTCCCACAAGAGTTCCCTGAAATTCGACGAGCGCAGACGAGGAGGAACCGATGAGTAACGCAGGTTACCGTATTCACTTCCGGCCGTCGATGAAGACATCGATTTACCGCTTGCAGGTGCTTGGCTATGCCGCCGCGTTCGCGCTGACGGCGATCGCGGTCGGACCCGCGAATGCACGTGCGGCTGGGCCGGCAGAGCCGATCCAGATCCCCGTGCTGTCCTCACAGACGGGGCCCGGCGCGTCGTACGGCGAGAACAACGTCACCGCCATGGAGATGGCGGCGGCGGAGGTCAACGCGCACGGAGGCGTCCTCGGCCACCCCATCGCCTTAGAGGTGCAAGATACGCAATCCAGCCCGAGCCAAGCGGCGATCCTGGTCCGTCAGGACGCGGCGAAGTATCTCGCGGCCCTGGGGCCAAATCTTTCGAACGATGCCAAAGCGGCATTTCCCGTCGCCGTGCAGTTGAAGTTCCCCATGGTCTCCTCCGGCATCTCCGATGCCCGGATCATGGTCGCCAACCGTCCCTGGACGTTCTCGACGTTCATTCCGGCTCAGGTGCTCGCGGCAAGCGCGACCGAGACCTGGGTCAAGCGCACCGGAGCGAAGACGATCGTGGCGATCGTGAACAATCAGGACGATGCCTCCGCGATCCAAGAGTCGCTGATGCAGGCCGCCGTCGCGAAGGACGGCGTGAAGGTGCTCAAGGTGATCACGGTCGCGAGCCGCCAGCCCGACTACTCCGCCGAGGTTTCCCTCGTGAAGTCGCTCTCGCCGCAGGGCATCATCGTCGGCGACCTTCCGCCGGACGCGGGGGCGATCGTGAAGGCCCTCACCACCGCCGGCGTGGACGTGCCCGTCATGATCAGCATGAACGCGTTCACGCCGGACTTCCTGACGGTTGCGGGAAAATCCGCGCGGAATGTCTCGACGTTCACGGAGTTCTGGTCCGGCCTGCAGGAGCCCGCGGCCAAGAAGTTCACGGCCGCGTACCTGCGCAAGAGTCACGGAGTCCCGCCCGGACTGAGCGCCGTGACCTCGTACGACTCGGTTCTCCTGCTTGCCGACGCGATGCGCCGCGCACACGTGACCGGGCTAGGGGGAAGCACCACGCAGGAGCGTGAGGCGCTCATCCACGCCTTGGCCGCGACCAAGGGGTTCCATGGGTTGCTGCAATCCTACGATATCGGAAGCGAAGGCTACCGTACGGGAGCCGGCTTCTACCTGCGGATCACCAACGGGGTGGTCTCGCTAGCGAAATGATCACGGGAGGCGGAAGATGATTCTCCTAGCCGCCGTCATCGTCGGAACCATCGTGCTCGGGTCGATCTACGCGCTTATGGCGATCGGCCTCAATCTGATCTACGCTGTAGCGGAGGTCGTGCAGCTGGCGCAGGGCGACATGCTCGTCGTCGGAGCGTACGTTGGTTATCTCATCACCCGCTTCGTCCCGAATCTCTTCCTTGCGGAGATCGGAGCGATTGTCGGGTGCGGTCTGCTGGGGGTCGTCGTGCAGCTGCTGCTCTTTCGACCCTTGGCCGGCCGCGGTCATCTCCCGCCTCTCGTTGCCGGGCTCATGCTGGGAACCGCGATCGAGGAGGGCCTGCGTGCCACGTTCTTTCAGGGAAACCCCGTGCGCTATCCCAGCGGGGCGACGCTGTCGACGAGCCTCTTCAACGTCGCGGGAGTCCCCATTTCGGAGGCGCAAGTCGTCATCGTCGCGATCGTTGCGGTCCTGGCGATCGGCCTGAACCTCCTCCTCAATCGGACGAAGCTCGGTCTGGCGATGCGCGCGGTCGCCGAGAGGCCGGCCTGCGCAAGGATGCTCGGCGTTCCCGTGGCTACCGTGGTCACCTTGGGCTTTGGCCTCGGCAGCGCGTTGGCCGGGGCGGCCGGCGTCCTGATTGCCGTCGTGTTCAGCTACATCACTCCCTTCATTGGGATCGACCTGGGTTTCGTGGCTCTGGCGATCTGCCTATTCGGCGGCCTCGGCAGCCTGAGCGGTGCGGTCATCGGCGCGTTCATCTTGGCGTTTACCGAGCAGGTGACCACGATCTACATCGCGTCCTCCTATAAGGATGCCATAGCGTTCACCTTGATCATCGTTGTGATGGTGTTCCGGCCGAGCGGTTTGATGGGGCGCCTCGTGGCGGAGCGTCCATGAATTGGGCCTATATCGGCTCGCTCGCCGCGATCGGCGCGATCAACTTGTTGATGGCGCTCTCGGTCTACGTGCCCCTCTCGGCGGGTCTGCTCTCGGTTGCGCCGATCGGGCTCATGGCGCTCGGGGCCTACGCGCTGGCGATTGCGATGGCGGCGGGCGTACCCACGCCTCTGGCGTTCGTGCTGGCGCTGGCCGTTGGCTCGGCGGCGGGCCTGGTGGTCGGATTGCTCACGGTCCGATTGACGGGATTCTCGGTGGCGATCACGACGCTCGGCATCGCCGAGGTCATCTATACCGTGATCAACAACGCCTCCGCGACGGGGGCGAGTGCCGGCTTCAGCAATATCTCGCCGATCTCCAGCCCCATCGTCCTCACGGCGTGTACGCTTGCCGCGCTCGCGGGTGTCGTCGTTCTCGAGAGCTCGATCTTCGGGCGGCAGATTCGGGCCGTCCAGCTCGACGAGATCGCTGCTCGCAGCGTGGGCATATCGGCGACGATGATCAGGCTCTTCACCATGACGGCGTCGGGTCTGCTGGCGGCGTTGGCCGGCGTGCTGTACGCGGGCTACCTCACCTACCTGGACCCTCAAGAGTTCACGTTGGGAACGTTCAATCAATATCTCATGGCCGACATCGTGGGCGGCTTGAGCTCGGTCGTCGGTCCCATCGTCGGTACGCTGTTGTTCACGGCGCTCCCGGAGGCCACGCGCTTTCTCGGCGGATGGAGGCTCTTCGTCTTCGCCATCCTGGTGATGATCGTGTTGGTCATACGGCCGCGTGGCCTGCTGGACTTCGTGCCCTTGCCCAAGGTGCGGTTTGGACGCCGCAAGCTCGGTCGGAGGCCGCCGGCCATGGAAAGCGCGGCGTTGACGTTCGACGGCGTCACCAAGCGCTTCGGGCGCGTCCATGTTCTGAACGACGTGAGCTTCTCGGTTCATCCCGGGACGGTCCACGCCCTCATCGGGCCCAACGGTGCCGGGAAGACAACCCTCTTGAACGTAGCCTCAGGCTATGTCGCTTCCGAGCGTGGAAGCGTGCTGCTGGGGAAGATGCGCTTGAACCGTCGCTCTCCGGACTTCGTCGCTCGCGCCGGCCTCGTGCGGACGTTCCAGAATCCGCGGCTCTTCCCGAGCATGACCGTGTCGGAGAACGTCGACGTCGCGGTTCGGCGTTACCAGCCCGAGCAGAAGGCGGACGAGGAGCTTTGGCGTCGCTTGCAGCTCGAGGAGCACGCCGCCACGCGGGCGAGCGCGTTGGCATACGGGCAGCTGCGACGCACCGAGATCGCGCGGGCCTTGCGCACGGGGCCGTCGTGCCTGTTGCTCGACGAGCCGACCGCGGGCATGGACCGCGAAGAGACCGAGGCTTTGCGGGCCTTGCTGCTCGACCTGAAGGCGGCGGGGCTCGGAATCTTGCTGGTCGACCACGATATGCGCTTCGTCATGACGATTGCGGACCGCGTGACCGTCCTGAACGCGGGAAGGGTCATCGCGGACGGCTCGCCCAGTGAGGTGCAGCGCGATCCGGCCGTTGTTGAAGCCTACCTCGGTGAGCCTGGGACGGGCGAGCGTTCAACGGTCGATGTTGAGGAGGGCAAGGTGGGACGCGGAGGTGTTGGCAATGTCAAGATCGATGCGTAGCATTGGACCGCTTGCCAGGCGTGCCGGGGCGGCGACGGTGCTGCTGCTCCTGGCGCTGGGCTCGCTCGCGCGGGCGGACGCACCCGTGCGGGGCGTGGTCGGCAAGGAGGTCAGCCTCGGGGCGTGGGCCCCGGAGACGGGTCCAGCGACGGCGCTCTATGCGACGGGGCAAGGGGCCGTTGCGTACTTTCGCTGGCTGAACGAGCACGGAGGAATCGACGGCTATCGCTTCCGCATGACGCTCGTCAACGATCAGTACGATCCCGCGCTGACGCCGGCGGCGGTGCGGCGCCTAGTGAATGTCGATAGGGTCTTCGCGATCGTCGCCGGGATCGGCACGCCTTCGAACCTCGCGGCGATGTCCTACATGGTTAGCGTGGGCATCCCGGACGTGGCGCCGGCCTCGGGCGACCCGGCGCTCACGCATCCGTTCAGAAAGAACGTCTTCTCGGTCGTTCCGAGCTACGTGAGCGAAGGCGCCTTTCAAGCGGCCTTCGCGCTGGATCGGCTCCATGCGAAGTCGTTGGCCGTCATCTACGAGAACGACGATATCGGCAAGCCCGGCCTCGAAGGCGTCACCAAGATGCTGGCGAGTCGCGGTCTGCGGCCGGCCGCCGCCGTCGCCTTCGACCGCGGCGCGGTCTCGTACACGCCGTACATCGTGCGCCTGAAGGCAAGCGGCGCGGATACTGTCGTGATCTGGGGCGCCCATCCGGCGTTCCCGCCGATCTTGAAGGCGGCCGAAGCGATCGGCTATCACCCCACCTGGGTGACGTTCGGCTTCGATGCCGACCCGAACGTCGTGCGTCAAGTGCCCGTCGATCAGTTAGCGAAAACCTACTTTGATACGTGGATGCCGGTGCCCGACGGCCCGGGTATGGCAGCTTATCGCGAGGCGATGAGCCAGTTCTATCCGCAAAGCGGGACGGGCATGTTGAGCGTGCAAGGATGGTGTCTTGCGTCGGTCTTTGCTACGGCGTTCTCGAGGATGGTGCAGCACGGCGCCAAGCCGAGCTGGGCTGGCCTCGAGCGGGCTCTCGAAAGCATGGGTCACATCTCCAATGCCTACGTGCATGGCCTGAGCTTCACACCCAGTGACCACCGCGCGCTCCC
>DATLUD010000031.1:0-7850 GCA_035533275.1 Candidatus Dormiibacterota bacterium | reverse complement strand
CCGCGCCCAGCAGGCGCGAGATCAGATGGTCGGCCAGCGCGTCGATCGCGTCCCAGCCGAAGAACGGCACGCCCTCGATGTCCGGCCCCTCGCCGACCACCGCCACGATGGGCCCTGCGGGCTCCGCACGATCGGTGACGTAGCCCTCGCGGCGCACCAGCAACTTGGGCAAGGCGGATGCGGAGTAGCCCTCCACGAGCGCGAGGTCGACGCCGGCCATGCGTGCCAGCGCGTCGGCGATGGAAGGCTCCCCCGCGGAGGGGACGCGGTGCACCAGGCCGCTCGCGCCCGTCAACACCGTCTCCGCGGCTCCAGCCGTCAGCGCCCGGTCCGTGTCCTTGCCCCGCTCGTCCAAACGCTCCATGTGGCCGTGGTGCTTGATGACCCCCACACGCAGACCCCGGCGCGCGAACGCGGCTGTCAGGCGTTCCACCAGAAGGGTCTTGCCGGCGTTGCGCGCTCCCACCAGGCCCACGGCGACGCGCGGGCCGCGGCGGCGCGTCGCCGCCTCGGCGCCGTCGAGCAGCCACGCTTGCGCCACGGTACCGGCGGGGAGAAAGCCCTGGGCCGGCTCCAGCGCCAGCAGAGCCTGAGCCTCGCTGGGCGAGCGGATCGTCGCGCTCCCTTGATCGACCAGCGGCTCCGCAGTCAATCCGTGCTCGTCCGCGTACAGGCGGGCCCACAAGAAGCGCGCCCGCCCCGCGTGCACCTCCAGATCCTGCGCGAGGCGCACGAGCGTCGAGGGGCGGCGGATCTCGCGCAGGCCCATCAGCACCGCGATCGCGGGGCGGACCAGCACCTCGAAGGCCACGCGGCATGCGCCCGGCGTTCCCGGCAGAGCGAAGACTGGCCGCCCGCCCCACCCCCCGAACGATGTCGGGTGCCCGGGCTTCATCGGCACGCCTTCGAACAGCAGCTGAACGCCGACGTTGCGCAGCGCCGTGCGCGTGAAGTCGCGCTCGCCCACGGAGAGACCGCCGCAGGTGATCACGGCGTCGGCATCGCGCGCCTGCTCGAGCAGCAGCTCCAACTGCAGCGGGTCGTCGCTCGCGATCCCGAGCCGGGTGACCTCGGCGCCAAGGGTGCGCAGCTCGGCCGCCAGGGCATGCGTGTTGCTGTCGTGCACCTTGCCGGAGCGTAGGCCCGCTCCAGGTTCTACCAGCTCGTCGCCGCAGGCCACCAGTGCGATCCTCGGACGGCGCACCACCGAGACCTCGGCGTGTCCCAATGCGGCCAACACACCGATCTGCGCCCCCTGGAGGCGCGTACCGGCGCGCAGCACCGTCTCGCCGGCGCGCGCGTCCTCGCCCGCTGGATAGACGTGCTTTCCGCTCGCGACCGGGCGCCAGACGACCACGCCGTCGCCGTCCCACTGCACGATCTCGGCGGGAATCACGGCATCGCAGCCCTGCGGCAGAGGCGCCCCGGTCGCGATGCGCGCCGCGTAACCGGCGCGGATCCCACGCGGGGGCGCGTCGCCACAGTACGTCGCGCCGGCGAGGCGCAGGCGCACGGGCCGCTCCAGGGCGGCGTCGATCACGTCGGCGGCATGCACGGCGATGCCGTCCATCGCGGAGCGCGCGAAGGGCCAATAGTCGCTCTCCGCGATCATGTCGGCGGCCAAGACGCGCCCCAGCGCATCATCGAGGGGCACGCTCTCGGGCGGGAGTCCGCGGACCGCGCCGAGCACGAGGCGCTCCGCGTCCGCGAGCGTGCGAACGATGTCGTTTGTCGGGCCATGGACCTCGACACCCGCCTCTAACACGCTCTCAGATTACGCGCGCCATCGGTACAATTTTGAGAACATATTGGGAACGCGTCGCGCTGCTTATCCATGCATCGCCGGCGCTTATGCGAAATCCGGAGGGAACCCCAGCCATTCGCGCGGATGCTACGGGGCGGGCTCCGCTCGAGCTCCGCACGTCGTTTGGAAGGAGCGAACAACCATGGCAACCTCCAGGGGTCTCTCGCCGGGGTCGGTCGCGCGAGCCGCCGTCGCGTGCTTGGCCGTCGTTCTCGCCTCGCGGGTGACCCCCGCGCAGGCCGCTCAAGCCCCCGATCTGGCGCAGTACGGGTATCGCCACGTGCTGGCCACCGTCCATCTCCAGCCGGGTCAGACGGCCCGCATCACCGTTCCGGACGCTTATTCCGCCGGCAAGGCCATGGGCTACGCCACGATCACGGTTCCCGCCGGCGCCTTCACCGTTCCGGTGAAGTTCGAGGTGCTGGCCGGCTCCCATCAACACTGGCAGGCGCTGGCGCCCAAAGGACTCGTTGCCATCGCCAACTTCGCCTACCGCGTCACGGATACCGCCACCGGACAGCGGATCGCCGCCTTCCACGCCGCCGTGACGTACTCGGTGCGCGACGCGATGGTCGCCAAGGATTCCGTCTACTGGGCCACCACGGCGACCTCGCCCGCGAAGTTCCTGGACGCCTCGCCGCATACCGCGATTGACGGAGACGTCCTCACGCATCCGCAGATGACGGCAAACGTCGGGTGGGTCATCACCACGCCCAAGGCCGACCTCATGAAATCGCCTTCGATGTAGCCGGCAGCGCAACGCGGGGAGGGGCGCTCCCTCAACCGAAGGCGAACAGCGGATTGGGCGCCATGCGGCGCAACCCCGACTCGCCCATCAGCACGTCGAGCTCGATGCTGGCCACGTCGTCGGCCACCGGGTCCACGTCGGGGTCGTGCTCCATCGAGAACATCTTCACGTAACCACGGCACGGCTCGCAGGCCTCCGCCTTCACGTACTCGCGCCCTTCCTCGCAATAGTACGCCAGCCCCTTGGTGGTGCCGCACGCAGCGCACGTGATGCGCACGTAATTCCACTCCGTTCCGCACAGCGTGCAGTGCAGGTACCGCAATCCCGTCACCTCGCCGTCCGTGCGAATCACGCTCGCCAACGGCACGGCGCCGCAGACGGGACAGAGCGGAGACTGCTGCGCCGAGACGAACGCGTTCCTGGCAGCCTCGCCTCCCAGCGCCGACGCGAAGGCGTGGCGCTGCACTTGCAGCGCGCCGCCCACCAGCGGTATCAGCGCAACCGGAACCGCGTCCTGCTCGCCGCGCGCCAACGCCTCGGCCCACCCGTCCGCCTCGCCATCCGGTGCGCGCAGCGCGCGTCCAAGGGCGTCCAGCATCTGCGGCGTGCCGTCCCGGCTCAGGTGGTCGGCCATGGCGCTCAGCGGCTCGCGCCACGAGCGGTGGAGCTCATCGACCCCGTACGCAAGGCTCTCTAGCGCGGCGTGCTGCGCCTCGCTCACGCGTTGCAGGAAGAGCAGGTACGCCGCCAGCGCCCCCGCGCTCTCCGCCAACCGGCCAAAGCGCGCAGCTCGCCGTGCGAAGACCGTCTTGGCATCGGGCATGCGCAGCGCCGCCCCCGCGGTCACGCTCCCGGCTCCTTCTTCGAGATCTCGTCGTACCACGCCCCGTGGTGCTGGCGGGCCCAGCCCCGGCTCACGGTCCCGCGCACCATTGCCGGGATGGAGCCGACCGTCCAGATCGAGGCATAGATGTGCACGATGATGCCCGCGATGATGACGAACGCGGCCACGGCGTGCACCACCACCGCCACGCGCCAGAGCTCGGGCGAGAAGTACGGAGCGAACCACGGGCGCCAGATCACGAAACCGGAGAGCAACAGAAGCGCTATGGTCGTGACCATGGTCCAGAACAGGAGCTTCTGGCCCGCGTTGTAGCGGCCGGGGGCAGGCACCCGATCCTCGCGGTTGACGACCACGTCTCGGATGCCCGCGAGCCACTTGCCGTCGTTGGGCGTCAGGCGGTTCCAGCGCCACATGCGCACCGCCATCTGCGCGAAGAAGAGAACGAGCACGATGCCGATGAACGGGTGCAGGATGCGCGACCACGTACCTCCGCCGAAGAGCTCGGAGAGGTAGAAGTAGCCGGGCTGGAAGAGCGCCAGCCCGCTCAGGGCGAGGAGCACGAAGGCCAGCGCGACCGTCCAGTGAACGAAGCGATCGCCTGCGCTGTAGCGAACGACGCTGTCGCGGTCCTTACGCATCTCTCTTCTCCTCGTCGTCCTCGTTCTTCACGTCGTTCGGGCCGACCGTGACGTAGTGGAAGAACGCCGTGAGTGCGGCCAAACCCAAGACCGCGCTCATGAGGGGCTTGGTCACGCCTTTCCAGAAGTTCACCAGCGGATCGATCGACGGGTTGGGCGGCAGGCCGGGATACATCTCGGCCTTCTGCGGTAGGACGTACATCACGTGCGTCCCGCCCACGCCCGGCGGGTCGTAGAGCGAGGCGTCGGTGAAGCCGCGCCGCTTGAGGTCGGTGAGCCGCCCCTCGGCCTCGTGACGCATGTCCGTCTTGGTACCGAACATCAAGGCGCCCGTCGGGCAGGCCTTCACGCAGGCCGGTTCGAGGCCCACGCCGACGCGATCGACGCAGAGCGTGCACTTGTACGCCTTGCCGTCCACGGCGTCCAGACGCGGTACGTTGAACGGGCAGCCCGTGATGCAGTATCCGCAGCCGATGCACTTCGACTCGTCAAAGTCGACGATCCCGTTGCGATATTGCAGGACCGCCCCGGGAGAGGGGCACGCCTTGAGGCAACCGGGATCCTCGCAGTGCATGCAGCCGTCCTTGCGGATCAGCCAGTCCAGCATCCCCGTCGAGGACTCCACCTCGGTAAAGCGCATCACGGTCCACGACTTCGAGGTCAGATCGGTGGGGTTGTTGAGCGTGCCGTCGCAGGTGCCGATCGCATCGCGCAGGTCGTTCCACTCCATGCACGCCGCCTGACACGCTTTGCAGCCGATGCACTTGGAGATGTCGATGAGCTTGGCGACGGAGGGCTCCGCCTGCTGGACCTGTGGAGGCGCCGTCGAGGTCGCCGAGCGCCGGATGATGTCTATCGCTGCCATGACGACACCTCATGCCTTCCGGACGTCGACGAGGAAGGACTTGAACTCCGGGGTCTCCGCATTGGCGTCGCCGACGCACGGAGTCAGCGTGTTCACGAGGTAGCCCTTCTTGGCCACGCCCGTGAAGCCCCAGTGGAGCGGAATGCCCACCGTGTGTACCGTCTTCCCCGCCACCTGCAGAGCCCGGAAGCGTTTGGTGACCACGGCGACCGCCTTGATCTCGCCGCGCTTCGACCGCACGACGACCTCGTCGCCCACGCCGATGCCCTTCTCCTTGGCGAGATCTTCGCCGATCTCGACGAACTGCTGGGGTTGGAGCACCGAATTGATCACCGCGTGCTTCGTCCAGAAGTGGAAGTGCTCCGTGAGCCGATACGTGGTCGCCGCGTAGGGGTAGTCCTTGGCGGTTCCCAACTGGGCGGCATCGTCGGGGAAGATGCGTGCCGCCGGATTGCTGACCACCTTCGGGTGCAGCGGGTTGGTGTCGATCGGCGTCTCGAAGGGCTCGTAGTGTTCCGGGAACGGTCCCTCCGCCATCTTGTCGAGCGCGAAGAGGCGCGCCACTCCCTCCGGCTGCATGATGAAGGGTCCCATGTCCGCCGACGGCGGCGAGGTCGGCACGAAGTCCGGAACGTCGAATCCCGTCCACGCCTTGCCATTCCAGGAGATGAGCCGCCGGTTGGGGTCCCACGGTTGTCCCGCCGGGTCGCAGGAGGCGCGGTTGTAGAGGATGCGCCGGTTCACGGGCCATGCGTAGGCCCAGTTCAGGTACTCGCCCAAGCCGCTGGGGTCGCTGTTGTCGCGACGAGCCATCAGGTTGCCTTGCTCGCTCCACGCGCCGGCGAAGATCCAGCAGCCGCAGGCCGTGGAGCCGTCGTCGGCCAGCTGCGCGAAGCTCTCCAGCTGCTGCCCCGCCTTGAGCACGACCTTCGTGGGGTCCTTGGGATCGTGGATGTCACGCAAGGTGCGCCCGCTGTACTCCTTGGCTAGCTCCTCGGCCGACGGCGCGGCCGGTTGCGCGTATGGCCACGTGAGGTGGAGGATGGGATCGGGGAAGGCGCCGCCCTCTTTGCGGTAGAGCCCGCGCAGCTTCAGGAAGATGCCGGCCACGATCTCGCGGTCGGGCTTCGCCTCACCGGGCGGCGGCGCGCCCTGCCAGTGCCACTGAAGCCAGCGGCTGCTGTTCACCAAGGCGCCGTCGTCCTCCGCGAAGCAGCCGGAAGGCAGGCGGAAGACCTCGGTCTGAATCTTCGAGGGATCGACGTCGTTGAACGCGCCGTGATTCTGCCAGAAGGTCGAGGTCTCGGTCTCCAGCGCGTCGATCACCACCAGGTACTTCAGCTTCGAGAGAGCCGCCGTGACCTTGGCCTTGTTGGGGAAGGATGCCAACGGGTTGAAGCCCTGCGCGACGTAGCCGTTCATCTTGCCCTGGGCCATCAGCTCCACGACCTGCAAGATGTCGTAGATCTTATCCATCTTGGGCAGCCAGTCGTAGCAGTAGTGGTTGCCCGCGGTTGCGGCGTCGCCGTACCACGCCTTGGTCAGGCTGACGAAGAACTTCGGGTAATTCTTCCAGTAGTCGAGCTGACCGGGCCGCAACGGCTTGAAGGCGCGCGCGGCGAGATACTTCTCGTAGTCGGGTTCGCCGTCCATCGCCAGCGTCATATAGCCCGGCAGCGAGTTGGAGAGCAGGCCCAGGTCGGTGAGCCCTTGGATGTTGGAGTGGCCGCGCAGCGCGTTCACGCCGCCGCCCGCCATCCCGATGTTCCCCAAGAGCAGCTGCAGCATCGCCGCGGTGCGGATCATCTCCGATCCGACGGTGTGCTGCGTCCAGCCCAGGGCGTACATGATCGTCATGGTTCGGTTGGGGACGCTGGTCGAGGCGATCAGCTCGCACGCCTTGGTGAACTGGTCGACCGGCGTCCCGGTGATCTCGCTGACCTTCTCGGGCGTATAGCGCGCGTAGTGCTCCTTCATCAGGTTGAAGACGCAACGCGGATCACGCAGCGTGGGATCGACCTTGGCGTAGCCGTCAGCTCCGATCTGGTACGACCACGTCCCCTTGGCATAGGAGCGCTTGGCGGCGTCGTATCCGGTGAAGAGCCCGTCGTGGAAGCCGTAGTCCTGGTTCACCAGGAACGGTGCGTTGGTGTACGCCTTGACGTACTCGTGCTGGATCTTGTCGTGGGACAACAGATAGTTGATCACGCCGCCCAGGAACGCGATGTCGGTTCCGGTGCGGATCGGCACGTAGCGGTCGGCCACGGCCGCCGTGCGGGTGAAGCGCGGATCGATCACGAGGAGTTGGGCGCCCTTGTGCGCTTTGGCCTCGGTGACCCATTTGAAGCCGCAGGGATGGGCCTCGGCGGGATTGCCGCCCATCACGAGCACGAGGTCCGCGTTGCGGATGTCGACCCAGTTGTTGGTCATGGCGCCGCGGCCGAATGTGGGGGCGAGACTCGCCACCGTCGGGCCGTGTCAAACCCTCGCTTGGTTGTCGAAGGCGAGCGCTCCGAGACTTCGTACGACTTTCTGGGTCAGGTAGCCCGCCTCGTTCGTGGAGGCCGAGGCCGCCAGGAATCCGGTGCTCACCCAACGGTTCACCGTCACCCCGTGCTCGTTCTTCGCGATGAAGTTCTTGTCGCGATCCTCCTTCATCAGCCGGGAGATACGGTCGAAGGCCTCCTCCCAGGTGATGCGTTGGAAGCTGCTGGAGCCGGGTGCGCGATACTCCGGATACCGCAGGCGGCTCTCGCTGTGCACGAAATCGATGAGCCCGGCACCCTTGGGGCAGAGCGTGCCGCGGTTGACCGGGTGGTCCGGGTCGCCCTCGATGTGGATGATGTCGGAGACGGCGTTCTTCGCGCCGTCGCCGCTGCTGGACATGATGAGGCCGCAGGAAACGGCGCAGTAGGGGCAGGTGTTGCGCGTCTCGACCGTCCGAGCCAACT
>DATLUD010000030.1:0-76486 GCA_035533275.1 Candidatus Dormiibacterota bacterium | reverse complement strand
CGATCCTGAAGGCATCCCGCGCGTGACGGCAAACTGCGCGAGCGACATGCGAAAGGGCGGTCGGGCGCTGGTGATCTGCGCGGGAGGCGGCGCGGGCGACGTGCTGCTGGCCACGCCCGTCATGCGGGCGCTGCGCGCGGCGGGAGCGAGTGCCGTGTCGGCGCTGACCGCGCCCCGTCACCACGCCGTGCTCGAGGGCAACCCGCTGCTCGACGAGGTCTTGATCGACGACGCGGGCCTGCGCCAGATGGTGCGCCGCGTGCGCGCCGGGCGCTACGACACCGCCATCGTCACCTGGGCGACCCAGCGCTACGCGCTGATTCCCTGGCTCGCGCGCGTTCCCGAGCGCGTCGGCCAGTCGCGGCGCACGTACTCGCTGCTCTTCACCAAGCGCGTCACCGTGCGCAGCGAGCTGGGCGACCACACCACGCACTGGACGGAGATCCTGCTGAGCTACGCGCGCGCCGCCGGTTGCCCCGAGGTCGATCCCACGCCCGTCTATCACGTGAGCGCCGAGGCGCGCGGCGCCGTGCGGGCGCGTTTGGCGGCGTGCGGGATCGGCGCCGGGTACGTGGTGCTCCATCCCACGCGCGGGTTGGATCTGCGCGGGCGACCCTGGCCGGTGGAGACGCTGGCGGCGCTGGCGCTGCGTTTGCGCGAGCGCTTCTCGCTCCCCGTGGTGGTCACGGGGACGGCGGGCGATCGCGCCATCGCGGAGGCCATCGCGGAGCGCAGCGCGGCCACCAGCTTGGCGGGGCAGACGCCGTTCGGCGAGCTGGCGGCGCTGCTGGAGGGCGCGCGGCTGTGCGTGGCCGTGGACTCCGGGCCCATGCACGTGGCGGCGTGTCTGGGCACGCCCACCGTGGGCATCTTCGCGCTCCAGAGCGACGAGCCGCGGCGCTGGGCGCCGATGGGTCCGCGCGCGGTGGTGGTGCCGCCCGTCTATCCGTGCCCGCCGTCGCACCGCAAGGAGACCTGTCCCGACTTCGCCTGCTTGCGCGAGCTGGATCCGCGGCGCGTGATCGCCGCGTGCGACGCGCTCTTGGCACACGTCTAGGGAGGTACACGATGCGTGCACTTTGGCTGATGAGGCACGGCGGGGCGGACGCCTGGGCCGTGCGGGAGACGCCCGACCCCGTTCCCGCCCCCGGCGAGGTGCGCATCCGCGTGCGCGCCAGCGGCTTGAACTTCGCGGAGCTGATGGCGCGCCAGGGACTCTACCCCGACGCGCCCAAGCCGCCTGCGATCCTGGGCTACGAGGCGGCCGGCGAGATCGACGCGGTGGGCGAGGGCGTCGATCCGGGTCGCCTTGGCCAGCGCGTGGTGGCGCTGACGAGGTTCAAGGGCCACGCCGAGCTCCTCACCGTCGCGGCGGGCGCGGCGCTGCCCATCCCAGCGGCGATGCCCTTCGAAGACGCCGCCGCGCTTCCGGTCACCTACCTCACGGCGTACCACATGCTCTTTCGCGCGGCCTCGCTGCGCCCCGGAGAGTCGGTGCTGGTGCACATGGCCGCCGGCGGCGTGGGGATGGCGGTGCTGCAGCTCTGCCGCACGGTGGAGGGAGTGACGACGTTCGGCACCGCCTCGGCGCGCAAGCACGATGCCCTGCGGGCGAACGGCTGCACGCATCCCATCGACTACCACACCACCGACTACGCGAGCGAGGTGCGCGTCCTCACCGGCGGGCGCGGCGTCGACATCGTGCTCGACCCGCTCGGCGGGCGCGACACGCGCAAGGGCTACAGCCTGCTGCGCCCGGGCGGACGGATCGTCGTCTACGGCTTCGCCAACGCGCAGCGCGGCGACCGCCGGAACCCGCTGCACCTGCTGCGGGCGGGTCTGGGGATCCCGCGCTTCAACCCGCTCGCGCTGATGAGCGCCAACCGCGGCGTGATCGGCGTGAACATCGGCCATCTGTGGGGCGAGGGTGCCCTCTTGGCCGAGGAGATGGCGGCGTTGCTCGAGCTCTACGGGGAGGGGAAGATCGCCCCCGTGATCGACGTGGTGCTGCCGCTCGAGCGCGCGGCCGAGGGCTACCTGCGCATGCAGGAGGGGCAGAACGTCGGCAAGGTCATGCTCACTCCGTGAGGTTGGCGTCGAGCCAGCGCGCGACCGCCGCGATCACGGCGGGGTCCGTGGCCCCCGCGAGATGGAACGCCGCGAACGGCGTCGTTCCCGGCGGCACGCGCTTGTAGAAGTGCTGATCGCCCGCCAGCATGACGAGCGTGGTGGGAAGGCGCGCGCGATCGCGGGCCGTCTGCAGCAGCTGAGCGTCGCGCGGGAAGACGACCTCGTCGGCGCCGCCCTGCACGATGAGCGTGGGCTGCCTCACGCGCGCGATGGCCTGCGCGGGGTCGATGCGATCCTCCTCGCGCAGGTAGTCGATCTCCACGCCCGTGGCCTTGCCGAGGAAGCGCCGCACCAGCGGGTCGACCAGCGCGCTCCGCGGCGGCGTCGCCCCGCTGCGGATCGCGGAGACCATCGCCTCGAAGAGGGCGATCTCGGCTGAGGCTAGCGGCGGGGCGATCGCTCCACTGCGCTGGAGATGCCCCACCGACGTGCGCACCTGCGCGAGGAAGAGCGTGAGGATGGGGCGCCCGGGCGCCTCGAGGTCGACCAGCGCGCGCACGCTGGGATCGTGCGCGGCCAACAGCGCCGCGACGGTGGCCCCCTCGCTGTGACCCGCCACGGCCAGCGGCGCGCTGGGCGCCGCGTCGTGGAGCGCGCGCAGCGCCGCCTGCGCTACCACCGCGCGCTCGGCGAAGGCACGGTGCTTCGCGGCGAGCGCGGGATCGAGCACCACGGTGCCGGTGCCCTCGCCGTCGCGCGCGTAGCGCAGCGCGGCGTAGCCGGCCAGCGCCAATCCGCGCGCGAGATCGGCGTACGTGTGCGGGAAGTAGCCTTGGGTGGGGTAGTTGCCGTCGACGTCGCTATTGAAGGCGCCGGGGACGATCAGCACGGCGCCGCGCGGCGCGCCGCCGGCGGGGAGGTCGATCGCCACGGGAATGCGCTCACCGTCCACCGTGATGGTGGAGGCGCGCTCGGTGAAGCCGTGCGCGGCTGGATCGGCACCGGCCGCATGCGCGAGCAGGAAGAGCGCGAGGATGGGCAGCGCGAGCACGCGAGGCATACCGGGTCTTTTTCCCGGCTTTGGGATCAGCCGCGCAGCTTGCGGATAAGAGTGGGGGAGAAAGGAAGGGAACGAATAATCGTTCCCTCCGACTCGACCTGCTATCTTTGTCTGAAGAACCCAGGGGCTCTTATCGCAAGTCAAGGACCTACGATTAGTATAGTTGGTATGTCAATGGCCTAGTAGTAAGTCGTTGTTCCTCGCGCAAACAGGTCGAATTCGCTCCGAATCTTCGCCGCGACTGACGCATGTGGCCGCGAGTCCCCAGTTTCCCACTTTCTTGCGACAGCCCAACAGACATAATCGCTCACCTGCAACAGATGATGGGAATGGTTTGGATGCAGGTGAAGATTGTATTGCACCTTCTCCTCATTCAGGATGCCCTTGAGGGAACTCATCAGGGCGGCCCGCTTGCGGCGTACGTTGATTTCCGACGCAAAGATATGGAACGCATATTCAGATCCATGTCGGCGCACGATGTAAGGTACGAGACCCTTGAATACCTTCTCGTAGAAGACATGATCGGTGCGGATAGACGGATTGGCCTTGTTCTTCTGGACAACTACGGAATAGGCCTCGATCTGTAAGCCGGCAATGATCCTGAACATGCCATCGCGAGCGTACTGAGCGTCTTCGGTACAATGGAAATGCGTGTAATCGCGAGGCTTTCTTGTGCCGAGCATGGTCCGCTCAAGAGTCAGTACATGATGCCGCCATGCTAGTACGTCAGCTACCCCCTGAAGCGGGTCCGTCGTGATAACGGCGGTCAAGATGAAATACTTCGAACCCGTAGGAGAGAAATCGAAGTTTCCGGACTCATCGAGAAACACGTAGAGATTACGGCCAGATCTCATCAAGTGAGAGCGCATTTCGGCCTACCTGCTGCGGGGGCTCGTGCCGCCGGACGAAGCGCTTGCGCAGCATCGTGCCCGCGAGGGAGGTCAGTTGGTCACGAGGGCGACACCGGCCTCCGTGGCGGCGGCACGCAGGCGCGTATCGATCGTAGCGAGGGGAAGGGTGAGGCGCAGGGCGAGAGCGAGGTACGCCGCGTCGTATGCGGTCAACCCGTGCTTGTGCGCGAGCGCGATCTCGTCGTCGAGCTGATCCGGCCCCCCTGGGTAGTCGATCTCGATCGTGAGCGTCGAAAGCTCCGCGAGAAGTCGTCGAGCTCCGCCCGGGGCGATGCGTCTGCGCCGCTCCGCCATCAACAAGGCATTCGCAACCTCGAGCGGCCAGATCGGCGGGACGAAGCCCTCGCCCGTTTCCAAGGCGTCGAGGAGCACCTCTGAGAGAGATGACGCCTCGTCGCGTAGAGACCAGGCTACCGCCGCCGAAGCGTCGACGACGCAGTCCATCAGAAGCGGCGGCCTTCCTCGATCAGCTCGCGGAGCGTTTTCGTATCGTCATGGGGCAGCGCTACGCGCTCGCGCAGCTCGCGCAGGCGCGCGATGGCTGCACGCCGTGCGGCGCGCTCGACGTCGCCCACGGGCCTCAGCTCGGCGACTGGCTTTCCGCCGCGGGTGATGAGGAACGAGACGCCCTCGGCCACCTCGTCGAGGTAGCGCGAGAGGTGGGTCTTGGCGTCGTAGACGCCGATCTTGCGGGGCTCCGCCATGGGTTGAACTCCTCGCCGGGAGACCATATGTTCTAATCTGGTCAGATGGCCTAGTCTATATCGCATGCTCGGGGCGCGTCAACCTGCCCTTCACGCCCTCGCCCATACCCGGAAAGGGCCGCCCGCGGCCCGGCGCGTAGCCAGCCCTCGTGGAGCAGAGAGAAGAGACGACCATCGATCCCTTGGCCGCCTTCGACGCCGTCGACATCCGGGTCGGCACGGTGGTGGAGGCCCGCCCCTTTCCCCAGGCCCGCAAGCCCGCCTACCAGCTGGAGATCGACTTCGGCGGCGAGATCGGGCGCAAGCGCTCGAGCGCCCAGTTGACCGTCCACTACACGCCGGAGGCGCTGATCGGCCGCCAGGTGCTGGCCGTGGTCAACTTTCCGCCCCGGCGGATCGCCGGATTCGCCAGCGAGGTGCTGACCTTGGGCATCCCCGACGAGCACGGCGCCGTGGTCCTCATCCGCCCCGACCACCAGGTGCCAAACGGCGGCCGCCTGTACTGATGACGGATCTCACCGTCCAGCTCTGCACCTACAACCGCGCGCACCTCTTGCGGCGCGTGCTGGAGGCGCTCTTCGCGCAAGACCACGACCCGCAACGCTACGAGATCGTGCTGGTCAACGACGGCTCCACCGACGCCACGCACGACCTCATCGAGAGCCTGCGCGCGCAGGCGCCGTGCCGCTTCGAGGTGATCCACCAGGAGAACGCGGGCCTGGCCAAAGGGCGCAACGTGGGCATCGCGCGCGCCGCGGGGGAGATCGTCCTCTTCATCGACGACGACATCCTGGCCACGCCGGTGCTCGTGCGCGAGCACGTGGCCGCGCACGCCGCCCATCCGCGCTCCATCGTGCGCGGCGCCGTGATCAACGTCGAGAGCTTCGACGAGCTGCCGCCGCCGATCTGGACGCCGAAGAACTACTCGGGCAACTACTTCTGGACCAGCAACGTCTCGCTTCCCAAGGCCCTGCTCGACGAGGTGGGCCCCTTCAACGAGAGCTTCAGCGAGTACGGCTGGGAGGACTTGGAGCTGGGCCTGCGTCTGCGCCACGCCGGCGTCCCCTCGCTCTTCGAGAAGCGCGCCGTGGTCTACCATCACAAGCCGCGCCCCACCGCCAAGAGCGTGGCCGGCATGGTGCGGCAGGCCAAGGCGCAGGCGCGCACCGCCGTGCAGTTCAAGGATCTCCACCCGCACTGGCGCGTCTGGCTGGCCACCGGGCAGACGCCGCCGCACGTCCTGCTGCACCGCGCGCTGCGGCGCCTGAAGCTTTCCAACGCCATGCTCGCGCTGCTGGGCACCGTGCAGGACGAGTCGAAGCCGCTCTCGCCGCTGCAGCTGGCCGCCGCGCGGGCGCTGGCGCGCGAGGCCTACTTCGAAGAGCTCGAGCGCGTCGCCCCGACGTGAAGATCCTGCTGGTCCGCACCGATCGCATCGGGGACCTGATCCTCTCGACGCCGGCCATCGCCTCGTTCCGCCGCTCGTTTCCCGCGGCGGAGATCCACGCGCTCTGCAGCACGTACAACCAGACGGTGCTCCGCGGCAACCCCGACGTCGACCGCGTGCTCACCCTGCCCGAGGAGGAGCGCCGGCACGCGGCGTTCGGGCGCTCGCTCTCCGGCGAGTACGACGTGGCGGTCTCGCTGGCGCCCGTGACGCGCGACTACCGCCTCGTCGCCGCCACCGGGGCTAACGTGCGCGTGGGCTACGTCTACCGGCGGCGCTGGCTTGGCCGCCTGTTGGCCCCGCGCTACTTCACCCGCTTCGCCGTGAGCGAGGCCGACCCCGACGACGCCGACCGCCACCCCGAGCGCCCCATCCGCCACGAAGTGGTCCAGGTGCTGGAGCTGGTGCTGCTGGCCGGGGGAACGTCGATCGTGCCGCACCTGGTGCTGCCGCTCCAGCCCGAGGACCGCGAGGCGGCGGCGCGCCTGATTCCCGAGCAGGGGCCCGTGGCGGTGCACTACGCCGAGCGCTGGCGGACCGAGGGCTGCGCGCGCGAGTGCTTCGTCAACTTGGTCACGGCCGCGCGCGACCAGCTGGGGAAGGAGGTCGTGGTGACCTACGGAAAGGAGGCGCGCTCCGAGGTGGAGCAGTTGCGAAGCCTCGTCCCGGCGGACGTCCGGTTCGTCGGCGACCTCACCCTCCATCAATGGGCCGCCGTCTTCGAGCGTTGCGCCGCGGTGGTCACGGTTGACACCGGCGCCACGCATGTGGCCGCGGCGACGGGGCGTCCGACGGTGGTCGTCTTCGAGCATCGCTACTTCCGGTTGAACTCGCAGGAGTGGTCCCCGTGGGGCGTGCCAAGCGCCCTCGTGCGAAAACCGGCGCACGCGGACCCCGAGTCCCTCGCTCGGCTCTGCGACGACATCCTCGAGGGCTTGGAGCGCGTGCTGTAACATGGACATCTCGGTCGTCATTCCGACCTACAACCGCATCGACACGCTACGGCACGTGATCCCCGCGCTGCTGCGCCAAGACATCTCCGCGGACCGCTACGAGATCGTGGTGGCGGACTCCAACTCCAACGACGGCACGGCGGAGTACCTGGCCGAGATCTCGGACCGCGACGAGCGCCTGCGCCACGTGCCGGGGCCGTACACGGGACGCGCCGGAGCGCGCAACGCGGGCATCCGCGCGGCGCGCGGTGCGGTGGTGCTCTTCACGGACGCCGACATCATCGCCTCGCCGGACCTGCTCTCGCGCCACTGGGAGCACCACAAGGACCGTGAGCGCGTGGCGGTGGTGGGCATGGAGCTGCAGGTGAGCTCGTTCGCCGAGTACCTCGCGCAATCGAGCGATACGGAGGCGCGCAAGCCGTTGCACCCTTCGAGCCGCAAGCAGCTCTCGTGGCTCTACTTTCTGACCGGGAACGCATCCGTGCGCAAGGCTGATCTCGAAGCGGTCGGCATGTTCGACGAGGACTTCACGGGCTACGGCCACGAGGATCTGGAGCTGGGCTATCGCTTGCAGCAGGCCGGCGTCACCATCGTCTACGAGCCGCGGGCCGTCAACTACCACTGGCACCCGGTGGGCTACGACGAGCAGAAGGGACGCATGGAGCTGGCTGGACGCTCCACGGTGCGTTTTTACCGCAAGCATCCCGACCCGCGCGTGCAGATGAACCTGGGCATGACGCCCGTCTCGCTCTGGCTGCATGCTCTGCTGGGCAAGGCGCCCGCCGTCTACCAGAAGCTGGAGCGCGCGGGGCGCAGCGGCGGCCCGAAGAACTCGTGGCCGCACATCGCGCGCCAGATCGTCTATCAGTACCACTACGTGAGCGGCATCAAGCGCGCGCTCGCGTCCGCCGAGAGCCAAGGAGTGAAGTGATCGAGATGCAGCGCATCGGCTGCGGGAGCATTGCCCGGAGCGATATCGGACGGCAGGTGGAGCTGCACGGCTGGGTCAACCGCCGCCGCGACCATGGCGGGCTGGTCTTCATCGACCTGCGCGATCGCGAAGGACTGACCCAGGTGGTCTTCGATCCCGAGCAGGCGCCGGCGTTCCAGGAGGCGCACACGCTGCGACACGAGGACGTGGTGCGCGTGCGCGGCCCCGTGCGCGCCCGCCCCGCCGGCACGGAGAATCCCAAACTCCGCACGGGCGAGGTGGAGGTGGAGGCGCTGGAGGTGCTGGTGCTCTCGCGCAGCGAGACGCCGCCCTTCCCCGTCAACCTGGACGAGGACGTGGACGAGGGCCTGCGCCTGAAGTACCGCTATCTCGACCTGCGCCGCCCCCGCCTGGTGCGCAACCTGACGATCCGCCACAAGTTCCTCAAGGCGGTACGCGACTACTTCGACGCGCAGGACTTCCTGGAGATCGAGACGCCCATCCTCATCAAGCCCACGCCGGAAGGGGCACGCGACTATCTGGTGCCCTCGCGCCTGACGCGCGGCTCGTTCTATGCGCTGCCGCAGTCGCCGCAGATCCTCAAGCAGCTCGCGATGGTCTCCGGTCTCGGGCGCTACATGCAGATCGCGCGCTGCTTCCGCGACGAGGACTCGCGCTCGGATCGGCAGCCGGAGTTCACGCAGATCGACGTCGAGATGTCGTTCGTCGAGCAGGAAGACGTCATGCGGGTCATGGAGAGCATGATGATCGAGACGTTCGAGAAGACGCTCGGCGTCACGCTGGCCAAGCCGTTCCCCCGTTTGACGTTCGCCGAGGCGATGCGCCGCTTCGGCAGCGACAAGCCCGACCTGCGCTTCG
Source organism: Candidatus Dormiibacterota bacterium (assembly GCA_035533275.1). Taxonomy (GTDB): domain Bacteria; phylum Vulcanimicrobiota; class Vulcanimicrobiia; order Vulcanimicrobiales; family SCRA01; genus SCRA01. Next base: position 67,531 of record DATLUD010000030.1, on the reverse strand, counting down.
GCCTGGAGCTGGCCGACATCGGCGGGATCTTCGCGCACACGGAGTTCGCCGTCTTCAAGGGGGCGCTCGAGAGCGGCGGCTCGGTGATCGCGGTGCGCTGGCCGGGCGGTGCGGCCAGCTCGCGCCGCGAGTTCGACGCGATGGTGGAGCGCGCCAAGGAGCACGGAGCCAAGGGCCTCGTGTGGATCGCGCTGGCCGCCGACGGCACCAAGTCGCCGATGGCGAAATTCCTGGACGACGAGACGCTGGCCAAGCTGCGCGCCGCGACGGAGGCGCAGACGGGCGATGCCATCTTGATCGTGGCCGACAAGACGGCCACCGCGCAGGGCGTGGCCGGCAAGCTGCGCCTCGACGTGGCCGATCGGGCGGGCCTGCGCGATGCCGAGAGCTTCGCGTTCTGCTGGGTCTACGATTTCCCGCTCTTCGAGCTGGACGAGGAGACGGGGCGCTGGACCTTCACGCACCATCCGTTCACCTCGCCTGCGCCGGGCCACGAGGACCTGATGGAGCGCGATCCCGGCAGCGCGCGCGCACTGCACTACGACATGGTGCTCAACGGCGTGGAGCTGGGCTCGGGATCGATCCGCATCACCACGCCGGAGCTCCAGGCGCGCGTCTTCCACGCGTTGGGGATGCAGGACGAGGAGATCCAGGAGCGTTTCGGCTTCCTGCTCGAGGCCTTCCGCTACGGCGTGCCCCCGATGGGCGGCATGGCGCTGGGCGTCGACCGCATCGTGCAGATCATGGTGGGCGAGAGCTCCATCCGCGACGTGATCGCGTTCCCCAAGAACCAGCAGGGGCGCGATCTCATGCTCGAGGCGCCCAGCCGCGTGCCCAAGGCCAACCTCGACGAGCTGGGCATCCGCATCGTGGGTGAGCCGTCGTGAACCCCAACGTCGTCTTCGCGATCCTGATCGTCGTCTTCGTGGCGGCGGGGGCGCTCAACGTCTACGTCGCGACGGCGCTGCGCGCGCGCGCGCCGGGCCTGGCGCGCCGCGGCTACTTCTCGGCGGCCGCCTTCGCCGTGGGCGTGGTGAGTCTCGTCCTGCGGCACTACGGTCTGACGATCCCCTCGTTCGTCGCCATCGCGGTCATGCTGGTGCTCTTCGCGCTCGGGCTGATGCAGAAGGGCGCCTTCCCCAAGAGCTAGCGAAGCCGAAGGCTTGGCGTCTAGCTTTCGACGATCTCCCGCGCGCGGGACCAGACGGCGTCGAACATCGCCTCGCTGAGCACGCCGGTGTTGGTGTTCTGCTGCGAGGGGTGGTAGGTGCAGAGCACGCGCAGCTCGCGCCCGTCGCGCACGGCCACGTGCTCGGCGCCGTGCGCGAAGACGGGGCGGTGCTCGAAGAGCCAGCCGCGCTCCTCCAGCATCTTCACCGCCGCGCGGTGGCCGATGGCCCCCAGCGAGACGATCGCGCGCAGGCGCGGCTCGAAGAGCTCGAAGTCGGCGGCGAGGTGGACGGTGCAGTTCTGGAGCTGCTTGGGCGTCGGCTTGTTGCCCGGGGGCGCGCAGCGCAGGGCCGCCGTGATCGTGCAGCCGGTCAGGCGCAGGCCGTCGTCGGGGCGCTGCCAGGTCTCCTGACTCGCGAAGCCCGCGCGGTGGAGCGCGCGAAAGAGCCACCGCCCCGACTGATCGCCCGTGAACATGCGCCCCGTGCGGTTGGAGCCGTGCGCCCCGGGCGCCAGACCCACGATCAGCAGGCGCGCCTGGGGGTCGCCGAACGCCGGCACCGGCTTGCCCCAGTAGACCTCGTCGCGATAGGCGCGCTTCTTCTCGCGCGCGACCTGCGCGATGTAGGCGCGCAGCTCGGGGCAGCGATGACAGGCGATGGCGCGCTGGGCGTTGCGCTCGAAGACGGCGCGGGCGTCGGCCTTGGTGGGGGCGCGGCTCACGTCAGCCCTGGAAAGTCGAGCGCGCGCAGCGCCTCGAAGGCGGCGATGCCCACGCTCGTGGAGAGGTTGATGCTGCGCACGGTTCCCGGCTTCATGGGGATGCGCACCGTGCGCTCGGGCATCGCCTCCAGCAGTGCCGCCGGGAGGCCCATCACCTCGGTGCCGAAGACCAGCGCGTCGCCGCGGTGATAGGGCACCTGGTCGTACCGCCGCGCGGCGCGCGGCGCGAAGAGCCAGAGGCGCTCGCGCGGCATGACGGCCAAGAATTCGTCGAGCGAGCGATGGAGCACCAGGCGCACGTGCTCCCAGTAGTCCAGACCCGCGCGCTTGAGGGCGCGGTCGTTGATGGAGAAGCCCAGCGGCTCCACCAGGTGGAGGGCGCAGCCCGTGGCGGCGCAGAGGCGCGAGACGTTGCCGGTGTTGGGAGGGATGGCGGGCGCCACGAGCACCAGGTGGAGCGGCGCGTCGGCCACGCCCTCCCACGCGGTGATGCGCGCTTGCGGCTGGGTGGAGCTCACGGCGCCAGGATGTCGACGGCGGCGTGCGCCAGCTCGTGCGGAACCACCACATACGCCAGGCCGCCGGAGCCTTCGATCCAGCAGCGCTCGAGCTGAGCGCGCGGATAGACGTGGCGGATCGCATCATGCGCGGGGTCGTTGAGGATGGGATCGCCGTGTGAGGTCATGCCGCGCAGGACGGCCAGGTGGCCGTCGGTGTGCTCCACCGGCGCGTCGTCGAGCTCGCCCGCGCGCCAGGAGAACGAGATCGCCAGCGGCATCGCTTGACGCAGAAAGCGCCGCGCCTGCTCGAAGTGGTCGAGGTAGGCCGCGAACGCCGTGAACCCCAGCGTTCCCGCGAAAGCCATGTTGAAGGCCCAGTTGCCCGTGCCTCCGTAGCGCGCGTCGTAGACGCCGGCGGCCACGCGCTCGACGTCCAGCACCCAGTCGGCGCGCTCGTAGCGCCGCCCGTAGTAGGCCATCAGCATGGCGAGCGAGGTGGGGCTGCACCAGCCGCGCTCGCCGTCCACCGCGTATTGCGTGCGCTCGGGAACGATCAGATCCACGGAGTGCTCGTCGGGCTGCGCGCTCGCCGCGTAGGCGCCCGCGCGCGGCGCGGCGACGGCCACGGCGCGCACGGCGGCCGGATCGCCGTCGCGAACGCGCAGCTGCAGAGCGTCGCCGGGAACGTCGAGGAGCACGGTGTCGGTCTCGATCGCGATGCCCGGGGCTCGCCCGTTGAGCGATTGACGCCGCGCCGGCGACCATTCGGCCAACGGAACCCAGGGCGTCCACGCGCCGGCGTCGCGGGCGCGCACGTCGAGCGCGAAGGCGGCCTCGGCCGCGGCGTTCCACGTGGGCACGGCGCTGCGCGCGCCGTGGAGCGCCAGCTCCGGCGAGACGCCGTCCTCCGACCACGAGACGGGGAAGAGCGAGGAGAAGCGTCCCACGGCGTTACGCCAGCGCGGCGCGGAGGTGCGTCTCCGTGCTCATCGCGCCGATGACGCCCGCGAGCCCAGCGGCTGCGTCTTGCCTTGCAGGCGCGGCGCCATCCGCTCGTAGAGGCGTTGCGGTCCGAAGCGCACCACGTCGTCGGCGGGGAGGCCCGTCTCGCGCTCGGCGTCGCCGATGGCGCGGCGCGCGGCGGCGTCGTCGAGGCCCAGCGTGTTCAGGCAGATGCCGACCACGCGCGCGGGCTTCACCGTGTCGCAGAGGCGCTCGTAGATGCCAACCAGCTCCTCCAGCGCCAGGATCGGCGTGCCGAAGGTCTCGATCTCCTCGCGCGCGGCGGCGTGGCAGAGGATGAGCGAGTCGGCGCCGCTGCCGTAGAGCAGGCCCATCGTGACCTGCGCGTAGGCCGGATGGTTGACGGAGCCTTGGCCCTCCACGAAGAGCAGCTCGGACTGCGGGTCCGCGGTGACCACGAGCTGCTCCGTGGCGCCGGAGACGAAGTCGGAGATCACGCGGTCGACGGCGATGCCCTTGCCCGCGATCATGATGCCCGTCTGCCCCGTGGCCAGGAACTCCGAGCGGCGCCCCGCCGCGACGGCGGCGCGGTTGAGCTCGAGCGCGGCGGTCATCTTGCCGACGGCGCAGTCGCTGCCCACGAAGAGCGAGACGTGCTGGGGCGCGCTCCACGCGGCGCCGGAGAAGAGCGGGACCTCGGGGGGCCTGCGCACGTCCCAGAGCGCGGCCCCGCTGCGCTGCGCGGCGGCGACGAACTGCGTGTCGTCGTTGAGGAAGTCGTGGAGGCCGCTCACGATCTCCAGCCGCGCGGAGATGGCGCGCAGCACGTCGGCGCGCCACTCGGGCGGGAGTGCCCCGCCTTGCGGCGCGGTGCCGAGCAGGAGCGAGGTGGGATGGAACGCGAGCGCAGCCTCCAGCGTGGCCACGATGGGCGCGTCGTTGTAGAGGTGCGGCAGGACATCGCGCACGGTCCGTCCCGCGAGCGAGGGGTCCACCACGGCGACCACGGCGTCGCGCCCGTAGGCGATCACGCCGTGGGCTGTCTTGGCGCGGCGCGTGGCGAAGGCCCCGGGAGCGTAGGCGATGTAGCGTCGAGCAGTCTGAGTCACGCGGAGTAGTTCTCTCCCAACCGCATCTCGTTCCCGTCCACGAAGCCCATGCGCTCATAGAGGCCCCGGGCGGCGCCGCTGGGGTGGAGCACGATCTTGCGCACGCCCGCGGCGCGGGCCCATGAGATGGCCTCCCGCACCATCTCGCTGCCGTAGCCGTTGCCGCGGTGGGCCGGTTCCACATAGACTCCCGCGATCTCGGCGTGAAGCGAGGAGGTCGGGTAGGGCAGGCGCTGCCAGAGCAGCGCCGCGGCGCAGCCCACCGGCCGCGAGGCGGCCACCAGCATCCATGCCGCCATCCGCTCCTCGCGCAGGAGCAGGCGGAACTCGCGGTGGGCGCGGTCCACGAACGGCGCGCGCGCCGCCGGCTCCAGCAAGCCCATCTCCTCCAGGCTCGCCGCCCGCAGACTGGCCAAGTCGTAGGCGTCCACCAGCGACGCCCGCGCGATGAAGAGCTCCGCGCCCTCCGCCATCGCCACGCTCATGGTTTCCTCTCCTTCAAAACGCAGCGAGCGCACCGTCACCGGTGCGCTCGCGCCATCTCCGAAACCGCCGCTTCGCCGTCAGCCAACGTCGACGAAGCCCGGCGCGAGATGCGCGAGCTGCGAGCGGGACGGTCGGCGAACGCGGTTGCCTAACATATGAGTGCTCATGGTAGCACGCCCTGCGCGTAGCGTCAACGACTCGCCGGCCGCGCTCACCGCCGCTCGTTGCGGATGGCGGGCACGAGCGCCGCGCTCGCCGCGATGCCCAGGTACCCCAGCGCGGCGATCGCCATCGCGAGGCGCGGCCCGTAGCGGTCGGCGACGGAGCCGAAGGCGATCACGCCCGGCACGATCCCGCAGAGCACGACGAGCCGCAGGGCCCCGGTGACGCGCCCGATCATCTCGTCCGGCGTGACCCGGAGCCGCCAGCCGATGATCTGCGTCGCCTCGAAGGCGGCACCGGCGCCGCCGATGCTCCAGATGATCGCCGCCAGCCAGATGTTCTGCGCGAAGACGATCGGAACGAAGAACAGCGCGTCGACCAGGTACGCCGCGGCGAGCGCCTTGCCGAAGGGCCAGCGGCTCTCCATCTTGCCCGCCGCGAGCGCGCCAGCGATGGCGCCGAGGGCGCCGATGCCCAGGAAGATGCCCACCTCGCGGTCGCTCGCGGCGAAGTCCCGTTTGAGGAAGGGGATCAGGACGGCATAGGCGCCGACGCCGAAGAGGTTGAGCCAGAAGCTCGTGACCGCGACGGCGCGCATGGCCACGTCGTCACGCAGAAAGCGGAAGCCCAGCGCCACGTCGTGGGCGACCTCGCGCAGGTTGGGCAGGCCGTGCGGGTCGTCGGGTCCCAGCGTGGGCACAAGCGCCAGGGAGACCTGCGAGCACGCGTAGGTGGAGGCGTTGATCGCCAGCGCCGGCAGCGGGCCGAAGAGGCTGAAGAGCGCGCCGCCCGCCACGGGCGCCACGATGTTCGTGGCGTTCTCCGCGGCCATGAGCGCGGCCATCGCCTGCGTCGTCCGCGACTTTCCCACCAGGTAGGGGATGCTCGAGGCCTGCCCGCCCAGGAAGAAGGCCGCGCAGATGGAGATCGCCACCAGCCCGCCGTAGAGCTCGGGCAGCGTCAGTCTCCCCGCCGCGAAGGCGAGCGCGAACGCGGTCATCACGGAGAAGCGCAACAGGTCGCAGACGATCATCAGCCGGCGGCGGTCGACGCGGTCGGCCAGCGATCCGCCGATCAGCCCGAAGAGCGCGAACGGCCCCAGCTCGCAGGCGAACGAGACGCTGGTCGAGAGCGCGGAGCGCGTGAGGTGGTAGACCAGCAGCGGCACCGCGAGGGTGCGCATGCCGTCGCCCACGTAGGAGAAGGCTTGACCGGCGAAATATTGACGGAACGAAGACGACGCGAAAACGCCGCCGCGCGAGATAGCGGACATACGTACGGAGGCTCCTGTCGTGACGCGGTGATGCGGACGGGAGTGGAGCGTCTGTCGCTATCGCTGGCGCATAGTAGGGCGATTCTACGCCGCCCGCGCGCGGATTGTCAAACCTCGGCGGTGAGCGCTCCCGCGGGGCGCACGCCCAGGCCCGGCGCCGTGGGGAGCACGATCTTGCCGCCGCTGTAGGTCATGCCGACGTAGGGGTCCTCGCGCAGCAGGAAGGCGCCGTCGAGGTCGGCCCAGTCGACCAGCGGCGAGAGATGCGCCGCCGCCGTCTGCAGAATGCCGCTCTCCACCATGCAGCCCAGCATGATCTTGAAGCCGCAGGCGCGCGCCGTGTGGATCATCTCGAGGGCGCCGCGGATTCCGCCGCACTTCACCAGCTTCACGTTGATGCCGTCGACGCAGCCGTAGAGCTTGGGCAGGTCCGCGGCGTCGCGGCTGTCCTCGTCGGTGACGATCGGGATCGTCGTGCGCTCCTTGATCCAGCGCAGCTTCTCGGGCGTACCCGCCGGGATCGGCTGCTCGCAGAACTCGATCTCCAGCGGCTCGATCTCGCGCAGCACCTCCACGGCGCGCTCCGGCGTCCAGCCCTCGTTGGCGTCGATGCGGATGGTGCCGTGATAGACGCCGCGGATGGCGCGCAGGATCTCGATCTCGTCGCCGGTGCCCAGCTTCACCTTGAGCACGGGGTGATCGCCCACCTCGCGCACTTTCTCGAGCATCTTCTCCGGCTCGTCGATGCCCACGGTGAACGAGGTATACGGCGCGCGCTCGGGGTCGAGGCCGAAGTAGCGCCAGAGCGGGATGGCCAGCCGCTTGCCGATCAGGTCGTGGAGCGCGATGTCGAGGCCGGTGCGCGCCGCCGGAGGCGTCCGGTCGGTGAGCAGGCTCTGCAGAGCGAACGGGTCGCCGCCCAGCGGGCCGAAGCCGCGCCAATAGGCTTCCACCGAATCCAAGCTCTCGTGGTAGCGGGCGACCGGGGCGGACTCGCCCAGGCCGACGTGCTCGCCGTCGCTCACCTCGAAGCGCAGCGTGCGCGCCACGTCCTCGCTGCCGCGGGCGATGGTGAAGATGTGCTTGAGCGGCATCTCCAGCCGCGTCATCTCGAGCTGCAGGTCGGCCATGGGCGGAGATATTTGAGGAGGGCCGTTGCGGACCTTTTGTCAAGGCGACGGAAGTTGACTTTTATGGTATAGTGCTTGAGCGCGCCCTGCGGTGCACGTGAACGGGTCCTCGGTGCAGAGCCAACGTAACGACCCAAGGGAGCACCATCTCCGGTACCACTCGAGCGAAGCTGGTTCGCCTCTTTCGCCCTTGCGGCCGGGACGCACCCACCTGCGAGAGCAGGTTCTCACCTCAGACTCGATACGACACGGTGGAGCGCGCAACTCTTCTCACATCGTCGCTTTGGTGACGATGTCCTTGGCGAGCATGGCGCGCACCCAGTTCAGCAGGCGCGGCACCGCCGTGCGCTCGTCCTCGTCGCCGGCGTACGAGAGGATCAGCGGTCCGGCGAAGCCCTCCAAGTAGCGGAGCGCGGCGCGCAGATCGCCCCGCTCGTCGGCGCCGAAGGTGTCGATGTTCCCGGTCTCGTGGCAGCCCGCCACCGTTTCTCGGCGCAGGACGTCGGGGGCCTCGCCGTCCCGCGGCAGGCACGTCAGATCGACCGCGTAGCGAAGCCACGCCGAGTCCGTCTGCTTGGTCAGCGTCTTCAAGTCGCCGATGGCGGCGGCCGCCGTCCCCGGGGCGTTGCGCAGCGCGATCGTCACGTTCAGCCGCTTGGCCGCCGCCGTGGCGTCCTTGAGGTCATGGACCACCTGCCCGAGCGTGGCGCCCAGCGCCTGCGAGGCACCGAGAGTCAACACGGTCAGCGGCGCTCCCAGGGTCGCGGCCATCTGCAACGACCGCTCCAGCGCGTCGAGCGCCCCCTCGGAGGCGGGCTCGAACGCGGTCACCAGCGCCTCGACGGCCAGCCCCGTGTCGACCGCCATCTTCTTCAATTGCGCGAGGTACTGGTCGTCGATCCGCGGAAAGTGGCGCTCGTCGAAGGCGACGCCGTCGACGGGCAGCTCGCTTCCGCAGAGGTCCAGCCATTCGAGCTGGGTCAGCGAACCGGAGGAGAGCGCACGGTGATAGGCGGCGCTCGAACAGGCGACTCTCACGCCGACGCGTTCGCTCAAAGGTGCCTCGCCTCTTGCCCACCGTGCTCTTCATCTGCACCGGCAACACCTGCCGCAGTCCGATGGCCGCCTCGTTGCTCCAAGCCTATGCCCTGCGCGTGGGCCGCGGCGACGTCCGCGCCGAGAGCGCCGGGCTTGCCGCCGCCGCCGGAGCGCCGGCGTCCGAGGAGGCGCACCGCGCCGTGGAGGGCGTGGTCTCCCTGGAGTCGCATAGCGCCCGCCAAGTGGATGCCCGGATCATCGCCGCCGCCGAGCTGATCGTGGGCGTCACGCGCGAGCACGCGCGGCGCCTGCGCGCGGCCTATCCCGACGCCGCCGCCCGCATCGTCGCCACGGCGGACCTGCCGGGCGGAGAGGACGTGCGCGATCCCTTCCTGCTCGCGCAGGAAGCGTACGTGGAGACTCGCCGCCGGTTGGAGGCGATCTTCCCCGCGCTGCTGGCGGAGCTGGACCTGCGCTCGGGGGGCGCGCTCCCCAAGAGGATTCGCGGCGAAGGCGAGGGGAAGTCGCGCCCATGAAGATCGCGATCGCCTCCGATCATGCCGGCTTCGCCTGCAAGCAGCAAGTCGGTGAGATGCTGCGCAAGGCCGGCCACGAGGTGCTCGACCTCGGCACCCGCGATGAGCGGCCCGTCGACTATCCGGACTACGGCTTCGCCGTGGGCGAAGCGGTGGCCGAGGGGCGGGCGGAGCGGGGCATCGTGGTCTGCGGATCGAGCCTGGGCATCGCCATCGCCGCCAACAAGGTGCGGGGCGTGCGCGCCGCCCCCGTGAGCGAGCCGCTCTCGGCCGAGCTGGCGCGCCGCCACAACGATGCCAACGTCTTGGCGCTCTCGGAGCGCCTGACCGGCTGGGAGATGATCGAGCGCCTGGTGCAGGTCTTCCTGGAGACGCCGTTCGAAGGCGGCCGCCATGCGCGCCGCGTGGAGAAGCTCAACGCTTACGGCGAGAGCGAGCGGCGCAAAGCGCTGGAGGACGTGCGGCGCGGAGTCGTCGACGGCGCCCAAACCCCTACCGAGCTCTTGAGGTAATCACACGTGCGTACGCTGGATCAGTCGTTGCTGGCCACTCTGGACCCCGAGGTCCATGCCGCGATCCTGAACGAGGAGAGCCGTCAGCGGCGCAACCTCGAGCTGATCGCCTCGGAGAACTACGTCTCGCCGGCGGTGCGCGAAGCGCAGGCCTGCGTGATGACCAACAAGTACGCCGAAGGCTATCCGGGCAGGCGCTACTACGGCGGCTGCGAGTACGTGGACGTGGCCGAGGAGATCGCGATCGACCGGCTCAAGCGGCTCTTCCGAGCCGATCACGCCAACGTTCAGCCGCACGCGGGGGCACAGGCCAACGCCGCGGTCTTCATGGCGGCGATGCAGCCCGGCGACACGGTGCTGGGGATGTCGCTGGCCCACGGCGGCCATCTGACGCACGGCACCAAGATCACGTTCTCGGGCAAGTACTTCAACGCGCTGGCCTACGGCGTGCGCGCGGACACGGAGCTGATCGACTTCGACCAGGTGCGCCAGCTGGCGCGCGAGCACAAGCCCAAGCTCATCGTCGCGGGCGCCTCGGCCTATCCGCGCACCATGGAGTACGCTCCGTTCCGCGAGATCTGCGACGAGGTCGGCGCGGCGCTGATGGTCGACGTGGCCCACATCGCCGGACTCATCGTCACCGGTCTCCACCCTTCGCCCGTTCCCTACGCCGACTTCGTCACCTCGACCACGCACAAGACGCTGCGCGGTCCGCGCGGCGGGCTGATCGTCTGCGGCGAGAAGTGGGCGGCCGCCGTCGACAAGGCCGTCTTCCCCGGCATGCAGGGGGGTCCGTTCATGCACACCATCGCGGCCAAGGCGGTGGCCTTCGGCGAGGCGCTGACGCCGCAGTACGCCGAGCACATGCGCCAGGTGCAGACCAACGCCCGCATCCTGGCCGAGGAGCTGCAACGCGCCGGGCTGCGCCTGGTGGCCGGCGGCACCGACACGCACCTGATGCTGGTGGACGTGAGCGTCAAGGCGGTCACGGGCAAGGCCGCCGAGGCGTACCTGGACGAGATCGGCATCACCGTCAACAAGAACGCCATTCCGTTCGACAAGGAGAAGCCCACCATCGCCAGCGGCATCCGCATCGGCACGCCCGCGATCACCACGCGCGGCATGAAGGACGACGCGATGCGTGAGATCGCGGCGATCATCGTCGAGGGCCTGGGCGACATCGAGACCGGGTCGAAGAAGGCGGCGCTGCGCGCGCGCGTCGACGACCTCACCGGGCACTACGGGGTCCCCTAATGGCGGGCAGCCTGCACGTGGTCGACCACCCCGCGGTGGCCGACCGCTTGGCGCGCCTGCGCGACGCGGCGACGACGGTGGGGCTCTTCCGCAGGTTGGTGGAAGAGCTCGGCCTCTTCTTGGCTTACGAGGCCACGGCGGATCTGCCGACGGCGGAGCTGAGTGTGCGCACGCCCATGGGCGAGGCGCCCGCGCGGCGCTTGGCGGCGCCCCCGCCGGTGGTGGCGCCGATCCTGCGCGCCGGCCTGGGCCTGCTGCAAGGCTTTCTCGCCGTGGTCGAGGAGGCCGAGGTGGCGCACCTGGGCTTCTACCGCGATCCGCAGACGCTGGCGGCGGTACCGTACTACGCGAATCTTCCGGCCGACCTGGGCGCGCGCCGGGTCTTCGTGATCGATCCGATGCTGGCCACGGGCAACTCCGCGGTGGCCGCGCTCGACGTGCTGGCCTCGCGCGGCGCGGCGGCCATGACGCTGGTCTGCCTGATCGCGGCCCCGGAGGGCGTCGCCAACGTGCATGGGGCCCACCCGGGCACGCGCGTGGTGACCGCGTCGCTGGACGAGCGCCTGAACGAGCACGGCTACATCGTCCCCGGCCTGGGAGACGCGGGCGATCGCATGTTCGGCTCGGCGACCTCGGTGCCCACGATGGTGCGGCCGGCGTGACGGAGCTCGCCGCGCGCGTGCGCCCCAGCTGGGACGAGTACTTCATGGAGCTGGCGAGGGTAGCCTCGACGCGCTCCACCTGCCCGCGCGCCCAAGTGGGCGCGGTGCTCGCGCGCGACCATCGCGTGCTGACCACGGGATACAACGGCGCCCCCAGCGGCTGTTCCCACTGCGCCGACGTCGGCTGCCTGATGGTGGACGGCCACTGCAAGCGCGCCGTTCACGCGGAGGCCAACACCGTCGTCCAGGCGGCGCTCCACGGCGTCAACGTGCGGGGAGCCACGGCCTACTGCACCCACCAGCCCTGCGAGACGTGCTCCAAGCTGTTGATCAGCGCCGGGGTCCTGCGCATCGTCTACGAGCACGCCTATCCCGACGCGGTGGCGGTGGCATTGCTGAGTGAGGCCGGCGTGGCGCTGCAAGAGCTCCGCGGCGTACGCCCCCCGGAGGAGCGGTAACCAGCGTGACGCCGTTCGGGCTCGAGCTCTCCACGTTCGTCGTCGCGCTGGCCACCTCGGTCTTCGCGACGCCGCTCGTGCGCCGCATCGCTCTCAAGCTGGGCATCGTCGCGCTGCCCGGCGGGCGCAACGCCCACACCGCGCCCACGGCGCGCTGCGGCGGGATCGCCGTCTACCTGGGCTTCATCTTCGCGCTCTTCGTGGTGATGGGGATCGCGCTGGCCGGCTCCGCCAAGATCTGGGACCGTTTGGTCATCCGCGAGCTGGTGGGCCTGCTCTTCGGCGGCACGCTGATCTTCCTCATCGGGATCTGGGACGACGCGATGGATCTGCCGGCCAAGAAGAAGCTCCTCGGACAGAGCGCGGTGGCCATCGCCTCGATGCTCTACGGATTCGTCATCCCCGGCATCTCCAATCCGTTCGCCCACAACCAGTGGATCGCGTTCCCGCTGTGGCTCGGGGTGCCACTGACGCTCTTCTGGTACCTCGGGATGATGAACGCGATGAACTTCATCGACGGCTTGGACGGCCTGCTCGCCGGCATCACGGCGATCGCGGGCACCTGCCTCTACCTCATCGCGCTGGTCAAGGGGCACGCGCTGGTGGCGCTGCTGATGGCGGCCCTCGTGGGCGGCTCGCTGGGCTTCCTGCCGTACAACTTCAATCCGGCGAAGATCTTTCTCGGCGACTCGGGCTCGCTCTTCATCGGCTACGTCTTCGCCACCGTCTCGATCGTCGGCGTGAGCAAGCTGGCGATCTCGATCAGCTTGATCGTTCCGCTGGTGGTGCTGGCGCTCCCCGTCTTCGACACGGCCGCGGCCATCTTTCGGCGCTGGCGCCGCGGCCAACACCTCTTCGCGGCCGACCGCGGCCACGTCCACCACGTGCTCGTCTTCGAGTACGGGCTGGGCGTGCGCCAGGCCGTGATCCTCCTCTATGCCGTCTGCTTCGCGTTGGGGCTCGCGGCGTTCTTCATCAGCGGCGGGCCGCAGGCGCTCGCCCACCATGTGAGGTTATGAGCAATCCTTTACGAGTCATGACCGTCTTCGGCACGCGCCCGGACACCATCAAGATGGCGCCCGTCGTGGAGGCGCTGGAGGCGGCCGGTCCCGAGGTCGAGTCGATCGTCTGCGTCTCGGCGCAGCACCGTCAGATGCTCGACGATCTGCTGGGGCTCTTCGACATCGAGCCCGACTACGATCTCGACATCATGGAGCAAGGGCAGACGCTGACCCAAGTCACCACCAAGGTGCTGATCGGCATGGAGCGCGTGCTGCGGCAGGCGCGCCCCGACGTGGTGCTGGTCCACGGCGACACCAGCACCTCCAGCGCCGCGGCGCTGGCGGCGTTCTATCAGCAGATTCCCGTGGGCCACGTGGAGGCGGGGCTGCGCACCAACAACCGCTACGAGCCCTTTCCCGAGGAGATCAATCGCCGGATCAACGGCGTCGTCTGCTCGTACCACTTCGCTCCCACGTCGCGCTCGGCGGCGAACCTGCTGGGCGAAGGAACCGATCCCGACGACGTGATCGTCACGGGGAACACGGTGATCGACGCCTTTCTGGCCACCGCGGCGCGCACGGACGTCAGCGCGCCGCAGCTCGCCGCGCTCGACGCGGATCGGCCCCTGCTCTTCGTCGAGGCCCACCGGCGCGAGAACCACGGAGCGATGCGCGAGATCGCGTTCGCGATGCGCGACATCGCCGCTCTGCCGGCGCGCCCGCAAATTCTCTGGCCGCTCCATCCATCGCCGCAGGTGGCGCCGGTGGTGCGCGAGGTCCTGGAGGGCGTGGAGGGCATCCACCTCACGACGCCGATGAACTACGGCGAGCTGGTTTGCGCCGTGCGCGCCTCGCGCTTCTTGCTCACCGACTCCGGCGGTCTCCAAGAGGAGGCGCCGTGCCTGGGCAAGCCCGTGCTCGTGTTGCGGCGCACGACGGAGCGGCCGGAAGGCCTGGCGGCGGGGACGCTCGAGCTGGTGGGGACCGATCGCGCCACCATCGTCGCCTCCGCGGAACGCCTGCTCTCCGATGACGACGCCTATCTCGCCATGGCGCGCGCGAGCAATCCCTACGGCGACGGCCGCGCGTCGGAGCGGATCGTGCGCTGGCTGTTGGCCCGCATGCGCGGAGGCGTCTATCCCGACGCCTTCGTCGCCGCCGCATAGACCCCAGGCATGCGCAACCCGATCCTGGCCGTGGTCGGGGCCGGGGCCACCTTCGCGGGGGCGGTCTTGGCGGGGCTCTATCTGGGATGGCTGGCGGGAAGCCGCACCGGCCACCCGGCGCTCATGGTGGCGGGACTCTTCGTGGGTATGCTTGCGGGAGGGGTCTTGGTGGCCCGAATGGTCACCCGCCTCAAATTCTAGGCAAGAAGATTCCCTTGTGTATACCGGCACAAGCTTGCAGGTATCCCGCGCCGGTAAGCGTATCTACGGGGCGGCTCAACCGACAGGCACGCATTGAAGGAATTTCCTGCTATCGAGAGTCGGACGGCTCTCCGGGCGCTCTCGATCGCCATCGTCGGGGGATCCGTGCTCTGGTACGCATTCGGGTGGCCGGCGGGTACCCTCTTCGCGATGGGTATCGGTGTCGGGCTCTTGAACGCGGCCGCCATCGCGGCCAAGAACGCGGGTTTGCTCGCGGGCAAGGGCTCGGTGTGGACGCACGGGGCGTTGAGCGGAGTGCGAGTGGTCGCGGTGGGGGCCGCGCCGTTTGCGATGATTGTCGGCCACGGGCCGGTTTGGAACGTGGTATGGTATTTCGCGGCCTTCTTCGGCACCCAGGTGCTGGTGATGGTCAGGCTGGTGCAAAGGTGAGAGGACGTGGCTGAGCAACAGGAGACGATCGGCGGGCACCCTACCTGGAACCTCCCGGTTTTGGGCAGCGTCCACTCCGATACGATCTGGATCACGTGGGTGGCGATGGCCGTCACGCTCGTGCTATTGTTCCTCGCCACGCGCGTCTACTCGCCCACGCGCGTGACCAAGCGGCAGACCTTCATGGAGCTGCTGGTCGGCTTCCTGGAGAACCTCGCCGTCGACACGCTGGGCCCCGCCGGGCGCCCGTTCGTGCCGCTGACGATCGCCATCTTCACCTTCATCCTGGTGCTCAACGAGATCGGTCTCGTTCCATGGCCCGGGCGGTCGCCGACCAGCGACCTCAACACCACGGCGGGCATGGCGCTCTTCGTGTTCATCATGCTGTACGTCGTGGGCATCAAGAACCACGGCATCAAGTACTTCAAGCATTGGCTCGGCCCCAAGGAGCTCGGCCCCATCGGCATGGTGGCCCTGATCCCGATCAACCTGATCGAGGACTTCACCAAGCCCGTGACGCTGGCGATGCGACTCTTCGGCAACATCCTCGCCGGCGAGATCCTGCTCTTCGTGGTGGCGACGATCATCGCGTCGCACCTGGTGATCGGGCCGCTCAACATCTCCGCCGGCGCCACCATCGCCCCGTTCCTGATCTACGGCTTCAACTTGTTCGTCGGCCTGATCCAGGCCCTGGTCTTCACGCTGCTGACGGTGGCGTACCTGATGACGCCAACCTCGGAAGAAGGCTCGCACTAACCCATCCCTCGCATCGCGCAGTAAGGAGAAACGCGTTGACCTCGCTCGCTTTCGTCACCGGTATGCTGCTCTTGAGCTTCGCGCTCATCATCGCGGCCGCGGCCTTCGGCTCTGCCATCGGCGACGGCATCATCGGCTCGCAGGCCGTCTCGGCGATCGCCCGCCAGCCTGAGGCCCGGCCGAACATCTTCCTCTTCTACTTCTTGGGCGTCGGCATTCTGGAAGCGTTCCCGATCATCGGGATCGCGCTGGCGTTCTTCCTGCTCTTCGGGCAGGGCATCTCGGTCGCCACGGTCGTCCAGAGCCTTCACTAACCGCCAACCGCCCTCGCGACGGGACGCCACCACATGCTGCTGAGCCTCAACGGGACGCTGATCGTCCAAGTCATCAACTTCGGGATCTTCTTCCTGATTCTGAACGCGGTCTTCGTCGCTCCCACGCGCAAGTCGCGCATGGAGCGTTACGAGCGCATTCGCATGATCGAGGAAGAGGCCGAGGTTCTGCGTGCCGAGACGCGCGAGCTGCGCGCGCAGACGGCCGCGTTCCTGGCGGCAACCTACCGTGAAGCCGACGCCCGCATCTCGCGCGCCGACGCCGAGGGAAGCCGTCAGGCCGGCGAGATCATCGCCGCGGCGCACGCCGACGCCAAGGTCAAGGCGGAGGAGGTGCGGCGCGTGGTGGAGGGCGAGCTGGCCGCGATCAAGGCGGACCTCTCCCGCAACGTCGACGACCTGGCCGCGCTGATGGTCGGCCGGGCGATCGGGGAGGCGCGCTAGCGATGGAGGGGTTCGGAACGCTCCAGTTCTGGGCGAAGCTCATCGACTTCGTCCTCTTCGTCGCCTTCTTGATGTGGCTGTGGATCAAGTACGGCCGGCCGCAAGTCGAGGCGGCCGTCGACGCCGAGAACGGGCGAATTGCAGGTGCCGAGCAGGCCCTGGCCAAGGCGCGCTCCGACGCCGATGCCGCACGCGAGGCGCGCCGCGTCGCCGATGCGGAGCGCGAAGCCATTCTCCACAATGCCGACGAGACCGGGGCCCACGCCGTCGTGGAGCATGTGGCGGAGGCCAAAGCGCAAGCGGAGCGCATCCGCGCCCACGCGGAGGGCGAGGTGGACCGTCAGCGGTACGCCGCGCGCGTCCGCCTGCGCATCGAGATGATCGAGGACGCCTTGATCAAGGCCCGGCGCGACGCTGCGGCTCGTACCGACGAGTCCCTGCAGTCGAGTCTCGTCGAAGGCTTCCTCGACGACCTGGCGCGCGAGCGGAAGGCTGTGAACTAACCGATGGCGACGAACGACGGCGCAGCCAAGCGCTACACCGAGGCGGTCTTCGGCTTGGCCCGCGAGCGGGGCGAGCTGGAGCGGGTCGGCACCGATCTGGCCGTCGTGGCCACGGCGCTGAAGAACGATCCCGAAGTGGGCGCCTTCTTCGCCTCGCCGGTGATCCAGCGCGCGGACAAGGCCGCCATCGTCGGCCAGGCGTTCGACGGGCGGGTCGGCGAGATCACGCTCAACCTCCTGCTCCTGTTGGTGCGCAAGCGGCGCGAGGCGCTGATCCCGGCGATCGCCGAGCACTACGCCGCCGCGCTGCGCGACGAGCGCGGCGAGACGCCGTTGACCGTGGTCAGCGCGCGTCTCCTCTCCGAGCCGGCGCTGGCGCAGCTCAAGGAGCGCCTCGACGCCATCTTCGGAAAGCAATTTTTGGTCAGCCAGCGCGTCGAGCCGGCGCTCATCGGCGGCTTGCAGCTGCAGTTCGGCGATCGCCGTTACGACGGAAGCATCGACGGGCGCCTGACGGCTCTGGCATCGCAACTCCTCTAATAAACGCAAGGGCAACGACAAGATGATCAACGCCGACGAAATCGCTGGCATTCTCAAGCAGCAGATCGCCAACTTCAAGCAGGAGGTCCACGAGGACCAGGTTGGCACCGTGATCCAGGTGGGCGACAACATCGCCCGCGTCTACGGCCTCACCTCGGTGCAGATGTCGGAGCTGGTGGAGTTCGGCAACGGCCTCTTCGGCATCGCGATGAACCTGGAAGAGGACAACGTCGGCGTCGTGGTCATGGGCTCCGACACCGGCATCAAGGAGGGCGACCGCGTCAAGCGCACGGGGCGCATCATCTCGGTGCCCGTCGGCACGGCTGTGGTCGGTCGCGTGGTCAACGCGCTCGGTCAGCCAATCGACGACAAGGGGCCGATCGAGACCAAGCAATACCGCACGATCGAGAACGTGGCGCCCAGCGTCGTGGAGCGCCAGCCCGTGAAGCAGCCGCTCCAGACCGGCATCAAGGCGATCGACGCGCTGATTCCCATCGGCAAGGGTCAGCGCGAGCTGATCATCGGCGACCGCGGCACGGGCAAGACGGCGATCGCGCTCGACACGATCGTGAACCAGAAGGGCAAGGACGTCTTCTGCATCTACGTGGCCATCGGTCAGAAGACGTCGACGATCGCCTCGGTGGTGCAGACGCTCTCCGAGTTCGGCGCGATGGCGTACACCACGGTGGTCGTAGCCAGCTCCAACGAGCCGGCCTCGCTGAAGTACATCGCCCCATACGCGGGCTGCGCGATGGGCGAGCACATGATGTACGAGGGCAAGGACGTCCTGATCATCTATGACGATCTCTCGAAGCACGCCGTCGCGTACCGCGAGATCTCGCTGCTGCTGCGCCGTCCGCCGGGGCGCGAGGCCTACCCGGGCGACATCTTCTTCCTTCACTCGCGCTTGCTGGAGCGCGCGGCCAAGCTCTCCGACGAGAAGGGCGGCGGCTCGCTGACCGCGCTGCCGGTCATCGAGACGCAGGCGGGCGACGTCTCGGCGTACATCCCGACCAACCTGATCTCGATCACCGACGGCCAGATCTACCTGCAGACGGGCCTCTTCTACCAGGGCATCCGCCCGGCGGTCGACGTGGGTCTCTCCGTCTCGCGCGTCGGCGGCTCGGCGCAGATCAAAGCCATGCGCGGCGTGGCCGGTCCGCTGAAGCTGGACCTCGCGCAGTACCGCGCGCTGGCGGCGTTCGCCAAGCTGGGCTCGGACCTCGACAAGTCCACGCTCAACCAGCTCCAGCGCGGCGAGAAGCTCACGGAGCTGCTCAAGCAGCCGCAGTACCAGCCGCAGCCGATCGAGGACCAGGTGATGACGCTCTTCGCCGCCACCCAGGGGTACGTGATGGACGTGCCCACGGAGCGCTTGGCGGAGTGGAACCACCAGTTCCTCACCTACATGCGCGAGCGGCAGCCGGAGATCGGCAAGGCCATCGTCGAGACGAAGACCCTTTCCGACGACCTCGCCGGCAAGCTCAAGGCGGCACTGGAAGCGTTCAAGAAGCAGTACCAGCCCTCGCCGGCCGGAGCCGCGTAAAGGAACCGCTGCCACATGCCGTCCGTACGCGACCTTCGCGACCGCATCAAGTCGCTGAAGAACACGCAACAGATCACCAAGGCGATGAAGCAGGTCGCCGCCGCGCGCATCCGGCGCGCCGATGCGGCCATGCGCGCAGCGCGTCCGTACGCGCAGCGCATGCGCGCGATGCTCGACGACTTGGTGCAGAAGGGCGGGAAGATCGACCACCCGTGGCTCCAGCCGGCGCCTGCCGGCAAGCCTCTGGCGATCGTCCTGATGACCGCCGACAAGGGACTGGCCGGGGCCTACAACGCCAACACGATCCGCGAGGCGGAGCGGTACGTTCGAGGCCGCTCCGGGCAGAGCGTAGTCTGGTACGCGGTGGGCAACAAGGCGCTACAGGCCGTGCGCCGCGTGCGCGGCGACCTCGGCGCTCACTGGCCGCTGCAGGCGGTGGGACGCCCGATGGTGGAGCACGCTCGCCTGGTCTCCGACCAGCTCGCGACGGACTTCGCGGCCGGCAAGATGGGCGAGGTGGTCATCGTTCGCCCGCGCTTCGTCTCGATGCTCACCCAGCGTCCCGAGGCGGCGCGACTCATCCCCATCGAGCGTCAGCCCGGCGGGGAGAGCGCGGGGCTCTCGTCGGTGGAGTTCGAGCCCGACGGGTCGACGGTACTCGGCGCTCTGCTTCCGAAGTATCTCGAGTTCACGATCTTCGCCGCGATGCAGGAGACGCTCGCGGGGTTCTTCGCGGCTCAGCTCTTGGCCATGACCAATGCCACGGACAACGCCGGCAAGCTCATCGACGAGTTGACGGTGGTGATGAACAGCGCGCGCCAGGCGGCCATCACCAAGGAGATTCTCGAGATCGCGGGCGGCGCCGAAGCGCTCCGCGCCGCGGGACACTAGGATCGTATAGTCACCAAGCAATCGCGTCTCGCGCGATTGCGCTCCCGGAGGGGCTTCAAAGCGGATGGGGCCCCCACGAATGGAACGAAGTGCAATGAGTGGGGTAGTAGGAAAAGTCGTCCAAATCCTGGGCAACGTCGTGGACGTGGAGTTCACGGCGGAGACGCTGCCTTCCATCAACAGCGCCCTCAAGGTCCAGGTGGGCACGGGCAGCGGCATGCTCGGCAACGGCGCCGCGCACACCAGCGACATCCAGCTGGGCGGCACCGCCATGATGGCCCGCGAGCTGGTGCTCGAGGTGCAGGACGAGCTGGGCAACAACCAGGTTCGCTGCCTGGCGATGGGCTCCACCGACGGCCTCGTCCGCGGAGCCGAGGTGACGGACACCGGAGCGCCGATCAGCGTTCCGGTGGGCAAAGGCGTGCTGGGCCGCATCTTCAACGTGTTGGGCAAGGCCATCGACACGGACGAGAAGGTTGACGCCGCGGCGTTCTGGCCGATCCACCGCGAGCCTCCCCTCTTCGAGGAGCAGGACCCCACCACCAAGATGTTCGAGACGGGCATCAAGGTCATCGATCTGATCGCCCCGTACGCGCGCGGCGGCAAGGTGGGCCTCTTCGGCGGCGCGGGCGTCGGCAAGACGGTGCTCATCCAGGAGCTGATCCGCAACATCGCCGTCGAGCACTCCGGCTACTCCGTCTTCACCGGCATCGGCGAGCGGACGCGCGAAGGCAACGACCTCTGGCTCGAGATGAAGGAGTCGGGCGTCATCAAGAACACGGCGCTGGTCTTCGGCCAGATGGACGAGCCGCCGGGCGTGCGGTTCCGCGTCGGGCAGACGGGCGTCACCATGGCCGAGTACTTCCGCGACGAGCTCGGCAGCGACGTGCTGCTCTTCATCGACAACATCTTCCGCTTCGTGCAGGCCGGCTCCGAGGTCTCCGCGCTGATGGGGCGCATGCCGTCGGCGGTGGGCTACCAGCCGACGCTCTTCACGGAGATGGGTCGTCTCGAGGAGCGCATCGCGTCGACGCGCAAGGGCTCGATCACCTCGGTGCAGGCCGTCTACGTCCCCGCCGACGACTTGACCGACCCCGCCGTCGCCACCACCTTCGGTCACTTGGACGCGACGACGGTGCTCAACCGCGCCCTGACGGAAGAAGGCCTCTACCCCGCCGTCGACCCGCTGGCCTCGACCTCGCGCATCCTCGAGCCGCGCGTGGTGGGCGAGGAGCACTACCAGGTGGCCCGAAAGGTCCAGGAGACGCTGCAGCGCTACAAGGACCTGCAGGACATCATCGCCATCCTGGGCGTGGAAGAGCTCTCCGAGGAAGACAAGGTGGTCGTGGGCCGCGCGCGGCGCATCCAGCGCTTCCTGACGCAGCCGTTCTTCGTCGGCGAGCAGTTCACGGGACGCGCCGGCAAGTACGTCAAGCTCGCCGACACGGTGGCCGGCTTCAAGGAGCTGGTCGAGGGCAAGCTGGACGATCTGCCGGAGCAGGCGTTCTACATGTGCGGCACCATCGACGAGGCGAAGGCGAACGCCGAGAAGCTGATGGCCGCCGCCGGCTGATGTGCGGTGATCGGTGAATAGCACGGTACAAACCGAGCCGAGCGGCTCGGGGCCTTTCCATCTCCCGGGGTCCCCACGAACGAAGCGGAGCGCAGTGCGTGGGGATTGGAAGCGGGGGATCGTCCACTGGACGCTCGTCCTGGTGATCCTCGTGGTTCCGGGTCTGTTGCTGGGCGGGCTCTACGTGTGGACGAACACGGCCCATCCCAAGCAGATCTGGGACGTGATCCTGCGCCAGTCGGTGGAGCATCTGAACGAGGTGGCACCGCCGGCGGGCGCCACGGTCTCGGCACCCAACCTGCGCCTCTACGAGGAGCGCTACGTCCAGCGCCAGCTGCGCTGCACGGGGCCGGTGACCTGGAGCGTGGTGCGCTACCGCGCGCTCGCGGCCTCGTGCCCGACGGCGCAGGGCCCGCGCTCGGCGATCCATCAGCTCGACGGCAAGAGCGGGTACGCCTGGTATCAGGTCGAGCGCAGCGGGCAGACCAACCAGCTGCTGGTCGATCGGTCGGGCAACATTCTGGCACAACAGCCGCTGAAGATCCTGCCCGCGTTCGCCGGGCAGTCGATCGGCGGCGACGAGGGAGAAGAGTAAGGAACGATGGCAACCACGGCATTCTCGATCGTCACCCCCGAGGCGCTGCGCTTCGAGGGGCCGGCGGAGATCGTGATCGTTCCCGGCAGCGAGGGCGAGCTGGGCGCCCTGCCTCGCCACGCGGCCCTCGTCACCACGCTCAAGCCTGGGATCGTTCGGGCCAACGCGCTCGGCTCCGACGGGAAAACGACCGAGCGCCGCGAATTTGCCATCGGTCCAGGCTTCGCCCAAATCCTCCCCGACAGCGTGACCGTCCTCGTCGACGCCGCCTGGGAGAAGAGCGAGGTCGACATCGACGCCACTCGAGCCGAGCTCCGCTCCCTGCGCGAACACCCTTCCGGTTCGGAGGGGGAGGCGGAGACCGCCCGGCTCGCCGAGCAGATCCTCGTGGCAAAACTGCGCGTCGCTGGAGGGCACGAGTAGGCCGGGAGGCATCGCAAGCCGCGGCATCCCCAGCCGCGGATGACCATCGACGCAATCAGGGCGCCGGGTGCCCGTCGGACCGTGGGGGGAGTGTCCCGTGCGCGATGCGCTATACGGTACCTGGCTTGAGGACGGCACGGCTACGGCCGAGGCCGGCCGGTGGCGTTTTCTCGACGACGGCACGTTTTCGTTCGCTCGCCGGCAGGGCGGCGTGCAATCGAGCCGGCGGGGCAGCTTCGATCTGGAGGAGCGGAACGGCCGCCCGGTCCTCAAGCTCTTGGAGGACGAGAAGGCGTCCCTGATCCCGTTGCGCCTCGGCCAAGACCGCGTGGAGATGCTCGTGCGCTCCGCCGGCGAGACGATCGTGCGCTCGTACCACCGCGCGAACACGCAGGTGGCGAGCCTCGCGGCCACCGTGCGGGTGATCGTGGGGCGCTGGGAGCGCGCCGATACCCGTCACGACGAGATGATCGGCGAGTTCTACGAGTTCGCGGCCGACGGCACGTTCGTGCGCATCGAAGGCTGTCATCGCAACCTGACAGGCGACCAGACGACCAGCTTCGAGCAGATGTCCGTGCGCTCGGGGGTCTATCTGCTCGAGCAGGTGCCCGAGGGCGTGCTGCTCTCCTTCGATCTCGACGGCCAGGTTCGCCCGGCGGGACTGGTCCGCCTCAGCGACAACGAGCTGACGCTGGACGGGCCACGGCCGCTGCGTCTGCTCCGCCGTGTCGTGGGGCCGGCCTTCCGCCGCCAGCAGGAGGCGAGGTAGCGGCGTCGCAGGAAGGCCCCGCGATGTCCTCGACCAATCCCGGCTGGGCACGGCTTGCCGCCCGGCTCTTGCCATTGGCGGTCCTGATGCTGATCGACCGATGCCTGCCCGCACCGGCGGGCGAGATGAGGGCGGGAGAGCCTGCGCGCCGAACTGCGCAGGAACGATGACCTTCGACCGCCTCGAGACCACCCTGCGCCTGCGCGGCGGCCACCGTCTTCACGGAGCCGTGCGGGTTCACGGCTCCAAGAACGCGACGCTGCCGATCATGGCGGCCTCCCTGCTCTGCGACGGCGACGTCGTCATCAAGCGGGCGCCGCGGATCACGGACGTCTCGGTGATGGAGGCGCTGCTGGAGTCGATGGGCGCGCGCGTGCGCCAACAAGGCACCAACGTGCTGAGCATCTCGGCGGCCAACCTCGGCCAGACGCGGGCGCCGTACACCCTCGTGCGCAAGCTCAACGCCTCGTTCGACGTCACCGGCGCCTTGCTGGGACGCCTCGGCCGGGCCGAGGTGCCCTTGCCGGGCGGCTGCGTGCTGGGCACGCGCGCAACCGATCTGCACGAGCAGGGCTTTCGAGCCCTCGGGGCCGAGGTGCGAGGCGAGCGCGGTTATCTCGTGGCCGAGGCACCCCACGGCTTGCACGGCGCCGACATCACCTTTCGCTTCCCCAGCGTGGGCGCGACCAAGAACGTGATGCTCGCCGCCGTCTACGCCAAGGGCACGACCACGTTGCGCAACGCGGCCATGGAGCCCGAGGTGGTGGATCTGGCCAACTTCCTCAACGCCGCCGGTGCGCGCGTCTCGGGGCAAGGCACCGACACCATCGTCCTCGAGGGCGTCGAGCGGCTGCGCTCCGTGGAGTACGAGGTCATCGGCGACCGGATCGCCGCGGGCACGCTGATGCTGGCCGGCGCGGTCACGCGCGGCGCCGTGACCGTCACGGGCACGGATCCGGCGCACCATGAGGCGCTGGTGGCGGCGCTGGAGGAGTGCGGCGTCGTCTGCGCGTCGGGCGAGGATTGGGTGGCGGTCGACGCGAGCGGCGTTCGCAGCGGAACGGATATCCTCACGGCGCCCTTCCCCGGCTTTCCGACCGACCTCCAGCCGATGATGACGGCCTTCCTGGCGACCTGCCCGGGGAGCAGCGTGGTGGAGGAGACGATCTTCAACGCTCGCTTTGCGTACGTGAACGAGCTCTTGCGCATGGGCGCCGACGTCCGGGTCCAAATGGATTCCAACGCCGCCGTCGTAAAGGGACCGGCGGATTTGGAGGGCGCGCCCGTCGAGGCGGCGGACATCCGCGCCGGAGCGGCGCTGGTGGTGGCGGGCCTCGCGGCGCGCGGGGAGACCGAGATCGCGGGACTGGAGTTCATCGATCGCGGCTACGAGCGTCTCGAGGAGATGCTCACCGAACTAGGCGCTCAGGTGCAGCGCTCGAGCGGAATCGTGGCGCTCGTGGAACCGACCAGCTCGTACGAAACGACCACCATGCCGACCGTCGGATAGCGAGCGGCGGCTCAGAGTCAAAGGAGTTAGAGTGCAGATCGGCATCGACCTCGGGACGGCGAACGTCCTGGTTTACGTCAAGGGCCGCGGCATCGTCTTGCGCGAGCCGTCCGTCGTCGCCAAGGACCTGCGCACGGGGCGCACGCTCGCGGTCGGCGAGGAAGCGCGGCAGATGCTTGGCAAGACGCCGGCCAACATCCAGGCCATTCGCCCGCTGCGCGACGGCGTCATCGCCGACTTCGAAGTCACCGAGGCGATGCTCAACTACTTTATCAAGAAGGTGACGAAGGATCGCTCGTTCTTCTCGAGCCTCTTCCGTCCCAAGCCGTCGGTGACCATCTGCGTTCCCGCCGAGATCACCAGCGTGGAGGAGCGCGCCGTGCGCGACGCCGCCAAGCTGGCCGGCGCCAAGGAAGTCGACATCATCGAGGAGCCCATGGCCGCGGCGATCGGGGCGGGCTTGCCCATCGACGGCCCCAGCGGCAACATGGTGGTCGACATCGGCGGCGGCACCACCGACGTGGCGGTGATCTCGTTGGGCGGCATCGTGGTCTCGCAGTCCATCCGCGTGGCCGGCAACAAGCTGGACGAGGCGATCATCCGCCACATCCGGCGCGTCTACAATCTGATGATCGGCGAGCGCACCGCGGAGGAGATCAAGATCCGCATCGGCAGCGCCCATCGCTTGGAGCAGGAGCTCTCGATGGAGATCCGCGGCCGCGACTTGATCAACGGCTTGCCCAAGACGGTGAAGATCACGAGCGAAGAGGTGCGCGAGGCGCTCACGGAGCCGATCAGCTCCATCGTGGACGCCGTCAAGAGCGTGCTGGAGAAGACGCCGCCGGAGCTCGCCGCGGACATCATCGATCGCGGCGTCATCCTCACCGGCGGCGGCGCGCTGCTGCGCGGGCTCGACACGCTGCTCTCCGAAGTGACGGGCATTCCGGTGATCATCGCCGATGACCCGCTCTCGTGCGTGGCGATGGGCACCGGACAGCGCGTGCGCGCGTAGCCTCGCGGTAGACGTGCCGGTCGGCGCCTTCACGTTCGTCCTGCATAGTCACCTTCCGTGGGTGCGGTGGGCAGGGCGCTGGCCGTTTGGTGAGGAGTGGCTCCATCAGGCGCTGCTCGACGTCTATCTGCCGTTGCTCGACGCGATCGAGACGCTCGACGAAGAGGGGATCGCAGGCGGGATCACGCTCGGCGTCACCCCCGTGCTCTTGGAGCAGCTCCGCGATCCTCATCTGATCGCCGCGTTCGACGCCTACGTGGAGCAGCGCATCGCCTTGTCGCGCGGCGACCTGGTACCGCGCCGCGACGCCTTCGACCGGGAGCGCCGCATCATGGCGGAGCGCTATCTCGGCGCCCTCAACCAACGTCGCGACCGGTGGCGGCGCCACTGGGGCCGCGACGTGGTCGGAGCGCTGCGCGAGTATGTGCGCCGCGGGCGCATCGAGGTGCTGACCTCCGCCGCGACGCACGCCTATCTGCCCCTGCTGGCCACCGACTCCGCCATCGACGCGCAGCTCTCCGTCGGCATCGCCGCCACCCGTCGTCTGCTGGGTGTGGAGCCGCGCGGAATCTGGCTTCCGGAGTGCGCCTATCGCGGGGCCTACGCGCCGGCGGGCGTGCCGGGCTACCGGCCCGGCATCGATGCCTGGCTCGCCGCTCACGGGCTGCGCTACGCCTTCGTCGACGCGCACGCGGTGGCCGGCGCGTACGACGGGTGGGGGGCATGGAGCGCGTCGCTCGCGCAGGGCGTGCCCGCGGCGTACGCCGGAGTCTCCGCGTCCGGCGCCGCGGACCAGGAGGCCGCCGCCGAGGCGACGGGTGAGTCGACGCTGCGGCCGCACCGGCTGCCCTCCGGCGTCGCGTTCTTCGCGCGTGATGCGCGCGTCAGCCGTCGAGTCTGGTCGCGTGACGAGGGCTATCCCGGCGACGGTGCCTACCGCGAGTTCCACAAGCGCGACGAGCGCTCGGGAAACGCGTACTGGCGCGTCACCGGGCCCGGCGTGCGCCTCGCGGAGAAGCAGTGGTACGATCCCGCGGCGGCGCGCGAGCGCGTGCATGCCCATGCCGCGCATTTCGCGTCGCTGGTGATCGAGGTGCTGACGGATTTCGCGCGCGGCGGCGGCCCCCCGGGGATCGTGGCCGCCCCGTTCGACGCCGAGCTCTTCGGCCATTGGTGGTTCGAAGGCCCACGGTGGCTGGTCGAGGTGCTGCGCAACGTGCACGCAAGCGGCGTGATCGCGCTCACGACTCCCAGCGCGTACCTGGCCGCGCATGGAGCCGAGCGGATCGCGGCCCTGTGCGAGTCGTCATGGGGCGAAGGCGGCGACAGCCGCGTCTGGTTCAACGCCGACGTCGCGTGGATGTGGCCGATCGTCCACCGCGCCGAGCGGGCGATGGAGCGCGTCGCCGGCCGCGCGTACGCCTCGCCGCGCGAGCGAGCGCTGGCGGAGCAGGCCGGGCGGGAACTGCTGCTCCTCTCCTCGAGCGACTGGCCGTTCCTGATCACGACGGGACAGGCGCGCGACTACGCCGTCGAGCGCTTCCGGACGCACGCGGCGCGTTTCGACGCGCTGGCCGCCGCTCTGGAGGGCGCCGACGGCGATTCGGCCGCCATCGCCGCCGCCTTTCACGACGACACGCTCTTCCCGCACCTGGACCCGCGCCTGTTCCAGGCTCGGCCCCCGCGCGCCCTGCCCGCGCCGCGGCTGCCGCTCGCGCGGCCGCTGATCTCGCGCATCGCGGTCTCGTGACGGGATCGGACGGCGGGCGGCGCGCCGCCGCGGGGACGTGGGTAGGAGATACGAGTCTCGGCCGCCTGAGGAGGGGAGCCGCAAGCGGGAGAGTAGCCTTGCTGACGATGGATGCGCGACGCGAGCCGCTCGAGCGGATCACCGAGGCCGCGCGGCGCGTGGCCTCCGCCGGCGGCGTGCTGATCTTTCCCACCGACACGGTGTACGGCATCGGGTGCGATCCCACGCGCGAGGCGGCGATCGCCCGCATCTACGCGGCCAAGGGGCGCCCCGCCCACAAGCCCCTCTCGCTGCACTTGGCCAGCGTGGCCGAGTTGCTGGAGTATGCCGGCGGAAACGAGCGCGCCGTGCGGGCCGCGCGGGCCCTGCTGCCCGGCCCGCTCACCCTCATCGTCCGCCGCCCCGCCTTCGTCTCGGCGCGCGTCACGGCCGGAGGCGAGACGTTGGGGCTGCGCGTTCCCGACCATGCGCTGTGCCGGGCCATCCTCGAAGCGACGGGGCCGCTCGCCGCCACGAGCGCCAACCTGAGCGGAGAGCCCGCCTACGCCGGGTGCGGAGGCGAGGGGGAGCTGCCGGATGCCGACCTCGCGGTGGAGGCCGGGGCGACCAACCACGGCGTGGCCTCGACGGTGATCGACCTGAGCGGCGAGGAGGCGATCTTGATCCGCGAGGGGTCGCTCCCGCGCGAGCGCGTGGAGGCGGTCATCGGTCCGTTACGAACCAAATGACGCGATGATGCACCGTATCTGGCTGGCGGCGACCGCGGCCCTGCTCCTGACCACCGCCGTGGCGGCGACGCCTCCGCCGACGGCGGCCCCCGCGCGCGCCACGTCCGCCCCGGCCCGCTCCACGCCCGCCCCGCAAAACGAGACGGCGATCGGCTCCGGGGAAGTCACGTTCCGTACGCCGGGGACGTTCATCGTCAACAACAAGACCGGTGACTTCACGGTACCGCAGGATTTCACGCTCTTGCGCCCCGGCTCCGACGCGCGCGCCGATCGCGCCACCGGCAACTTCAAGAAGAAGATCGCCGTGCTCACCGGCAACGTGGTGCTCCATCAGACGCAGCCCATCCCCAACAAGGGCGAGGCCGTCAAGCAGGCGACGCAGAAGCCGGTGACGATCACCTGCGCGACGCTCACGGTCGACTGGGGAGCGAAGACCTACACGGCCGTCGGCCGCGTGCACGTGGTGCAAAACGGCGACACGATCGACGCCGACCGGGCCGTGCTCAACGACGTGACCAACGAGCTCACGCTCTCGGGCAACGTGCGCATGCACCAGGCCGCGGAGCGCCGGGCGGAGGCTCCCCATGTGCGCTACAACACCAAGAGCAAGGACTACGTCGCCACGGGCGGCGTGACGGCCATCCTGCCGGTGCCCACTCCCTCGCCGGGGCCCACCGGCTCGCCGAGCCCGGCGCCCAGACGCCGCGGCTTGCACCTCTGACGGATCGCGCGCCTCGAGCGATGGACGCGCCAAGCCTCTTCGGCGATCGCCCCGAGGGAACGGGCAAGGGCCGTCCGCTGCAGCCGGGGACGGCTCCTTTGGCGGCGCGCATGCGCCCACGCACGCTCGACGAGTACGTCGGCCAGAGCCATCTGGTAGGCGAGGGGCGCGTGCTGCGGCGCGCGATCGAGAGCGACGACGTGCCCTCGCTGATTCTGTGGGGGCCTCCCGGGACGGGCAAGACGACGCTCGCGGAGATCGTGGCCGGCGTCACGGGGGCGCACTTCGTGGCGCTCTCCGCGGTGAGCGCTGGCGTGGCCGACCTGCGCCGCGTGGTGGCCGAGGCGCAGCGCCTGCGCGCTTCCGGTAAGCGCACCGTGCTCTTCGTCGACGAGATCCATCGCTTCAACAAGGCTCAGCAGGATGCCGTGCTCCCGTACGTGGAGGACGGAACGGTGACGCTGATCGGCGCCACCACGGAGAATCCGTCGTTCGAGGTCAACTCCGCGCTGCTCTCTCGCGCGCGCGTCTACGTGCTCCATCCGCTCTCTGACGAGGAGGTCGGGACCATCGTCGACCGCGCGATGGCCGACGGCGAGCGGGGCCTCGGCGCGCTGGGCCTCCGGTTGAGCGACGAGGCGCGCGGCACGCTGGTGAACCTTGCGAACGGAGACGCGCGCGTGGCTCTGGGCGGCCTGGAACTGGCCGCGCGCGGCGTGCGCACCGAGGGGCGCGAGGTCATCGAGGCCGGCGACGTCACCGAGGCGCTCCAGCGCCGTTCCGCCGTCTACGACAAGGGCGGTGAGGCGCACTACGACGTCATCAGCGCGTTCATCAAGAGCCTGCGCGGCAGCGATCCCGACGCCGCGCTCTACTGGCTGGCGCGGATGATCGACGGCGGCGAGGATCCGCTCTTCATCGTCCGGCGCATGGTGATCTTGGCGGCGGAGGATGTCGGTCTGGCCGATCCGCGCGCGTTGCAGATCGCGGTGGCCACGCAGCAGGCAGTGCACTTCGTTGGCCTTCCCGAAGGCTATCTCCCGATGGCCGAGTGCGCGATCTACCTGGCCACGGCGCCCAAGAGCAACAGCGTCATCGCCTCGTACTGGCGCGCGATGGGCGACGTTCAGGCGACGCGCAACGATCCCGTGCCGCTGCATCTTCGCAATGCTCCGACGGCGCTGATGCGCAATCTGGGCTACGCCAAAGGCTACGTCTACGCGCACGACGCGTACGCGGGCATGGCCGAGGAAGGGCAGGAGAGCCCGCCGCCGGAGCGCTTGCAGGCCTACCTCCCGGAGAACCTTCGCGGGCGCCGGTACTACGAGCCGGGCGTTCAGGGAGCTGAAGCACGCCTGGCTGATTGGCTACGCAAACGGCGCGGGTAGAAGAGGCGAACATGACCCGGATCTATCTCGACAACGCGGCGACGACGCCCGTACGCCCCGAGGTCGTCGAAGCGATGCTTCCCTACTTCACGAGCGTGGGATACAACCCGTCCTCGCTCCATGCCGAGGGGCAGGCGGCGCGGGCGGCGCTCGATGCCGCACGCGAGCGCGTGGCGGCCCTGTTGGGTGCGCACCCCAAGGAGATCGTCTTCACGGGCGGGGGCTCCGAGGCGGATACGCTGGCCATTCACGGGGCGGCCCGCGCGGCGGCGCGGGCGGGGCGCCGCGGGCGGCTGGTGACCTCGGCGATCGAGCATCACGCCGTTCTGCACGCGCTGGACGCCCTGGAGCGGGAGGGCTTTGAGGCGCTCCGGCTTCCCGTGGACGGCGAGGGCTTCGTCGACCCGGAGGCCTTCGCGCGCGCCGTCGAGAGCCCCACGACGCTCGCCTCGATCATGCTCGCGAACAACGAGATCGGAACCGTCGAGCCGGTCGCCGGCTTGGCCGCCGCCGCCCGCGAGCGCGGTGCCGTCTTCCACACCGACGCGGTGCAGGCGGCCGGTCAGGTCGCCCTGGACGTTCGGACGCTGGGCGTCGACCTGCTCTCCATCTCGGCGCACAAGTTCAACGGCCCCAAGGGAGTGGGGGCGCTCTTCGTGCGGCGAGGGCTGCCGCTCGATCCTATCGTCTACGGCGGCGGGCAGGAACACGGCGCCCGCGCCGGCACCGAGAACGTGGCCGGCATCGTGGGTTTGGCCCGGGCCCTCGAACTGGCCGTGGGCGATCTGGCGGAACGGGCGGCCCGCACGGCGGCTCTGCGCGATCGCCTGGCCCGCGGCATACTCGCCATCCCCGACACGCGTCTGCTCGGCCCGCCGGGCGGAGAGGGGCGCCTCCCGAACAACCTCTCGGTGGCGTTCGCCGGGGTGAGCGGGGAGGCGTTGCTCATCCGCCTCGATCTGGAGGGGGTGGCCGTCTCCACCGGCAGCGCCTGCGCCTCGGGAATCCCCGAGCCGAGCCACGTCGTCTGGGCCATCGGCCTGGAACCCGGCTATGCCGGCGGGGTCGTCCGCTTCAGCCTGGGGAGGGAGACCTCGTCCGAGGAGGTCGACCGGGTCGCCGCGCTGGTCGCCGGGGTCGTCGAGGAGATGAGGGCGGGGGAGAGGGCGAGCACGGGCGGTAGGTAGCCGCATCCCCGGGGCGTAACCGTACCATCTCGGTATAGGCGCCCGCGCTCGGCAGAGCGAGACCAGGCAGCGAAGGAGCACCCATGGACCCGGCTTACCTTCTCGACGGCGGAATAGGCATCGGCGTACTGCTGATCGGCATTGCGTTCCTCGTGCTCTTCGCCCGCATCGGGCGCACGCTCGACCGCGTGGACACGGCGCTGGATCACGGGATGGTGCAGCTCGAGAAGTTCTCCGGCCCGATCGGCGAGACGCTCGACCACGTGGGCGGGGTGCTGGGAACGGTCGACACGTCCCTCGCCAAGCTCACGACGGTCGTCGACGCGCTCGAGCACATCGCGCAAAGCGTCGCCAAGACGACCACGGCGGCTCAGGGAGCGGTGACGCCGAGCCTGCTCAACGCCGCGCACCTCGTCACGACGCTCACCGAAGGTCTGCGCCGGATCGTGACCGGGAGCAACGGGCGCTCCGGTGCGTCGGCGAAGGACCCGCAGGCATGAGCGGGGAGCGTCGCGGCGGAGGCTTTCTCCCGGGGCTCCTGCTGGGAATCGCGATCGGGGCCGTTCTGGCGATCGCCATCGTGCCGGAAGGGAGCGAAGACTTGCGCGAATCGCTGCGCGGCAAGGCGCGCGAAGCGGGAGGGCGCGCGCGCGATGCCGCCGCGGACCTGGCGGAGCGGGCGGCGGTGTTGGCCGGCGACATGAAGGCCGGCATGGACGAGCTGTACCAGCGCGGCCGCACGCTGGTGGACGAGGCGACGACGGAAGATGACTAACGAGGCAGGGGAAGGAGTGGGCTTGGATATCAAAGTGACCGTCCGTCCGGCGGAGGGCGACTCGCATATCGTCGATTTGGTCGGCGAGATCGACGTCTACACCTCGCCGATGGTCAAGGACGCCGTCACCAAGTTGATCGATGCGGGGCACTATCACCTGATCATCAACTTGGAAAGCGTTCGCTACATCGACTCCACCGGGCTGGGCGTTCTCATCGGCGCGCTCAAGCGCGTGCGCGAGCACGCGGGCAGCGTCAGCCTGATCGTGGCCAATCCGCAGATCAAGAAGATCTTCGACATCACGGGCTTGGTCAAGATCTTCGGCATCTACGAGAGCGAGCAGTCCGCGCTCAAGAGCCTTGCCTAACATGACCGCCCAGCAGGAAAGCACCTGGGCCTCGGAGGGCGGGGTGCACGTCGTAGAGTTGCGAATCCCGTGCAGGCCGGAGTTCGTGAGCGTCGCGCGCCTGGCGGTCGCCGGGATCGCCAATCGCCTCCACTTCACCGTGGAGGAGATTGAGGACGTGAAGCTCGCCGTCGCCGAGGCGTGCACCAGCGCCATCCAGCGCTCGCCCGGCGCCAAGGAGATCGCCATCGTCTGCGAGGTGGCCCCCGAGGAGCTGCGCATCGTGGTGCGCGACCGGGGCGTCCACGATCTCGACAGCCCGGAGACCGCCGAGCTCGGCAGCGGGGGGCTGGGCGTCTTCTTGATCCGCTCGCTGATGGATCAGGTGGAGTTCCACTCGAACGAGCGCGAGGGCACGGTCCTGCGGATGGTCAAGCGCGCCGGCGGCGCGGGGTAGGTGCGCGCGTGAGCCGGGCAGGCGCGACATCCGAAGAGCAACGGTGGGATCGTAAGAAGGCGCGCGCCGCCTTCGCGCGCTTCTCCGAGATCCGGCACCGCACCACCACGGGGGCGGCGACCGCTCACGACTACGCCGAATACGAGCGCCTGCGTTCCGAGTTGGTGGTGATGCACCTCAACTTGGTCCGCTACCTGGCCGTGAAGTTCGCCAACCGGGGCGAGTCGCTCGAAGATCTGATCCAGGTGGGCACGGTCGGCCTGATCAAGGCCATCGACCGCTTCGATCTCGAGCGCAAAGTCGAGTTCACCACGTACGCCACGCCCACGATCGTCGGCGAGATCAAGCGCTACTTCCGCGACAAGGGCTGGGCGGTCAAGGTCCCGCGCCGGCTCCAAGAGCTGAACCTCGCGGTCAACCGGGCTGTGGAGACGCTCACCAGCAAGCTCAACCGCAGCCCCACGATCTCCGATCTGGCCGAGCATCTGAGCGTCTCCGAGGAGCAAGTGCTGGAGGCGCAGGAGCTGGGTCAGGCCTACAACGTGCTCTCCCTCGACACCGAGCTGGGCGGCGAGAGCGAGAAGAAGTCCGCCACGCTGCTGGACTACCTGGGTGCCGAGGACGCGAGCTTGGAGCGGCTGGAGGATCGCGCCAATCTCGAGCGCGCCTTCGGCGTGCTGAACGGGCGCGAGCGGCTGATCCTCTACCTGCGCTTCTACCAGAACGTCAGCCAGACGGAGATCGCGCGCCGGCTCAACGTCTCGCAGATGCATATCTCGCGCCTGCAGCAGAAGGCGCTCGAGAAGCTCAAATGCGTCCTCAAGGAGGAATGACGGGCGCGCCCTAGTCCGAGACGCGCAGGTCGTTCTCGATGGCGCTGACCCCCGGTGCCGACCACGCCGCCCGCGCGGCCTCCGCGCGTTCCAGCAGCGAGCGCACGGACCCGCGTAACGTCACCGTGCTGCCGTGCGACTCCACCTGGATGCGGTTGGCGTCGAGTTGGGCGCTGCGCTCGAACGCGTCCTGGATCCGCGTCTTGATCTCCTGGGCCGTCGCGTGACGCGGCTTCACGTCGATCTCGTTGATCACGCCGCGCACGGCGTAAAGACGGCGCACGTCCTCTTGCGCGGCATCGCGCTGGTATTGCCAGTCGACCGTGCCTTGCAGCGTGATCCAGCCGTTCTTCACCACAAC
Source organism: Candidatus Dormiibacterota bacterium (assembly GCA_035533275.1). Lineage (GTDB taxonomy): Bacteria > Vulcanimicrobiota > Vulcanimicrobiia > Vulcanimicrobiales > SCRA01 > SCRA01. The sequence continues at coordinate 33,297 of DATLUD010000030.1, read as the reverse complement.
CTTGACGCGGTCGGGCGGAACGCGGACGTCCCAACTGAGGGAGTGCAGGGCGGCTTGCGCGACGTCTTGGTCGCTGCGGACGTGCGGCCCCGGGAGCTCGATCTCCAATTCGTCGGCTACGCCGCGCACGTCGGCGATCCGCAGCGCCGCCTGCTCGGCAGCGCTCTTCTCAGCATACGTCGCGACGTGCCCGGTGAGGGTGACGATACCGTCGTCCACGGTGACGCCGATGTCGGCTGCATCGAGGCTTGGCTCCCAAGCGAGCTCCTCGAGGACGTCGTGCTGCAGGTCGATCGCGGTCTTCATGGCCGTTCCTCTCGCGACGCGCGGGCTTCCATCAATCTACACCGCCGCGGCGACCGCACGAGGAAGAACTGGTGCACGCGCCTTCACAACGCGTTCCAACAGATGGCCTATGGTCGACTTGCTGGGAATCGCATCCCGCGACGAGGAGACGGAGATGGCCGATTTGCTGAAAGTTGTCGAGGTGCTCGCCGAGTCCGAGAAGAGTTGGGAAGACGCCGCCACGGAGGCGATCAAGAAGGCAAGCAAGACGATCCACAACATCAAGTCGATCTACATCGAGAACTTCGAGGCCAAAGTGGAGGGGAATGCGATCGTTCGCTACCGCATCAACGCGAAGATCACGTTTCTGCTGGACTGATGGGCTTGGGACGGTGGACGGCGATGCGTTTTCGGAACCGTAGCCGCGCCGGCCAGCTCCTCGCCGAGCTGCTGCGCGACTACATCGCCCGCGCCGACGTGCTCGTCCTCGCGTTGCCGCGAGGCGGGGTACCGGTCGGTTACGAGGTGGCCAAGCACCTTCGCGCTCCGCTCGACGTGATCGTAGTCCGCAAGCTCGGGGTCCCGGGTCACCGGGAGTTGGCGATGGGCGCCATCGCCAGCGGCGGCGTCATGCTGCTCAACGAGGACGTCGTCGGCGCGCTGGACATCCCGCGTCAGGTCGTGGATTCCGTGGTCGGCGCCGAACAGCAGGAGCTCGAGCGCCGCGAGCGCGTCTACCGCGCGGGCCGGCCGCTTCCCGACGTGCAGGACCAGACGGTGATCGTGGTCGACGACGGCCTCGCGACGGGGGCTTCGATGCTCGCGGCGGTCCGCGCGCTGCGCCGCCGCGGGGCGCAGCGGATCGTGGTGGCGGTGCCCGTCGCCGCGGCGGACACCTGCACGGCCGTGCGTCGCGAAGCGGACGAGTGCATCTGCCTGGTGGAACCGGCGCAGTTCTACGCCGTCGGCGCGTGGTACGAGGACTTCTCCGAAGTCAGCGACGACGAAGTCTGCGACCTGCTCGAGCGAGCCCGCATCGAGCTTGGGGCCACGCCGCTGTGAGCGCCCGCGATGCGGGACGGGCGCTCCGTCCCTGGACGCGGCCGCTCAGCGGCGCCTCCGACGACTTCGACACCCTGCTCGACCTCGTGGGGGATGCGCGCTTCGTGCTGATCGGCGAGGCCACGCACGGGACGCACGAGTTCTACAGGGAGCGCGCCTGGATCACGCGGCGCCTGATCGAGGAGAAGGGCTTCACGGCCGTCGCCGTCGAGGGCGACTGGCCGGATGCCCACCGTGTGGACCGCTTCGTGCGCGGCGTGGATCCCGTGGGGGAGGCGGTTGACGCCCTGGCGGGCTTCAAGCGCTTCCCCGCGTGGATGTGGCGCAACGCCGACGTGCTGGAGTTCGTGGGCTGGCTACGCGAGCATAACGACGCGCTGACGCCGGGCTCGCCCAAAGCGGGCTTCTACGGGCTGGACCTCTACAGCCTGCGCGCCTCCATGGAGGCCGTGGTGGCGTATCTCGACCGAATCGATCCGGGCGAGGCCGCCAAGGCGCGCCGGCGCTACGCGTGCTTCGACCAGTTCGGCGAGGACGTCACGCGGTACGGCTATGCGGCCTCGACGGACCGCTCCATCTCGTGCGAGGACGAGATCGTGCAGCAGCTCGTGGAGATCCAGCAGCGGTCGTTCGACTATCTCAGCCGCAACGGGCGCGTGGCGGAGGACGCCTTCTTCTACGCCGAGCAGAACGCGCACGTGGCCCGCAACGCGGAACGGTACTACCGGGCGATGTACCGGGGCCGGGAGTCGTCGTGGAATATGCGCGACCGCCACATGGCCGAGACGCTCGACCGTCTGGCGGAGCACTTGCGGCGCTTCGAGCTGGAGAGCAAGGTGGTCGTCTGGGCGCACAACTCCCACGTGGGCGACGCCGGCGCCACCGACATGGGGCGCGCGGGCGAGATCACGCTGGGTCAGCTGGTGCGCATGCGTCACCCGGGGCGCGCGGTGCTGATCGGCCAGACCACCTTCGAGGGAACGGTCAGCGCGGCGTCGGACTGGCACCAGCCGGTCGAGCGCAAGCGCGTACGCCAGGCGCTCCCGGGGAGCTACGAGGCGCTCTTCCACCAAGTCGGCCTGCCGCGGTTCCTCTTGGACGTGCGCGGCGCGGAGCGCTCGCTGCCCGGCTTCGAGACGCCGCGGCTGGAGCGCGCGATCGGCGTGGTCTACCGCCCGCAGACGGAGCGCTCGAGCCACTACTTCCGAGCGCGCCTGGAGGAGCAGTTCGACGTCGTCCTCCACGTCGACCGCACGCGCGCCGTGGAGCCGTTGGAGACCACCGAGCTTTGGACGCACGGCGAGGAGGCGCCGGAGACCTATCCCACGGGCGTCTAGCGCGCCGCGTCGCGACACGACTTCGGGAGGGCCGAACGCCTCCGGGGCGCGAAAGCCCCCGGTCCAGCCATGAACAGTCAGACTCTCCGCCGCGCCTGGATCGAGTTCTTCGAGTCCAAAGGCCACAAGCATCTGCCCGGCGCCTCGCTCGTTCCGGAGGCGATGAGCAGCACGCTCTTCACCATCGCCGGCATGGAGCCGTTCGTCCCGGTCTTCCTCGGAGAGGCGCCGCCCCCGGCGCCGCGCGCGGTGACGGTGCAGCGCTGTCTGCGCGTCGCCGGAGCCAAGAGCGATATCGAGAACGTGGGGCGCACGGGGCGCCATGGGACATTCCTGGAGATGCTCGGCAACTTCAGCTTCGGCGACTACTACAAGCGCGAGGCCATCGCGTGGGCGTGGGAGTTCGTCACCGAGCGGCTCGGCCTGGAGAAGAGCAAGCTCTACGTCACCGTGCACACCACGGACGACGAGGCGCAGGAGATCTGGGAGAAGGAGATCGGTCTGGCTCCGGAGCGCATCTCGCGCTGGGACGAAGACAACTTCTGGACCATGGGGCCCACCGGGCCGTGCGGTCCCTGCTCCGAGATCTTCTACGACTTGGGCCCCGAGGCGGCGGGCGGCCCCGACGACACCGGGCCGAACAAGGGCGACCGCTATCTCGAGATCTGGAACCTCGTCTTCCAGCAGTACAACCGCACGCCGGACGGCAAGTTCCACGACCTTCCGAAAAAGTCGATCGACACCGGGGCCGGGCTCGAGCGCGTGCTCACGGTGGTCAACGGCAAGCGCTCGATGTACGAGACGGACCTCTTCGAGGATCTGGTGAACGCGCAGCCGCCCGCGGGCGAGACCGCGCTCACCGCCGACGAGCAGCTGGTCCGCCGCCGCATCATCGCCGACCACATTCGCGCCATCACGTTCCTGATCGCCGACGGCGTCTACCCGTCGAACACGGATCGCGGATACGTGTTGCGCTTCCTCACGCGCCGGGCGATCCGCATGGGGCGCCTCCTCGACCTGCCGCAAGGGTTCCTCACACAGCTGGTGCCCGCGGTCGTGAAGTCTCTGGGAGACGGCTACCCCGAGCTGGCGGCGGCGCAACAGCGCGTGATGTCGGCGCTCTCGCAGGAAGAGGCGCAGTTCAACCGCACGCTCGTGCGCGGCAGCGAGATCCTCGCTAGCCGCATCGCCGAGGCGCGAGCCTCCGGAGAGCCCTCGCTCTCTGGCGAGACCGTCTTCCTGCTCCACGACACGTACGGCTTTCCGTCGGAGCTCACGCGCGAGGTGGCCGGCGAGCAGGGCCTGACCATCGACTCCGTCGGCTTCGACCAGCTCATGGCGCAGCAGCGCGAGCGCGCCCGTGCCGATGCCAGCGCGAAGCGCGCGGTGGTGCAGGTGGGCGAAGGCGAGCTGGCGTCGTACTCCTCGGAGTTCGTGGGCTACGGCGGTCTCGAGGCGGAAGGCAGAGTCGTCGCCATCCTCAAGGAGGGGGTCGCCGTCGACGCCCTCGCGCAAGGCGAGCGCGGCCAGATCGTCCTCGAGCGCACGTCGTTCTACGCCGAGAAGGGCGGGCAGATCGGCGATCACGGCACGATCACCACCAACGCCTCCAACTTCGAAGTCGACGACGCGCAGTTCATCGGCGCGGCGATCGCCCACAGCGGCGTGATGACGCAGGGCGGCATCCGCGTCGGCGATCGCGCGCACAGCGTGGTCGACCCGGAGTGGCGCCGCGAGATCCGCCGCCATCACACCTCGGCGCACCTGCTCCAGCGCGCGCTGAAGGAGGTGCTCGGCGACGAGGTGGTGCAGGCGGGCTCGTGGGTCGGCACCGATCGCATGCGCTTCGACTTCCGCTGGCCGGGCGGAGCGCTCACCGACGAGCAGCGCGGCGCCGTGGCCGCTCGCGTGAACGAGCTGATCCGCGATGACCACCATCTGGTGACGGAAGAGCTTCCCCTCGAGGAGGCCAAGAAGACCGGCGCCGTGAGCATGGTGGGCGAGAAGTACGGCGAGCGGGTGCGCGTGGTGCACGCGGGGCCGTCGGTGGAGTTCTGCGGCGGGACGCACGCCCACACCACCGGCGAACTGGGTCTCTTCGTCATCCTCACGGAGAGCTCGATCGGCAGCGGCATCCGCCGCATCGAGTCGTGCGTCTCCAAGGCGGCGGAGCAGTACGTGGAGCAGCAGCAGCGGCTGGTGAGCCAGCTCAGCACCGCGCTCGCGGCCAAGCCCGAGGAGATCGCCGAGCGCGTCGCGCGTCTTCAGGATGAGGCGCGGGCCCTGCAGCGCGGGTTGTCGGAGCTGCGCGCGCGCATGGCCACGGCCGACGCCGCGACATACGTGGAGCGCGCCGAGACCATCGGCGGCTCCAAGCTGGTGATCGCCGAGCTGCCGGGATTCGATCGTGACGCCGTGACGGCGATGATGAACGCCATCCGCGGCGGCTTGCGGAGCGGGGTGGTCGCGCTCGCCGGCGTGCAGGACGGCGACGTCGCCTTGCTGGTGGGAGTGAGCGACGACCTCGTCGCGCGGGGGATCAAGGCGGGAGACTTGCTCAAGGCGATGGCAGAGAAGGTGGACGGGCGCGGCGGAGGGCGCCCGAACTTGGCCCAGGGCGGCGGCAAGAACGCCGCGGGCGTGCCGCGAGCGCTGGCCGCGGTGCGCGACGCCGTGCTGGCGCGCGCGTAGCGGGGCGCCGACCGTGCCCGCTGTTCCCGTCGCGAGCGCCACGCCCCATCAAGGTCTGCCTCCCGCCGCGGTCATCCGCCGGTACGAGCGCGCATTGGAGTCGCTGCCCACGCCGCCGTACCAGGTCTTCGAATACTCCGTGGACCAAGTGGGCTGGCACGACATGGCGCAGCGGCATCGCGTCTACCGCGCCCACGGGCTCCAGCGTGACGAGCTGATGATCGACGGAGGGCGCGCGGTCAGCCCGCCGGTGGTGCGCATCCGTCGCGACGTGCGCGATCATTACGCCGTGGGGAACGTCGCGCCGCTGCCGGCGGCGTACGTCTTCACGTTCGCCGGGGTGGCGCACGTCGGCTCGCATCTGGCGTACGCGTTCAAAACGGCGCCGCTGGGCTCACCCCGCGCGTTCGCCGCGACGCGCGTGGTGATCGACGGGGTCAGCTATCTCCCCACGTCCATCTCGTTCGCGACGCGCAGCAACCGGGCCGACGGCGCCGGCACCATGCTCTTCGCCAAAGCCGGGCCCTATTGTGTGCCGACGCGCATCTCCGTCCATGCGACGGTCGACGGCAAGAAGGCCACGGAGAGCATCACGTTCTCCATGTACCGGTTTCCGCGTGCCCTGCCGCCGGCGACGTTCAAGGTCGGCGGCGCTTCCGCGGTGCTCACGCCCGCTTCGTAAAGTCCACCGTGGTCGCGGCGCGCGCGTGCGCGGCGCCGTCGCGGGCGTCGAGGCGGACCGTCGCGCGGCCGGGGCGCGGCGCATCGGCGCGCAGCACCTGGAACTCGATGGAGGCCACTCCGCTGGGCGGGATGGCCACCTGCGCGCGGAAGGGCGAGCAGAGCGTTCCCGTGCAGAAGCTGGCGATCCAGCCCCCGGGCAGAGGGCCCACGGCCAGGGCCATCGTCGAGTTGGGGCGCCCGGTCATCAACAGGCGGTACTTGACCGATCCCGGCACGCTCCCGGGGAGCTCGGGGCCCGTCCAGGGCGCCAAGGTGATCGCCGCGGAGCGGCCGCGCGCGGAGAGGTCGAGCGCCGCGATGGCCTCGGCGCCCTCCTCGATGTACATCGCGTGGCGCGAGTTGGCCGGCGGAAGACGCCGCGCCCACGCGAGCAGCCGCTCGAACTCGGCGCGCGCCTGCGCGGGTGCCCCCGCGGCCGCATAGCCGCGGCCCAGGAAGAGATGGGTCGCCGCCACGGCGCGCACGCGCGCCGCGTCGGCCGGAGCGCGCCGGTAAGCCGCCATCGCCAGCACGTTGGCGCGCCGCAGCGCGGCCATCGCCTGCGCGAAGCGGTGGTACTTCTGGTAGGTGACGCCGAGATCGATCTGCGCGTCGACGCTCCCCGATTCCAGCGAGGCCAGGCGCGCGGCGGCCCCGATCTGGGTGCGCTCATCCTTGGCCTCGTAGGCCGCGAACTCCAGGCCGCTCAGCGCGTCGAGATCGCTGGGACTGTAGCGCAGGGCGCGGCCGTAATCGGTCATCGCCGCGCTCCAGGCCTCCGTTCCGGCCGCCTGGTCGCCGCGCATCACCTCCAGCAGTGCCTCCGTGGAGGGATCGGCCGCCGAGGAGCCGGCGAGCGCCGCGAGCGCCCGAGCGCGCAGCGCCGACTCCATCGCGCGCGTCGCGAGGAAGTCGATCGTCATTCCCTTGGCGGGGTCGCTCTGGTTGAGCAAGTCCTCGGCGCGCGCGATCGCGGCGTGGACGCGCCGGGCGTAGGCCATGCGGGCGGCCTCCCGTGCGCCGGCGGCCGGCGGCGGAAAGCTCGAGAGGGCGAGCGCGGCGTCGATGCGATCCTGCAGCGGCGAAGAGACGGTGCCGTTCTCGCCGCGCTCGGCCGCGCCCACGAAGGCGGTCAGCTGGCGCGGGGTGATGACGTCGACGTTGCGCGCGCGCACGATGCCGTGCGGATCGATGACGTACGTGGTCGGGAAGTAGTGGACGTCATACGCGTGGGAGAAGCGCTGGTCGCGGTCGATCGCGATCGGATACGGCACGCCCTTGTCGGCGACGAACGCGCGCACGATGGGGGCTTGCTCCGTGTCGTCGACGCCCAGGAAGGCGACGGCGGCGCCGTGCAGACGGCCGTAGGCCGCGATCAGATCCGGCGTCTCGCGCCGGCAGGGCGGGCACCACGTCGCCCAGATGTTGAGGACCAGCGTCTTGCCGCGGTAGTCCGAGAGATGGACGCGCTTGCCGTCGAGCGTGGTCAGCGTGAAGTCCGGGGCCGGCTGGCCGACTTGAGGGCCGGAGAGCGCGGGCACGTCCGCGGGAGCGGCCGCGGCGGGCACGCAGGCGGAGATCGAGGCTCCGGCCGCCAGCGCGAAGAGGGCGCCGGCGTGAAGAAACGCGCGCATCGTCATGCGCGAGGGATTCTGCGCTGCTGCGGGGGGTGCCTACGAGGCCTGCGAGGCGACGTCGGCGCGCAGGCCGTCCAAATGGGCGGCATCGTTGACGCGCAGCACGCGCACGCGCCCGTCGTCGAGCACCAACTCGTTGAGGGCCGCGTTCTCCACGCTGATCTCGTGGTAGCCTTCCGGGCCCTTGCCCTGGGCGGCGAGGATCGCCAGGCGCACGATGACGTCGTGCGTGACCACCAGCAGCGGGGAGGCCGCGGCCGGCGGGTCGGCGACGAAGTCCGCCCAGCGCGCCCAGACGTCGCCGAGCGTCTCACCGCCGGGAAAGCGCACCTCGTGCGGGGCGCGCTTCCAGAGCGCGAGCGTCTCGGGCCAGCGCTCCTCCACCTCGGCGCGCGTGTACCCCTCCCACTCGCCGTGCGAGATCTCGATCAGGCGCTCGTCGGCCTCCACGCGCAGGTCGAGGCGCTGCGCGACGGCGTCGGCCGTCGCGCGCGTGCGCAGCAACGGACTCGCCACGATCGCCGCCGGAGGATCGTGCGCCAGGCGCTCGGCCAAGGCGTGCGCCTGAGCCACCCCGCGCCCGGAGAGCATCGAATCCTTGCGCCCCTGATAGCGCCCCGCCACGTTCCACGTGGTCTCGCCGTGGCGCACCAGCCACAGCCGCCTCGGGCCGGCCATCGGCGGCGCTATCGGCCGAGCACGATGCAGCGCACCGCCTCGAGGCCGTCCAGCGCGCGCAGGCGCGAGAGCACCTCGGCGTCCGGCTCCGCGCCCACGCCCAGGATCATGATCGCGGCGCCCTCGCCGTTGCGGGCGACCTGCATGTGCGAGATGTTGATGCCGGCCTCGCCCAGGACGGTGCCGACCTTGCCCACGATGCCCGGCACGTCGTGGTGGCGGGTGGCTATCAGCGCGCCGCGCGGCTCGACGTCCATCTCGTAGCCGTTGACCTCCACCAGGCGCGGCTGTCCGCCATGGACGATCGTGCCAGCGAGCGTCACCTCGCCGCCGTGCAGGGCCAGGCTCGAGGCGAAGCCGCGCTCGCAGCGCGCCTTGAGCGGCTCGACGGCGATGCCCAGCTCCGCCGCGATCTCGAGCGCGTTGACGGCCGTGACCCGGCGGTCGCTGATGTGCTGCAAGAGCCCCACCAGGAAGGCGGCGACGAACGGCTCGGGGTCGTAGGCGGCCAAGTCCCCTTCGAGCGTGAGCGCGAACGGAGGGAGCGCGGCGCGCTCCGTGACCTGCGGGTAGAGGCTGCCCAGGATGTAGGCCAGCTCGACGAACGGGCGCGCCTCATCGGCCGGGGCCACCGGCGCGTTCACGGCGGCCAGGGGCGGGCGGCCGCCGAGCACGGCGAGCACGTCGCGCGCCAGCTCCGTGGCGATGCGCGCCAGCGCCTCATGCGTCGAGCCGCCCAGGTGGGGCGTCGCCACGACCTTGGGGTGGGCGTGCAGCTTGCGGGCCGTGCCGCCTGCGGGCGGCGGCTCCTCGCGCACGACGTCGATGGCCGCGCCGGCCAGGTGACCCGAGTCCAGGGCCTCCAGAAGCGCCTCCTCCACGACCAGGCCGCCGCGCGCGCAGTTGATCAGGCGCGCGCCTTCTTTCATCATGGCGAGCTCGTGCGGACCGAACATGTCTTGGGTCTGCGCGGTGCGAGGGGCGTGAAGCGTGACGACGTCGGCGTTGCGCAGCAGCGTCTCGAGGTCGACGAGCTTGGCCCCCAGGGCCTCCGCGCGTGCCTGGCTGACGTAGGGATCGTACGCGAGCACGCTCATGCCGAAGGCCCGCGCGCGCGTGGCGACGTTGGAGCCCACGCGGCCGATGCCGATGACGCCCAGCGTCTTGCCGGCCAGCTCCGTGCCGACCAGGTCCCTGCGCCCCCACTCGCCGCGCTGCAGCCGCTGATGCGCCGTCGTGGTGTGACGCACGAGGTTGAGCATCAGCGCGAAGGTCTGCTCGGTTGCGGCCAGGGTGTTGCCGCCCGGGGTGTTGAGCACCACGATGCCGCGGCGCGTGGCGGCAGAGAGGTCGATCGCATCGACGCCCACGCCCGCACGGCCGACGACGGCCAGGCGCGGCCCCGCGGCGAGGAGCTCGTCGTCCACGCGCGTCTCGCTGCGGACGATGAGGGCGTCGGCGTCCTCGAGCAGCGCGATCAGGGCGTCGCGCGGATGCCCGACGGCGTCGACAATCTCGGCCCCGCCTTCGCGGAGCACCGACATCCCGTCGGGAACGAAGCTCTCCGCGACGACGACGCGCGGCTGAGAGGGCTGGACAAAGCGTTGACGTACTTGCATGCTCGTGCTTCGGCTGTTGGGAGCCCTCGCGTTTCTCGCGCCATTGGCGCTGTACCTTGCCTCGTGCGGGGGATATCCCGCCTTCTGGGACACCGGCGAGCTCCAAACGGTTCCATACATCCTCGGTATCGCCCACCCCACCGGCTTTCCGCTCTTCACGCTCGTGGGCTGGGCCTTCTCGCACGCGCTCCCGATCGGGAGCGTGGCGTGGCGGATGAACGCGATGTGCGCGTTTGCCTCGGCGGGAGCCGCGTGGATGGCGTTTCGTGTGGCGGTGCGCTTGGGAGCCTTCCCGCCGCTCGCTCTGGTCGGCGCGTGGTGGTTCGCCTGCGGATCCGTCGTCTGGACGCGCGCCGTCCGCGCCGACGTGCACGATCTCGCCCTGCTGCTGGCCACGCTCGCCATCGCCTGCGCCCTGGAGTACCATCTGGACGGTGACCCACGGATGCTGCGATGGTCCGCGCTGTGGTTCGGCCTGGGGCTGGCCAACCACCCGATCGCTCTGTGGCTGGCGCCGGGATTGGTGGTCGTGGCGTTCGCGCGTGGGCGCCGGGTGGAGCCGCGCGCCGTCGCCGCGTGCGCCGCGATCGTCGCGGCCTGCCTGGCGCTCTACGCCTACCTTCCCATCCGCTCGGCCATGGTCACGGCCGCCGGACTCGACCCCACGCGAGCAGCGTTGGGCATCCGTGGCGGCTTTCTGTGGGACTACAACCACCCCGCCTCGTGGCAGGGCTTCCTGGCCGAGGTGAGCGGGAGTCAGTTCGGCGCAGGCGCCACCGTCGGCGCCGCCTTCGACCTGGGCGCCTATCCCGGCTACGCGCGCTTCTGGCTGGGCCAGGCGGCGCCGGAGCTGGGCATCGTGGGGCTGGCCTTGGCGGCCATTGGGATCGTGGTGGCGGGGGCGCGCGAGCGGCGCGCCGTCTTGGGCCTGGTGCTGGCGGCGTTCGCCGCCGTTCCGTTCGCCGTGGCCTTCCGCGAGGTCGAAGCCGACGTGGCGCGCTATTTTCTGCTCTCGTTCTGGCTGCTGGGCGTGGGCATCGGGCTGTGGATTCCCTCGACGTGGTTCGCCACCGGCACGGTGACGGAACGAACGCTCGCGTGGGCCACGCTGGCGGTCACCGTGATCGCGGGCGTGGCCGCTCTGCGCGGAAACGCGTGGATCGCCGGTCTGCGCAACGATCATGGGGCCCAGAGCGTGATCGACACGGTGCGCGCCGCCACGCCCGCCGATGCGATCGTGGTGGCGCCGTGGCTGGACGCCACGCCGCTGGGCTACGCCGCGTACGTGGAGCACTCCATGGGGCGCCGGCTGATCGTTTCGGCGTGGCCCGATGGCGTGGCTCGGCAGTTTCCGCAGTGGCTCCGGCGCCGCCCGGTTTACTTGGCGCTGAGCGGAACCCCGCAGGTCGCGGGCGTCACGCTGCGCCGCGTTTCCAGCGCTTTCGCGCCCATCGGCGTCTACGAAGTGAACGAAGCGAAGCGATGAGCGAGCGGCGCGAGCCCTGGATCGCCGGCGCCGTCGCCTTCGCGCTCTTCGCGCTGAGCGCCCACGGGCGCCATACGCCCTACGACAACTACGTGCGCTTGGCCGACGCGTTCTTGCACGGCCACGTCTGGATCGACTGGCCCGGAGCGTGGATCGACGCGTTGCGCCATCACGGCGCATATTACGTCATCGAGGCCCCGCTCCCCGCGATCCTGTTGATGCCCGCGGTCGCGCTCTTCGGCCTCTCCACCAACCAGACCACGCTCGCGCTCCTGCTGGGAGCCGCCGCCGTCGCCGCCGCCGGGGCGCTGGCGATCCGCTTGGAGGTGCCGCGGACGCCGCGATGGTGGCTGCTGGCCTTCTACGCAGCGGGCACGGACCTGTGGTGGTGCAGCCAGCTGGGCGACGTCTGGATGCTCGCGCACGTCTGTGCCGTCTGCTTCACCACGCTGGCGCTGGCGGAGCTTGCGGGACGGCGTCGCGGGTGGCTGGTGGCCGCCCTCGGCGCCTGCGCTGCCCTCTCGCGCTTCTCGCTGGTACTGGCGCTGCCGCTCTATGCGCTCGCGCTGGTGCGCGCGCAGGACCGCCGGCGCGCGCTCGCGGGCTTCGCCGCGGCAATCGTGCCGTTCGCGGCGTTTTGGCTGTGGTACAACCAGGCACGCTGGGGAACGTTCGCCGACATCGGCTACACCGCGTGGTTCCACCAAGATCAAGCCGGCTCGCCGGTCGGCTCGCCGTTCGCGCTGCGTTATCTGGGGTACGAGCTCTGGTCGTTCTTCGCGCAGGCGCCGGCGCTCGTGCCGCACGCGCCGTGGATCGTTCCCAGCCTCTCGGGCGTCGCGCTGACGTGGACGAGTCCGGCGCTCGTCTTTGCGCTGTGGGCGCGGCGTCCGCGCGCCGAGGTGATCTGGCTGTGGGCGCAGACGGCGCTGGTGGCGGGACCCTCGATGCTCTATTACGTCAACGGCTTCGCGCAGTATGGCATGCGCCACGCCCTCGACTTCGAGCCGTACCTCTTTGCGCTGATGGCGTTGGCCGCGCGCCGCGGCCTGCCGGTTTGGACGCGCGTGCTGATCGTCTGGTCCGTGGCCGCGGGGCTCTACGGGATCTGGTACTGGAATGCGATCGTCCGCGCCGGCGGCTAAGGAGGCGGCAGCGCCTCGACTTGCAGCAGCCAGCCGGCGTCGGCGCAGAGCGGCGGGTCGGTGAACGCGAGCTGGCCGGCGACGTCGGAGCCCATGCGCCGCTTCGCGTAGGCGATTGCGTAGCGGTACTCCACGACATCGCCGCGGTTGGGGTCGGAGAGAGCGGGCGCGGCGCGTGCGAGCAGCGCGGAGGCGAGCGGAGAGGACGGGTCGACCACGCCGTAGACGATGGCGAGCACCTGCGCCAGCGCGTCGGGATAGGCGCGGGACAGGTCGGCCTGCGGCCCCGTGCCCGAGGCGCCGACGTAGGGACGGAACGTCTGCGTGCCCGGGTCCCAGAGCGTGTGCCACAGACCCGCGTGCGTCGCCACGGCGTAGGCGTGCAGACGGTTGGCCATGTACGCGTCGTGATAGGCCTCGCGCATGAGCTTGACGCCGTCGAGCAGCCCGCGGTAGACCTGCTCGTTGTCGATGGCGTAGGCGATGTGGTGCTGGGGGCGGGACCAGGTGAGGCCGTTGGGCTGCTGCGTCGCCACGATGGAGAGGGCGATGCGCCGGAGGTCGCCGCGATGGTCGGCGATGAACGCCCGCATGGCGGGATCGCCGATCTGATATGCGGCGTAGGTCAAGCTCAAGAACGTCGCGCCGTAGGCATCGGTGGAGTCGGGCCTTCCCAGGCTGCGCAGCAGACCTCGGGGCTCGATCGTGGCGTCGTCGGGCACGCCGTCGACGCCGCTCCCCGATCCCCGGGCGTTGGCGACGTACCAGCGCATCCACCCCAGCGCGACGTCGAGGTGCATGCGCGCCGCCACCAAGCCCGCCGCGGTGAGGTTGCCGAAGTAGCCGCTGATCAGCGAGCCCCGCGGGCGCACGAGCAACGCCCCGCCGGGGGCGACGCACGAGGACGCGATCCAATCGGCGGCCTGGCGCTCAACGAGCTGCGCGGAGGCCGCGGGAACGCCCGTGCGCGGAACCGCCGCGGCCGCCGGGGAGCCCCGCCAGGCGGCACATAGACAGGCCGTCACGACGAGAGACATCACCCATCTGAGCATCGTTGGTGCATACGCCCCGATCTTGTGCCGATAACAATAGTGCTTTCGTCCTAGAGGTTGGTCATATGGGCGAACTGCCGGAAGGTTGCCCCACGAGTACCCCCGAACGGCAGGAAACTCACCGCGTCGGCTCGTTCCCCCGCGAACCGATAGTCTCTCAATAGCTCTCCGGCCATTGTTGTCGTGGAGGCCGCACGTCGCCGTGAACGCCGAACTCTCGCCGCACATGGAACGGTCGGGTGTCATTCGACCCCACCGCTCACACCGTACGCTCAGGGTCACCCCCGCGGGGTGGATCTTCAGCGCGCTGACGCTCGTCCTGGGTCTGATCGTCACGTACGTCGCCCTTCGCCAGTATTGGCCGTGGCTGATGGAGGGAGTCAACGCGGTGCTCGCGTCCTCGGGCGTTTCCTCGGCGCCGGTAGCCGACCGCTTTCTCGGGATCTCGGCGAGCGTACCCGTCCCGCTCCTGCCCTCGCTCTCGGTCACGGGCTCGTTGTGGGTGGCCGCGGCGTGCGCCGTTCTGATGGTGCTCGGCGCTCTGGTCCCGAACCGGCGCTCTCCGTTCTACTACTGGCTGGGCGCGAACCTCTTCGTGCTGATGCTCACGGCGCTCTTCGCGTTCTTCGTCGGTCGCCTGGCATACGACGGCGCGACGTTCATGCTGCTGGTCGAACGAACCAGCCTCTTGATGATCCTGTGCGCCCCGATCTTCTCGGGGATCGTCTCCGTCCTGCTGCCGTTCTCGGTGCTCGAGCGCTTGAGCCTGCTGGTTTTCACGGTCGTCCTCGACGTGATCCTCTCGCTGGTGCGCATCGCGGCGTTCTCGCTGCTGGTCGCGCGGTTCGGAGCGATCGCCGAGGCGAACCTCTACCTCTTTCTCGGCCCGCTGATGGATGCCGCGTACTTCATCGGGGTCTATTCGGTCGTCGTCGTTTCGCTCGGCCGGCGGCTCAACGCCGATTTGGAGGCGTGGGAATGGTTGTAACGATCCTGCAGATCTGGTTGGCGTTCGTCATCGCCGTCATGGTGGTCTACACCATCCGGCACTGGATCTTCACCTTCTCGCGCGTCTACTCGCGCCAGCGCGTCTCCTTTGCCGACGCCTACGACGAGGACTTGCCGATGCTCTCCGTGCTCGTTCCGATGCACAACGAGCAGGCGGTGGCCGCGCAGTGCCTCGATGCGATCCTCGCCAGCGACTACCCGGCGGAGAAGCTGGAGATCCTGCCCATCGACGACCACTCGGAGGACGAGACCGCCGTCATCCTCGCCCGCTACGCGGCGCGCAATCCGCGCGTCAAGCCCGTGCGCGTCGATCAGAAGGAGCGCGGCAAGTCCAACGCGCTCAACGTCGGGCTCGCTCACGCGCAAGCGCAGATCGTGCTGGTCTTCGACGCCGACTACACGCCGGGACGGGGCGTGCTCCGCGCCCTGGCCAAGGGCTTCATCGATCCCGAGGTCGGCGCCGTGATGGGGCGCGTCGTCCCCCGCAACACCAGCCGCAACATGCTCACCCGGCTCCTCTCGATGGAGCGGGCCGGAGGCTATCAGGTCGATCAGCAGGCGCGCTACAACTTCGACCTCCTGCCGCAGTACGGCGGTACCGTCGGCGGCTTCCGGCGGCGTCTGCTCGACGAGATCGGCGGCTTCGATCCGCGCAGCCTCGCGGAGGACACGGAGCTCACGGTCTCCATCTTCCGGCGCGGCTGGAAGGTGGTCTACGACAACCGCGCGGAGTGCTACGAGGAGGTTCCCGAGACCTGGCCGGCGCGCTTCGGCCAGCTGCGGCGCTGGTCCCGCGGACACAACGCGGTGGCCTCGAGCAATCTGCTCGGCGTGCTAACGACGAAGGGGCTCTCCTTCGCGCAGCGCCTCGACGGCGCGCTCCTCCTGCTCTGCTATGCCGTGCCGCCCCTGCTGCTCTCGGGCTGGCTGGCGGCGCTGCTGCTCTTCCTGATGGGGCACATGCCCTTCGCGGGGGGCATTGCGCTGGCATTCGCCGTGGTGCTCTACAACGCGTTCGGCAACTTCGCGCCCGTCTACCAGATCGCCACCGCGGAGGTCCTCGACGGCTCGACGAAGCGCCTCTACCTCTTGCCGTTTCTCTTCTACATGTTCCCGTTCAACTCGTGGGCCATCACCACGGGCTGGGTCGACTCGATCGGCGACTTCGTGAAGAGCCGCCGGCCGGGCTGGGAGAAGACGAAGCGCAGCGACATGGGGGCCACCAAAGCATGAGCGAGTGGTTGATCTACCTGGTCTTCGCGGTCTTTATCGTGCTGCCGATGCTCCCGGGACTCTTGGAGATGCTCTCCCGCAAGGACGACGGCGCGCTGCCGATCGACGAGAACTACACGCGCGATCCCAGGTACCTGGGCAAGTCCTTGCGCGAGAAGGTGCGCGCCTTGGCCGACAAGGCGGCCGTGGGCGTGCGCATGCAGTTCCTGGCCCGCCGGCGCGAGTACGCCCGCGTCGTGAGCGGTCTCGAGCTCCCCGACAACGGCCGCTATGAAGACGTGCTGCTCTCGCGCGGGGCGGTGGTCGCCGGCAAGGGGGTCACCCTGCTCGACGTCTACGCCGAAGGCAAGGTCGCCATCGGCGCCAACGCTCGATTGAGAACGCTGGCGGCGGACGACGACGCCTCCATCGGGGGCGGCGTCAGCCTGCAGCGCTGGGCCGACGCCGAGCGCGACCTCACGGTGGGCCCGGACGGCGACCTCGGTCAATCGGCCAGCTCCGCGCAGCGGTTGACGGTTGGCTCCAACGTGACGTTCAAGCGGCTCTTCGGCCGCCCCGTCGTGGTCGGCGCCTCCTCGGGCGCGCCCGCCCTGCCGCCGGTCGGCGCCCCGGAACGGGTCGCCATGATCGCATACGGAGGCCGGGATCACGTCGTCTCCGCGCACGACGTGCCGGAGGGCGAGACGCTGGACGGCGACGTCATCGCGTCGGGCACGGTGCGCGTGGGCGCGAAGGCGACGCTCAAGGGCTCCGTCAAGTCCGGCGGCGACATTACCATCGGGCCGGGGGCGCGCGTCCTGGGCAACCTGGTCGCGCGCGGCAGCGTGCTCATCGATCGCGGCGCCGTGGTCTTCGGACACGTGTTCGCCGACGAGCGCGTCACGCTGGAGCCCGGAGCGGTGGTCGGCACCGTTGATCTGCCGAAGACGGCCTACGGCGGACGGAGCATGCGACTCGCAGTCGGTTCGTGCATCTATGGCTGGGTCATCACCGAAGGCGACGGCGAGACCTTCGTCGCGGACGCGTGAGACCAGCATGAGGAGGATTGGATTGACCCAGGTGTTTCCGCGCATCCTTGGCGCGTTGCTGGTGCTGTCGGTGGTGCTCGCCGGGGGCGTCGCGCGCGCGGACGAGGTGACGGCGACCGACTCGATCTATTCGTTCTCGAGTCCGGGCGATCTCTACGGGCCGTGGTCGATTCAGACGCTGAAGTATCAGCTCGACCGCGGCAAGGACATTCCGTCCGTCACGCTGCTCAATCGCAACGATAACGACCGCCCCACGGGCTCGAGCGCCCAGGCGATCTACCTCGACGACTACCACACGTGGTCTCAACGATTCTACACGTACGCGCAGGTGAGCTTCGGCAACGGCACCATCTTGCCGTATCGCATGGCATATCTCGAGGGCGATGCCAAGCTCACCCCCGAGCAGAACGTGGTGATGGGCTTCGGCGTGGCGACGATGCAGAACCCCGACGGGACCTCGACGCAGTACGCCAGCATCGGGCCATCGGTCTACACGGGGAGGATGGTGTACACGCTGCGCTTTCTGCCCTCCGACACCGACGGCGTCCACGCGGCCGCCACGCAGCTCGTCGCCGAGTACAGCGAGATCGGGCGCAATCAGGTGACGCTCTCGCTCTTGAACGGGAGCCAGCCCAGCGTCCTCGTGGGCTTCCCGCCGTCGTTCGCCACGTTCCAGCGCCTCTTCGAGGCCGACGTGACGGTGAAGCACTGGTTCCGCCGCAACTTCGGCATCATCGTCGGGGGTACGTTCGGCAGCCATTTCGACCGCTCCACCGGGGCCAACATCTACGACCAGCAAGGGATCACGATCGGGCTGTTCTTCGGCAACGCGGTCGGTCTTCCGCGCTAGCGCACCCTCGAGCCACCGCATGCGCACCGTTCTCCACCGCCCCGTCGCCGTCGCCTTCCTCGCCCTGCTTGCGGGGTGCGGCGGAGGCGGCGGCGCATCGACGGTTGCGCCTGCGCCCACGGGCCCACCCGTGCCGGTCATCTACGACGACTGGACGACCTACGCGCACGACGGCGAGCGGACCGGCTTCGAGCAGCTTCCTACGGGAATCACCTCGTCCACCGTCGGCACGCTGACGCTGGCCTGGCGCAACACCGGCGTCGATCCCGCGTGCGTCCAAGCGGCGCAGAGCGCGACGGTCTTCGTCGACCAGGCCAGCCCCTTGGCGGCCAACGGCCTCGTCTACGTGGCGGACGTCTGCGGCGTGGTCACTGCGCTCAATCGCGACAACGGTGCGCCAGTCTGGCAGACACGGCTGCCGGTCGCCAGCAGCGTCTCCGGCGTCTATGGAACGCCGACGCTCGCCAACGGAAAGCTGTTCGTCCCTGTGTGGGGCACGCAATCACCCACGGCTCAGGGCGGATACCTCGCGGCGCTCGACGCGATGACGGGAGCGGTCGTCTGGGAGACGCCGCCGCTCACGTACGGGAACATGCGCGGCGATCCCGTCGTCGCCAACGGCCGCGTCTTCGAGGGCGTCTCCGGCGGAGACCCCGACACGGGGTACGTGACGGGCGGGATCATGGCGTTCGACGAGCTGACGGGGCAGCAGATCCCCAACACCTTCCCCGTCGTGCCGTCGCTGTCGATCGGGTCGTTGAGCGAGGGCGGGGGAAGCTGGTCGCCCATCAGCTACGACGGCACCAACCTCTTCTTCGGCACCGGCAACACGAAGAACAACGTCGGGTACCAGGACAGCGTGCTTGCGATCTCGCCCTCCACGCTGGCTCTCAGCGCAAACGTAGCCGACACGTACGACGGCGGCGCCAGCTCGGGGAGCTGGGATGAGGACGTCGGAGGCGGCGAGCTGCTCTGGGGCGGAAACCTCTACTTCGAGAGCAAGAACGGCGACTACTACGGCTACTCGTTGGCGACGCCGAGCAATCCGTCTCTGCTTTTCGAGACGCTGGTCAACCTGCACACGCCCCCGGGGGGCTTCGGCGGCATCTGGACGCCGACGACCGACGGTGCCGTGGTCGCCGTTTCCTCAGGCTACAACCGCGGTAACTACGACAGCGATCTCGACATCTTCCCGGTCGGCAGCGGCGCGAAGATCTGCAATCTCGAGGCGACCAACTCCACGCTCTACAGCTATGCCGCCTTCGTCAGCGGCATCGGCTTCACGGGGCTCGACAACGGCGTTCCCTCGGGAACCCCCGCGGGCGGCACCACGGGCCCGGCGCCGTGGTTCGTGGCCTTCGACCACGACTGCCGCATCCTGTGGAAAGCCAATCCCACCGACGTCCTGGGCTACTTCTACGCCGGGCCGGCGGTGGTCGAGAGCGGGGTCTACGCGGTCGACAACGCGGGCAACGTCTACGCATGGAAGCTTCCCTCGCGGATGACGGCGAGCTCGCTGCGGCGGCGCGAGGACTTCATCCAACCTGGAAAGCGTTTGCATTTCTGGTATGGCCACTACATTCCGGGTCGCCTCGGGCCGCATCTTTACTGAAATCGGCGCCTTCCGACGGCTCATGCCGTTGCGGGGCCGTACCGAAGACCTGTACACTATGGGTGTGACCGCTGACGAGAGGACTTGAGATCAGTATGGCCGTGGCACTTCGCGCGCTGAACCGTTGGGTGATCCTTGCCGTCGCCGTCGTCGGGACGCTGTATGGCGTCCACGAGCGCCTCGCGCAGCTCTCGTCCAGTGGCGAGGGGAATCTCGTCGTTCCGGCGCTGCGCATCTCGGCGCAGCCTCTTCAGGCCCCCGCGGCGCCAAAGAACGTCCGATAAGCGCTCCTGATCTCCTCCGTCGTGCGCGCCGGCTCGGCGCAGACCGTGCCGATGCAGACGTAGGCGACCGCGCCGCGCTCGTCGGCGGCGTAGCCGCTGCGGATCAGGCGCCCCCGGTCACGCTCCGCGTCGAGCACGCGGACCTCCACCAGCGGGTCGTCCAGGCGCAGCTCGCCGGCGGCTCCTAGCAACTCGAGCGCCGCGCGCTCCCGGCCTTCATCGAGCGTCACGAGCGTCACCGTCTTGTTCGGCGCGACGAAGCGTGCCACGGCGCGCGCGAACGGCGCGGCGAAGGCGCCCGCTCTCTCGTACGCCCCCGCATGGAGTGCCAGCGCGCGCTCCGCCACCTCTCGCAGATCTGGCCGGTCCGCCAACGCCGCCAGACGCACGAGGGCATCGGCCGCGGCGGCGTTCTCCGCCAACGGGCGGTCGGCCAGCGCGAGAAAGCCCAGCGCCTCGCCGTCGGGCGCGCGGTCGAGAAAGCCGCCGTGCTCCGAACAGAGCCGCGCCACGGTCTCGTCGGCCAGCTGCTCGGCGCGCTCCAGCATGCGGATCTGGCCCGTGGCCGCATGGGCGTCGAGCAGGGCGCGCAGCATCGCCGCTTGATCCGTCAGCAGACCCCACGTCTGCGGCTCGCCGTCCGGCGGCGCCAGGTAGTGGTAGAGCAAGCCGAGACGCTCGTCGTGCATGCGTTCCCACAGCACGTCGAGCGCGCGCGTGGCGCGCTGGGCCAACGCCGCGTCGTCCAGCAGCGGCGCGACCTCGTAGAGCGCGCCGGCGAGCGCGGCCGTCCAGTTCGTGTACGAGGTGCGGTCGACGTACGGCGCGCGCATCGCGCGGCGCTCCTCCAACCCCTTGGCATAGTAGACCTCGTCGGCGTCCTGGCTGCCGCCGAAGAGGCCGCTGCGGGGTTCGTAGAGCGTTGAGGTCAGCCAGCCGATGGCGGCGGAGACGCGATCGCGCAGGCGGGCGTCGCCGGTGACGCGCGCGAAGCGCGCACAGACGCGCAGCAGCCCGGCGTGGTCCTCGGCCATCTTCTCGAAGTGCGGGACCTGCCAGGCGCGGTCGGTGGAGTAGCGGAACCAGCCGCCCTCGACGTGATCGTACATCCCGCCGTCGGCCATCGCGTGCAGCGTCTTCTCCAGCATCTGCCGCGGCCGCGCATCGCGCGTGCACAGCCAGCGATCGAGCAGCAGCTCCAGCACGTCGGTCATCGGAAACTTCGGCGCGGTGCCGAAGCCGCCGAACTCGGGGTCGTAGAGATCGCCCGCCGCCTCCAGCACCCGCTCCACCATCTCCGGGGAGAGGGCGCTCCGCTGCGGTGAGGACGCGAGCCGGCGCAGCGGTTCCTCGGCCATCTTGCGGCGGATCTCCGGGGCGTTCTCGCGGTAGAATTCCACGATGCGCTCCAGCAGCTGGTGCATCTGCTGGGGCGCAAGGTAGGTGGCGCCGGTGATCGTCTCGCCGCCGGGCATCAGGAACGCCGTCGTCGGCCAGCCGCCCATGTTGTAGCGCGCGTTGATGTCGGGGCGGCGGTCGTTGTCGACGCGGATCGGGACGAAGTGCTCGTTGATGCTCTCGATGATCGCCGGCGTCGAGTACGTGGTCTCGTCCATCACGTGGCACCAGTGGCACCACACCGCCGAGAGCGAGAGGAGGATCGGCCGGTCCTGGGCCTGCGCCTCGGCGAAGGCTTGCGGACCCCACGGCCGCCAGCGGATCTCGTGCGCCCGGTTCGGGCGCGGGGAGAAGTGGAATGTCTCGCTCATGGTGTCAATCGTCTCCCGCGCCGCGCGCGAACGAGCTCACGTACAGGATTCCGGAGACCACCGCTACCGCAAGGATGATCACGCTGGGAAGGGGCGCGCCTAGCAGGATCAGCGCGAAGAGCCCCGCCAGCGCGAGGTAGAAGATGCCGAAGCGGACGTTGGAGCGCGGCGACATGTGGTAGACCTCGCGCTCCCACCAGGTGAGCGCGCCGCGGCGCCCCTTGTAGACGGCGCCGAGCCCGCCCAGCAGGCACAGCACGAATCCGGAGAGCGCGGCGGGATCGTGCGAGAGCGTCATGGCGGGAGCACGCTACGCGCGCGTGCCTTCGGCCCAGCGCCGGGTGGAGTCGACAAAGGCTCGCACCACGGGGACGTCGAGATGGTCGGCGCGGTAGATCATGTAGAGATCGCGCACCAGCGAGACGCCGTTGATGGCAACGACGCGCACGCCGTTGCGGTCGTGGAGCTCACCGTCGAGCGCGTGCGAGGTGACGAAGCCCACGCCCAGGCCGGCGCGCACGGCGGCCAGCACTGCGTGCGAGGTGCCGAGCTGCATCGCGGTGCGCATGGACGGCAGCTCGGCGCCGGCGTCGCGCAGAGAGCGCTTCACGCTCTCCATGGTGCCCGAGCCTGCCTCGCGCGCGATGAGCGTCTCCCCTTCCAGATCGGCGATCTTGATGCGGCGGCGCTTGGCCAACGGATGCGCGGCCGGGGCGATGAGCACGATCTCGTCCGTGGCCACCTGCTCCACCTCCAAATGCGGCCGCTGGGGCGCGATGCCGGTGAAGCCGACGTCGTATAGCCCCTCGGCCAGGGCGTCGGCCACGCGCCGGGAGTCGCTGACGTCGAGCAGGGAGGTCACCTCGGGATAACGCTGGGCGAAGAGCACTAGCAGGCGTGGGACCAGGTATTCCCCCGGCGTGGTGCTGGCCGCGACGCGCAGCGAGCCCGCCACGCCCTCGTGGAAGGGGCGCAGGCGCTCTCGCAACGCCTCGTACTCGCTCAGGACCTGCTCGGCGAAGACCTGGACCTGGCTTCCGGCCGCGGTGAGCGTGACGGGGCCTTCGGCTCGCCGCAGGAGGCGAACGCCGAGCTCGTTCTCCAGGCGCTGGATTTGCCGGGTGATGGCCGGCTGCGAGACCCCCATGGCGCGAGCGGCCTCGGCGAAGCCGCCCCGGCGCACCGTCTCGAGGAAGGTCCGCAATTGGCTGAACTTCATACGTCGCCTTCGGCACTTCGGCCTCGGCCGAGGTCACCCTTGCGGGGCGCCGGGCCCCTGTGGTATCTTACTGTGGCCGCGCCGAGATGGCGGAATTGGTAGACGCGCTAGTTTCAGGTACTAGTGGGCGAAAGCTCGTGGGGGTTCGAGTCCCTTTCTCGGCACCAAGTGTTCGTTGCGTGCTCAATGCCGTTGGCCGGCGTTGAGCACGTTGCTCATCCGGCGGCGCTGATCTCGAGGATCGCCTCCGAGCCTCGCAACGAGAACCCGAGGAACGCTCGGTGGGATGGTTGAACGCACAGCGGCTATGTGGCGCGAGCTGGGCGTGATCATCCAACTCCAGATCGAGCTCGACCGTCTGAAGGACGGCGACGCCTCGCGCTACCGCGTCGAACTGATCCGCCACGTCGAGGGCCTCCACGTCTCACCCGATGGCGCCGTCGCGCGCGTGGGCGAAGGCTACGTGCTCGACGTCCACCACGCCGCCCACCCCGCGACGCGCTCCAATGCCACCAACCACCTCTCCATCGGCTTCAC
The DNA here is from genome assembly GCA_035533275.1 of Candidatus Dormiibacterota bacterium. Lineage (GTDB taxonomy): Bacteria > Vulcanimicrobiota > Vulcanimicrobiia > Vulcanimicrobiales > SCRA01 > SCRA01. Next base: position 10,042 of record DATLUD010000030.1, on the reverse strand, counting down.
CGGCCACTACGATGCCATGCGCGAGCGCTTCGGTGAGCATATCGCTCTCGGCGCCGCCGGCGAGAGCCTCATCGTGGAGCGACCGGGACGCACGCAGCTGGCGGACCTGGGCGAGGAGCTCTTGATCGAGCTGCCCGGCGAGCCGCCGCTACGCATCGAGCGCCCGGCGGTGATGCGCCCTTGCGCGCCGTTCTCGCGCTTCTGCTTGGACGAAGGCGAGCCGCCTCCCGAGCGGCTGAAGGCGACGCTGCAGTTCCTCGACGGAGGGATCCGCGGCTTCAAGGGCATGCCGGCGGGCAACGGCGTCGTGATCGCCGGCGCGCGGCTCCACGCGCGCACGGCGTAGCGCCGCCGCGGCGCGCTATGCGCCGCGCTTGCTCAAGAACGCCAGCGCCTCGTTGATGTGCGCCAGCGGGCTCGGGTCGCGCAGCGTCCAGATGATCCGGCCGTCCTTGTCGATCAGGTACGAGATCCGGTCGGCGTACGTCTTTCCGAAGTAGACGATTCCCGCGTCGTACGCGTCGACGGCGCGCGCGGAGAGGCTCACCATCTCGAACGGCGCCTTCACCGATTGCTCGAAGCGCGCCAAGGTCGCCACGTCGTCGCGTGAGCCGCCGACGATCGTCGCGTGTGCCCGTTCGAACGCCGCCGCACGGGCGGTGAAGGCCTGGGCCTCGATCGTTCAGGCCGGGGTGAACGCCTTGACGAAGAAGTAGAGCATGAGCGTGCCGTCCGCCGCGGCGGCCCGGCGTAGATCGAACGTCGAGATGACCCCGCGCTGGACCGCGGCGCCGCTGAACTCCGGGGCCGGCTCGCCCACGCGCGGTCCCGCCTCGGGCATCGCCTCCGCGGGGCGACGCCCCGCCCCCAACGCGCAGAGGGCCGCCATGCCGGCCAGCAATCGCGACCGCGCGATCCCCACGGCTAGAGCCCCAGCATCCGGGCGATGACCAGGCGCTGGACCTCGTTGGTCCCCTCGCCGATCTCGTTGACCTTCTGATCGCGGTAGTACCTCGAGACGGGGTACTCGTCCATGAAGCCGTACCCGCCGTGAATCTGCACCGCCTCGTTGCAGACTCTCCGCGAGACCTCGGCGGCGTAGAGCTTGGCCAGCGAGGCGCTCATGGCGAAGTCGCGCCCCAGGTCCTTCTCCCAGGCCGCCTTGAGCAGCATCAGCTTGGCGTGCTCGATCTCCATCTTCATGTCGGCCAGCTTGAACTGGATCGCCTGGAACTTGCCGATCGGCTTGCCGAACGCGTGGCGCTCCTTGGCGTACTTCAGCGCCGCCTCGAAGGCCGCCTGAGCCAGCCCGATCGAGAGCGCCGCCACCGAGATCCGCCCGCCGTCGAGGATGTCGAGGAACTGCTTGAACCCCCGCCCCCGCTGCCCCAGCACGTTCTCCGCGGGCACCTTGGCGTCCACGAACGCCAGCTCGCGCGTATCCGAGGCGCGCCACCCCATCTTCCGGTACTTCTTGCTCGCCGAGAACCCTGGGGTCGTCTGCGGCACGATGAGGTTGGTGATCTCCTTGCGCCCGTCGGGGAGGGTGCCCGTCCAGGCCGTGATGGTGGTCCCCCCCGTGATCCGCGTGCCGGAGTTGGTGATGAAGGCCTTGGAGCCGTTGATCACCCAGTGGTCTCCCACCAGCTCGGCGCGCGTCTGGCAGTTGCCGGCGTCGGAGCCCGCCCCGGGCTCCGTCAGACCGAAGCCCCAGAGCATGGTTCCCTGGGCGAGCGGCACCAGGTAGCGCTCCTTCTGCTCCTCCGTCCCGAAGTAGGAGAAAGGGGCGGAGCCCAGCGAGGTGTGCGCCGCCAGGGTGATGCCCACGGAGGCGTCGCCGCGTGAGATCTCCATCACAGCCAGCGCGTAGGAGACCGTGTCGGCGCCGATGCCCCCGTACCGCTCCGGCCAGGGTATGCCCAACAGGCCCAGTTCCGCGAGCTTGGCCACGATCTGGTAGGGGAACTCCCCTGTGGCGTCCAGCTCCTCGGCAGCGGGAGCGATGAGGTCGTCGGCGAGCTCGCGGCAGAGCTTCTGAATCGCCTCCTGTTCAGGGGTCAGGTCGAAGCTCAGTCCGCCGTTCACGATTGCCTGCATGGCCATCATCTTCTTTCACTAGTAGGTAGGCGGGCTTTCTTTACCCGGGCCGGGTGAAGGGTTCCTCGCTTGCGCCCGATAACCGACACATACAACGACAGCTTTCCGGAACGCCCGCGCGCAGTTCCGGAGGAGGCCGCGTTGATCGAACTGCGCAGCGTATCCTTAACATACCCCAACGGCATTCGAGCCCTCGACGACGTGGACATCAAGATCGAGAAGGGCGAGTTCGTGTTCCTGGTGGGACACTCCGGGACCGGAAAATCGAGCCTGCTGCGCCTCCTCTACCGAGAGCAGGTGCCCACCAGCGGTGAGGTTCACGTGGACGGCATCGAGGTGCAGCGCATGCGGCCCGGGGCCGTGCCGCGGCTGCGCCGGAACGTGGGGGTCGTCTTCCAAGACTTCAAGCTCCTTAGCGAGAAGACGGTTTGGGAGAACGTGGCCTTCGCGCTGCAGGTCACCGGTGCCCGGACCAAAGACGTCATGCGCCAGGTGCCGCGTTGCCTCGATCTGGTCGGGCTCTCCCAGAAGAGCCGCATGTTTCCGAGCGAGCTCTCGGGCGGCGAGCAGCAGCGCACGGCCATCGCTCGCGCGCTGGTCAACAACCCGAAGATTCTGCTGTGCGACGAGCCGACCGGCAACCTGGATCCCAGCAACACCACCGAGATCATGGAGCTGTTGCAGCGGATCAACACGAAGGGCACGACGGTTGTCGTGGCCACGCACAACCAAGCGGTCGTCGACCGCATGCGCAAGCGCGTGGTGCGCTTGGAGAACGGACGCATCGTCGGCGACGAGGAGCGGGGGTTCTACTTCCTTGGATTGGGGCAGGGTCAAGTTCTTTCTGGGTGAGGTTTTCGCCAACCTCACCCGCAACGCGGCCATGCAGATCACGGCGATCGGGACGGTCGCCGTGGCGATCGCCATGCTGGGCGCTTTCCTCTTCGTCCAGAAGACGGCGACGGTCGTCGGCGGGCAGGCGCTCCAGCAGATCGAGGTGAGCGCCTTCCTGAAGGACGGCCTCGACGCCAAGATCGCATCGGACCTCACGGCCAAGGTCGCCCAGCTGCCGGGTGTGGCGCACGTGGCGTACGTGCCCAAGGCCGAGGGACTGAAGGAGCTGCGCGCGCGGCTCCAGGGCGAGGTGGACACCTCGCTGCTCACCACCAACCCATTGCCCGACGCATTGCGCATCCGGGCGCAGCACGTGGCCGACGTGCCGGTCGTGGCCGCGGCCGTCAAGGCGCTGCCCGGGGTCGCCGAGGTGCATTACGGGGCCGAGACGGTGCAGAAGCTCCTGCGCCTGATGACGATCGCCAAGCGCATCGGCATCGGCGTGATCCTCATGCTGGTGGTCGCCTCGTTCCTGATCGTCTCCAACACGATTCGGCTCACCGTGTACGCGCGGCGGCGCGAGATCGCCATTATGAAGCTCGTCGGCGCGACCAACAACTACATCCGTCTCCCGTTCATCGCGGAGGGCGTGGTGGCGGGCCTGGTGGGAGCGGCGGTGGCCGTGGGACTGCTGTCCCTCGCCCAGCATCAGCTGCTGCCCAAGCTCGCGCAGGCTCTCCCGTTCGTGCCGTTCCCCTCGCAACTCCCGGATCTGATTCCCGTGGCGCTGCAACTGCTCGGTGCCGGCGCGCTGGTGGGAGCGATCGCATCGTGGATCAGCGTTGGCCGTTATCTGCGTGTGTGACGCATTGAGCCAACTGCTCGAGATGCTCGACGAAGGCGTCTGCCTCGTCGACGCCGCCGGCACCATCGAGCGCTGGAGCTCGGGTGCCGAGGGGCTCACGGGCGTCTCCGTGGGCGACGCCGTGGGGCGCCCGCTGGCGCAGGTGGCCCCGGGAGCGCTGGAGACCTTCGAGCGCGACTACGCGCGCGGCCCCTTGGAGATCTGCGTCGCAGACCTCGACGGCGAGCTGCGCCCCCTGGTGGGGCGCGCCCGTCCGCTGACGCACGGCGGCGAGCCCGCGGGGTGGATCTGGGTCTTCCGCAGCGAGCAGCGCATCCGCGAGATCGACCAGCTGAAGGCGGAGTTCGTTGGAACCGTCTCCCACGAGCTGCGCACGCCGCTGACCTCGATCAAGGCCTACACGGCGACGCTCCGCACCAATCCGCACCTGGACGAGGCCACCCGCGGCGAATTCTTGCAGATCGTGGAACAGGAGGCGGACCGCCTCACGCGCCTGGTCGACGACCTGCTGGTGGTCACGCGCGTGGAGAGCGGCTTCATGCTCAAGCGCCGCCAGAGCATCTCGCTGCAGCAGATCTTCGATCGCGTGCTCACGAACCTCGCGCGCGACGCGCAACGCCACCCGATCTATCTGGACCTCGGCAACGTGATGGTCTCGTGCGACCCGGACCGGCTCCACGAAGTCTTTGCCAACTTGCTCGAGAACGCGGTCAAATACTCTCCGCAAGGCGGCGAGATCCGCGTGTGGGCGGAGCGCTTTCCCGACGGCGCGAAGGTGATGATCGGCGACTCGGGCATCGGCATCCCCGAGGGCGAGCTGCATTACATCTTCGACAAGTTCTATCGCGTGGACAACCATCTCACCGCCTCCGCCGGCGGCAGCGGACTCGGCCTCTACATCGTTCGCTCGATCGTTCGCGCGCACGGCGGCAGCGTGGACGTCACGTCGGTCGCGGGGCAGGGCGCGACCTTTACCGTCACTCTTCCAGATCGGAATCTATGAGCGCTTGTGTCCGGCGCACCGAAGTGTCCCGCAAGGGGTATTGCGCCCCCGGAGGGCCTCTTGCAACCCGAGCCGAGTGGCTCGGAACCTTTCAAACGATCGGGGCCCCCACGATCGAAGCGAAGCGGAGTGAGTGGGGACAATGAGCGAGTTGACCGCAGAGCGCGAAGGCGCGGGGAAGACGATCCTGGTCGTTGACGACGACAAGAACATCCGCAAGATCATCGCGGCGAACCTGGAGCTCGCGGGCTACCGGGTCCTAGCGGCGTCCAGCGGCTTGGCGGCGCTCGAGCTGCTCGACGTGCAGATGCCCGATCTCATCCTGCTCGACGTGATGATGCCGGTGATGGACGGCTACGAGGTCTGCCGCCGCGTGCGCAGCCACCCCGTGGGCACGCACGTTCCGGTCATCATGCTCACGGCCAAGGGTGAGAGCGAGGACAAGGTGCTGGGCCTCGACGCGGGCGCCGACGACTACATCACCAAGCCCTTTGGCCCCGCCGAGCTGCTGGCGCGCGTCAAGGCCAAGCTGCGCCGCGTGGCGGTGGACGCAGCGCTCCAGCCGCTTACGCGCCTGCCCGGCAACCTCTCCATCGAGGACGCCATCAAGCGGCGCGTCGCGTCGCCGGAGAAATGGGCGATTCTCTACCTGGACCTGGACAACTTCAAGGCGTTCAACGACGTCTACGGGTTCATGCACGGCGACGAGGCGATCAAGCTCGTGGCCGCGGTGGTGGTGGAAGCGGTGCGCGAGCAGGGCGGCCCCGGTGACTTCGTGGGCCACATCGGCGGCGACGACTTCATCGTCGCGACGCAGCCGCACATGGTCGACGCCGTCTGCGGCGCGATCATCCGCAACTTCGACACCCGCATCCGTGCGTTGTATACGGACCGCGACCTCCGGCAAGGCTACATCGAGACCCGCGACCGCCGCGGCACGCTGAACCGCTACCCGATCATGTCGATCTCGATCGCGGTGGTCTCGAACGAGCACCGTCCGATCAACTCGCATCATCTGGTGGGTGAGATGGCCGCGGAGCTCAAGCGCCACGCCAAGTCGATGCCCGGCTCCACGTACGTGAAGGACAAACGCCGCCAATGAGGCGTCGTCTCGCGCTCGTGATGTGCGGGCTCCTGCTGGTGCCGTTCACCGCGGGCGCCGCCGCCCGTCACGGCTCGTCGCTCGACGACCGCATTCGTGCTCAGCAGCAGCACATGCACGACGTCAAGCAGCGTCTCGACCACAAGCGCGGCGAGCTGCACCAGGCTGCCGTCAAGGTGCGCAGCCTGCAGTCACAGCTCGACGACACGCGCACCGCCATCACCACGACGCGCGCGCGCCTGCGCCTGCTGGAGGGGCAGACGCGGGGCGTGGAGGCGCGCCTGGCCTGGAACACGCGTCAGCTCGATGCGGCGCAAGCGTCGCTGAACCTCCATCGTCAAGCATTGGACCGACGCCTTGTCGACATCTACGAGAACGGCAACCTCGGCTATCTGGACGTGCTCCTCGGGGCCACCTCGTTCTCGGATTTCGTGGACCGCTGGAATGATCTGCGCTTGATCGTGAAGGCCAACGAGGATACGGTCCGCGAGCGCCGTGCCGCGGAGCAGCGCGTGGCCGATCTGCGCCGCAACCTGGAGGGCACGGCCACGCAGCTCACCGCGGCGCGCCAGCGGCAAGAGCAGGCGCAGCGCCAACTGGGAGCGCTGGCGGACGAGCGCTCGCAGTTGGTGGCCGCGGCGCGGGATCAGCAGCATCACGTGGCCACACAGGTCGCCGACCTGGAAGGCCTCTCCGCGCAGGAGGAGGCCGCGCTGGAGAAGCTGATCGTCGAGCGTCAGCGCGAGGAGGCTGAGCGCTTGGAGCGCGAGCGCCGGGCGCGGGCGATCGCCGGCGGCGAGGGGGCCGGCAGCGCCCCGATCGCCCTGTCGTGGCCGCTCTCGGGGCCGATCACCTCGCCCTTCGGCTTGCGGGCCAATCCGTTCGGCGGCGGCCGTATGGACTTCCACCCCGGGATCGACATCGCGGCACCCATGGGCGCCACCATCGAGGCCGCGGCGCCGGGGCGCGTGATCTATGCAGGCTGGTACGGCGGGTACGGCAACGCCGTGATCATCGATCACGGCTCCTCGATCGCCACGCTCTACGGCCACTGCTCGCAGATCTTCGTGCGTGTGGGTCAGGACGTACAGCGCGGTCAAGCGATCGCCGCGGTCGGTTCCACCGGGATGTCGACGGGGCCGCACCTCCACTTCGAGGTGCGCGTCAACGGCAAGCCGACCGATCCGACGGCGTTGCTTCATTAGTCGGGCCATAGTCGGGCCATGACAGGTAGGCCTGCGCGCGGGCACGAAGCACGCTGGCCCTGTCAGGAGAATGCCCCACCTGTGAAGTTCCCCGGCCGCGCCCTCGCGGCGCTGCTCGTCATCCTCATCGCATCGCTCGCCGGGGCCTACGTCTTGGAGCGCGGGCGCGCCGCGCGCGGGGCCGATACGAGCATGACCACGAGCAGTCGGAACGGCGTGGCTTCGCTGGAGCTTCCCGACATCTTCGCACAGGGGCCCGCGCTCGATCAGCGGCTCCTCAACGCGTCGTTCCTGAAGGTCCGGAGCGTCTACTACAAGCCCGTCGATGACGCGGCGCTCCTCACGGGCGAGCGCGCAGGATTGGCTGCCTGGCTCCATGCGCACGGGGTTACCGATCCCGTGCTTCCCGACGCCGCGGCCACGGGTGACGCGACGCAAGACCAGCAGACGCTCGATGCCGTGCTGCAAGGCGCGATCGGCCGATACGGCAAGCGCTTCAGCGACACCGTGCTCATGCAGCAGGCCATCAAGGGGATGCTCGCCGGGTTGAAAGACCCGTACACGACCTACCTGACCCCCGACGAGATCAGCCAACTCGAGGAGTCGCTCAACGGCGGAGACTTCGGCGGGATCGGCGTCTACATCGTGCAGGATCCGCGCACGGGCCTGGTGCTCGTGCAGCCGATCGAAGGAACCCCCGCCGCCCGCGCGGGCATCAAGACGGGCGATAGCATCATCGCCGTCGACGGGAAGCCCACCAAGGGCGAGACGCTCGACACCGTGGAGCGCGAGATCAGAGGCCGCACCGGAACGGTGGTTCGGCTGCTCGTGCGCTCGCAGGGCGAACGGTCGCCGCACACGGTCGCCGTGGTGCGCGAGCGCATCCACGTGCCCTCGGTCCACGCGAAGGTCGAAGGGAACATCGGGTACATTCGGCTCTCGGACTTCGGCTCGACCTCGTACGAAGAGGTGCGCCACGCCGTCGACTCCACGCGCCGCGGCGGGGCCAAGGCCTTCATCCTCGACCTGCGCAACAACGGCGGCGGACTCCTCGACGCGGCGGTGGACATCTCGAGCATCTGGATCAAGCAGGGCACCATCGTCTCCACCGTCGACCGCCCGGGCGACCGCGAGGTGCACCAGGCCACGGGGCAGTACGACCTGGCCGAGCCCTTGGTCGTACTGGTCAACAAGTATACGGCCAGCGCCTCGGAGATCACGGCGGGGGCCATCCAGGACGATCACGCTGGAACCGTTTTGGGCACTCGGACGTTTGGTAAGGGAGTGGTACAGAGCATCTACCGCTTGCCCGACCTCTCGGCCCTCAAGATCACGACGGCCCGCTATCTCACCCCCAGCGGCCGCGACATCGACCACAAGGGCATCGAGCCTGACATCGTGGTCGACCAGAGCGTGGACCCCGCATTGATCGATACGCCGAACGACCGCCAATTGGCCGCCGCCAAGGCCCTGCTGGAACGCGACCTGGCGAGCCGATGATCTCTCAAGACAGGTGAACACGATGCGATCCTTCCGGCCCCTCTCCGTCCTACTCGCCGCGATGCTCTTCGCGCTGCCGCTGGCACCCGCGCTGGCGACCTCGCAGACCGCCGCGGTTCCCGGCAACGACCTCCAGGAGCTGGAGACCGCGTACGCTCGCGCGACCAACGAGTTCTACAAGAAGGTCGACCCGCAGATGCTCCTCGAGGGCGCCCGTGCGGGCATGCTGGCGTACCTGAAGAAGTCGGGCCTCAAGAGCGCCGACCTGCCGCCGATCCATGCCGGCGACTCGCCCGAGCAGAACGTGCGGACGCTGGACGCGGAAGTCGAGGCCGCCATGCGGGCGTCCGGGGGCAAGCTCTCCGTGCGCAACGTCACGTACAGCGCCATCAGCGGAATGATGGCCTCGCTGAAGGATCGCTGGACGGTCTTTCTCGATCCCAAGGAGTACGCCGAGCTCAACGCGGGCTTGGACGGCGCGAAGTTCTCGGGCATCGGCGTGGTGATCGACGTCGACGAGAAGACGAAGTATCTGATGGTGCGCCAGGTGATCGACGGCGGCCCGGCCAGCAAGGCGGGAATTCAGCCCGGTGACCTCATCCTCTCCGTCAACGGCAAGAGCACCAAAGGCCTTCCCGTCGAGGCGGACTCGAAGATGATTCGGGGCAAGACGGGGACCTCGCTGAAGCTGGAGGTGCAGCGCGAGGGCAAGTCGCTGGGGACGCTGGCCCTCACGCGGGCGGAGATCCACGCGCCCAGCGTCTACGACCGGATGCTTCCGGGGAAGATCGGCTACGTCGCGCTGACCGTTTTCGGCCAGGATACCGCCACGGAGCTCACCGAGGCGCTGAACACGCTGCAGAAGGACGGAGCGCGAGCCTACGTGCTCGACTTGCGCAACAACGGCGGCGGATATCTCAACGCGGCGATCGACGTGGCCTCGAAGTTCATCCCCGACGGCCCGATCGTGAGCGTGGAGAGCCGCGCCTCGAACGTGATGACGTACGACGCGGAGAGCACCGCGATTCCGCCCAAGCCGCTGGCCGTGCTGGTCAACGGGTATACCGCCTCGGCGTCGGAGATCACCTCGGGGGCCATCCAGGACTCGGGGGTCGGCGTGCTGATCGGCACGCGCACCTTCGGCAAGGGCGTGGTGCAGACGATCTACCCGCTGGGCGACGGCTCCGCGATCAAGATCACCACGGCCCGTTACTTCACGCCGCGCGGCCGTGACATCAACCACCAGGGTATCGAGCCGGACATCGTCTCGAAGGACGTGCGTAACGCCCGCTTCGGCGATCCGGCGCACGATCCGCAGCTCGACCGGGCCATGGCCTATCTGAACCAGCGGCTCGCCGCCGAGGCTCAGCAAGCCGCGGCTGCCCGCTAGCGCGGACCGAGCCGCCATAACGCGAGGGGCGGGCCCGCATGGCGGG